>CAVZJE010000009.1:0-217145 GCA_963775545.1 uncultured Alphaproteobacteria bacterium
CGAGGGAAATTCGTCCTTCGAAATTTTCGCCCGATTTGCGATGATCGCCCCTTACCTCGCGGGGATACAGATCATGGCGCTGCAACTTCGACCGAACTGCGAATATTGCGACAGGGATCTGCCGCCGCATTCAACGGATGCACGCATTTGCAGCTATGAGTGCACGTTCTGCGCGGACTGTGCCGAGAACAAGCTCGCGAACGTATGTCCGAATTGCGGAGGCGGATTTGCGCCGCGACCGATCCGGCCCTCGCGGGAATGGCGGCCGGGCATATCGGTCGCCAAGCAGCCGCCATCCGACAAGCGCGTGCATCTCAACTATGCCCTCGACGATGTCGCGGCGCATTCGCAAGCGATCAAAAACGTTCCGCCCGACCAGCGCTAGGGCTTGAGGTTCGTCATTCCGGGATGGTCCGAAGGACCAGACCCGGAATCTCGAGATTCTCAGGTGCGCAATTGCGCACCATAGTTCGATGCTGCGCGTCGCTCCGGAATGACGGTTCAGGCCGGCACGATCGTTCCTTCCACTTCGCCAAAGCCGACACGATAACCTTCGCCCTGGCACCAGCCGCGCATGACGAGCAAGTCCCCGTCTTCAAGAAACGTTCTGGTCATGCCGTCTGCAAGCTCAGCCGGTTCGGTGCCGTTCCAGGAAATCTCAAGCAGGCTGCCGCGTTGGTCTTTCTCAGGCCCGGAGATCGTGCCGCTCCCCAGGAGATCGCCGACATTCATCGCGCAGCCGGAAGAAGCGTGGTGCACCAACTGCTGCACAGCCGACCAGTACATGTATTTGAAATTGGTGTGGCAGATACGTTGCGGCTTGTTCATCGTCGCCGCACGCAGGCCGACTTCGAGTTCAAGGTCGTAATTGTTCGGTTGGGCCTGCTGCAAATACGGCAACGGCTGCGGAATTTGCTCAGGCCCGTGGCGTCGAAACGGCTCGAGCGCCGCGCGCGTCACGACCCACGGACTGATCGATGTCGCAAACGCCTTGCCCTGGAACGGCCCGAGCGGAACATATTCCCATTGCTGAATGTCGCGCGCGCTCCAGTCATTCAGCAGCACAAAGCCGAAGATCATCTCTTCGGCCTGCGCCTCGCTAAGCATCTCGCCCATCGATGATGCCTGCCCGACCACCGTTCCCATTTCGAGTTCGAAATCGAGCCGCTTGCAGGCTCCGAAACTCGGATGTTCGGCCGTTGGCGGCTTCAATTGGCCACGCGGACGGCGAACCTTGGTGCCGGACACGACGACCGTCGAGGCACGGCCGTTATAGCCGATTGGCATGTGCAGCCAGTTCGGCTGCAAGGCATTGTCCTTGCCGCGGAACATGATCCCGACATTGGTCGCATGCTCCTTCGAGGCGTAGAAATCCGTGTAGCCGGCAACCGCGATCGGCATCTGCAACTTCGCATCCGCCATTGGCACCAGCGCGCAACGGCGCAGGCCTTCGTTGTCACGCAGTTCGGGATTGTCGTAGCGCAAGAGCTCGCTGATCCGCTCACGTGCGCGCGCCCAGACCTTTGGGCCCAGCGTCATGAATGGATTGAGCGAGGACGCCGAGAACACGCCGAGCGGACCGACGTCCAGCCGGCAATCTTGCTCGAGCTCCCAGAGATCAAGCACATGGTCACCGATCGCGACACCGACACGTGGCGCGGGCAAGGCCGCTGTCGAAAACACGCCATAAGGCAAATTCTGGATCGGGAAATCCGATGCCGGATCGACCGGAATAAACGAGCGGAGGGAGGGATCGTTGGGATGAGACACTATTTTATTTTCCCTCTACGGCTTGTTCGGGTCGAAACGCTTTTCCAGTCCCTTCCAGCAATCGGCATAGTCGTCCTGCAGCATCGACGACTTAGCCGCATGCGCGGTCACGCGCTGCGGAAACCGCGTCTCGAACATGAAGGCCATCGTGCCCGTCAGCTTGACCGGCTTCAATTCTGAATTGCTGGCATGATCGAAGGCTTCGCGGTCGGGGCCATGCGGCAGCATCATGTTGTGCAGGCTGATGCCGCCGGGCGTAAAGCCCTGCGGCTTCGCATCATAGACACCGTAGATCAGGCCCATGAACTCCGACATGATGTTCATGTGATACCAGGGCGGCCGGAAGGTGTTTTCGGCCACCGCCCAGCGCTCCGGGAAAATCACGAAATCGATATTCGCCGTGCCGGCGGTTTCCGACGGCGAGGTCAGCACCGTGAAGATCGACGGATCGGGATGGTCGAAGCCGATCGCGCCGACCGGCGAAAAGCTCCTCAAGTCGTATTTATAAGGTGCGTAATTGCCGTGCCATGCCACGACGTCGATCGGAGAATGTGGCAGCTTGGTCACGAACAACGAGCCGCCCCATTTCACAAACAATTCAGTCGCCGTGTCCTTGTCCTCATAAGCCGCAACAGGCGTAAGGAAATCGCGCGCATTGGCGAGGCAATTGGCGCCGATCGGCCCGCGCTCCGGCAGCGTGAAAGCGCCGCCGTAATTTTCGCAGATATAGCCGCGCGCAGGGCCGCCGGTCAGTTCGACACGGAATTTAACGCCGCGCGGAATCACGGCGATCTCGCCGGGCTCCACGTCAATACGTCCGAATTCGGTGACGAAGCGCAAATTACCTTGCTGCGGCACGAACAGCATTTCGCCGTCGGCGTTGTAGAAATTCTGATCGACCATGGATTTGGTGATGAGAAAGACATGCGCGGCCATGCCGGCCTGCGTGCCCGCGTCGCCAGCGGTCGTCATCGTCCGCACGCCTTGCAGAAAGGTCATCTCGGTCTTCGGAATCGGCGCTGGATCCCAGCGCAACTGGCCGATTGCCATGTCATGCTCGTGGCAGGGCGCCGTGCGCCACAGTCCGGCATCGGCCTTGTCGAAGCGACCAGAATGCCTGACCGAAGGACGAATCCGATAGAGCCAGGAGCGTTCGTTGCTACCGCGCGGCGCGGTGAAGGGCGAACCGGATAGCTGCTCGGCATAGAGCCCATAGGCGCAGCGCTGCGGCGAATTTCGCCCCATCGGCAATGCGCCGGGCAGTGCCTCGGTCTCGAAGCTGTTGCCGAAGCCGGACATATAGCCCGGCGTGATGTTGGCCGAGCCGCGGCTGACGATGTCGGGTGATGTATTGATGTTCATCACGATCCTCCTTGCAAGGAAGCCCACATTTCCCGATCGCGCTTGTCGGTCCAGATCACGGGGTCGTCGATCCCGGAAGCCTCGTCGAAGGCGCGTGAGACGTTGAACGGCAGGCAGTGCTCATAAATGGCAAAGCTCGAAAACTTCGGATCCATCACCTCGCGCGCCGCCGCCATCGTGTCCTTCAGGTTGCGGCCCCTGGCGACGGCTGATTCGGCCGCGCCATAAAGCGTGGTGACAAAATCGCGCGTCATTGCGATCGCATCGCGCCCGGTCGCCAGTCCCTTGAGCGCATCGCCGCGGCCCGGCGCGATGGCCTTGGGATTGAAGGCGCGGATTTCATTCAGCGTCGCCGGCCACTCGCGCAAATGAGCGTCGCCGCAGTAGCAGGCCGAGTGGTATTCGATCAGGTCGCCGGAAAACATCACTTCCGCATCCGGCACCCAGGCCACGATATCGCCCGACGTATGTCCCGCGCCAAGCTGCATCAGGCGCACCTCGCGTTTGCCGAGGTAGATCGACATCTCGCCTTCGAAGGTCAGCGTCGGCCAGGTCAGCCCAGGGATGCTTTGCGCATCCTGGAACAGGCGAGGAAAGCGACCGTATTCGGAATCCCAATCCTGCTGGCCGCGTTCTTCGATCAGGCGATAGGTTTCCTGCGAGGCAATGATGCCCTGCGCTTTGTAGGCGGATGCCCCCAGCACCCGCACCGCGTGATAGTGCGACAGCACCACATATTTGATCGGCTTGTCGGTTACGTTACGAACGCGCTCGATCACTTTACCCGCCATCGCCGGCGTCGCCTGCGCGTCGAACACCAGACAACCGTCGTCGCCGACAATGATCGCCGAATTGGGATCGCCCTCCGCGGTAAAGGCATAGAGGTCGGTGCCGATCTCCGAGAAGGTGACTTTCTTCTCGACCATATCCGTGGTGGACGCGAAACCCTTGGCCATTGATTTCATTCCTCTTCGTTATTGTTGCTGCTGCTGTTGCTGGCTTGCTTCCGCCATCCGCCGCTTCGCCAGCGCAATCGCCTCGCCTAATATCTCGATGTCGCCGATATGATTGGCGAGAATGAGCACCAGCGCGGCGTCCAGATCGGCGCTTTCTTCATCGCTTAGCCCGCGATGGGCTTCGACGATCGCGCGAAAGGCGTCGTCCGGTCTTTCGAAGTTCGAGCGGGTGGATAACGCCATGGATACCTCAATCGTTGCCTGATGCGCGCGCAAGTGCGGCCTCGATGGCGCGTCGCGTCGGATGGCGAAAGCGCGCGGCGACATAGCCGTCCGGCCGGAGCAGATAAGCGGACCCGGGTTCGGCGCAGTAACGTGCGGCCGCCAGTCCCGCCGGGTCGGACACGCCGCCTTCCCCAACACGGATGACACCGACGCCATCGGGCGGATCGGCCTTCGCGCCGTTTGCAAATTCGATCAGCGTGAAGCGCCGTCCGCATTTCGAGAACGCGTCGGTGAGATATCCAGTCTCGCCGGAAGCTCCCGTCGTCGGCGCGTCAGGCATCGACGCGCCGGGGCACGGTCCGCCGCGCCATGCCTCGCCATCCGATGTCGACAGCGATGTTTGGTAGATCGAGGAGACCGAAAGCCGGCCGCCATTGACCATGCGCTTGCCGAACTCCGTTTCGCTGGCCAGCGACAGCACGGCCTTGCGCAGACGCGCTTCCTGGCGCGTGGCAGGCGCCATGAAATCGGTCGAACGCGTCGATTCGCGGATGTTCTCGTCGGCGGCCGCACTGCGTTCGACCTGATAGCTTTCAAGCAAGGCCTCCGGCGAGGTCTTGCGCAACACACGATCGAGCTTCCAGGCAAGATTCTCCGCATCCTCCAGACCGGAATTGGCGCCGCGCGCGCCGAACGGGGAGACCTGATGTGCGGCATCGCCAGCAAAGATCACGCGGCCATGGATGAAGCGCGCCATGCGCCGGCACTGGAATTTATAGAGCGAGATCCACTCGAAATCGAATTGGTCGTGGCCGAGCATCCGCGCGATCCGTGGCCGCACATTCTCCGGCCGCTTCTCCGCCAACGGGTCGGCATCCCGATGGAGTTGAAGGTCGATCCGCCAGATATCGTCGGGCTGCTTGTGCAACAGCGCCGAGCGGCCGGCGTGAAACGGCGGGTCGAACCAGAACCAGCGCTCGGTCGGAAATTCGGCCGTCATCCGGACGTCGGCGATCAGGAACTGATCCTCGAACACTTGCCCCGTGAACTCCGCGCCAACCATTTGCCGCAGCGACGAGCGTGCGCCGTCGCAGGCCACGACATAGTTCGCGCCGATCCGATAGGGCCCGTCAGGCGTATCGACGGTAACGATGGCATGGTCATTGCGTTGTTCCAGGGCGACCACCTTGTTGCGCCAACGCAACGAGATAGCGGGCAATTCAGTCACGCGATCGACCAGATAGGCCTCGGCATAGAACTGCTGGAGGTTGATGAAAGCCGGCCGCTTGTGCCCTTCCTCCGGCAGCAGATCGAATTGATAGAGCAGCGAGGCGCCGTGAAAAATCTTCCCGACCTTCCACACCACGCCCTTGTCGACCATGCGCTGACCGACCCCGAGCCGGTCCCAGAATTCGAGCGAGCGTTTCGAAAAGCAGATCGCACGAGAGCCTTCGCCGATCCGGTCGGCATCGTCGAGCAGCACCACGGATTGTCCGCGTTGCGCCAGGTCGATAGCAAGCGATAGCCCGACGGGCCCCGCGCCGACCACGACCACGCCGTACATGGCTATCCCGGCGCCGCCAACATCCTGATCGGCGTGACGGCTGTAGCCGAACCGGGTCTTGGCCTGAATCTCGGTTTGAAGTGTGGCCTGTGCCATCTGCTTTTATGCTGTTTTTATGCTCTGGCCAGTTGCGGCCGGGCCTGCTAAATTAGTTTCATATGCAACTATTCTAGACCCGCCGCGGCAACCGCGCAACCCCGCAATCGGAGTACATTTGGCAAAGACCCCGCTCGATTTGTTCCGCTTCGTGCCGTTCCGTCTTAACCGCCTGGCGGCCGAAGTCAGCGCCGCGCTGTCGATCGAATATAGCGAGCGTTATGGTCTGGACATTCCGGAATGGCGGGTACTGGCGACGCTCGGCTTCCGGGAAGGCGCCTGCACCGCTCAATATATTTGTCACTGCACCCGCACACACAAATCAACCATCAGCCGGGCCGTCACGGCGCTGATGCAGCGCAAGATCGTCGAGCGTGTCGCGAACGAAAATGATCGCCGCGAATTTGCCCTTCAACTCACATCCAGAGGTCGCGCGCTGTACGAGGAATTGATTCCGCGGCTACTCCGCAAGGAGCAGGATATCCTCTCCTGCCTGTCGGCGCAGGAGCGCAAGGATTTCGCGGCGGTGCTCAGCAAGATCGAACACGGCCTTGGGCTGGCGCAGACCATCAAGGACGCGGGAAAGGCTGGCGGCTATTGAAATACGCAAAGCTTGCTTCAGTTGAGGGGTTCACTTTGTTGTTTTCATTTCGCCGCGGTCACGACAATTTCCACGATATGCGGCGGCTCCAGTTCGACACCGATGCAGGCCCGCATCGGAGGATTGCCCTTGTCGACCCATTCATCCCAGGCGCGGTTCATCTCGCTCTTCAACGGCATGCCATTGATATAAACGATCGCCGACAGGATCTTGCTTTTGTGGCTTCCGCATAGCGCGAGGCTTTCATCGATCCGCGCCAGCGCCTTCCTGGTCTGCTCGTACATCGACGGCGTGACCGGATCGGGTGCAACCGCCACCGTGAATACAAGATCGTCGTTAACCACCGCGCGGCTACGCGTCGGGGTGAGACCCGGAAAGCGGTCGATCATGGCTGGCTGACCTCCATCGAGATGCTTGACGTTCGCGGCTCGTTATTTCGCAAAGGAACGCGACGGCGCCTGATGCAACGCGAAGGCGTCGACCTTGTCGCTGGCGCGCGGGTAGAGTTCGGCGACCAGCGGGTCGTGACCTGGAATGATGCGATCGGGGTGCCCGGCCAGCCGCTCGATGGTTTCCCACCCCGTACACATGTCGCCGATATTGTAGACGATTGGAAACGGGCTGCGGCGATGGAGATTGCCGTAGAAATGCGCCGCATCGGACGCCAACACAACCGGCCCCCGCGCAGTCGCGACCCGCACCACCTGCAATCCGTCGGAATGGCCGCCGACATGATGCACGGTGACGCCGGGGGCGACCTCGCCCTCGCCGGCGTGAAAGGTGACGCGCTCGCCGTAGATGTGGCGCACCATCAGCGTCACATGCTCGACCGCAAACGGATGGCGCAAATGGCCGAAGCACATGCATCGTCCGGTGGCGTAACTCATCTCGCGATCTTGAATGTGAAACCGGGCGTTCGGAAGCAGGTCGAGATTGCCTGCGTGATCGTAATGCATATGGGTGACGATGACGTCCTTGATGTCACCGGCTTGAACCCCAAATCGCGAGAGCGCCTCCACCGGATTGAGGGTGAGTTTGCGGCTTCGCAAACCCGCCTCAGTTTCATTGAAGCCGGTATCGACCAGAATATGGCGGCCATTACCCCGGATCAGCCACACAAAATAATTGAGGTCGGACGCAGCGGTCTCGTGCGGGTCCGGCGAGATGTAATTCATGTTGGGGGTGCGCGGCGACATTGTCGCATAACGGAGCGCGTAGATTTCGTAGGTCGTTTCCATCGGGTTGGCTTCTTTTTTATGGTTGGCTAGTGTCCCGGTTCTGACATTCGTATCATATCGCGGCGGGCACTATTACGAATGTCAGAACCGGGACACTAGCCGCAGCAAGCCACCGCCATGTCAAAAGGTCAAACCTTTCGCGGTTCATGCCGGCCATATGAAAATGTGGGTCGTCCGCCATGCGTCGCGGCAGCGACATCCCTCGACCTTTTTGAGCGTGACCGGCGGACCGAACCATCAGGCCGCAGTGCCCGCGGTCGCGTGGGAACGCGTGCGCGGCTATTTGCCGGTGCGGGAGAGCGTCGATTCCACTTGAGGGCGCGGTTTGATCATGCAATTTTCGTGGGCTAAGGTCGGTCTGGCGCGAGCCTCGGGGATCTGCGCTTACTGGTTGAACCGACGAAGAAATTGGCTGGACTGAAGCATAATGAGTATCCGCCTTCCATTGCTGGCTCTGTTGGTCTTTTCGCTCGCACCGATTTTCGCCTCGGCCGCCACTGCCGCGGACCGGTTTGCGCTCGTCATCGGCAACGCGAAATATCCCGACGCGGATGCGCCCTTGAAGGAGCCGATCAACGACGCCCGGAGCGTCGCCGATGAACTCAAGCGGGACGGCTTCACCGTCGAGACCGGCGAGAACCTGACCGGCGACGGCATGCGCAAGGCTTTTGAGCGGCTGTACGGCCATATCAAGCCGGGCAGCGTGGCGTTGATCTTTTTCAGCGGCTACGGCATCCAGTCCAATCGCCAGAGCTTCATGATTCCCGTCGATGCCCAGATATGGACCGAGGCGGACGTCCGCCGTGACGGCTTCAGCCTCGAGACGGCATTGGGCGAAATCAACAATCGCGGCGCCGGCGTCAAGATCGCGCTTATCGATGCTTCCCGGCGCAATCCGTACGAGCGCCGCTTCCGCAGCTTCTCCGCCGGGCTGGCGCCGGTGATCGCGCCGAACGGCACGCTGGTGATGTACTCAGCGGCGCTGAGTTCGGTCATGTCTGACAATGGCGGCGATCACAGCCTGTTCGTTCAGGAACTGCTCAAGGAAATCCGCGTCCCGGATCTGATGGCCGAGGAGACGCTCAATCGCACCCGCGTCGGCGTGACCCGAGCTTCGCGCAGCGAGCAGGTGCCCTGGATATCGTCGTCGCTGGCGGAGGACTTCTCGTTCATTCCGGGCGCGCGGCCAACGGCCTCGCTTCCCCAACAGCCTGCCGCCGCAACTCCCCCACCACCGCCCGCGCCGCGCGTCGACCTTCCCGCGCCGCCAAAGGCCGAGACGCCAGCGCTGCCGCCACCCGAGAAGCCAGCTGTGGCAAGCCTTCCAACCAACGAGCCTCCACCTCCGCCGCCCCAGCCCGCGCTGGCCGACGACCCAACCATCAAGAGCCTGACTGCCAAGCTGGTCGAAAATCCCGACGACGCCGGCTCGCTGTATCGGCGCGGCCAAGTCTACGCCAGCAAGGGCGCCTATGACCTTGCAATCAAGGATTTCGGCGACACCATCCGCCTCAACCCGAAGGATGTCGAGGCCTATAACAACCGGTGTTGGGTGCGTGCCGTGACCGGCGAATTGCAGCCTGCGCTGAGGGACTGCAATGAAGCGCTCCGGCTGCGTCCGAACTTCGTCGACGCGCTCGATAGTCGCGGGCTCGTCAATCTGAAGAGTGGGTTGAACAAGAATGCGGTCGCCGATTTCGACGCCGCCCTCAGGATCAACCCGCGGCTGACATCGTCGTTATACGGACGCGGCCTGGCGCGACAGCGCAGCGGCGCGATTTCGGACGGCGAGGTGGACGTCAACAACGCGAAGGCGATGGACCCGAATATTGTCAAGGAATTTGCAAGCTACGGGATACGCTGAAACGTCGCTACCAATCTATTTTCCTTAACGCTCCGGCATGCGGAGCCACCCTGGACTGAACCTGCACGAATGCGTCCTTAAAGGAGGACCGGCAATGTCAAGAAATTCGGCAAGGAACGTCTTTATCGCGATCCTTTCGCTCTTCACCATCGGCGCCACACTCTCGATCGGCGCAGCCAGGGCGGAGGATGTATCCGAGGACCAGATCCTCAGGGCGCTGACGCCGGAGAAGAAGCCTCTTACCCGCAGCCTGTCGATGGGAGCGCCGGCCCAGACCGATCCGGTGGCAACCGAGGCGGAAGGCAAATTCGTGCAGTCACTGCGCAACCGACCGACGCGATCGCTGTCGACAGGTGAGCGCGAGCAGATCGCCACCATCGTCAAGGACAAGCCCAGGATCGATCTCGAGATCAACTTCGATTACAACTCCGACCGGATCAGCGCCCGCTCGTTGCCCTCGGTGCAGGCGTTGGGACGGGCGCTCGCCAACCCGGAGTTGAAGGGATCAACTTTCATCGTTGCGGGCCACACCGATGCAACCGGCAGCGACACCTACAACCAGGACCTTTCGGAGCGCCGGGCCAATTCGATCAAGCGTTATCTGGTCGAGAAATCGGGCATCCCCGCCGCCGATCTCGTCACCGTCGGCTACGGCAAGACCAAGCTGAAAGATCCCGCCAACCCGCTCGCGGAGGTCAATCGCCGCGTGCAGGTCGTCAACACGGAAAACAAGGCGACGGCCTCGAAGTGATCTGACGCTAGCGTGGCGGTTCAGAAGTCCGCATTATATGCGCCGCGGGTTCGTCATGCGGACTTCTGAACCAAAGCCACGCCAGAATAATAGGTTTGCTAGTATCCTTTCAATTCCGAAGTTCGAAACGTGGCTCCGTATAAAGCTACGAACTTCGGAATCGGGATGCTAGTCCGCCCCGACAAAGGAGCGCCGAGCCTGACAATGAATCGTTCCGAATACGTCAAGCCTGCGCTGGCGGTCGTGGTTTTCATTCTTCTGGGGGCCGGCTGGTACTGGTTCGAGCACCGATCTCACCCCAAAGAAAGGACAACGGCGAGTAATGCGCTCGTCGTCGTCGCGAAATCCGCCAATGCCTGTTTCTCCGATCTGGTGCGGGTAACCGGATTTGCGGTGGCGCGCCGCGAAGCGGTGGTCTCCGCCGATCAGGAGGGCTCGAAGGTCGCCGAGGTGCTCGTCCGCGAAGGCGAGATCGTCGCTGACAACCAGGAAATGGCGCGGCTCATCCCGCCACCGGCTGCGAACAATTCGACGCGCTCTCCAATCTCGCTGCGCGCCCCGGCCGCCGGCCTCGTCACCCAGGTGAACACCATGGTGGGGGCACCCGCCTCGCCGCAGGCCGGACCGATGTTCCGCATTGCCGTCAACAACGAGATCGACATCGACGCCGAAGTGCCCGCGGTCCATATGATGAAGCTCAACCCGGGCGCCACCGCGCGGATCAGCCGCGATAACGGCCCGGATATTGTCGGACGCGTGCGGCTGGTATTGCCGCAGATCGATCGCAAAACCCAGCTCGGTCATGTCCGGATCACGCTGACCGGCAATCCGGCGATCAAGATCGGCATGTTCGCCCAGGCCAGCATCGACGCCAAGCGCAGTTGCGGCGTTGCGATCCCACGCACCGCCATTGACCATCTCACGGTTCAGGTGGTCAAAGGCAATACTGTCGAGACGCGGCAGGTCCGGGTTGGGCTCGTCTCCGATACCTCGACGGAAATCCTGGAAGGTCTCGAGGTCGGCGAAATCGTCGTCGCCGACGCCGGATCTTCGCTGCATGATGGCGACCAGATCAAGACGGTATTCGCTGACGAACTCGATCGGACGCAGGTACGCTGATGGCGCTCAACATCTCAGCATGGTCGATCCGCCATCCGCTTCCATCCGTCGTTTTTTCGATCATCCTCCTGGTGCTGGGCTGGGTGAGCTTCACCAAGCTGGCGGTAACGCGGCTGCCGAGCGCCGATATTCCCGTGATTTCGGTAGCGGTCTCACAGTTCGGCGCTGCCCCGGCCGAACTTGAATCCCAGGTCACCAAGACCATCGAAGACGGCGTGTCGGGCGTCGAGGGCGTGCGGCACATTTCATCTTCGATCACGGACGGCCTGTCAGTGACGACGATCCAGTTCGCACTGGAAACCAATACCGACCGCGCGCTGAACGACGTCAAGGACGCCGTGACGCGCGTGCGCGCCAATCTGCCTCAAAACGTCAACGAACCCTTGATCCAGCGCGTCGATGTTATCGGGCTGCCGATCGTCACCTATGCGGCGATCTCGCCCGGCAAGACGCCGGAGCAACTGTCTTATTTCGTGGACGACGTGGTCAAACGCGCGCTGCAAGGCGTGCGCAACGTCGCCCAGGTCGAACGTATCGGCGGCGTCGAGCGCGAGATTCTCGTCTCGCTCGATCCCGATCGCCTGCAAGCCGCCGGGCTGACCGCCGTCGATGTCTCTCGCCGCCTGCGTGGCACCAACGTCGATCTCGCCGGCGGACGGGCCGAGATCGGCAAGAACGATCAGGCCATCCGAACGCTCGCCGGCGCCAAGACCCTCAATGAGCTCGCAGGAACCATGATCAGCCTGCCGGGCGGCGGTGAAGTCCGGCTCGACGATCTCGGCACCGTCACCGATACCATCGCCGACCGCCGGACATTTGCGCGCTTCAACGGCGAGCCGGTGGTGGCGCTCGGCATCAAGCGCTCCAAGGGCGCCAGCGACGTCGTGGTCGCAGCCGCCGTGCAGAAGCGTATCGATGCGCTGAAAATCGCCCACCCCGAAGTCGACCTCAAGCTGATCGATACGTCGGTCGAGTTTACCAAAGGCAATTACGAAGCGGCGATCTCGACGCTGTTCGAAGGCGCGATCCTGGCCGTGATCATCGTGCTTTTATTCTTGCGCGACATCCGCGCCACCGTCATTGCCGCGATCTCGTTGCCGTTGTCGATCTTCCCGGCGTTCTGGGCGATGGACATTCTCGGCTTTTCACTCAACCTCGTCAGTTTCCTCGCCATCACGCTGTCCACCGGCATTCTCGTTGACGACGCCATCGTCGAGATCGAAAACATCGTGCGCCACATGCGGATGGGTAAATCGCCCTACCGCGCGGCGCTTGAGGCCGCCGACGAGATTGGCCTTGCCGTCATCGCGATCTCGCTGACGATCATCGCGATTTTCGCGCCCGCCAGTTTCATGTCGGGAATCGCCGGGCAGTTTTTCAAGCAATTCGGCATCACGGTTTCGGTGCAGGTGTTCTTCTCGCTGCTCGCCGCACGTTTCGTCACGCCGGTGCTGGCGGCTTACTTCCTCAAGGATCATCCGCACGATGATCCACTACCGGGCCGCGTGCTTCAAACCTACACCAAACTCGTGACCTGGTCGGTCAAGCACTACCTGATCACGGTCTTGATCGGCTTCGGTATCTTCGCCGCGTCGATCTGGAGCATCACGCTGTTGCCGCAAGGCTTCCTGCCGGCGCAGGACACCGCGCGCTCGTTGCTCGCCATGGAGCTGCCGCCGGGCTCGCAGCTTGCTTTCACCGAGAAGGTCACCGAACAAATCGTCGCCCGCCTGCGCAAACGCCCGGAGGTGAGAAGTGTATTCGTCGACGGCGGCCGGGTGCCGCCTGGAATTTTCGAGGTCCGCCGCGCGGCGCTGATCATCAACTACACGCCGAAGACCGCGCGCAAGATCACCCAGCGCGAACTTGAGCTTTCGATCGGCAAGGAGCTGCAAAACGTCCCCGATATCAGGTTCTGGTTCCTCGACGAAAACGGGCTGCGCGCGATATCGCTCGTTGTCACCGGCGCCGACAGCAACATCGTGAGCAACGTTGCCAGCGAACTTGGCAACCAGATGAAGCGGATTCCGCTGATCGCCAACGTGATCTCCGAAACCTCGCTCGACCGGCCGGAACTTCGCATCCAGCCGCGCGCGGATCTTGCCGCCCGGCTCGGGGTTTCCACCGAGAGCCTGTCGGAGACCATTCGCGTCGCGACCATCGGCGACGTCGGCCAGGCCTTGGCCAAGTTCGATACCGGCGACCGCCAGATACCTATCCGGGTGCAGCTTGAGGACAACGCGCGAGGCGACTTGCAGACCCTCGAACAGCTACGGGTGCCGCTCGGCGGCGGGCACGGCGGCGTGCCGCTATCGGTGGTCGCCGACATCAAGCTCGACCAGGGGCCGACCAGCATCAACCGCTACGACCGCGAGCGACAGGCAACCGTGGCCGCCGATCTCGTCGGCACGGCAGCGCTCGGCGACGCAACCGGGAAAATCAACGAACTGCCGGTCATGAAAAGCCTGCCGAAGGGCGTGACTGTCAATCCTTCCGGCGACGCCGAGAGTCTCAACGAATTGTCCGCGGGCTTTGCCACCGCCATCACCGCCGGCCTGATGATGGTCTATGCCGTGCTGGTGCTATTGTTCGGCACCTTCCTGCAACCCATCACCATTCTGTTTTCGCTGCCGCTGTCGATCGGCGGCGCGATCGCAGCTCTGCTCGTGACCGGCAAGCAACTCACAACGCCGGTGTGGATCGGCATCCTGATGCTGATGGGCATCGTCACCAAGAACGCCATCATGCTGGTCGAATTCGCGGTGGAATCCATGCGCGAGGGCAAGACGCGCGAATATGCCATCATCGATGCCGGCATGAAACGCGCCCGCCCCATCGTGATGACCACAATCGCGATGGCCGCCGGCATGATGCCTTCGGCGCTCGCCTTCGGCGCCGGCGGCGAATTCCGCTCGCCGATGGCGCTGGCTGTCATTGGCGGCCTGCTGTTTTCGACGGTCCTGTCGCTGGTGTTCGTGCCGGCGATGTTCATGCTGATGGACGACATCGGCAACCTGATCTGGCGCTTCAGCAAGCAACTGATCACCGCGAACAAGGCTGACGATCAACCCGGAGATCATGAGCCGCCGGCCATCGCGCATTCGCCGGCGGCTGAGTGATCGGAAGAAGCTGGCAGCTAGTCGTTCCGCGCCACCGCCGTCAGCTTTTTTATGTTGTGCAACAGGATGCGCCCGCGTTGCAGGTCCAGAATGCCGTCCTTGCGCCAGAGCTGTAACTGACGGTTGACGCTCTCGCGGGCGGCGCCGACGAAAACGCCAAGCTGTTCCTGCGAAATGTGCACCTCGGACCCGAAATCGGATGCCAGCGCACAAAGCCGCCGCGCGAGACGAACCGGCAGCGGCTGCAAGACCGATTCCTCCATCCGCTCGCTCATCCAGCGAATGCGCTGGCACAGCAGCATGATCAGCTTGACCGCGACCTTCGGCTCGCGCTCGAGGAAACCGAGAAAATCCTCGCGCCGCAGCACGAACAATTCGGTCGGCTCGCCTGCGGCCGCGTCCGCCGTGCGGCTCTGTCCATCGAGTACCGCGACCTCACCGAAGAGATCGCCTGGCCCAAGGAAATTCAGGGTCAGCCGGCTGCCGTCGGAGACGCCGGTCTCGATCCGGATCTGGCCGCGGCGCACCCCGAACAGCGCATCACCCGCGTCGCCCTTTTGAAACAGCATCTCGCCGGCATCCAGATGCCGGGTATGGCAAAACGCCGAAAGCCGCTGCAATTCATCGGCGCCGATATCCGCAAACATCGGATTCATCTTCAAAATAACCGCAAATTCGGTCTGTTTGCTCATTGCAAATGCCTTCGTCACAGCCGTCCCAAATCGGCGGCCGAAAGTTCAATCGAACGGAACTGTGTCACAAGTCACATACCTTTGCAGTACCCTTGGTGTAGCTGCTTTGAGCGACTTCCCTGTTCCGGGATAAGCTTCGAGCCACGACCCGGCCGATCTGAAGACCGATATGAGAGCCTTGAATATGAGAGCCTTGAGAATCGCCGGAAGTGCTATCGCAGCGATCGTCGTTATCGCGGCCGTGTTCCTGATCGTCGGAATCCCCTCGGGCTTCCTGACGTCGACGATCCAGGAGCGGGTCGAGCGCGAAACCGGCTATCATCTGACGGTGGCGGGATCGACCAAGGTCGGGCTGTGGCCATCGCTCAATATCACGATGAGCAACGTGACCCTGAAGCGACTGGGCGACCGCGATGCCGGCGGCCACCTTACCGTCGGCAGCATTCAAGCCGACATCACGCTTGCCAGCCTGTGGTCGGGCCATCCCGAGATCACCGAGCTTGTGATCAATCATCCCGATATCAGTGTCCCCCTGCACCGGGAGCGGCGGCCTGCGGCGAAAACAACGGCCTCTCCGCCAGATGCTTCTTCGGGCAACACTTCGAACGCACCGACCATCGGGCGCGTCATCGTCAACGACGGCGTGGTGAGGTTTTTCAATACGCATGACCGGGTCGAAAACCGCATCGCGGGTATCAGCGCACGCGCGACCATCGGCGCGGACCGGCAGCTCAGCCTGAAAGGCAACGCGCGCGCCGGCGATCACCCCCTCACGTTCGATGTCAAGGCATCGTTGCCCAACCCACCGCTGGAGCGTCAGAACATCCCCGTTGAACTCTCGCTCGAGGCGCGCGGCCTTCTGCGGGCACCGCTGTCGAGCAAGGCCGAGGTCCGGATCAACGGCACGGTCGTCATGATCAACGGCGTCAGCGGAGCGATCGGTGACGGCGCCTTCGACGGCTGGGCCTCGGTCGACTTCGCAACCAAGCCGCTGGTCAAACTCGACCTCGACTTCCGGCGGCTCGACTTTGCGACCGCCACGGCGCAAGCCGCACCACAGGGCGCCGCCGCATCCGCCTGGAGCAACGATCCGATTGACCTCGCCGGGCTCAACTATGTCGATGCGCAGCTTCGGCTGTCGGTTGCCGAACTGAGCGTCGGGAGTGCCCATTTTGCACCGGTCGCACTTGAGGCCTCGCTCGCAAGCGGTCAGCTCAAGGGCACCATATCGAATCTCGGGGCCTATGGCGGCCAGGCCAGCGGCACCATCGATGTCGACGTATCGCTCGACGTGCCGGTTTACGCGGTTCGCGGCGACCTCACCAGCGTCCTCGCGCTGCCCTTGCTGAGCAGCGTGGCCGACTTCGACAAACTCGACGGCAAGCTGAATGCCAAGATCGACGTCCGCTCCAACGGTCAAAGCCAGCAGGCGATCATGTCGAATCTTACAGGCACCGTGGTTGCCAATTTCCAGGACGGCGCCATTCGCGGCCTCAATGTCGCGCAGATGATCCGCCAGCTGGCATCTAGCACCCTTTCCGGCTGGCAGGAGAACCGGGAACAGACCACCGACCTCAGCCAGTTGTCGGCTTCGTTCCGCATCGACAAGGGTCAGGCAGTGACGACCGACCTCAATCTGGTCGGGCCTCTGGTGAAGATGACCGGCGGCGGCACGATTGATCTGGGCGCCCAAACGCTGGCGCTGCGGGTCGAGCCGAAACTGGTGATGACCACCGAAGGCCAGGGTCGCAGCTCCGACCCCGTGGCGTTCGGCATCCCCGTCGCGATCAATGGTCCCTGGGCCGCGCCGCGGATCTATCCCGACGTCGCCGGCATCCTCGACAATCCGGATGCGGCCTATGCCAAGCTCAAGGAGCTGGGCAACGGCCTGTTCGCGCCCGGCGGACTCGGCAGCAGTAGCTCGGGCAACCCTTCGGGCGACGGCCAGTCCAGTACGCTTGGCAGCTCGCTCGGCGAGACCCTGGGCAAGCTGATCCAGCAGGGCTTGAGCGCTGGCCGCAACCGCAACGCCCCGCAGACTGCCTCGCCGAACGACGCTGCCGCGCCGGCGCAGAATAACCCTAACCAACCGGACCAGGGCAGCCGGCCGGCCGGCGACCTGTTGAAGCAATTTCTCGGCCGGTAAGACCCCTGAGATAGCCAAGCTCGTCATGCCCCCGCATCGGCCCGCCCCGGAAACGTGCTAAGGAGGGGCCGGCTGATGACAACGGATGCCGCAGCGTCCCATAGTGGAAGCGGCACGAGGGGTCTGGATGATCGGGGTGAGGGGCAAGGGCTCGTTCCTGCGCAAGGGCCTGTTCGCCAAATATGTCACGGCGCTGGTCGGGCTTGTGGTGTTCGTGCTCGCCGTCAACGGCGCGACCGAGACCTGGATCAACTACCGCGCCACCAGGACCGCGCTCACCGATGCGATGGGCGAGAAGGCGGAGGCGACCGCTGGAAGAATCGCGCAGTCGATCGCCGAACTGGAACGCCAGATCAGTTGGGTCACCCGCGCCAGCTCCGACACGATCGACAAGCACCGCGCTGACTACGCCCAGTTGTTGAACCAGGTACCGGCCGTCTCACAACTCTCTTTGCTCGGCGGCTATGGCCGGGAGCAGCTCAGGCTCTCGCGTACTTCGATGGTGGTCGGCAGCAACGCCGACTTCTCCCGCGACGTCCGCTTCACCGACACCAACGGCAAGAGCGTCAGCTACGCGCCGGCTTATTTCCGCGGCGAGCAGCCCTTCATGTCGATCTCGGTGGCGCATTCCGGCTTCAACGCCGATGTCACCGTGGCTGACATCGACCTGGAATTCCTGTCCGATCTCTTCAGCGATGCGCAGGTCGGCAAATCGAACTTCGCCTATGTCGTGGATGCCGGAGGCCAGGTGCTGGCGCGCTCCAGCCGGGGACCCGAGATCGGCAAATCGGTTATCGGCCTGCCGCAGGTCGTTGCCGCGCTGAAGGGCGGCACGCCGGCCGAGGTCGGCACCGATATGGACGGCAACTCCGTGCTGGCCACCGCGCGCGCCGTGCCCAAGCTCGGCTGGTACGTCTTCTTCGAGCAGCCGACCGCGCAGGCGCTGGCGCCGATCCGCGATCAACTGGCGCGAGCCGCACTCCTGATTGCGCTCGGGCTGGTGGTCGCGATCCTCGCCGGCACCATCCTCGCCCGGCGCATGCTGATCCCGATCACGGCGCTGAGCAGCGGCGCGCGGCGGCTCGGCGAAGGCGATTTCGGCCAGCGCATCGAGGTGAAGACCGGCGACGAGCTGGAAGAACTCGCCGGCCAGTTCAACAGCATGGCGGGCCAGTTGCAGGAGACCTATGCCGGTCTCGAGACCAAGGTCGAGGCACGCACCCGCGACCTCGCGCAGTCGATGAATGAATTGGCGCAGGCGCATTCGACCGTGCAGCAGCAGGCGGGCAAGCTGCAAGAGCAGACCGAGCAGCTGAAGGACTGGAACAAGTCGCTGGAGGAGCGCGTCGAGAAGCAGCTCGCCGAGATCGAGCGCATCCGCAAGCTCGAGCGTTTCCTGGCGCCGCAGGTCGCGCAACTGATCGCCTCTTCCGACGGCCACGATGCGCTGCTCGACAGCCACCGCCGCGAGGTGACGGTGGTGTTCTGCGATCTGCGCGGCTTTACGGCGTTCACCGAGGCGACCGAGCCCGAGGAAGCCATGAACGTGCTGCGCGAATATCACGCCGCCCTGGGCGAATTGACCTTCAAATATGAAGGCACGCTCGACCGCTATGCCGGCGACGGCGTGATGATCCTGTTCAATGCGCCGATCGAGCTTGCCGATCACACCCGGCGCGCGGTGAAGATGGCGGTGGAGATGCGCGATGCCATCGGCGCGCTGACGGTGCGCTGGCGCAACCGCGGTCACTCGCTGGGATTTGGCGTCGGCATCGCGCTCGGCTATGCGACGATCGGCCAGGTCGGGTTCGAGCAGCGGTGGGAATACAGCGCGATCGGCAGCGTCACTAATCTCGCCTCGCGGCTGTGCGACGAGGCCAAGGCGAACCAGATCGTGGTGAGCCGCCGCGTCTACGGCATGGTCGAGCCTTTCGTCGAGGGCCGGCCGCTCGATGATCTCACCCTCAAGGGCTTCAACCATCCGATCCTCGCCGCCGAGATCTTGCGCTGGCGGGAGGAGAACGAGGTCGCGGAGGCGCGGCCTGCGGAAGTGACGGAGGTGGCCGATGCTGCAAGGCGAGTGAAGAGTTAGCCCGCTTCGTCGTCCCGGCCAAGTGAGCGGAGCGAACGCTGAGCCGGGACCCATACGCCGCGGCCTCTCGGTTGGAACGCCGCGGGTAGTTGCCTTTCGTAACAACGTAAGCCGGTGGTTATGGGTCCCTGCGTGCCGCCTTCGCTGAAGCTTCGGCGCCCCAAGTGCCAGCCCCGGCGAAGCCTTGGCGGAGCCGGGTCGCAGGGACGACGATAGCGCACGCACCAACCTCAATTCTCAAACAGCCCCTTCCACACGCACACACTTCCGCGCATTCCGCGGCGCGCAACGCGCCCGGACTGTGCCAAAACCTGAAGCCCTCAGATCAAAAGAGGGCGTGGGGAATACCGGGTGCCCGTTGCACCCGCAGCCTCGCGTGGGAAAAATAAAAACCACACGAGTAAGTACACCGCGAGGACAACCGGAAATCACCCGGCATTCCCGCACCCGAATGGTTTTAACGGTTTCCTTCGTGATCTCCCTGGTGATCGGGCTTTCTTGCCACCATCCCCGCCGTGATGCGTCAGCATCATCGGCGAGTTGACATCAGCGTCGAGATGTCAGGACCACACGACTTCGCCGTCCGCTTGGGCTGCGCTCGTCTTGCGCCGCCAAAGCGTCCACCGCATCCCGCACCCAACGTCCGTGACGATCGCGAAACGCCCCTCATGTGGGGCGGGACGGGCGAGCTTCTAAAGGTGATTTGCCCGACGGCGAAAGCGAAATATTTTTTGCGGAGGGGCTGGACAGAAGGTCCAAATCAGCTCGAAGCGCAAAAGGGGGGCGCTTTTTAGGCACTGAGCGAAGTTTTAGGCTGAACAAAATACTTCGCGATGTCTTGCAACATAACTTCGATGCGGCCACAGCTTTGTATCATCCGGAAGATGGATGCGATCTAACTGTTTGGAAAAAAGGCCGCGCAGTTCTTCCGGCACCTTATTATGCGAAACTAGTAATCCATAATTGTCGGTTAGTGAAATGAGGTGACGATCGAAAAGCCAATGCACGGTGCCGGACAGCGCTAGACCATTCTGAACGACGTCTGGGCCACCCGAAGCAACAGACCAGATGTGCGCGGCTTGAACCTCAGCCTTTCCTCCACCGTTCACCATCCGAAGCCCTGTCACCGCGCACCGATTATCGTAAGCCTCGCAAACATGATAGCGGAAGCTCGCGTCGCGCACCTTTCGATTGAGAAGGATTTGCTCAATCCGCCTCTCCTGCTCCGCCGGCGGCGCCCCAAGCAAATCCAGAGTCTCCTCATCGAGGTGAGGATAATCAAGCTCAAGACGGGTTGCGTTGGCGGGCGCGAGCGTCTCGTCGAGACCAGCGCGAACGATTGCCCAAAAATCGGATTCGGAAACGCCACGGATCGACTTGCCTTGCAGATAAGCTCCGACGCGACTCGGATTGTTGATTTCGCGCAGAACCCCTTCGGCGTAGGTGCCGTTGTAGGCGAATGGCACCGGCCGATCGAACGGCAAATAGTCGCCGATATGCGCATAGGAATAGCCGACACGGCTAGGATCGGCGTGCACCCCCAATACTCTAGCAACGGCGATGTAGGCACGGCGGCCACCGTTTCGCCGAGGCTCGCGATAGACAATCCAATCGCCAACTAGTTCCTCGGCCACCGTCCGATACTGAGGTGGGAAGTGGTAGCGACGCATGATTTCGTCGTCGTAACCTGAGTTCGCTTTGGTATCGAGAATTCCTTTCACGTCACTGCCTGTTCATCGTAGCCGAGTCGGCTCAAATCGACTTGAATTCACTACTTTCCCTGAAAGGTTAGCGTTCCAAACGTCCGCGCCGCAAGGCAATCTAGCCGGAAAAATGTCCATTCACGCTTGGCTCTTGGACTTCGCTTCTGATATCGATGACTTCGAAGTTAGACGAGAATGCCAATGAACAGTGCTATCGGGCGCGGGCCTTCACTCAGATCACTCGTCCCCCTCGCGGCCACCCTCCTCTGCCTCGCCTCCCCCGCCCTTGCCGCCGATGCTCCCGCTGCAAAGGACGCACCCCAAGGCGCGGCGGTGACGGTGCTGAAGGCTTCGAAATTCTGCTTCCCCAATGTGGTCGAGGCGTTTGGCATTCTCGTTCCGCGCGAGGAAACGATGGTGCGGCCGGACCGACCCGGACTGAAGGTCGCGGAGATCCTGACCGACCCCGGCGAGACGGTGGCGGCCGGGCAAAATCTCGCCCGCCTTGGCTTACCCGAAGGCGCCACGACGCTGGTGTCGGCCCCGGTCGCAGGCCTGGTGCTGAGTTCGACCGCCGTCATCGGTGCTCCGGCTTCGCCGCGCGGCGAGGCGCTGTTTACGATCATCGCGCGCAACGAATTCGACCTCGTTGCGATGGTGCCGACGGAAGCCCTGCCGAAACTCGCCGTGAACCAGACGGCGCGCATCAAGATCGTCGGCGCAAGCGAGGTCGAGGGCAAGGTCCGCCGCGTCGCCTCCACCGTCGAACCGAACACCCAGCTCGGCCAGGTGTTCATCGGCGTCACCACCAATCGCAGGCTGTTCGTCAATTCCAGTGGCCGCGCGATGATCACGACCGGGCAGAGCTGCGGCGTTTCGGTGCCGCTCACCGCCGTGCTCTATGGCTCGGCCGGCACGGTGGTGCAGGTGGTGCGTCGCGCGCGGGTCGAGACCAAGCGGGTGGAAACAGGCCTGATGTCGGGCGGCCAGATCGAAATCCGCGAGGGACTGGCCGAGGGCGACATCGTGGTGGCGCGGGCCGGGGCGCTGTTGCGCGAGGGCGATCCCGTGCGGCCGGTCACCGCCGAGGCGGAGGCGAGGTAGGCGGCGGATCAGATCGGATTGAGTTTATAATCACGGCGGAGGTGGTGCTCCCTCTCCCGCTTGCGGGGGAGGGTTGGGGTGGGGGCTGCCGCAAAGGGCGCTGGTCGGTTGGATAAGCTTTCCCCCACCCGCCGCGCTCTGACGCGCAATTGCGCTGCTGAGCGCGTCGACCTCCCCCGCAAGCGGGAGAGGTGGCGCCGAATACGCGGCGCGAGACAATCCGAGATCGAAACAGAGCCTTAGCTTCCCGCCTTGGCGTTGAAGCTGACGTCTTCCATCAGCGAGGAAGAGACCGAGGGCACCTGGGCGCCGGCGGAGGCGCGCGCGATCGCGACGCGGGTCTGGTTGAAGATGGTTTCCGCCGCGCGGGGCCGATCGGCCTTGTCGTTGATGTGGTTGAGCAGCTCGGTGACCAGCACCGAATCCGCGCCGGTGGAATCCTCCGCCACCGCGCCGGGCGAGGCCGAGGTCAGGATCAGCGCGTTGTCGGGAACTGTAATCGGCGCCAGCCCATGGGAGAAGGCGCGGAAGCGACGTTCGTAAGGGTTGCGGCGGGAGGCGTCGAGCACGACGAGCTTGGCGCAGGCGCCGAATGCCTTGACCGCATCGAGCACGGCCTCGACGCTGACGCCATCGCGGCGCACATCGGCTTCCTTCCAGATCGTGGCATCGACCGGGATCATGTAACTCTCGCGGCCGACCTGGATGCCGTAGCCGCCGAAGAACAGCATCACCACCAAATCCGCACGCACCTTGGCTTTCAGGCGGGCGATGGCGCGGACCATGTCGTCATGGCTGGCGTCTTCGATGACATCGACATTGAAGCCCTCGTGACGCAGCGCGCCGGTCAGGGCGCGGGCGTCATTGATCGGCTGGGTGAGTGGCGAATTGGCGTCGGGATAATGGCCGTTGCCGATCACGAGCGCGAGCCGGGATGGCCGTCCGGCGATGGCGCTATCCATCTGCCCGGCGGCGACCGCCTTGGCGGAATCCAGCGCCCGCTTGGTATTCAGCGCGGCATGGGCCCCGATGGCCAATGACACCGTTCCGACCAGCGCCGCCGCGATGGCGAGCGAGCGTCGGGAAATACCAAGACCAAACAAATTCATCACAGGTTTCATCCGCAATCACTGTCCATCGCGCGCAATTTAGTCGCGCCAGATACTCTTTCGGTTTCTTGGGATGGGGGCCGTTTGGCGTCCAATTGCGCTCAATTTGCGGCACCGCAACAAACAAACTCTTAACCCGCCGGGTAACCTGCCCGCAACCTTATTTATCCCTTAACAAGGGTTCCCCGCTCTGCCTGTTCCGTGATGTCTGTTACAAAACTGCGCTCACACATCAGCCTGCCCGCTCGTCTCCCATTTCCTTGAAATTGCTGCATCTTTCGTGCCATTGCTGGACAATACAGGGAGAGGCTCCGGTCCGCGGGGGTGAATTTGCCGCGAGGCCAGCCGGCAAAACCCGCTGGGGCAAGCGGCGTGGGGAAAGAAAATTCAATGGCGTTTCATGATCTTGCTGGAGCCGCCTGCCGCGCGCTGATGGCTCGAAAGGACGGGCCGTCGCTTTACGATGTCTGCGATCCGCTGCTGCTCAATGGCGGCGGCGATGCGCATCTCGGACAATTCTACCGGACCGCGCTCGCCAATCCGGCCCTGCGGCCGCTGCTCCGCCGGACCGGGCTCACCGAACTGAACGACACCTCAAAGCTCAACGCATTGCGCGAGGCGTTGGTCCGGGCGCGCGACGACGAGCAGCCGGATTGGGCCGCAATCGGCCAGCCGGTCGCCAATCTCCTCGATACGATCCAACTGTCCCACCCGCGGCCAAAGCCGGTCTCAGGGGCGGAGACCGCGCCGCCGAAACTTGCCGAACTCGAGCACGTGATCCGCGTCTGCGGCGCGCACCTGCTGCGCTCGTACAAGAAGAACGGTTTCATTCCGGCCTATGCCGCGTTCAACCTGATCGGCGACCCCGACATGGGCGGCCGCGAGTTCCTGATGGCGCTGACGGGACTGGACGCGCGCGGCTACAAGAACTCGACGCTGCTGTTCAACCTGGCGCGCGTCTTCATCGCACGCTCGCCGGCGCGCGAACTGATCAACCCGCCCTGGAAAGGCATCGCCGAGCCGATGTGGCAGCCGATGCAGATCCGTCATCGCTCGGCCTATTACGATGCGTTCTATATCGAGGCGCTGTTGAGCTTTCTCGAGACCGGCCTTGCTTCGCGGCCGGATTGGGCCGCGATCGGCCAGCCGGTCGCTCACCTCCTCGATACGATCGAGGTGTCCACCCCCGGCCAAAGCCGGTCTCGGGGGCGGAGACGGCGCCGCCCAAACTTGCCGACATCGAGCGGGTGATCCGCACCTGCGGCACGCACCTGCTGCGCTCGTACAAGAAGAACGGCTTCATCCCGGCCTATGCCGCCTTCAATCTGATCGGCGACCCCGATATCGGCGGCCGCGAGTTCCTGATGGCGCTGACGGGACTGGACGCGCGCGGCTACAAGAACTCGACGCTGCTGTTCAACCTGGCGCGGGTCTTCATCGCACGCTCGCCGGCGCGCGAGCTGATCAATCCGCCCTGGAAGGGCATCGCCGAGCCGATGTGGCAGCCGATGCAGATCCGCCACCGCTCGGCCTATTACGATGCGTTCTATATCGAGTCGCTATTGAGCTTTCTTGAGACCGGGCTCGCTCGGCAGAGGAAGAGCGCTGCCGCGAAGCGCGCTGTCACCGCGATGGCCGATTTCTGCCTCGGCGCAAGCCGCGAGCGGGTGCGCGGAACGGACGGGCGCACTTTCGATGTCGTCACCGCGATCGCACCGGCGCCGCATCCGCGCTTTTCGCGCTTCTTCGCCGAGATCAAGGAGAAGCTCGGCTTCGGCCTCTACGTGCCGGACTGCGACACCACGGCCTGCTCGTTCTCCGCCGCGACGCAAGCCGGCTCAGCCGATCCGATGCTCGATCAGCCGCTGCCTGATTTCTACAGCGGATATCAGGTCAAGGCCGGCGCCAACGCGCCCAAGGTCACGGTGCCGATCAACGATAACATCGACTACGACGGCGGCATCGTCACCTGGATCGATAACCTCAACGGCGATCGCCCCTACGGCAACGACCTCGATCCGACGCTCAATCTCGATGTGTTGGAGGTGAGCTTTCGCAATCTCGCGCGGTGGAAGATCCTTCAGACGCCGGCGCGGCTCGATCTCTTGCGCGGCATCGTCAGGTTCCAGAAGAATCTTGTCGCCAGCGGCGCCTTCGCCGATCCGCGCTCGCATATCTATTATCTGCCGGAGCTTTATTGCGCCTATTTCGGCCGCTGCTACGCGGCTTTCATGGCGCTACCTGAGGACGCGCGGCGGGCGATCGACCCCGATGGCGCATTCGAATTCATCCGGGAGCGCGTGCTGGCCTATGTAAGGGATGTCCTGATCGCCAACGAGATGAACGTGTTCGATGCGGCGCTGGCGCTGATTGCGATGGGGCATCTCGGCGCGGAGGCCTCTCAGCTTACGCCAGCCTTACACTGCATCGTCGGCCATCTCGGCGAAGGCGGCCGGCATGGACCGTTCAAGGCCTATGAGTGGAACAAGATGAAGACGCCGACGCGCATTCTCGTTGGCGGGCCTGAGGCTACGTCCGCCTTTGTGCTGATGGGCCTGTCGCTGGCGCGCACGGCGCTCGCGCGGTAGGGCTAACGAAACCGGAACAGTCACGCGTAGTTATAGTTACCGTTCACGCGTAGTTATAGTTGTAGAAACCCGCTAGCGCTCCGGCCAAATCCGCATCACAATCCGCAGCCATTGTGATCATCCATTTTGCATCGGCTTTTTCACATGCGCCTGAAATTCCTGTTTGCGATGACACATGCTGTGGCTGCCGGTTGCGGCGCAGGCCGCCGACATTACCGGCACGGCCAAGGTTCGCGAGGGCGACGCGGTCATGATCGGAACCAGCCGGATCAGGCTCGGCGGCATCGATGCGCCCTCCGTCGATCAGCTCTGCCTCAACAGCAAGGGCGAACGCTGGACCTGCGGGATCGCCTCCCGCGACGAACTCATCAAGCATACCGACGGCAAGACCTGGACCTGCCATCCAGGCTCGGCCGCCGACCGCCGCGGCCGGGTGACGGCGCGGTGCGAGGTCGACGGCGAGGACATCCAGAAATGGATGGTGCGAAGCGGATGGGCGCTGTCCTATGCGAGGCTCTCGCACGACTACGACGCCGACGAGAAGGCCGCGCGCGACGCCAAGGCCGGCATGTGGCAGGGCGCGTTCATCGCGCCCTGGGATTGGCGCGTTCGCAACAAGAAGACCACCATCCTTGGCGCCACCAAGCCGCCGGAGAGCGCTCATGCCATCCTGCTGGCTTCGGCCTCCGGACCGGTCGCGCCCTCGCCGGATTGCACCATCAAGGGCAACGTCAATCACGCCGGCGAGTGCATCTATCACAGGCCGACCAGCCGCTGGTATGCGAGAATCGAGATGAAGATCAGCAAGGGCACGCGCTGGTTCTGCTCGGTCGAAGAGGCCGAAGCCGCGGGCTGTCGCGAGACTCGACGATAGCGTTTTCGAGCGAAGTGGGAACCGGCTCGCGTAAAGAAACGCGTCAACAAAAGAACAGAGACCCGTGGCGACTTTCTTTGTTATATTGCCGTCCCATCACCCGCATTCGCGACTGGAGCAATGCCTGCTCATCGCGCTCAGCGTCGTACTGGCCTACTTGGCGCTGGCCTATCTGGCGCTGCCGGCGCTGTGGAACCACTACGAACATCAGCGCCGCCTTGCTGATTTGCCGATGGTGACGCGAACGGCGCAAGGCATTCCCGGCGATCCCATCAACGTCGGCTTGATCGGCGACAAGCTCGACGTGCTCTGTGCCATGCGGGCGGCCGGCTGGTATCCGGCCGATCCCGTGACGTTGCGATCTTCGATCGAGATTGCGGGCAGCGTGCTGCTGGACCGGCCGTACCACGACGCGCCCGTCAGTCCGCTGTTCTATCTCGGCCGCCACGAAGACTTCGCGTTCGAGAAGCCGGTCGGCGGGAGCGCCGATCGCCGCCATCATGTGCGATTCTGGAAAGTGCTGGATCAGGGACAGGAGCAACGTCCAGTCTGGCTTGGCGATGCCACCTTCGATCGCGGCGTCGGCGTCAGTCACTATACCGGCGCTATCACCCACCACATCTCCGCCGACATCGACGCCGAGCGCGGCCTGCTCGCCTCAGATCTTGAGGCCGCCCAGGTGGTCGATGCCAAATATCAGGTGACCGGCATCGGCGTGACGCTAGCGGGGCGAAACGGCGGCGGCGATTCCTATTACACCGACGGCGAGGTGTGGATCTTGCGGCTGGTGGTGGCGTGCCAAAAACGGACAACGCCGGCCGACATCATTCCAAGCCCGATGGCGACCGAGATCAAGGACCAGATCTGGCACGCTGTTGCCAATGCACTGCCAAAATAGCGCTCATGTGGCGGTTCATGAAGTCCGGCATCAAATTTTGTGACGCGGGTACGAACGTTCGGAATGCGGGGCACTGACCGCATGACAGCCTCACTCTAATATCATCCCCTCCCTGCTTGAATTTCCCGCCATTCCCCTGCATCCCTTGCAGTGAGCAAACTGTTTGGAGGAATCACGACAATGGTCGTTCGCGCGGGCCGGGAATTCCTGGCGATCCCCGGACCCACCACCATGCCCGACGAGGTGCTGCGGGCGATGCACCGTCCGGCACTCGACATCTATTCCGAGGAGATGGTGCAGCTGTCGGATGGCCTGCTGCGTGACCTCTCCAGGCTGTTTGCCACCAAGGGCAAATCCTACATCTACATCGCCAACGGCCATGGCGCCTGGGAAGCCGTGCTCAGCAACGTGCTGTCGCGCGGCGACAAGGTGCTGGTGCTGGAAAGCGGCCGGTTCGCGGTCGGCTGGGGCAATGCGGCTGCCGCCATGGGCGCCGATGTCGAGGTGCTCAAGGGCGACTGGCGCCGCGCGGTTCGACCGGCCGAGGTCGAGGCGCGCCTGCGGCAGGACAAGGACCACAAGATCAAGGCGATCCTGGTGGCCCAAATCGACACCGCCTCCGGCGTCTGCAACGACATCGAGGCGATCGGCAAGGCGATCAAATCGACCGGACACCCCGCGCTGTATCCTGGTGGACACGGTGGCTTCGCTCGGCTGCATGCCGTTCGAGATGGATGCCTGGGGCATCGATGTCGCGATGTCGGGTTCGCAGAAGGGCCTGATGACACCGCCCGGCCTGAGCTTTTGCGCCGCCAACGACCGGGCGCAGGAAATTCACAAGAAGGCGAACCTGCGAACGCCGTATTGGGACTGGACCGAGCGCGAGGGCACCGAGCACTACCGGAAATATGGCGGCACCGCGCCGATTCACTTGCTGTTCGCGCTCCGTCAGGCCATCGACATGATCGACGAGGAAGGCCTCGAAAACGTCTTCCTGCGTCACCGATTGTTGGCCGAAGCGGTGCGCTCTGCCGTGTCGGTCTGGGCCGAGGGCCAGGTGCTCAGCTTCAATGTCGCCGAGGCCGCGGAGCGGTCGAATACGGTCACGACCGTCCTGATGGCCGACAGCCACAACCCGGCCGCGCTTCAGCGCTACTGCAAGGAGAAATGCGGCGTGGTGCTGGGGATCGGGATCGGCGAATTGACCGGCCAGGCGTTCCGGATCGCCCATATGGGCCATGTCAACGCGCCGATGATGCTGGGAACCCTTGGCGTCATCGAAGTCGCGCTAAAGGCGCTCGGCATTCCGCACGGCGAAGGCGGCGTCGAGGCCGCGATCGGCTGGCTCGGCGACAACGTTCCGGCTTGATGCCTGAAATCGCGGCGTTCTAAGCCTTTCCGGCCGGCGCGCATTCGTGCTTATATTGATCTTGCGATAAATAAGCGGCCGGCCACGGCGCACGCGCATTCTGCAATCACGGTTCCCGTGCTTGTCACAATCAGGTTTCCGCTATGAGCGTAAATCCGGTCATGGCGGAATGTGCGAACGAACAGGGAGTGAAGTGATTGGCGTCGGTTGAATTGCGTGACCTCACCAAACGGTTTGGGCCGGTGACGGTCGTCGATAATGTCTCGTTGCGGATGGATCATGGGCAACTGGTTTGCCTCCTCGGTCCCTCCGGTTGCGGCAAGACAACGACGCTGCGGTTGATCGCAGGCTTCCTCGAGCCGAGCGGCGGCGAAATCCGCGTCGGCGACCGCCTGGTATCGTCGGCCGCCCGCACGTTGCCGCCCGAACAGCGCAAGATGTCGATGATCTTCCAGAGCTACGCGCTGTGGCCGCATATGACGGTGGCCGAAAACATCGTCTACGGCCTGCGGCTGCGAAAGCTGGACCGCGACACTATCGCCAAGAAGCTCAACGCGATCCTTCAAACCACCAAGCTCGAAATATTGGCTGAGCGTTATCCCGGCGAATTGTCGGGCGGCCAGCAGCAACGCGTTGCGCTCGCCCGCGCGCTGGTCGTCGAGCCCGAAACGCTGCTGCTGGACGAGCCGCTCTCCAATCTCGACGCCAATTTGCGCGAGGAGATGCGCTTCGAAATTCGAAGGCTGCACGACCAATATCGCTACACGACCGTTTACGTCACCCACGACCAGTCGGAGGCGATGACGACCGCTGACCTCATCGCTGTCATGAACGGCGGCAAGATCGATCAGCTCGGCACGCCCGAAGATATCTATGACCGCCCGCAATCGGAATTCGTGGCGCGCTTCATCGGCGCCAGCAATGTGCTCAAGGGAGTTGCCCGCGACGAGAGCCACATCGCGTTTTCCGGCGTGACCTTGCGCGTGGTAGGCGCCAAGCTTGCGGCCAATCAGGACGCCGCGGTCGCGATCCGCCAGCACGATATCCAGCTTTCGACGTGCGTCCCGCAAGGAACCGAGAACACGGTGAAGGCGACGGTGACGCGGCAGGTGTTTCTCGGCGCCAACCGCGACTATGTGCTGGAGACCGCCGACGGCACAAACTTGCGCGCGGTCACCTCACCGGAAATCGCCATTCCTGCCGGCACGGAAGTGTGGGTGACCCTGCCGCCGGAGCGCTGCCGGGCGCTGAGCCGATAGAAGAGAACGCGATGAAGCGGCGAAAACCATCCAGGCGTGAGCTGATCAAGGGATCGGCCGCGCTCGGATTCTCGCTGTTCGCTTCTCCGCTCAGAGCGGCCACCCCGGAACCGGTTGCGATCACGCCGCAACTGATTGACGCGGCGAAGCGCGAAGGCAAAATCGTGCTCTATTCCGCCATGGACCTGCCGGTCGGCGAAAAACTCGGCAAGGCCTTCGAGGCGCAATATCCCGGGGTTGAGATCCAGATCGAACGCTCGGGCTCGGAGCGGCTGTTTCAGCGGATCGGGCAGGAATTTTCGTCCAACATCCACGCCGCGGACGTCATCAGCACCGCCGACGCCTCACATGTGCTCTCGTGGAAGCGGAACGGCTGGCTGGTGCCCTTCGTCCCGGAGGACGTCGCGAAATATTTTCCGGGCGAATATCGCGACGCCGACGGTTTATTCGTGACGTCGCGGATATGGCTGTCGTCGCTCGCCTATAATACCCATCTCGTCAAATCGGCCGAGGCGCCAACGAGCTTCGCCGACCTGCTCGATCCGAAATGGGCCGGCAAGATGGTCAAGGGACATCCCGCCTATAGCGGCACGATCATGACCGCAACCTTTCAGATCGTTCGTGATCTCGGCTGGGATTATCTGGAGAAACTTTCAAGGCAGCGCGTGATGCAGGTTCAGTCGTCGACCGATCCGCCGAAGAAGCTTGCGCTCGGTGAACGTGCCATCATGGCCGACGGCAACGATTATAACGTCGTGATGCTGAAGGAAGCCGGCCAGCCGGTCGAACCGCTCTATCCGTCCGAGGGTACGCCGACGATCTCGGGCCCGACCGCCATCTTCGCCAGCGCGCCGCATCCCAATGCCGCGCGGCTGTTTCAGGCCTGGCTGCATACGCGCGAAACCCAGCAGTTCTTCACCGATTTCACCGCGCAATATTCGGCGCATCCGCAAGTGACGCCGAAGGCCGGACGTCGCAAGCTCTCCGACATCAAGCTGATGAAGGAGGACGCGGCCGGCGTGGAGAAGATGGCCGACGAGATCAAGACACGTTATGCGCGACTGTTTCGGGTTTAGTTCTCGCCTCGTGGCGAGGTGTGTTTACCTCCCCTTAAAAAGGGGAGGTCGTCGCGAAGCGACGGGAGGGGATCTATTCGAGCTCGTAACTGTCTAATGGACCCCCTCCCCGACCCTCCCCCTTTCAGGGAGAGGGAGTTTACGGCTGGCGCACACGGCAGAAATCGAGATTGAGAGCAGATGAGTATCACCGAAAGCGTCGACACCCCCAGAACCAAAATCGACTGGACCAAACCGGTCCTGTGGCTGTTCGCGGCGATCATGATCGTCTTGATCGTGCTGCCGATGTCGTGGCTCGTGATCTACAGCGTCACCGATAAGGCCCATCATCTGACGCTGCAGAATTTTGTTACGCTATTCACCGATCCTGATTTCCTTGACCCGTTGCTGACCACCGCGATTATCGCAACGAGCTCGGCCGTCATCTGCTGCCTCGTCGCCGCCCCGATGGGATGGCTGGTGTCGCGTACTGACATGCCCGGCCGGCAAACCATCCGCGCGCTCGTCACTGCCTCCTTCGTGACGCCGCCGTTTCTCGGCGCTATTGCCTGGGAATTGCTGGCCGCGCCGAACAGCGGGCTGCTCAATCAGTTGTTTCGTTTCGTGACGGGGGCGGCGTCCGACGAGCATCTGTTCGACATCTATACGCTTACCGGCATCATCTTCGTGATTTCCTGTTACACCTTCCCCTTCGTGTTCGTGCTGGTTGCGAACGCGCTCGACAATATGCCGGGCGAACTGGAAGATGCTTCCGCCATTCTCGGGGGTAAGGCCTGGACCACCGCGCGGCGCATCACCATTCCGCTCGCGCTTCCCGCCCTCGTCGCCGGCGCGCTGATCGCATTCCTGCAAGCCATGACCCTGTTCGGTTCGCCCGCGATCCTGGCGCTGCCGGCGGGTTTCCACGTCATGACGACAAAAATCTGGAGCCTGTTCCAGTATCCGCCCAAGCTGGAACTCGCCGCTGCCGCGGCGATCCCGCTCCTGATCCTGACCATTCTATTGTTGCAGGGACAAAAATTTCTGCTGGGACGGCGCGGCTTCTCGGTGCTCGGCGGCAAATATGGCGCTCCGCGTAAGGTCGAGATGAAAAAGTGGCGCTGGGTCGCGCTCGCCTTCTGCCTCCTGATGCTGCTCAATCCGGTGTTTCTGCCGTATTTCGCACTGTTAAATGCGGCGTTCTCGCCGAACGCCACGACGCTGGTGACGCCTTCCACCTTCACACTGCACAACATCGTGTTCGTATTCACGGAGCTGTCGTCGACCCAGCTTGCCTTGAAAAACACCGTGATCCTGGGCACCTCGACCGCCACACTCGGCACCCTGCTCGCGCTCGTGATCGCCTATGTCACGACGCGAAAGATGATCCCGGGCTACCGCATCCTCGGCTTTCTCGCGACCGCGCCGGTTGCCGTTCCCGGCATCGTGCTCGGCGTCGGCCTGTTCCTGAGCTACACGCGGCCGCCCTTCGTGCTCTATGGCACGCTCTGGATTCTCCTGGTTGCGTTTCTGACCATCAACCTGCCGTCGGCCTATCAGCAATTGCAGGCGGCATTCGCGACCGTCCATCCCGAGCTTGAGGACGCAAGCCGCATTCTCGGCGCGACGCGGCTGCAATCACTCCGCCAGATCACCGCGCCGCTGCTGCGCACCGGCGTCATCGCCACCTGGTGTTTTATTTTCATCGGCGTGATGCGCGAACTCTCGGCGGCAATCGTGCTGTTCACCTCGCAGACCAAGGTGATCAGCGTCTTGATCTACGATCTCAACGAGAGCGGCGATCTCGCCGCCATTTCCGTGCTCGGCATCGCCATGCTTCTGATCACCTTCGCGGTGGTGCTGGCCGTGAACCGGATTCCCGTGTTCGGCGGCAATCCCGGCGCACGGTTGCGGAATTAAGGTAGGTTGAGCGGCTAGGCTGGCGTGAAGGTGGGTCTGACCACCCCAGGGTATTCGACAATGAACGATTACTTCCGCCTAATTCGCCATTCTGACCGCGCTTGGCATGATCGCTTTTTTAACTTCGTCGCATCGATCTTCGAGGGCGGTCGCACGTTTTCCACCTGGAGCGCCCGCGGTGGCTGGGTCGACGGATACGACGTCTTTGCGGCGGTCGTCGACGACCAGGTCGTCAGCACGATCGGCCGGCAATCCATGCGGTATGTGATTAATGGCAAGGAGTGTAACGGCTACCAGATCGGCGCAGTAGCAACGCATGCGGACCACCGCAATCGCGGGCTCGCGCGATTGCTCATGAACAAGGTTTTGGGTGAGCTGGATGCGCCAGATCAGCCGGTTATTCTCTTTGCGAATTCGAGCGTGCTCGACTTTTATCCACGGTTCGGCTTTCGCAGGTTAGCGCAAAGTGGCTTCATCGCGCATATCGATGTGCATCCCGCCGGCACGCTCGCCCCAAGTCTGGACCTCGCAAGGCCAACAGACCGCGCGTGGTTGGCTGATCATTGCGCTAGAGCAAGCGCTATCGGCCAAGGCTTTGCCGCGCGCGACTACTATCCGACCATGCTGTTTAATCTGATGCGCCAATCGCGAATTGTCTACAGACTGGATTCATTTGGGGCGGTCATGATCGTCCAACAACATGGCGATCGACTGCTGATTGAAGACCTACTTGCAACGCGGCCTTTCAGGTTGAAGGACGCCTTACCCCATGTCTGCGCACAACCTGTACAGACGCTCGAATTTAGTTTCCATCCAGAAGCCTGGTGGCCGAACGCAGAGAGCCAATCCCTGGACGATGGTGGCTCGCCGCTCTTTGCGCGGGGCGCGGCTGTGGGGGTGGTGATGCCCATCCGGTTTCCGGACCTGGCACACACGTAGTGAACGCTCGCCGCGGAATGATCTCTGGACCTCGGCCGAAGGCCAAGCTTGGGTCATTTGCGATTTTCCAATCGATAGGCCTCGACCTGCACCTTGAGCTGGTCGAGGGCCGCCGTGGGGGCAGCGGCATCGACGCGATATTTGCCTTCTGCAATCCACCCAAGAACTTTCAGATCAATGTCAGGCGAATGGTGGATCACGTCGGAATAGTTGTTCAGATCGTGAGTGACTTCGTTGATGGCACGAAAATCAAACAACCGGACGTTCGGGAAATCCATCAGCCGCCGGCAGAAGTAGGCTGAAAACGCATAGACGCTGTGCAGCGTTTCCGGCGAGGTCTCGCGCAACGCCACCCATTGCAGGATCGAGTAAGGCGGCAAATAGATATCGAAGGTCACATCGGGATTGGCGCCGATCAGGCCAATTGCATCGCGCTCGAAGACGCGGACCTTCATGTCGTAATCGGTGTCATCCTTGAGATATTTACTGCGGACGGGATCGGTGATGTACCTGTAGGCAGCCATCATCCGCTTTGCATTATACATCGCGCCGACGTCGTCGCCGGGCTGCAAGGCATTGATGTCGTCTGCGCTTCGAAGCGGGAATTTGAAGATGGCCTCGTTCGTCAGCTTCGCGGCGGCCGGCGCCAATGGCGGAATCGATCGCGCCGCAATCCACAGGGCTTCCCGCGCCATGGCGCCGCTGAAAAGATAGGAGGCGATGCCCTTCGCGTTGCCTCGATAAAGATCCGCCGGGAGATTGCACATTAGAGTCGATGTCAGGCGTATCGTGAAAGATCCAGTCGTCCGCTTCCCAGATCACCCGTTTCGGCTTTCGCGCCATGGCCGCAGCCAACACGAAAGTCTGTTCGCGCGAGCTTGAGCCGGTCATAGCGAGCTTGAGCGATCTCGTACCAAGGATGCGGTCGATGTCGCTCTGATGAAAATGGATCGCGAGCGACGTCCCCATAAAGACGGCGTCGAAGTCCTGACTCTTGATCAGCCCGGCATTCTGGAGGCGGCTGTCGTGCGAGTACATCTCTGTAAAATGCCGCGACGGCCGAAAAAGCTGCAGCGGATCGACCACAAAGTTGAGCGCGGCCGCCGCCAGCATAACCAGCAGGCTCGCGGCGAGGAAACGAAGCAGGTCTTTGATCGATTGATCCATCAGAACCGGAAATAGATGAATTCGCTGTGTTGCTGGATGCCGAGAACGCCGAAGGCAAACGCCGCCGCTCCGCCATAAAGCAGGACCGGCCGCGCTCGCCATGCGCTGAAATCTTTGCCGACCGACCTGTTCTTGTGGTCATAGCCCATGATCGCCTGCGTATTCGGGGCGAACCAGGCGATCGCGGCATAGATCGCAATCAGCGCACCTTGAACCATCTCGGTGTGGCCGAAGACGATTTCGACCGGGATCGGCCATCCGCGACAACACGGACAGTGCCGAGGCGAGACTGTCGGCCCGGAAGAAAACCCAGGCGACGACGACCGCAAGGAACGTCAGGAGAACCGCGACAACGCCGGCGGGACGCGCCAAACGCGCAGGGATCGGCGGCCCATAATTGATCCAGGCATGGTTGATGCAAAGGTAGAGGCCATGCAACGCGCCCCAGGCGACAAACGTCCAGGCCGCGCCGTGCCAAAGGCCGCCGAGCAGCATCGTGATCATCAGGTTCACATAGCGCAGTAACCTGAGCCATGGCGGTTGCCGCCGAGCGGAATGTAGAGATAGTCGCGCAGGAACTGCGACAGCGTCATGTGCCAGCGGCGCCAGAAGTCGATAATGCTCGCCGCCTTGTAGGGCGAATTGAAATTCAGCGGCAGGAAAATGCCGAACATCAACGAGATTCCGATCGCCATGTCGGAATAGCCGGAGAAATCGAAATAAAGCTGAAACGTATAGGCCAGCGCGCCGATCCAGGCCTGGTCGAAGGATGGCGCGGCCTGATTGAAGGCGAGCGCCACCAGCGGCTGAATGCCGTCGGCAAGCCCTGTTTTCTTGAACAGGCCGATCCCAAAAATGATCAGGCCGCACAGGATCAGATGCGGGTTCGGCCGCTTCGACTCTGCCGATTTAAACTGCGGGATCATATCGCTGTGGTGCAGGATCGGCCCTGCAATCAAATGCGGGAAATACGTCACGAACAGCGCGTAATGCGGCAGCGCATAATGAGCGACCTTGCCGCGGTAGGCATCGACCAGGAACGCGATCTGGGTGAAGGTGTAAAAGGAGATGCCGACCGGAAGCAGGATGTTCACCGCGATGGACGTCGAGAACACCGCATTGAAATTGGCAACGAGAAAGCCGGCATATTTGAAGATGCCAAGCGTCAGCAGGTCGCCGGTCACACCCAGTGTAAGCACGGCAAAGCGCGGGCCTGCGCGCAGGCGGCGCGAGATCAATAACCAGCCGACGAGATAGTTGAACGCGATCGACCCCAGCAGCAACGCCACGAACGGCCAGTTGCTGAACGAATAGAAAACCAGCGAGGCCAGCGCGAGCCAGATCACCGGAGCTCGCGCTCCAATGCGGCCGACAACGAAATAGCCGACCAAAACGATCGGCAGAAAGATGAAAATGAAGGAGTAGGAGTTGAAAAGCATCGGCTTCCCCAAGGAAAAGCCGAGCCTAACCCTACACCCCCGTGATCAACAAGGCGCGCTGCTGGCGGTAGGGCCGTATCTCTGGCAATCCGCTAACGGCCACCCGATATGAGACCTGCCTGCCAGCCAAGTAGAAGTGAGAAACGATGGACAAAAAAAGCCCCCTGACGCCGCCGATCGCCCCGTGCCGCCCGCACGCCTTCACCACCCATGGCATCACGGTCGTCGACGATTACGCGTGGCTGAAGGATGAAAACTGGCAGGAGGTGCTGCGCGACCCGTCCATTCTGGATGCGGATATCCGAAAGTACCTGGAGGCAGAGAACGCCTACACCGAGAGCCTGCTGGGCCACACCGCTCCCTTGCAGAAGCGGCTGGTCAAGGAAATGCGCGGGCGCATCAAGGAGGACGATTCCAGCGTGCCCTCGCCCGATGGCGCTTATGCCTACCTGCGCAAGTTCCGGGAAGGCGGACAGCATGAGCTATTCGGACGTAGCCCACGCGATGGCGGCGAGGCCGAGATCATCCTCGACGGCGATGAGCTCGCCGCGACCCACGAATATTTCAAGTTCGGCGGCGCGCGGCATTCGCCCGATCACCGGCTTCAGGCGTGGAGCGCGGACACCAAGGGTTCCGAATATTTTTCGATCCGGATTCGCCAATGGTCGAGCAAGAAAGATCTCGATGATCTCGTCGAGGAGACCGATGGCACGGTGGTGTGGAGCACCAATTCAAGCGCCTTCTTCTATGTGAAGCTCGACGACAATCACCGGCCGATGCAGGTCTGGCGTCATCGCCTTGGCACGAAGCAGGCCGACGATCTCCTGGTCTATGAGGAAAAAGACTCCGGCTGGTTCACCCACATTCACGAAAGCTCCAGCGGCCGCTATTGCGTGATCGCCGGCGGCGACCACGAAACCTCCGAACAGCGCCTGGTCGACTTGGCCGACCCGAAGGCGACACCCCGGCTGGTGGCCGCACGGCAGGAAGGCGTGCAGTATTCGGTCAACGACCGCGGCGACCAACTCTTCATTCTCACCAACGCCGACGGCGCCATCGACTTCAAGATCGCCACCGCCCCGCTGAATTCGCCGGAGCGGGCGAACTGGCGCGATCTCATTCCGTATCGCGAAGGCATCTATGTGCTCGATGTCGAATTGTTCTCCGGCCACATGGTGCGGCTCGAGCGCGCCAATGCGCTGCCCGCTATCGTCATCCGCGATCTCTCTGACGGCAAGGAACACACCATTGCCTTCGACGAGGCCGCCTACTCGCTCGACACCATGGGCTCCTACGAATTCGAGACGACGAATTTGCGCTTCTCGTATTCGTCGATGACGACGCCGTCGGAAATCTACGACTACGATATGACGAAGCGGACCCGTGTTTTACGCAAGCGTCAGGAAATCCCGTCCGGCCACAATCCGGCCGACTACGTCACCACCCGCATCATGGCGAAATCGCACGATGGCGCCGAGGTGCCGGTCTCCATCCTCCATCGCCGCGACCTCGCGCGCGACGGCAAAGCGCCGCTTCTGCTCTATGGCTACGGCTCCTACGGCATGGCGATGCCGGCGTCGTTTTCCGCCAACCGGCTGTCGCTGGTCGATCGCGGCTTTGTCTATGCCATCGCTCATATCAGGGGCGGCGCCGACAAGGGCTGGGGCTGGTACCTCGACGGCAAGCGCGCGAAGAAGACCAACAGCTTTGACGATTTCGCGGCTAGCGCCCGCACGCTGATCGCGGAAAAATATACGGCCACCAAACGCATCGTCGGTCACGGCGGCAGCGCCGGCGGCATGTTGATGGGCGCGGTGGCAAACCGGGCCGGCGAACTGTTCGCAGGCATCGTCGCCGAAGTGCCTTTCGTCGACGTCCTCAACACCATGCTCGACAACTCGCTGCCGCTGACGCCGCCGGAATGGCCGGAATGGGGCAACCCGATCGAGAGCGAGACCGACTTCAAGACCATCTTGTCCTATTCGCCTTACGACAACGTTGCGGCGAAGGATTATCCGGCAATCCTGGCGATGGGCGGCCTCACCGATCCGCGTGTCACCTATTGGGAGCCGGCAAAATGGATCGCACGGCTACGCCCGACCATGCGAGGGGGCGGTCCAGTTCTGTTGCGCACCAATATGGGCGCAGGCCACGGCGGCGCCTCTGGCCGCTTCAACCGGCTCGACGAGGTCGCGATTGCCTATGCCTTTGCGCTCTGGGCAGTGGGCCTTGCCGAAAAAGACGAGGTGTGAATGCCTCGCTCCCAGGAGCGAGCTATTCAGCCGCGCGCGCGATGTCAGAACGAATGAAACGCGCGGCCCAGACGAACAATAAGGCGCCCAGCATTGTCGTGGCTGATGCCGACAGTAGCGAATAACGAACAGCGTTCACGCCGACCTGTGGCGATATCGCGTCGTTGATCATTCCGACTACGAGCGGCCCAAGACCCTGACCGAAGCAGGTCGCCGTCAACAGGATGATCGCCGATGCCAATGCACGCATCGCCGGTCGCGCCACGGTCTGGGCGATCGCGAAAATAGGCCCAAGATGAAAGCCGAGCAGGAACGAGGTGGCGGCCAGCGCGGCGACCATGATGGTGAAATTTTCCGTCAGCATGCAAACCATGAAGACGGGCCCGGCCAGGCCCGAGGTGATCGCGGGCGCCCAGAGTTTCCAGCGGTCGTCGTCTCGGCCAATCCTGGCCACGACGAGGCCACCGACGAGGGTGCCGGCCATACCGAACAGGCCCTTGAAGGTGCCGGCATAGGTGCCGATTTCGGCGCTGCTCAAATGATGGACGCGCGCGAGAAACGGCGGAATCCACGCCGACGTCGCGTAGTTGGTGTACGTCGTGAGGCAAAACCCGACCAGCACGATCAGGAAAGTCTTTTGCGATCCCAGGAATGTCAGTGTCGGCGCGAGGGCTTCGCGTTTTATTTTCTCGACCGAGGAGCCTCGGATTGGCTCGGATACCGTAAGCCAGAGCACAGCGGCAATGGCGATGCCCGGCAGGCCGGCGGTAAAGAACGCAGCGCGCCAGCCATAGTGCTGGTTGATGAAGCCGCCGATGAAATAGCCGAGGAACACGCCGAGATAGGTTCCGATCGCGAAGATGCCGAGCGCGCGCGGCCGCTCGTCTTTGTCGAACATGTCGGAGATCATCGACTGCGACGCCGGCGTGCCGGCTGATTCGCCGATCCCGACGCCGATCCGCGCCAGCGTCAGCGAGGTAACATTCTGCGCCACACCGCAAAGGAATGTCATCGCGCTCCAGAAGGCGAACGCGGCGGCGACGATGTTACGGCGGTTCATACGATCTGCGAGGCGCGCGATCGGAATACCGAGCAGCGAGTAAAACAGAACAAAGCCGAAGCCCGCGACCAGCCCCATGGTGGTGTCGCTCAGCTTGAACTCCTTTTTGATCGGTTCAATCAGGACGTTGAAGACCGTGCGGTCGAGGAAATTCAGTCCGTAGATCACCGTCAGGAGCGCCAACACATAATAGCGCCGCAGGGGCGACGTTACTGCGACGCTGGCATGCGAGGGCGACTGAGGCGCAAGGTCCACCATGATATCCTCCCGGTTGATCCGCGGCACTCTTTTGGGGTAGGCCGTCGATCGTCGTGTCGTTGTCTCGTCAATTATCTCGAATGTAGTTTCCTGCTTCGAAGACGATCGGTGGCGCATTCTGGTCGAAGCTGACGCCGACCGGATCGTTGCCGGCCGCCAACGCATCGAGCTGCTCGCGCACCATCCTGCGCACCATCAACACGCCACGATCGCTTTGGCCGAAATGTTCTTCCGAATGGATTGTCACGGGGCCTTGACCGACCTGTGTTTCATAGTCGCCGGGATATTTCTGGTGCTCCGGCTCAGTCATGTCCCACCAGAACTTGCCGTTGAATTTTGAGCGCATGCGGCCGATCTCGCCCGCGCTCTTGACCCTGCCGGCGACATAGATGCGGAACGAGGTATCGTCGATCGGCAGTACCCAGCCGATCAATTCGACGCGTGCGAACTGCGCGACGCGCGGATTGGGCACCACGCGTAATGTCGGGAAAACGGCTTGCGTCACCCGGTAGAATACCTTGCCGTCGTCCTGATTGCGGATCGAACGCACCGCGACAGAGCCCGGTAGGGCCTCGAAATTCACCTCGGGCATTGACGCCATCATGTTGGTGAACTGCGCGCCGCTGAACGAACCGTGCAGCACCGGCACGTGGAAGGGATCGACGACGTTTTCATAATGCTGGAGCCAGTTACAGGGAATGATCGCCGGGCCGCCACCGCCGATCGAGGTGTCGTCGGCTTCGACGAACTCACCTTCGTCCATGTTTTCCAGGCATTCGTAGCGCGGCAGCACCGGCCTTTTCGAAGGCGGACCCATATAGGCAAAGATCAATCCGTAGCGCTCTTCCACCGGATACCAGGGCTGGCGGACTTTGTCCTTGAAGCCGCCTCCGTCGGGCTCGCAAGGTTGTTCGAGGCAATGCCCCTCGGTATCGAACTTCCAGCCGTGGTAGCAGCAGCGGATGCCGTCGTCCTCGACCTTGCCGTAGTAGAGCGTCGTTCCGCGATGGCAACAGCGAGCGTGCAACAGTCCCGGGCGGCCCTGCCTGTCGCGAAACAGAATGAGATCTTCGCCGAGCGCGCGCACCTTCCGGGGGACATCGCCAGCGTCGGCCTTCAGGCCGATGGGGTGCCAGTAGCGCCGCAGCAACTCGCCCATCGGCTTGCCGCGACCGACCTCGGTCATCTCGATTTTGGAACTCGGAGATTTCATTTCATAAGCGGTGCCGTGATCCAGCCGCACATGGGTTGTGTCCATCGCGATCTCTCCCTGCTGTCGCTGTTTGAGCGCGGCTCGTCTTCCGGGCTTCGTGCTCCCCTTTTTATCGCGGATAGCACCTGATCGATGACATTGTCAACGATCGAGTGGGCCAGTATTCTTGACCCTTGGCCGCCCCTTGGAATCATCTCGATTTATTGGCAGATGAAGTGAATGGAGCAAAAATCCAAACCAGCAAGACGTGCCCGCGCATCGCTTCCCGAGCCGGATCAGCTTGCGCCGGTTACGGCCATGGTGTCGTCACGGCTGATGGTGTTGGCTAACCTTCTCAAGCGCGGCGCGATCCTCCGCTATCGGCGCACCGCGGGGCTATCCTCCGTCGAATTCGGGCTGGTGGCGTCGCTTGGGCGTAATCCGCCGATGAGCGTCATCCAACTCGCGCAGGCGGTCGGCATGGACAAAGGGCAGATCAGCCGTGCACTGGCAGGATTGGTCGAACGAAAGCTGGTGGCGCGGCAGGTCAATCCTCTCGACAACCGGGAAGTGCTGGTCTCCCTCAGTCGAACCGGAATTGCGGCGCACGAAATCCTTCTCGCCGGCGCCATCGAGCGGACCAGAAGCCTTCTCGAAGATTTCGACGAAGGAGAACTGTCGATTTTGCTCGACCAGATCGATCGGCTCACGCGTAACGCGAAAAAGATGCTCGCGGAAGAAAAAGCTGAGGACGAGAGCCCCCGCAAGTGACACCTTCCGATGTAAATCGGCGTGCCAGCTGGCGTTACCGCCCCTTTTCCTTCCGCCACGCGGCGAAATCGACCAGGGTCTTTTCGTCGGTTGCCGGATAAAGTCCGAGGATCGAACGCCCGGCGCGGACTTGCTCGGTGACGAAATCCTCAAACGCGGTCATCTCGAACGCTTCATTGGCGATCTCGTCGGCGAGATGCGCAGGAATCACGATCACGCCGTCGCTGTCGCCGAGGATGACGTCGCCGGGAAACACCGGCGCATCGCCGCAGCCGATCGGCACGTTGATCTCGATCGCCTGATGCAGTGTCAGATTGGTCGGCGCGCTCGGTCGGTGATGGTAGGTGGGAAAACCTAGTTTGGCGATTTCGGCGGAGTCGCGAAAGCCTCCGTCAGTGATCACGCCGGCAACGCCGCGCTGCATCAGCCGCGTGACGAGAATGGCGCCGGCGGACGCTGCGCGTGCGTCCTTGCGGCTATCCATCACCAGCACGCTGCCTGCCGGACACTCCTCGACCGCCTTGCGCTGCGGATGGGTGCGATCGCGAAAAACCTCGATCTTGTTGAGGTCCTCGCGCGCCGGCATGTAGCGCAGCGTAAAGGCTTCGCCGACCAGCACTGGCTGGTCTGCGCTTAAGGGATGCACGTCCTGGATCATCTGGACGCGAAACCCGCGCTTGAACAATGCGGTCGCCACGGTAGCGGTGGAAACCGTTTTCAATTTATTGCGCGTGGCGTCGGAGAGTTTGGTCATCATGGTACCTTAGAAAATCGAGGGCTCGCCGACCGGCTTGCCAAACGTGGTTTCGAGAAAATCGAAATCGCAGCCTTCATTGGCCTGCTTGATGTGCTTGGTAAACATCCAGCCATAGCCGCGCTCGAACCGCGTCTCCGGTTGCTTCCATTCTGCCCGGCGCTTCTTCAGCTCGGCCTCGGAGACATCGAGATTGATGGTGCGCGCGGCAACATCGAGCGTGATCTTGTCACCGTTCCTCACCAGCGCGAGCGGACCGCCGATATAGGATTCCGGCGATACATGCAGGATGCAGGCGCCGTAGCTGGTGCCGCTCATGCGCGCATCCGAAAGCCGCACCATGTCGCGCACACCCTGCTTCACGAGCTTGGTTGGGATCGGCAGCATGCCCCACTCCGGCATGCCCGGCCCGCCTTGCGGACCGGCATTGCGCAGAATCAGGATATGATCCGCCGTCACGTCGAGATCGGGATCGTCGATCGCCTTCTTCATCGAAGGATAATCGTCAAACACCAGCGCCATGCCGGTGTGCTTGAGGAAACGCGGATCGCAGGCCGAAGGTTTGATGACGCAGCCATCGGGCGCGAGATTGCCTTTGAGTACGGCGAGCGCACCCTCCGCATAGATCGGGTTTTCGACAGTACGGATCACGTCATCATTGTAGACTTCGGCGCGGGCGATATTTTCACCCAGCGTCTGGCCCGTCACCGTGAGGCTGTCGAGATGCAGATGCGGCTTGATCCGGCTCATCAGGCCGGGCAATCCGCCGGCGTAATAAAAATCCTCCATCAGGTATTTGTCACCGGACGGCCGCACATTCGCAATCACCGGCACCTTGCGGCTCGCCTTCTCGAAATCCTCAAGGCCAATGTCCTGCCCGGCGCGGCGCGCCTGCGCGATCAGATGGATGATCGCATTGGTGGAGCAGCCCATCGCCATCGCCACTGTGATGGCGTTTTCGAATGCCTTGCGCGTCTGGATCTTCTTCGGCGTCAAATCCTCCCAGACCATCTCGACAATGCGCCGTCCGCATTCCGACGCCATCCGGATGTGACCTGCATCGGCCGCGGGAATCGAGGACGCACCGGGCAGCGTCATGCCGATCAACTCCGCAATCGCGGTCATGGTCGAGGCGGTGCCCATGGTCATGCAGGTGCCGTAGCTGCGGGCGATGCCGGCCTCGACATCGACCCAGTCCTTGTCGGAAATCTTGCCGGCGCGCCGCTCGTCCCAGTATTTCCAGGCATCCGATCCCGAGCCCAGCGTCTTGCCTTTCCAGTTGCCGCGCAGCATCGGGCCCGCCGGCAAATAGATCGCAGGGATGTTCATGCTGGTGGCGCCGAGCAGGAGCGCCGGCGTGGTCTTGTCGCAACCGCCCATCAGCACCACGCCATCGACGGGGTGGCCGCGCAGCAATTCCTCCGCATCCATCGCCAGCAGATTGCGATAGAGCATGGTGGTCGGCTTCAGAAAGGATTCCGACAGCGACAGCGCCGGTAGCTCCATCGGAAAGCCGCCGGCCATCAGGATGCCGCGCTTGACGTCATCCACCCGGCTTTTGAAGTGCATGTGGCAGGGCTGAGCGTCCGACCAGGTGTTGAGGATCGCGATCACCGGCCGACCCTTCCATTCCTCTGGCGCATAGCCCATCTGCATGGCGCGCGAGCGATGGCCAAAGGCTCTCAGATCGTCGGGCGCAAACCAGCGCGCGCTGCGGAGAGTATCCGGATTTTTCTTGTTTTCAGTCATGGTTTCACCTCGTGACCCTTAATCGAGTCATGTCACAGGCGATCCATGGCGAGCAAGGCCCGCTGGTCTCGAAGCCGCGATTTTTCCCGTGCCCGATTTCCGAAGCCGCAGCGACGGGCTGAGCTTGTCAGGACGCGCGGGAAGCGGTCATCACAATCCGGACCAGGTCGGCGGCATTTCTCGCGCCCAGTTTTTTCATGATGTTGGCGCGATGGTCTTCGATGGTGCGCGGACTAATTCCCAAATGCCGCCCGGCCTCCTTGTTGGAGGCGCCGGCGGTGAACTGCTCCAGCACCTCGCGCTCGCGCCGGGTGAGCGGCTCGCGGCCGGGAAAATGCGCGGAGCCGACGTTGGAAGCCGAGCGGTCGGCTTGCCGTCGCGCATAGGCTTCGATCGCCTCGTGGAGCCGCATCACGATTTCATTGCCGCGAAACGGCTTCTCGATGAAATCCAGCGCGCCATGCTTGATCGCGCTGACGGCCATGGCGATATCGCCCTGCCCGGAGATGATGAAGATCGGCGCCGGATAGTCCTCGCCGCGCAATTCCTTCAGGATATCCAGACCGGATTTGCCGGGAATATGCACGTCAAGAAGAATGCAAGCCGGAGTACGATTTCGCGCGACCGACAACAACGCAGCACCGTCGGCGAAACAAATGACTTCGTAGCCGCCGGCCGACAGGACAATGGAAAGAGTTTCGCGGACGGCAGGATCGTCATCGACGACGAATATCTCGCCACGAGAAGATGACTTTTCGGTCATGTGACATCGTCCCTTGTAGGGCAGAAAACGACGAGGACCCACGAAGCTTGCGACGCAGATCGCAAATCGCACCTATCCGTATTTCTACGGGACGCGAACTTAACGCACAAGTAGCAACATGGTTTGGTCTAACGCCGCGAGGCGAGTTCCTTGAAAGCCGCTCTCTTCGCGGTGACTTGCGGTCTCGATTGCTTCTAGTGCCCACTTTCCGAAGTTCGTGCTCCATCCGCAGCACCCGCTTCCACGAACTTCGGAAAGTCATGGGCACTAGCAAAACTATTGATTCTAGTGCCACTTCTCTATTTGAAGTTCCTGGGTCGAATTCGCCGCTTGTGGTGCAGGAACTTCAAATAGGTGGCACTAGTTCGGGGAACCGCCGGGTTTCTTTTTTTGCCCTTGGTCTTCAGGAACTGAACGTCCATGTCGGTCCCATTGACCCGGACGAGTTCGCAACGACGATAGGCGAGACCAGTGGAGGACAGGAGCAGAAAGAACTCCTTGAGATTGAAGCCCTGGATGGAACCTTCCACCGTCAAGAGGGCATCTGTGTCCGATACGGCCTGAAGCAGGCAATCGCGACGCCAGGTCCCGTCGATGGCCATGATGCAAACGTCATGGCCGCGACCGAACGCCACGCGATCCAACACCTTTTTCTCTTCAGTCATTGTCGCAGTCAGCTATCGGATCGCAGCGAGAAACATCATCGAGGTGGAAGGAGAGCGCAGCTTTGTGCGCAGAAATCGAACGTCTCTTTTTTGCAACCGTTAGTCGGCTGAGCGCCAAGTCCCCGTTAATTTCAGCGCCCGGGTAAATACGGGAAGGAGACGCAAGCCTTGGCTCCGTGCCCCGGACAACGGCGATGGCCGCAATCCCGATCCGGTAAATGAGGTAAATGAGATGTCTCGGCCGGCGCATCGGCTCGAAGGGTTAAATTTTCGCTAACCGCTGCAGCGCAAAGCAGGGGGTGGAGAAAATGTCGCACTTTGAGCGACATGTTCGCAATCGGGCCACCTGCCGTCGCCTGCTGACCGGAATGTGACCGGTAGTTTTGCGGAAAGCGGCACCGCCTTACCGTTTTTTTTACGACTTAATTTACGGCGCCCTGATTTGATCTCCCAGCTCGCGCCGGCCCCAGACTGCGAGGGCATTCCTTTACCAATCGCACCGCTTTGCAATGATCCAGACCCGCCTCAAAGAGTTCTTGCAGCTATTGACGCCGCCGACGCGCAGCAATCTGCTCGACGAACTCGAGCGATTGGAACTCTCCGGCACCGAACTGCCCGGCGTCGGCCAGGTCATGGAAACGCTGCGCGCCGAGTTTCGCAGCAACGGCCAGACCCAGAAGCGCAACAGTACCCCGGCGCGCCACTTCTTCGCGCCGTTGGAGCCGTTGCTGGTCGAAGGCGCCCTTCAGCAGGCTGCGACGGGCGCAATCCAGCGCGGGTCATTGTCGCCAATCTGGGAATGGATCAGCCGCGATCTGCTCCCGACCATGGCGCGGGACTATATCAAGAATCTCACCGAGCTGATCGCAGCGGACAAGCAGCGGGACGCCCGCCAGGCTGCTTCGACCTTTCAGACCAAGGTCGTGAAAAGCCTGGAAAACATTCTGAACTCGCCGGACAGCGCGAGCCAGATTCGCGCCAAGCTTTCGACCTACACCGCCTCGCCGACGGTCTTCGACGACCTCGTCCAGATGTTCAGCGCGCTTCGCGCACGCGAGGAACTCGCCAAATTGAACGAGGCGCTGCCAGCCAGGCTTGCCCGTTTCGAAGACGCCGAAGTCGCCAAAGTCACGCCCCTGCTGGCTGCCTTCGCAAAAACCCGTCCCGAGGAGCTTCCTTTCGCGCTGATGCTGGTGGCCGGGCGGCTCAAGACCCATTGGCACTTGATCCGCGTCGCCACCAAGGCCGCGGCCACCAAAAATGCGGCCGACGTCGCCGCGACACCCTATGCCGCCGCAGTCACGATGGTGCTGGACCGTTTGGAAGACAAGCGCCGGCTGCTGCGGATCGCGCTCAGACACGAACGCATCCTCGTCGCCAAGGAAATCCTGGTCGACGTCTACGATACCGAATATGCGCTGGGGGTCCGCATCGATCAGTTCGCGGAATCGGCCTGGGGACAACGGCTCGACGCGGTGATGGCATCGATCACCGAGCTTGTGGAAAGCGAGGTCAGCCGTTTCCCCGACAACGTCGGTCATGTGTTGGGATCGCGCAGCCTGCGGAGCCACAACTCCCTTTCCGGCCGCCTGACCTATTGGGCCTGGAAGGGACGCGACGCCATCAACGACGGCGCCGCCATGTGCAAAAAGATGCTTGGCGCCGCCTAAGAAAGCCAGCGCAGGTGACGGCGGCCGGCCGATGCGCGGCGAAACTTCCGCCCGGACAGACGTTTAGTTATCCGCCGAAAGTTTGGTTGAGGATCATTCGGCGCGAGGGAACCGCACTGCCCGCCCGGACGTTTCTTGCAAGGCGCCCGCAGACGAGGCTCGTTTCCGACGTTTTGCATGAAGAGCCGCCCGCGGGCTTGCGGAGGCATTCCCCATGTCAGCGCTCGATGCAAACGTTATCCCCCTCGTTCCCACACTCACCCCCCGCGAACATCAGACCCAGCTTCGGCGCGCGGTGATCGCCTCAACCATCGGCACCGCCATCGAGTGGTACGATTTCTTCCTCTACTCGACCGTGACGGGTCTCGTTTTCGCAAAACTTTTTTTCCCGCACTCCGATCCCTGGGTTGGCACGCTCGAGGCTTTCGCGATCTATGCGGTCGGCTTTGTCGCCCGGCCGGTGGGCGCTGCGATCTTTGGTCACTTCGGCGATCGCATCGGCCGCAAATCGACGCTGATCGCGACATTGCTGTTGATGGGGCTTGCCACCTTCGCGGTCGCGCTGGTGCCGACCTATGAAAGCATCGGCCTGTGGGGCGCGGTGCTTTTGACCGTCCTGCGCTTCATCCAGGGTGTCGGGGTCGGCGGCGAATGGGGCGGATCGGTGCTGATGTCGATGGAATGGGCGCGCACCAACAATTCACGCGGCCTGGTCGCGTCCTGGCCGCAATTCGGTGTCCCCTGCGGACTATTTCTTGCCAACCTTGCCGTGCTCGCTTTCAGCCAAATGTCCGGCGAACAATTCCTCTCCTGGGGCTGGCGGGTCCCCTTTGCGCTCAGCATCGTGCTGGTCGGCGTCGGCCTCTACATCCGCCTTGGCATTATGGAGACACCTGTCTTCGCCAAACTGCTCGCCGAGCGCAAGGTCGAGCGCGCGCCGATGCTCGCCGTCATCAAGGAGCATCCGAAGGAGATCCTGCTTTCGGCGTTCGCACGAATGGCCGAGCAGGCGCCGTTCTATATCTTCACCGCGTTCGTCTTTTCCTACGGCATCGGTACGTTGCACGTCTCTCGCAACTTCCTGCTCACGGCCGTGCTGACCGCCTCCGTCGTGTCGTTCGTTTCCATTCCGGTATTTGGCCACATCTCCGACCGGATCGGCCGCAAGAACATGTATCTGATCGGCGCGGTGGTGACCGGGATATTCGGCTTCATCTATTTCGCGATGCTCAATACCGGCTCGGAGCCGATCATCTATCTCGCGATCGTTCTCTCGTTGATCCCGCATGACATGATGTACGGGCCGCAAGCCGCGCTGATCGCCGAAAGCTTTACCGGGCGGCTGCGCTACAGCGGCTCCTCGCTCGGCTATCAGCTCGCCTCGATCATCGCCGGCGGTCCGGCGCCACTGATCGCGGCATGGCTGTTCGCCACCTACCATTCGGCGACCGCCATTGCGATTTACATCGCAGCCTGCGCCATCATCACGATCATCGCCACCGCGCTCATGACGGATTACACGGGCAAGGACATTTCAGCCGAATATCAATCACGGTGAAATCAGGTTGAAAACGCTCTCGGGTCGGCGATGATGGCGGCCGATCCGAGCCCTCTATTGGGAAGTCGGCCGATCTTTGAACGGCTTCGAGGTCGATCGAGAGGTATTTTAGTAGTTTATTGACCGAATTTCAATCTGACTGGTCATATTTTATCCGATTGGCGTTGTATTAAGTCGTTTAGTCGCATATTTGTCATGCTCTGCAGAGGATTTGTCATCCTTCCGCGACCAGAAAATTCCTCGGGAGGCTTCCATGGCCAGACCCAGCCTGCGCGAAAAACTAGCGAGTAGCGCGGTGGATACGCTGCACACCTTTGGTTTCAAGGGTTGTTCGATCCAGGACATCACCGAAGCGGCTGGCGTTCCCAAGGGCTCGTTCTTCAATCACTTTGAGAACAAGGAAGATCTCGCGATCGATTCGCTGCGGCGATATCTCGACGGCGTCCGCTCGGACATGTTGTTCGACGAAAGTGTTCCGCCGCTGACGCGCCTGAAAAATCATTTCAGCTTCTTGTCCGAACGCCTGCTCACGCTGGGCTTTGGGCGTGGCTGCATGCTTGGGCTTTTCGCCGCGGAAGTGGGCGCAGAGCAGCCCAAGATGCGCGAGGAGTTGCGCACGATCTTCGACACCTGGTGTGGCGCCGTCGAAAAGGTGCTGCGCGAAGCGCAAGCCAAGGGCGAGGTCGACCCCCGTCACGATCCAGGCCAGATGGCGCGATTCCTGGTCAATGCCTGGGAAGGCGCAACGATCCGGCTCAAGATCACGCAGGATCGTGGGCCGATCGATGACTTCCTTAACACCGCCTTCAAGGCGCTGTTAAAGTGAATGTGATCTTAAGCCCGTTGACAGTTTAAGCTGACCGGTCATATTGGATGTATTGCGTTTCTGTAATGGAGTTCGGTCTTAGTAGGCCCTGATCTCAAGCTGACCAGTCACCTTGATACCAGGGAATAGTATTAAGATACCGTCCCGCCATTCGGGCGACGCACCAACCGAGAGAGAAGCATCATGACGAAATTTTTCCAGAACACCCGCATCGCGAGCCTCGTTTTCGGCTCAGCCGCTCTGGCGCTGATTTCCGTAAGCCCGGTCACCCCGGCGGCTGCCCAAGGCGTGCCGGCCGGCTTGCTCCGGCTCGATTCGTCGCAGCCCAACCAGTACGACGCGACGTTTAGCGAGGCCCAGCAGACCAAAGTCCGCGCCGCCTATGCCCGCGTCCGCAAGCACGAAAAAACCGTCCACTAAGCGAACACGACGGCTTAAGCGAATTCTCCTCCCTACCCCACTCCAGTGCGATGGCGCCCCTCTTGCCATCGCACTCTTTTTTTGCGGCAAGGCTCGTCCAGCAGACGCCGAACGAAAGCCTCGCGAGGTCTACTTCGTCGGCTCGGTCGTCGACCACAGCAGGGTCTTGGCGTCCTTCTCGTAGGCCATGCCTTTGGGATAGCTGATCAGCTCCATCTGCAATCCCCACGGCGTCAGGAAATACAGGATCGACTGGCCGGCCGCGGGACCTTCCTTGACCGGAATCGGCCCCTGCATGGTCTTGACGCCCTTCCCGCGCAAATATTCGGCGGCCTTTTCGATATCGTCCACATAGAGCGCGATGTGGTGACCACCGTAGTCGCTGTTCTTGGGCTCGGTCTTGTCCTGGTCGGGTGACTTGTACTGGAACAGCTCGATATTCGAGCCGTAGCCGCAGCGGACCATGCTGATCTCTTCGATAACGGCGCGCGGATTGACGTTGACGGCGTCCTTCATGAACGTGCCCTTGTCATCCATGAAGGGGCCGAACGACATCGCATGCTTGCAGCCGATCACATCCGTGAAAAAGGCGGTTGCCGCTTTCACATCGGGCACGGTGATGCCGGTGTGATCGTGGCCGCGCAGGCCAGGAATGGAATTGGCCGAGGCCGGCGTCGCGGACGCGCCGATCGCAAGCGCGGCGAAGGCAAACAGGTATCTCAACTTGGTCATGATCGCTCCCTTTGGTTTTGCAGTTTCTAAACTCGATGTGTGGGCTGGCTAGCCGGGCGAGGCGAGTTGCCGCTCGACCCCCTTGGGATCGTGGGCGAGGCCTTGTGCAAGGCCGCGCGCCATTTCGCCGACATAGATCTCCTCCTCGCCCGCCTCGAACCCGTTGAGGATTTCCTTGGCGGCATCCGCGGTGGTCATCTTCGGGATGCTCAGCATCGCCGTCATCCGCGTATCGATGGCGCCCGGCAGGGCGGCGGCAATGCGCACGCCCTTTGGCGTCAACTCGCCGCGCAAACCTTGCGTCAGGCTGAGGCCGGCTGCCTTGGACGCGCAATAGGACCCCATGAACGGCAGATTGACCCGGGCCAGAATGGTCAGAAGGTTGAGCACCGCGCCCTTGTTCTTGATCAGGGCCGGCGCAAAGGCTTTGGTCACGCGCAAGCGGCGCCAGATAGTTGATCTCGATCTCCTCGCGCGCGATCGCCAGATCGGGCGCCACCATGAACGCGGTGTTGTGATTGATGCCGGCATTGTTGATCAACAGCGTGACGTCGCCGGCAGCCTTGGCGGCGGCCGCCACCTCCGCATCGCTGGTGACGTCCATCTTGATCGGCACGAGCCCTTGCGACGCGGCGAGCCCGGAAACATCGCGCGCCGCCGCATAGATCTTGGCAGCGCCGCGGGCTTTGAGTTCGGCGATGAGCGCCTTTGCAATCGCGCCGGTGGCGCCGGTGATGAGGACGACGGAACCCTTGATGGTCTCGGTCATGCGGCTGATCCTTGCGGTTGGGGTGTGACGACAGGCGGAGAATCGTCGAGCCAGCCCGGCTCGACGTCGGGCAATGGAATCGCGGCAAGCAACTGCCGGGTATAGTCGTGCTGCGGGGCGCTGAAGACGCGCGCGACCGGTCCGTATTCGACGACCTCGCCCTGGTTCAGGATCGCGACATCGTCGCAAAGCACGCGAACCAGCGAGAGATCGTGGCTGATGAACACCATGGTGAGGCCAAGCCGGGCGCGCAGCTCCTTCAACAGCAACAGAATGTGCGCCTGGGTCGAGACGTCGAGGCCCGACACGATCTCGTCGGCGACGATGAAATCAGGCTCGAGCGCGAGCGCCCGCGCAATGCCGGCGCGCTGGCGCTGGCCGCCCGAAAGCTCGTTCGGATAGCGGTCGGCGAATTCGGCCGGCAGCCCGACGAGATGAAGGAGCGCTGCCGCGCGCTCGCGCTGGTCTCGCCTCCCCTTCAGCCGGCCAAAGGCGCCGAGAGGCCGCGTCAGCGTGGTGCCAAGCCGCAGCCGCGGATTGAGCGAGGACTGCGGGTCCTGAAAGATCATCTGGATGCGCGCGCGCAACGGACGCATCTCGGCGTCATCGAGGCCACCGATCTCGACGCCGTCGAACTGAATGCCACCGGATGTCGGCTTGAGTAGCCGGACCAGCAGGCGGCCGAGCGTCGTCTTGCCGGAGCCGGACTCGCCGACAAGGCCGAGCACCGATCCACGCGGCACGGCAATATCGACGCCCTTGATCACTTCGCGCAGGCTACTTTTGCGAAACAGACCGTTGCGTTGCGGATAGCCGAACCGAAGGCTCGCGGTGCGAAGCAGAATGTCGCTCATGCCGGCCCCGCTGTGCCCGACACGTCGAGCCTGCGCGCATCCGACCATAATTGCTCGATCAAGGCGGGCGGCACCGGACGCAGCGTCTCTGCCGGCCGGTCGGCCCGCGGCGTTGCCGCGAGCAAGGCGCGCGTATAGGCGTGGCGCGGGCGCGCCAGCACGTCTGCGGTCTCGCCTTCTTCGAGCACGCGGCCCGCATGCAGCACCGTCATGCTGCGGCAGATCTTTGCGACCACGCCGAGATCATGCGTGATGAACAGCACGGCGCTGCCGTAACGCCGGCGCAGCCGCTCGACGAGCTGGAGCACCTGACGCTGCACGGTGACATCAAGCGCGGTGGTCGGCTCGTCCGCAATGACGAGTGAGGGATCGCACGCAAAGGCCATTGCGATCAGCACGCGCTGCCGCATGCCGCCGGAGATTTCGTGGGGATAGAGCGACAACACGCGCTGCGGGTCGCGGATCGCGACCTCGGTCAGGAGTTCGGTTGCGCGCAAGAGCGCGGCCCGCTTCGACAAGCCGAGATGATGCCGCAGCAGGCGGCCGATCTGCGCCCCGACGCGCTTGACCGGATTGAGCGACGTCATCGGGTCCTGCGGGATCAGTGCGATGCGGCGGCCAAGCAGGCCGCGCCGCTCGGCTTCACGCATTTTCAGGAGATCGCGGCCTTCGAAGGCGATGCGGCCCGATGTGATGATGGCGTTCGCCGGCAACAATCCGAGCACCGCGCGGCCCAGCATGGATTTGCCGGCGCCGGATTCGCCGACCAGCCCGCGGACTTCGCCCGGTTCAACCTCGAGGCTGACCCCGCGCAGCACGTTGGCGTCGCCGATCGCGACCTTTAGCCCCTCGACGGTAAGCGTGGCGGTCATGAGCGCTGCACCGGATCGAGCGCGAGGCGCAGGCCGTCGCCAAGCAGATTGAGGCCGATGACGCTTGCGATGATGCAGCCGATCGGCAGCGCCATGATCCACGGCGCCTGGTAGACGATCTGGCGTCCCTCCGCGATCATGCTTCCCCAGGTCGGGGTGTCGCCCGCCACCGAGATTCCGACAAAGGACAGGATCACCTCGACCAGGATCGCAATTCCCATCTCGACCGCGAGCAGCGTCACCAGCAGCGGAACGAGATTGGGCAGGATCTCCAGCCGCAACAGCTTTGCACGGCTCAACCCGATCGCGCGCGCGGCGGCGGCGTAGTCCCGCGTCAACTGCACCATGGTCTCGGCGCGCACCACGCGGGCAAAGCGGGTCCAGTCGACCACCACGATCGCCACGATGACCGAGGTCAGCCCGGCGCCGATCACCGCCGCCAGCACGATCGACAGCAGCACCGGCGGAAACGCCATCCAGACGTCGATCAGCCGCGAGACGCACTGATCGACCCAGCCGCCAAAGCTGCCGGCCAACAGCCCGAGCGAAACACCAATCAGCGCCGCGAGTGACGCTGCGATCAGCGCCACCATGACCGCCGTTCGCGCGGAATAGATCAGCCGCGACAGCACGCAGCGGCCAAGACTGTCCGTGCCGAAGATGTAGGCGGGATCGCCGCCCTGCATCCAGGCCGGCGGCAATTGTGCCGACAGCAAATCCTGTTCGAGCGGATCGTGTGGCGCGAGCAGATGTGCAAACAGCGCGGCCAGCACCAATATCGCCACCAGTGCGGCGCCGACCCACAAGCGCGGGCCGCCACGCTTCAATCCCGCGAGCCAGCGCGAATTTGGTGTGGCAAGGGGCGCGAGCGCGATGTCAGCCATGGCGCAGCCTCGGATCGAGCAGCGTCACGATGAAATCGACGACGAGATTGAGCGCGATGAACATCACCGCGAACGTCAAGACCAGTCCCTGGATCAGCGGGAAGTCGCGATTGATCACGGCGTCGATCGCCATGTTGCCGATGCCCTCATAGGAGAAGATGCGCTCGACCAGCACGGTGCCGCCGAGCAGCAGCGTCACCTGCACGCCACCGAGCGCAACGGTCGGGATCAGCGCATTGGGAAATACCTCGTTGAGCAGGATCGCCGGCCGCGAATAGCCGCGCGCGCGCGCGATCTGCGCATAGTCCTGGTCCTCGGCCTCCACCAGCGATGCCTTCAACAGGCGCGCGATGATCGCCGCAAACGGCAAGGCGAGCGCCAGCGCCGGCAGGATCATGTGGCGCAGCAGCGCCGAGGCGATATCGAAACGGCCGGTCAGCAGGCTCTCGATCAGATAGAAATTGCTGTGAAAGGCGACATCGATCTGCGGATTGATGCGGCCGGAGATCGGCAACAGCGGGATCAGCACGCCGAACGTCAGCAGCAGGATCAGCGCCCAGAGAAAATCCGGAATCGCAAGCAGCACGCCGATCCCGCCATCGACCGCCCACTCGGCGCGGCGGCCGCGCAACAAGATGCCGATAAGCGCGGCAAGGGCTCCGATGATGAGAGCTATCAACGTCGCCAGCAGCGCCAGTTCGATGGTGGCCGGCAGGCGCATCAGCAACAGGTCCGACACGCTTTGGCGCAAGCTGATCGAGCGTCCGAAATCACCGCTCGCGACCTGGCCGACCCAGGTCGCGAATTGATGAAGGATCGGCTGGTCGAGGCCGTAAAGCGCCCGCAGCCTGACGATGTCGGCTTCCGACGCGCCCGGCGGGATCATCATCGCGATGGGATCGCCGGGCACGACGCGCAGCAGCACGAACACGATCACCGCCACGCCGAACAGAGTAGGCGGTACGAGGACGAGTCGCTTGATGATCTCGCCCCATCGCATCGCTACTGCCTTAAGCGGGCGTGATGAGTTGCGGAAGAATCATGCCGTTGGATTGCGCCACGACCTTCAGGCCCTTCTTGTAGATGATCGGCTGCACGTACTGGAACAGCGGGATCACCTCGCCTTCCTCGGCGATGTACTTGTCGACCGCCTTGTAACCGGCGATGCGCTTGGCCTCATCCTTCTCGCCCCACAACGGCCCGATGCGCTCGACGAGATCCTTGCCCTTCCAGGCGCAATGCGGCGACGGGCCGAACATCGCAAAGCCGGTCGAGGTCGAGGGATCGCCGATCGCATTGCCCCAGTTGTAGAACGCCGCCGGCGCCAGCTTGTGAGCAGCGCGCAGTTCGAAATGCTTGGCGATTTCGTAGACCTCGATGTTGGCGTCGATGCCGACCTTGCGCCACATGCCGACGATCGCCTGGATCATTTCGTAATCCTTCGGCTTGAAGCCGCGCGTCGTCTGGATCGTGAACTTGACCGGCTTGTCCGGCGAGTAGCCGCTCTTGGCCAGCAGGCTCTTGGCGAGGTCCGGGTCGTAGGTGACCTTGATCGAGGGATCGAAAGCGGCATAGCCGGGCGCCTCCAGCGTCGAGATCGGAACGCCATAACCCTTCAATAGCCGGTCGACGATCGCCTTCTTGTCGATCGCATGGTTCGCGGCCAGCCGCACATTGCGGTCGAGCATCGGATCGATGTCGGTGATGAAGATCATCGCGATATCGGACACCGGCTTGGTCTGGCCGGCGAGGCCGGGCTTGCGCCTTCAGGCGATCGAATTCCTCGTAAGGAATTTCGAAGGTCAGATCCGAGCCGCCGGATTCAATTTCGGCGACGCGGCTGGTGGGATCGGTGATGAACTTGAACACCACGGTCTCGAAGGCCGGCTTGCCGCCCCAATAGCCGGGATGCGCCTTCAGCCGCAGGAACGCGTTGCGTTCGAACGCATCGACCTTGTAGGGGCCGGAGCCGATCGGCGCCTTCTCGAATCCTTCGGCGCCGACTTTCTCGTAATAGGCCTTCGGCAGGATGTAACCGGTGAGGAACGCCATCCATTTGAACAGCGTCGGCTCGAACTCCAGCACGTCGCCGGTAATGGTATTGCCGTCGATCTTGTAGTTGCCGACCTTGGCCCAGACGAACTGGATCGGGTTGCCGCCCTTCGGGTCGGCCGCGCGCTTCAACGACCACACCACGTCGTCCGGCGTCACCGGCGAGCCGTCATGCCAGGTCGCGCCCTTGCGCACCTCCATGCTGATTTTGGTGCGGTCGGCGTTCCAGCCCCATTTGGTCAGAAGGCCCGGCTTGAACGAGAGATCCGGCGCCTGGCCGATATAGGGATCGAACACCGACTGGTAGATCGACTGGATCGTCGGATTGACCGCGGACAAGCCGACGGTCGGGTCGAACGACGGCAGGTTGACGTTATAGGCGATGGTGAGCGTACCGCGCTGCGGCATGCGCTACGCCATCACCGAGGAGACCGGAAAGTGGCAGCGACGCTGCGCCACCGGCGAGTTGCAGGATCGAACGACGAGACAGTGAAGACATCATGTTCATTACCCCAACGCTATGAGCCATGAGCGCAAGTAGCGCCGTCAGCTCGTTTCAATTATTTGCTCGACTATTTTCCTGCGCTCTCGGACCAGCGGGCCATCAAGGTGTTCGACGGTAGCGTCTCATCGACGAGCTTCTTTGCGGTCTCGATGCTGGCGACCGGAAGTTTTTTCGGGTCGAGCAGCCCGACCTGGACCAGCACCGAGGCCTGATCCCAGTAGATGTGCTCGTTGTAGAGCTTGTCGCCGCGGAAGCGCACGATCGCGACCAGCGGGATCTCGACATATTTGCCGGTCGGCGCAACGCCCGGCAGCATCCAGTCGATCTCGATGTCGTGGGTGAAGCAGAACAGCATCTCGTCGACGATGCGGTCGGCGCCGATGGTGCGCGAGATCGGAATGAGCTTGGTGTCTTGCGGCGTCTTCGGAATGAAATGGTTCTTGTAGAAACGCAAGAGATCGCGATAGCCGACGCCACCGGTCATGGTCGGAATGTGATTGACATAGGGCTCGGCGACCATCGTTCCCATGGTTTCTTCCGCCGAACGCACGCCGAACTCCAGCTCGGTGTGGCGGTCCCACAGCGATGAGAGATCGTAGTGCGGGCCCAGCACCTTGCGGAACAGCGCGATCGAGCGCGAATGCGCCATCAACGTCGCCGGCTTGTTGAAGCTCGCGCGCTCCGGCGCCGCAAAGGCGTGGTCGCAGCCCGGATAGAGATAGAACTCGACGTCGGAGCGTCCCTTGAACGCCGCCTTGATCTGCTCGCGCGCCTCGGGCGGGGCGTACTTGTCGAGCTCGGCGACATGAAACACCATCGGCCCCTTGATGCTGCCGGCTTCGGCAATATCGGCCTCGATGCCGACGCCGTAATAGCTGACGGCGCAATCGACGTCGGTGCGCGCGGCCACCAGATAAGCGAGCTTGCCGCCGAGGCAGAAACCGAGCGCGCCGACCTTGCCTTTGCATTCCGGGCGTGCGCGCAGCACTTTCAGCGCGTCAGCGGCGTCCTTGATCGACTGGTTGGCATCGAAGCGCTGGTAAAAGCCGAACGCCTTGTTGAAATCGGCCTCCGAATAGCCGAGATCGACGCCCGGCTCCATGCGCCAGAACAGATCCGGCGCCAGCACGACATAACCTTCTTCCGCGTAGTAGTCGGCGGTCTCGCGCATCGACTTGTTGACGCCAAATATCTCCTGCAACAGCAAAATACCGGGACCGGAGCCGGAGGCGGGAACGGCGAGATAGCCCTTGAACTTGCCGCCATCCGTGGCAGCGATGTCGATCCATTGTCCCGCCATCGAACTCTCCCCTTGCTGAAGTCTATCGAGACTTCTTTCTTGTGGCGCTGTTTGACACGCCATGCATGCCGAAGGGGGGTGACCCCTTTTCATCATGCTTTCTTAATTGTATTTTTAATGTAAGAATCGAACTTGTAAATAGCATTCATTGGGCATGTGTTGCCAAGATGCTGGGCGAAGACGAGAATCGGGAGACGACGTTGAGGAAGACGCGAGATGCCGCAGCGAAGCGAACCGGCGAGGCCGCGAGGCCGAAGTCGGGCACCGAGCGGCCGGGCTCCTGGCACTTGGCGCGCACCGAGACCGAGCGGCAGCTGTCCGAATTCGAATTCCGGCTGGAACGGCTTGCACAAGCTTATTATCGCTGGAAGGCCGCGGGCCTTGCCGCGGTCTGCGATGTTCCGCTGACCGGCGACGATGTCGCGGTGCTCAATGTGGTGCGGATGGGCGACGAGCCGAAGCGGCTTTCCGAGATCGGCCAATTGCTCAACCGCGTCGATGTCCCCAATCTGCAATACGCCACGCGAAAGCTGGTGAAGGCCGGCCTGATCGAGACTGAAGGCTCGTCGTCGCGCAAGGAAACGCGCTATCGCGCGACCGGGACCGGCCACTCCGTCACCGAGGCCTATGCGGCGTTGCGCGCCGCAACCTTGCCGCCGATGCTGGAGGCCCTGGAAGGCTGGGCGGAAAAATCCGCATCCGCCGGCTCGCACCTCGAACTGGTATCCAGCCTCTATACCCAAGCCGCGCAGGTCGCGATCACGCGGCGGCATCAGCCTTAAGCGTTGCGCGAAACGACCGACACGAAACGCGCTGAACAAGTCAGCGCGTTTCGCATCGCTTGATGCGTGCTTACAGCAATGCGTATTGCGCGCGTTCGCGTTTGGCGAGCAGCGGCAAGGCCTGGCCGGCGATATAGGTTTTGAAATAGCCGCTTTCCTGATGGGCTTTCAGCGCGGCTTCGTCGCGGAACAGTTCATAGAACAGAAACTGCGCCGGATTGTCCTTGTTGCGGCCGATCAGGAAAAGCTTCGCGCCGGGATCCTTTTGCGCTTCGGGGAGGAAGCTGTCGAGGATTGCGGCGACCTTGTCGGCCTGCCCCTCCTTGGCTTCCCATTGCGCGACCACCAGCAAGCCACCGCCGCCGACGGCTTCGCCAATCGTCTTATTATTCGCTGCATACTGGTTCATGGTCTTGACTCCCTGTTCCTCGGATCGAGATGGTGAAATCGTCCACGGCGTGAAATTGCAGATCGCCAGGACAGCGCCTGATATTCCGATCGCCGATCGGCGATCGATCATTCCGGCACAACGCGGCACTCCCCGCGTATCGCTCGAACGCTTCATGATGTTCTCCGTTGGCTCGTCTGATCACGGTCAACACCGGATCAATAGCAGCCGTTCCGCCGGGAACATTCGACGGAGATCGAAGTGTCAAAGCTGTGAAGGTGAGGTTGGGACCGCCGGTATCACGCCTGATCAGCGGCACTCCAAAAAAGGATTTCCGTCAACACAACTAATCGGCGCTGAAAACGAACTGCTGACCCACATGGGGATGCTTGATCAATTATTCGACGTCGCGTCAGCCTTTGCAGTGGTATCTCTGGTCGCACTCAATCGGTGCTTCTGGGTACGACGGGCAAATTCGTAGTGGCTCATCGCTTCTACGAGAAGCACGGGTTTTGCGAAATCCCGAAGCACGACCTGCCCTCGAGCTTCCCACCGATGGCGGTCGATACCAAGGTCAACATCGAATTGCACCAAGGCGGCGGTGAATCTGGACGCTCTGCCGAACTAGCATATTGGCGCACCTGCGGTGCACCAAATGCGGAAGCGTTGGTTGGATTGATCCGCGACCGGACTAGGCCAAGGTCAGTGACTACTACAAGGGCGTTAGCGGTTATCGGTATCGTCACATGGTCAGGACGCTTTCGGCGATTCCGTTCACGACCTACGAGGACCTCTCCCTTCACGGGATCGATTGTGAACGACTTATAATCAGTTATGTCGGGCATGGTTTGGTGGGCAAGCTACCCAACACGCTCGCCACGCAGTTTCAGTCGAGGATCATCCCTTGCCTCTAACTACTTTAGGGAAAATTCTTTTGGTTCAAATGTCAGCCGCTGGCTATTCGTTGATCGCAGCCTATGAAGAAGCTTTCGACCGGCTCACTGATGCAATTGTTCTGGAAAGTAATTGGAAGCGCAAGGCCGCTCAACCGTATGTTTTGCTGTTTAGGGGATCGGCTGAGTACATGAAACGCGGCGGGCGGCTCACTCAACGACAAGCTGAAAGACTTATTTCGTTAATCGACGAAGCCAAGTCCGGCTGGAAACGGGACAAGGAAGTTACCGAGGCGTGCGGTTTGCTCGAAGCCGCTTTCAAGGGTTGATCGAAGGTATGTGACCTGGCGTCCGCAGATGCGGGATATCTGGCCTAACGCAGATATGGCGGAGAGGGAGGGATCCGAACCCCCGATAGGCTTGCACCTATGCCGCATTCTAAGTGCGGTGCATTCAACCACTCTGCTGCGGTCGCACATCCCCGCCATGCGCGATTTGCCCGTCGTGTTAATCGGTCGCAGGCATTTCCGCTTGTCATGTCGGGCAAATCACCTTTAGAAGCCCGCCCGTCTCGCGCCCACAAGAGGGGCGTATCGCGATCGTCACGGACGTTGGGCGCGGGATGCGATGGACGCTTTGGTAGCGCGAGACGAACGCCAGGCCTCAAGCGTGCGGTTAAATCGTGTGGTCCTGATCTCCCGACGCTGGGATCAAGTTTGCGGGTGACGAAGTTCGCAAACCACGGTGGCTAACAAGCCCGGTACACCGAGGAGAGCGCGTATAAGCCGCAAGACCATCGTACAGGGAATGCCGGATGTTCCGGCGTGCCTGTGGTGGACTAACTCGTGTGCTTTTGTTTTTCGCGCACGAGGCTGCGGGTGCGTTTCACGCACCGGCATTCCCTGTGCCCTCTGATAGGGGCAAAGTTACGGGACGAACTCGGGCGTCATTTGCGTCGCGGGAACGCAGATGCGCGCCGAAATAATGCTCGTCATTCCGGGGCGCGCGTAAGCGTGAGCTACGATGTGCAGTTGCACATCGTAGAATCCATTTCTCCCAGCATCCCTGCGGCATGATGGATTCCGGGTCTGCGCCTTTCGGCGCATCCCGGAATGACGGACAGAGCTGTTTGAAATGTAAATCCGAGGCACCCTTCTCTTCTTGAGGGTGGCCTGCCATCCCAAGCCTGTCAGGGCGAAGCGCGGAGAGGGGGGGATTCGAACCCCCGATAGGCTTGCACCTATGCCGCATTTCGAGTGCGGTACAATCAACCACTCTGCCACCTCTCCAGGCGCAAATCAGGGCGAAGCAGCGCGTCCTGAGGTTGGGGCCGAGTTCTAGGCGAGGAAGGCTGATCAGACAAGGCGCGACGGCCGTAAATTTCGTGGCCAAAAAGAAGTGGGACCGCCAGACGCGGAAAAAACCGGCGGTCCCGTGTCGCGTCATTGAAATTGCTGGCCTGGAAGTGCGGCTTCGCGGGCCTGCCTGAGCGACGGCGGGAGCCTAGCAATCCGTCCACGCGCGGCAACGCGATCTCGATTTTAACCTAACCGGTCAAGGTTACCGGCGCGGCGCGGGTAACCCGAGGCCATTTCGCGCGGGGCCACGCTCTTGATTTTGTTTGACGCGTTTTCTTTACGCGAACCGGTACCCACTTCGCTTGAAAACGCTTTAATCCTTGTTCTTTTTCTCTTTCTTGTCTTTGTCGTCGTCGCGCTTTTCGTTCTTTTCCTTGTCCTTTTCTTGTCTTTGCGGCGGTTGGTAAAGCGCGCATTGCCAAGCCCGGTGCCGATGGTCAAAACGCCCCAGTGCTCGACGTCCTGCATGAACGGAACCTCCGACAGGCCCTGCGCAACACCATCGTTATGCATCAGCACCGCGGTGTCGTGATCGCCGATCTCCGGGATCGCCTCGACCAGGCTCGCCGGCAGATTGAATTTGCTGCTTTCCCAATTGCCGGGCAGGTTCTGCGCCCCCTTCGTGATCGAGCCGTCCTCTTCGATCACACCAGGACACGCGATTCCGATAAAGGGCGCGAGCTTGAGCCCTTCCGTCTCGGCCTCGTCAATCAGGCCTTTGAGCATTTTGACGAGCCGCTTGACGGCGCCTTCCCGCGTCGGCTCGTCATTGGCATGACGCCAGAGCTCCGAGTGCCGAACCGAGGCCTTTGACAGGTCGGGGGCTTTCTTCCAGCGGGTTTCGACCAGGCCGCAGCGGATGTTGGTGCCGCCAATATCGACCGCGACAATGCTGTCATGGGCCTCGAAGATCCATGACGGCGCCAAATGCAGGCAACCGATCAGGCCGGCGTCGTCGGGGTCGAAACGAATCGGCCATAGATCAACCTTGAAGCCTTCACCCTTGAGCAGGATATCGGCGCGCGCGATCGCCAACTCGCCGACCCGGCTCTGGCGAAAGCCGCCACCAACCACGATGCGTTCGGTATCGGCCCAGGCCTTGGTCTTGAGAAAGCGCGATGTCACATAGGCCAGTTCGCGCGCGAATTCCTCGATCGCGCCATGAACCAGCGCCGCAGCACCGATATCGTCGCCGACGAGGGCCTCGTCGAGCTCGCTTTTGCTGATTTTCTCGGCGGATTTCCCGCCCAGCGGATCGTCGCCGTTTTTCTTCAGCGGCTTGCGCAGGTCATCGAGGATCTTGCGGAATGCCCCCTTGCTGGCGCGGTCGCCGAGGAAGCCGTCGTCGTCCTTCAGTTCGATATTGAAACTGTCGACGTCGACCGAAGGCAGACGGGCAGCGCCGTGCCGGCCGATGCCGACGGTGGTCAGTGTATCCTCAGCCATTATTTTCCCCGCCAGTGCCGGAATGGCGGGATAACCTTCAGGGAACCCGTTGGTTTCACGGCTGGATAAGTAGCGCTTTTTGGCCTCGAATCCTGCTATTTCGACCGGTTTTCAGGCCACTTTGCCTTGACTTGGGGGCCTGAGCGGCTATAAGTCCCGGCACCCGGCGCGGGAGGTTTCTCGCGCTGTTTGTTTTTGCGCCGATTTGCTTTTGGGGCCTTAAGCCCGGTCGCGCGGAAATTGAACCCATAACGACTGTAGAAAAAGCCGACCCGGATCCGTCCGAGGCCGGGATCGAACACGAAGGAATATAACGATGTTCGCAGTCATCAAAACCGGCGGGCGGCAATACCGCGTCGCGCCGGATGATGTGCTCGAGATAGGCAAGATCGCCGGCGACGTCGGGACGATCGTGCAGCTTGGCGAAGTGCTGCTGGTTGGCGGCGAAACTCCGGTGCTCGGTGCGCCGACGGTTGCGGGTGCTTCCGTTGCGGCCGAAGTGCTGGATCACAAGCGCGGACCGAAGGTCATCGCGTTCAAGAAGCGCCGCCGCAAGAACTCGCGCCGCAAGCGCGGCTATCGCGACGAGATCACGGTGCTTCGCATCACCGAGATTCTGACCAACGACAACAAGCCGACCATCGGACCGCGCCCGAAGCGCGAGAAGGTCGTCGCCAAGCCCGCCGATGATGCCGACGAGGCGCCGAAGGCCGCCAAGAAGAAGGCAGCGCCGAAGAAGCCGGCCGCCAAAAAGGCTGCGGCAAAAGCGCCCGCCAAGGCTGCAAAAAAGGCGCCGGCCAAGAAGCCCGCCGCAAAAGGCAAAAGCAAGAAGTGACACGCTTCAGATGAGCGTGACATAAAGTGAAATGAATTCGTCAACGAATTGATCTAGAGATTGGTTAGAGGTTGGAGATAAGGCCATGGCTCACAAAAAAGCAGGCGGTTCATCACGTAACGGCCGTGATTCAGCGGGCAAGCGCCTTGGGATCAAGACCTATGGCGGCGAACATGTGATTCCCGGCAACATCATCGCGCGTCAGCGCGGCACCACCTGGCACCCCGGCCTTAATGTCGGCATGGGGACCGACCATACTCTCTTCGCCAAGGTAGAGGGCCGTGTCGAGTTTCGCGCGAAAGCCAATGGCCGCACTTTCGTATCGGTCATTCCGGTGACGGAAGCCGCGGCCGAATAAACGGTGGAACAGTTAGATTCCGCCGGGTCCTGTTGAACCGGCGGAGCGCCTGAAGGCTCCAAGGGGAGGCGGGAAACCGGCCTCCCCTTTTTTGTTGCGTGGCTTCCAAACAGGAAGACCGCGGCAATCCGAGATTTAGCTCAAGGAGCCCTTAGATGCTGCAGGATATCCCGCCCCGAACGCTGCGCGAGGCAGGACGTTGCATCCTCGAGACCGAACGGCTGACGCTGCGCAAGCCGACGCTCGCGGACGTCAACGCAATTGCGCGTCTCGCCGACGATCGCCGCATTGCGGAGAATACCCGCCGCCTGCCGCACCCGTATTCGCAGGGGCACGCGGTCGAATTCGTGCGCGGCATCGCGGACAGCCGCGAGACCGCTTTCCTGATCGAAAAGGACCACACGCCGATCGGCATGGGCGGGGTCGATTGGCGCGAGCCGGAAATGCCGGAGCTCGGCTACTGGCTCGGCGTCGAATATTGGGGCCAGGGTCTGGCTACCGAAGCCGCGCGTGCGATCATCGATTTCACCTTCGAGCAATTCGACGTCGCCCACATGCGCTCAGGCGCGCGCGTCGCCAACCCCGCTTCACGCAACGTGCTGGAGAAATGCGGCTTCCAGTGGAGCGGCGTCGAGCTGCATCGCTTCGAATCGCTGGGATCATCGACGCCGGTCGATTGCTTCCGCCTGACGCGCAGCATCTGGGCTTCGCTGAAGAACTGGAGCAATTCGACGCGGCGCGCATGACGCCTACGCGGGCGGATTGACGACGAACTCATTCCGCCCGAGTTCGCGCTCGCGCAGGAAAATATAAAGCCCCGCGCCGATGATGATGGCAGCGCCCAGCGCCATCGCAAACGACGGCACGTCGCCGAACACGGCATAGCCGAACATCACCGCCCAGAGGATCATCGTGTATTGATACGGCACGACGGTCGAGGCCGGCGCGAGCTTCAGCGAACGGTTGACGCAGAGCAGCGCGCACGCCGAAATCGCGCCGGCGGCAAAGAAAAGCCCGAGGCTACCCCATGTCGGCGTGACCCAGCCGATCGGCGCAATCGCAAGACCAAACAGCAGCCCTGCCACGAACTGTCCCGAGGCCAGCACGATATCGGGCGTGGCGCGCAACAGGCGCGTGGTCAGCAGCGAGCAGGAAAAGGCCAGACTGCCGACGAGCGCGATCATGGCGGGCCAGCTGATCGTTTGCGCCGAGGGTCGAAGCGCAATCAGCACGCCGCAAAATCCGATCAGGATTGCGCTCCAGCGCCGCCAACCGACCTGCTCTCGCAGAAAGATGGCCGAGAGCGCGGTAACGAAAATCGGCGTTGCCAGGTAATAGGTGACGACATCGGCGAGCGGCAGATAGACGGTTGCGAGAAAGAACGCGGCGATCTCAAAGGTCGACAACACGAGCCGCAAGAATTGCAACCAGGGCCGTTCGATTTGCCGGAATTCATGGCGCTGCCGCCACATCGACGGCGCCAGGAGCACGAGCGCGGCGCAGGCACGCAGCAGCATCAACTGCCCGACCGAATAGGTCGCGACGATATATTTGCCGAGCGTGTCGCCGAACGCGAACATGCAGACCGACACCAGCATCAGCGCGATACCGGCTAGCCGCGCGGAACGATCGTCGAGGGTTGTGGAGATTTTGGCGAGTAAACTCATTTGGGACCGCAACGTCCTACTATAAACTTCGTGATGGTCCGGCGCCACGCAACTCATGGGAAGGCAGATATGACCGATTTCGATCCCGCCGAACATCGGATGGTGCAGCAGCAGCGCTGGTTCGAGGATTTTTCGCTTCATGAGCGCTTCGTCATTCCGAGCCGCACCATGACGGAGGCGGTCTTTGCGGCCTTCCAGACTGCGAGCGGCGATACCCACCCGGTTCATTACGACGTCGAATATTGCCGCGCGCGCGGCATGCCGAACCTGCTCGCCCACGGCTTCCAGACCTTGATCCACACCGCGCCCGGCGCCGGCATGTTCCCGTTCATGGTCGAAGTATCGCTGGTTGCGTTTCTCGAACAGTCGAGCCGTTTCTTAAAGCCCGTCTATGCCGGCGACACCATCTACCCGGCGCTGGAAGTCACGGAACTGACGGCGGGGCGCACCACCGGCGTCGTCGCCTTGCGCTCGACCGTGTTCAACCAGCGGCGCGAGCTGGTGCTGGAGGGATGGCAGAAATTCCTCATTCGCCGGCGGCCTGCATAACGGCAACGCGCGTTTCTTTCAGGTTTCCCGGCCTCATTTACCAAGCTTTGTGGTTGCCGCTTTGCCGCCGCTGCCCTACCTATGCGCCATGAAATTCCTCGACGAAGCCAAGGTCTATATCCGCTCCGGCGACGGTGGTAACGGCTGCGTGGCCTTCCGCCGCGAGAAGTATGTCGAGTTCGGCGGTCCCTCCGGCGGCAATGGCGGCCGCGGCGGAGATGTTATCATCGAAGTCGTCGATGGACTGAACACCCTGATCGACTATCGCTATCAGCAGCACTTCAAGGCGCAGAAGGGCACCAATGGCATGGGCAAGGACCGCCATGGCGCCAACGGCAAGGACATCGTGCTCAAGGTGCCGGTCGGCACGCAAATCTTCGACGAGGACAGGACGACGCTGATTCACGACTTCACGGCGCTCGGGGAGAAGTTCGTGCTTGCGGAAGGCGGCAATGGCGGCTTCGGCAATGCGCATTTCAAAACGTCGACCAACCGCGCCCCGCGCAACGCCAATCCCGGCGAGGTTGGCGACGAACGCTGGATCTGGCTGCGGCTGAAGCTGATCGCCGATGCAGGGTTGGTCGGCCTGCCCAACGCCGGCAAGTCGACCTTCCTTTCCAAGGTCAGCGCTGCCAAGCCGAAGATCGCCGACTATCCTTTCACCACCTTGCATCCGCAGCTTGGCGTCGTGAACGCCGATGGCCGCGAGTTCGTACTCGCGGATATTCCCGGACTGATCGAAGGCGCTCATGAGGGCGCAGGCCTCGGCGACCGTTTCCTTGGTCATGTCGAGCGTTGCCGCGTGCTGTTGCATCTGGTCGATGCCACCAGCGAACACGCCGGCAAGGCCTACAAAACCGTGCGCAACGAGCTCGAGGCCTATGAAGGCCAGCTCGCCGAGAAGATCGAGATCGTGGCGCTGAACAAGATCGACGCCGTCACACCGGACGAATTGAAACAGCAGAAGGATCGCTTGAAGCGGGCGGCCAAGAAAACGCCGCTTCTCATTTCCGCCGCTACCGGCGAAGGCGTCCCCGCGGCGCTGCGTGCGCTGGTCGAGGTGATCGGAGAAGCCCCGGTCTCCAATAAGGCCAAAGGCGGCGCGCAGGCCGAGCCGTGGGCGCCGCCAACCGGCTAGTAAACCAGCCTGTACTGCCGCACCGTCTGGCTGTAACACCATCGTCGTTGAAGCCTGCAAAGTCTCAAAGCCATGGCCCGCCCAAGCTTAAAAAATTTCCGCCGCATCGTCGTCAAGGTCGGCTCCTCGCTGTTGATCGATTCCAATGCCGGCGAGGTGCGCACCCCCTGGCTCTCGGCGCTCGCGGGCGATCTTGCAAAGCTGCACGGCGAGGGCCGCGAGGTGCTGGTCGTCTCGTCCGGCTCGATTGCCCTCGGACGAAGCCGCCTGAAACTGCCGCGCGGGCCGCTCAAGCTTGAGGAGAGCCAGGGCGCTGCTGCCGTGGGACAGATTGCGCTGGCGCGCATCTGGTCGGAAGTCCTGGGAGCCCACGGCATCGACTGCGGCCAGATTCTGGTGACCTTGCAGGACACCGAAGAGCGCCGCCGCTATCTCAACGCACGCTCGACCATCGCCAAGCTTCTGGAATGGCGCGCGGTGCCGATCATCAACGAGAACGACACCGTCGCCACCAACGAAATCCGCTACGGCGACAATGATCGCCTGGCCGCGCGCGTCGCTACCATGGCAAGCGCCGATCTTCTGATCCTGCTTTCCGATATCGACGGCCTCTACGACGCGCCGCCGGCCGCCAATCCCAACGCCAAGCTGATCCCGGTCGTGGAATCCGTCACTTCCGAAATCGAGGCGATGGCAGGTGCGGCCGAATCCGAGATGTCGCGCGGCGGCATGTACACCAAGATCGAAGCGGCCAAGATCGCCACCACGGCTGGTACGCACATGCTGATCGCCTCCGGCAAGATTGAGCATCCCTTGCAAGCGATCGCCGATGGCGGACGCTGCACTTGGTTCTTGACGCCGGCCAATCCGGTCACCGCCCGCAAGCGATGGATTGCCGGATCGCTCGAACCAAAGGGTACGCTGACCATCGATGCCGGCGCGGTGAACGCGCTGCGCGCCGGCAAAAGTCTGCTGCCGGCCGGTGTGATCCGGGTCGACGGCCAATTCGCCCGCGGCGATGCGGTGGTGGTGCGCGGCCCCGATACCCATGAGATCGGCCGTGGCCTTGTCGCCTACGACGCCGACGATGCCGAGAAGATCAAGGGCCACTCTTCGCCTGATGTCATGACCATTTTGGGCGTCAGCGGCCGCGCCGAAATGATTCACCGCGACGATCTCGTCATCGGTCCGAGTGGGGGACATACGGCAGGCTAGGCCAATGGCCGACCCCCTTTGGCGATCTGCCATGCCGGTTCCGCGCCTCGCCAAGCTGTCGTTTTCCGTGCTAGAACATGGCCTTAATTGCAGGCTAACTTCCATGACCGCGCCCCTCAAAGCCATCGACGGCAACGATCTGACCGAGCTGATGAGCGCTCTCGCTTCCCGCGCGCGCGATGCCGCGCAGGCGCTGGCGCTCGCCTCGGCCGAGCAGAAGAATAAGGCGCTGGATGCCATCGAGCGCGCCATCCGTGCCAACGCGGATGCGATCCTCGCTGCAAATGCCGAGGACGTGACTGAAGCTCGCGCGGCCGGCGCCACCGCCGCCTTCATCGACCGGTTGACGTTGACCCAAAGCCGCATCGACGTCATGGCCGACGGAGTTGCGACTGTGCGTGCGATCGAGGACCCGATTGGCGTCGTCACCGAGCGCTGGCAGCGCCCCAACGGCATGACCATCGAACGCGTTCGCGTACCGCTCGGCGTCATTGCGGTGATCTTCGAAAGCCGCCCCAATGTTGCGGCCGATGCCGGCGTACTCTGCCTGAAATCGGGCAATGCCGTAATCCTGCGCGGCGGCTCCGACAGTTTCCGCTCCTGCCGCGCGATCCATGATTGTCTGGTGCAAGGCTTGCGCGAGGCCGGGCTTCCCGAGGCGGCCATCACGCTCGTGCCGACGCGCGATCGCGCCGCGGTCGGATTGTTGTTGACGGGACTTGGTGGCGCCATCGACGTGATCGTGCCGCGCGGCGGCAAGAGCCTGGTCGCGCGCGTCGAGGCGGAAGCGCGGGTGCCGGTGTTCGCGCACCTCGAAGGCGTCAACCACGTCTATGTTGATCAGGCCGCCAATCTGGAGATGGCGAAGTCGATTGTGCTGAACGCCAAGATGCGGCGGCCCGGGGTCTGCGGTGCGGCCGAGACCCTGCTGGTCGATTGCAAGGGAGCGCCGACGTTGCTCAAGCCGCTGATCGAGATGCTGCTCGACGCGGGCTGCGAGGTGCGCGGCGACGATAGCGTCCAGCGAACCGACGCGCGGGTGAAACCCGCTTCCGATGAAGACTGGGATACCGAATATGAGGCGGCGATTATCGCAGCGAGGGTCGTCGGCGGCCTCGATGAGGCGATCGCCCATATTCACGATCACGGATCGCACCACACCGATGCGATCGTGACCGAGGACCAGGCCGCGGCGGGCAAATTCCTCAATGAGGTTGATTCGGCCATCGTGTTGCACAACGCCTCGACCCAGTTCGCCGACGGCGGCGAGTTCGGCTTCGGCGCGGAGATCGGAATTGCCACCGGCCGATTCCACGCCCGCGGTCCCGTGGGTGCAGAGCAATTGACCAGCTTCAAATATCGCGTTCATGGCACCGGGCAGACCCGGCCGTGAGGCAAGCGCTGCGCGTGAGGCCAATGCGTCGGGACGGGTACATGCGGTGGCGCCGTTGAATAAAGCTGTGTCAGCGCCGTTGTCCGTTGCCTCCGCCCTTCCGCCCTATGTCAACGGCATGCGTATCGGCCTGCTCGGCGGCTCGTTCGATCCGCCGCATTTGGCCCACCGCGCCATCAGCCTGTTCGCGATCAAGCGCTTGAAGCTTGACCGGGTGTGGTGGCTGGTCACGCCGGGCAATCCGCTCAAGACCGACCGAACACCGCATGATCTTGCCGAGCGCATGGAAGCGGCGCGGCACGTCGCGCATGATCCGCGCATCGACGTGAGCTGTCTCGAATCCGTCATCGGAACGCGCTACACTGCCGATACCATTAGATACTTGTGCCGCCGCGCTTCCGGCCTGCACTTTGTCTGGATCATGGGGGCGGACAATCTTGCGCAATTTCACCGCTGGCATGATTGGCGGCGTATCGCATCCGAGGTGCCGCTCGCTGTGATCGACCGTCCGCCGCAGAGCCTCCGCGCCCTTGCTTCGCCGGCTGCTCAGGCCCTGACACGCTACCGTCTGCCCGAAAATCAGGCCGCCACCCTCGCCAATCAGCAAACGCCGGCTTGGGTTTTTCTCACCGGCATGAAACTGCACCTGTCATCGACGGGCCTGCGGAACCAGGATGGAAGCTGGAGGACGGATTGAGGCCGCGGCGCGGGCGCTACCTGCATGAAATTACCGGCGGCTCCACATTTTCCGAAGTTCATGTCGGGGATAGCCGGAAGCAAACCTTCGAACTTCGGAAACACAGTGGGGTGTCGGTGTGGCGGATTTGACATTTGCCTCGGTATCGCCGCGATAGACTACGAATGTCAGAATCGGGATACTGGATATTGAAACCATTAACCCCACATGCATACAATGGCGACGGGCGTCCGAAGGATTCGGCGTCCGCGATACAGTGAAAGGAATGGTCCCTGGCCACGTCTGTATTGTCCAAGTCTGTTTTACCCAAGGTTTCCAAGAAGACCGCAACCAAACCCGCGCGTAAAACATCGACCCGAGCTGCGGCCTTGAAGGCGCAACCAGACGCCGACAAGACGCTGAATATGATCCTCTCCCGCCTCGACGATATGAAGGCGGAAGACACGGTCACCATCGACCTTCGCGGCAAATCTGCATTTACCGACTATATGGTCGTCACTACGGGCCGGGTGAACCGGCACGTCGGTGCGATCGCGGAAAATGTTGCCAAAGGTCTCAAAGAAAGTGGGGTCACCAGTCCTCATGTCGAAGGCTTGCCCAATTGCGATTGGGTGCTGATCGATTTGGGGGACGTGATCGTCCATATCTTCAGACCTGAGGTTCGCGAATTCTACAATCTTGAACGATTGTGGACACAAGGTCCGACGGCCGCGAAGGCGATCTAGCCCTTGGTTCGGTAAAGGGGTTTGGAGTTCGGCATTTTTCCTGGGCCGCGCCCCGGAGGATGGTGGATGTCAACTTGGTGCCAAAGGCCCAAGGTGGCGGCCGGCCTAGTGGACCCCTCGAGTTCCGATTCCGAAATTCGCCGCACGGACCCAGATCCGCGGCAGCTTGGCCTGATCATGCGCCTCCTCGTCATTGCCATCGGGCGGCTCAAGCAAGGGCCGGAGCGAGAACTCGCTGAGCGCTATCGCGAGCGGTTCGACGACATCGGCCGCAAGCTCGGATTTCGCGGCCTCGAGATTCAGGAATTGGCCGAGAGCCGCGCACGCGACGCGAATTCCCGTATCGTCGAGGAGGCGGCGGCGATTTCCGCGGCAATTCCGCCAAAATCCGTGCTGGTCGCGCTCGACGAGCGTGGCGACAACATCGACAGCAGCACCTTTGCCCGCCATCTTGGCCGCTGGCGCGACGATCAAGTTGCCAATACTATTTTTACAATCGGCGGCGCGGACGGACTTTCGCCCGAATTGCGGCGCATGGCACGGTTGAGGATGGCTTTCGGTTCCGCGACCTGGCCGCACCAGATGGTGCGGGTCATGCTCCTTGAGCAGGTCTATCGCGCCGCTACCATTCTGGCGGGACACCCTTATCACCGCGCGTAAAATGTGAGCGATGCTCGCACAAGGCACGACTGGACCGATGCAATCAGCGCGGAACATCTCTTCCTGTCAGGGCGCCTCTCGCGCCGATGCGCTCTCGCTGGCCCGCATTTCGGTCATGTTGCTTTCCGCAAGCTTCGCCTCCGCCAGCGTCCCCGCATCGGCTCAGGTCGCCGGCCCGGCATTGCAGGCCGCCACGGCCTTGCCTGATGCCATCAAGCAGCGTGAGCAGGAGCTGGAAGCGACGCGCGTACAGCAAAAGAGCTCGGCCGAGCTTCAGCAGCAACTCAAGGCCGAGGTCGCGGCGATTGGTCAGGACCGGAGCAAGCTCAACGGACAGCTCATCGACGTGGCGGCCCAGGTTCGAGCCGTCGAAACCAGAATCGGCGAGGCGGAAGCCCGACTTCGTCCGCTTGACGACCGCGAAAAGCAAATCAGAAGCTCGCTCGACTCGCGCCGCTCCGAAGTCGTGGAAGTGCTGGCGGCGTTGCAGCGCGCTGGACGGCGAACGCCGCCAGCCCTGCTGGTCAGGCCCGAAGACGCGTTGCAATCGCTTCGAACCGCGATATTGCTCGGCTCCGTCGTGCCCGAGTTGCGTGCCCGCGCCGAAGCCCTCGCCAAGGACCTCGGTGAGCTCGTCGCCCTGCGCAAGGCCATCGGTTCCGAGCGCGACCGGCTTGCGGCCGACCGCGACAAGTTAGGGGACGACCAGACCCGGCTCGCGGCCCTGGTGGACGAGCGCCAGCGCAAGCAAAGCGGCGTCGAGAAGGATCTGGAGGCGGAGAGCGCGCGCGCTATTGTGCTCTCCAAACAGGTCGACAGCCTTCAGGGCCTGATCAGCAAGATGGAACAGGACGTAAAGAGCGCGGCGAAAGCGGCCGCCGCCGCCAGCCAGCAGGGAACCCCCAGCATGGCCGACGGAAAGCCCAATCTGGGCGGGCTGAAGAACCCGTCCCGGTTGAGCCCGGCGATCGCATTTGCGTCAGCCAAGGGCTTATTCGCTTTGCCGGTTAACGGCGTCAAACTACGTGAATTTGGCGGTTCCGATGGTTCCGGCGGCGTCGAAAAAGGCATTTCCTTGGCAACCCGCGCGGGCGCGCAGGTCACAACCCCGTGTGATGGCTGGGTGGTTTACGCTGGCCCCTTTCGCAGCTACGGACAACTCTTGATCCTCAACGCCGGGGGCGGGTATCATGTACTGATCGCCGGAATGGGGCGCATTTCGGTTAACATCGGCCAGTTTGTACTTACGGGGGAGCCGGTCGCAACCATGGGAGCAACGTCCCAGGTTGCTTCGATACTGGCAGCCAACGCCAGCCAGCCCGTGCTCTATATCGAGTTCCGTAAGGACGGCACTCCCATTGATCCAGGCCCATGGTGGGCCGCAAATGAAGGCGAAAAGGTTCGCGGATGATGCGCAAGACTTCTCTTATTATCCTCAGCGCCGCCACTGGCGCGGCATTGACGCTCTTCGCGACGCAGCCGCGCGCGGTGATGATGGGATCGAGCGCCCGTGCGTCAACCTCCGACACCTATCGTCAGCTCAACCTGTTCGGTGACGTGTTCGAGCGGGTCCGCAGCGACTACGTGGAAAAGCCCGACGACAGCAAGCTCATCGAATTGGCGATCAGCGGAATGCTGAGCGGCCTCGATCCGCATTCGAGCTACATGGACGCCAAGAGCTTCCGCGACATGCAGGTACAGACCCGCGGTGAATTTGGCGGCCTCGGCATCGAAGTCACCATGGAAGACGGTCTGATCAAGGTGGTGTCGCCGATCGACGAGACGCCCGCTTCCAAGGCCGGTATCCTCGCCAACGACATCATCACCATGCTCGACGACGAGCAGGTGCAGGGCCTGACGCTGAACCAGGCGGTCGAGAAGATGCGCGGCCCCGTCAACACCAAGATCCGGCTCAAGATCATCCGCAAGGGCCAGGACAATCCGATCGACGTGACGCTGGTGCGCGACAATATCCGCGTCCGCTCGGTGCGCGCGCGCGTTGAAGACGACGATATCGCCTATATCCGCATCACCACGTTCAACGAGCAGACCACCGAAGGGCTGAAGAAGGAAATTGCAAACTTGCAGGGCCAGATCGGCGACAAGCTGAAGGGCTATGTCATCGACCTGCGCAACAACCCTGGCGGCCTGCTGGAAGAGGCGGTGACGGTTTCCGACACATTCCTCGAGCGCGGTGAAATCGTCTCGACTCGCGGACGCAACGCCGAGGAAACCCAGCGCCGCTCGGCCCGTCCGGGCGATCTGACCAAGGGCAAACCGGTGATCGTCCTGATCAACGGCGGATCGGCATCCGCCTCCGAGATCGTCGCGGGCGCATTGCAAGACCACAAGCGCGCGACGCTGGTCGGCACCCGTTCGTTCGGCAAGGGCTCGGTTCAGACCATCATCCCGCTTGGTGCCGGCAACGGTGCGCTGCGGCTCACCACGGCGCGCTATTACACGCCGTCCGGCAAATCGATCCAGGCCAAGGGCATCGTTCCCGACATCGAGGTGTTGCAGGATGTGCCGGAGGAGCTGAAATCGCGGACCGACACCAAAGGCGAGGCCTCGCTGCGCGGTCACTTGAAGAATGACGGCGACGAGAAGACCGGCTCGCAGTCTTACGTCCCGCCGGACGCCAAGAACGACAAGGCGCTGAAGATGGCGGACGATCTGCTGCACGGCGTGAAGGTCAATGCCAGCGCGCCGGCCTCCGACGACAAGGCCACCGACAAGGCCTCGGTCGAGAAGCCTTCCAACAAGGAAGCCAACTGACCGGACTTGAAGCGTTGATTCGAAAAGGGCGGCCGCAACGGCCGCCCTTTTTATTTGCTGGCCCCGTCATTTTGCGGGAGGCGGGACCTCGATCCCGCGGCCGTTGAGGACGCGCTTCCGCCCTGCCGTTGCCTTATGCCGACGTGGTATCTTCATCCCGATTGATTCGGAGACGTGGATGGCAGAGGCCACCGACGACCTGAGCGCTCCGCTTGGACGGGATGGCGTGCGCGGCAAGCGCCGCTTTCGGCTGCCTTTCACGCCGATCCAGGCGCTGGCGCTGGCGCTCGGCCTGTTTCTCGCGGCATTTGCCGGCTTTGCCCTTTTCCATGATGACCCGCTTGGTGGCGAGCCGCTGACACGAATCGCGATCGCCCCCTCACCGGGTGGCGACAAGGCCGGCGCAAAGACCAGCGAAACGTCTGCCGAGAAGCCGGCAATGGCCGCGCATGGCACTGAAGCCCCGTCGAATAAAGCCCATCCGGGCGCGGGCGCTGAACAACGGACCGTCACTATCATCGACGGCTCCAGTGGCGCACACCAGGACGTGAAGATCGCGGGCGAGGCTTCGGAGAAAGATGCAGCCGCGCCTGGCGTGATGCCGGGGATTGACCCGCGGTTACTCGAGAAATCCCGCTACGGCATGATCCCGACGATGGCCGACGGGCTGAGGCCCTTCACCGCCTATGCCGGCGAAGCCGACCGCGCCAAGGCGGCGAAGATGCCGATTGTGGCCATCGTAGTGGGCGGTCTTGGTGTCGGTGCCGCCAAAACCGTCGATGCCATATTGAGGTTGCCGGCGGCGGTGACGCTGGCGTTCACCCCTTACGGATCGGACCCCGCCAAGCTTGTCGAGCGGGCTCGCGCGCAGCATCACGAGATTCTGCTGCAAATTCCGATGGAACCCTACGACTATCCCGACAACGATCCGGGACCGCAGACCCTTTTGACGGCACTCGCGCCCGAACAGAATCTCGACCGCCTGTACTGGCACCTCAGCCGATTCCAGGGTTATGCCGGAATCGCCAATTTCATGGGCGCACGCTTTGTCGCGACCGATACGGCGATGGCGCCGATCGTCAAAGAGGCCGCCAAGCGCGGCCTCGGCTATTTCGACGATGGATCGGCGCGCAGCGTTGCTCCCTCGCTGATGGCGGCCCAGGCCGTGCCTTTCGCCAGGGCCGATGTCACCATCGATGGGGTGCCGACATCAGCAGAAATCGACCGCGCATTTGGCCAAACTCGAGGGATTGGCGAAAGAACGCGGGCTGGCGGTCGGTGTCGCCTCAGCGTTGCCGATTTCGATCGAGCGGATTAGCGCCTGGACCAAAACGCTTGACAGCCATGGCGTCCTGCTCGTGCCATTGACAACGGCGATGATGAAATCAAAATCGAGCTGACGAGACCTCTCGTCGTGCGGCCCCCCGCAGGAGACCTGGACGGAATGGCGCGTTACGAAGATCTGCCCTATCGAACTTGCGTCGGCATGATGCTGATCAATGCAGCTGGGCTCGTCTTCATCGGTCGCCGCGCCGGCGGCGTCGAACATGTCGACGAGTTCCATGTCTGGCAAATGCCGCAAGGCGGCGTCGATCCCGGCGAGGACACCTGGGCGGCCGCCAAGCGCGAGCTCTACGAGGAAACGAGTGCCCGCTCGATCGAAAAGATCGCCGAGGTCGACGACTGGCTGATTTATGATATTCCGCGCACCATTGCCGGCCGAGCCTGGAAGGGCCGCTACCGCGGCCAGCGGCAGAAATGGTACGCCGTGCGCTTCACCGGCGAGGATCGCGAGATCAATGTCGCAAGCCCCGGCGGGGGCGGACACAAGGCCGAGTTCGTCAACTGGCGTTGGGAGCCGATGAAAAATCTTCCGGATCTGATCGTTCCGTTCAAGCGCCCGGTCTACGAGCGCGTGGTCAAGGAATTCGCCGGCCTCGCGAGCGGTTGAGTTCAGCCCTAGGTTGGCTGGCCGCCGGCGTCAACAACGCGAGCGTTCTCCTTCATGACAAAGCCCTATCGTCCCAATGTGGGCATTGCGCTGTTCAATGCCGCCGGCCTGGTCTTGATCGGCCGGCGATTCAGGGACGACGGTCCGGAGATCATTCTTCCCGGCCTGGAGTGGCAAATGCCGCAGGGCGGCATCGACGCCGAGGAAAATCCGCATCAGGCGGTGATGCGCGAACTTTGGGAAGAGACTGGCGTGAAGAGCGCCGACTATCTCGGCGAGACCGATTGGCTGACGTACGAATTCCCGCTTTATGCCGGGCCATCGTCGCATCGGCTTGCGCCATTTCGCGGTCAGCGGCAAAAATGGTTCGCGTTACGCTTTACCGGTTCCGAGCAGGAAATCGACCCGCTGACATCGCGTAACGGCCAGCCGCCGGAATTCGACCAATGGCGATGGGAGCGCCTCGATCGCGTCGCCGATCTCGTGGTGCCATTCCGGCGCGACGTCTACCGTGCCGTGGCGGAACAATTCGCAAAATTCTCTGCGATCCCGGATTAATTCGGCGCGACCGGAAATGGTCCGATCGCGGATACGCGCCTAGTGTAGCGCCGTCGTATTGAGCTCGTGCTGGATGCTCTTGTAGTGATCGAGCCGTTCGATCGCGTGATCGAGCTCGGAGCCTTCCTTTTCGGCGAGCTTGGTCTCCATTTCGGAGATCGTCTCGGCGAACTCGGCGCGATCCAGTTCGTCGAGCGACGTCGCGACGTCGGCCAGCACCGTGAGACCCTTCTCGGAGACTTCAGCAAGCCCGCCGAGCACGATGATCTTCTGCTTCGATCCGCCCGATATTATCGTCAGAATGCCGGGCCGAACCGCGGCCACGACCGGCGCATGCCCGGCCAGCACGCCGAAATCGCCCTCGACCCCGGGAACGTCGACTTGGTCGACCTCGCCGGAGAAGGCCATTTTTTCGGGCGAGACGAGATCAAAGTGGAAAGTGGCCATGTCTGCTCTGCCTGCTTCACCTCTCCCGCTTGCGGGGGAGGTCGACCGGCAAAGCCGGTCGGGTGGGGGTTACATACTCGAGAGACGACGCAAGCGCCCCCTCCCCAACCCTCCCCCGCAAGCGGGAGAGGGAGCTTACCTTCTCAGGCCGCTTCAGCCGCGAGCTTCTTGCCCTTTTCGACCGCTTCTTCGATGGTTCCCACCATGTAGAAGGCAGCTTCCGGCAAATGGTCGTACTTGCCTTCGCACAGGTCGCGGAAACCCTTGATGGTGTCGGCGAGGTCGACGAACTTGCCGGGCGAACCGGTGAAGACTTCGGCGACGTGGAAGGGCTGCGACAGGAAGCGTTCGACCTTGCGGGCGCGCGCGACCGTGATCTTGTCCTCTTCCGACAACTCGTCCATGCCGAGAATGGCGATGATGTCCTGCAGCGATTTGTACTTCTGGAGCACCTGCTGAACCAGGCGCGCGGTGTTGTAGTGCTCTTCACCAACGACCAGCGGCGACAGCATGCGCGAGGTCGAGTCGAGCGGGTCGACCGCCGGGTAAATGCCTTTTTCCGAGATCGCGCGGTTTAACACCGTGGTCGCGTCCAAATGGGCGAACGAGGTCGCAGGCGCAGGGTCGGTCAAGTCGTCGGCCGGCACGTAGATCGCCTGCACCGAAGTAATCGATCCCTTGTGCGTCGTGGTGATGCGTTCCTGCAGCGCGCCCATGTCGGTCGCGAGCGTCGGCTGGTAGCCCACCGCCGACGGAATGCGCCCCAACAGCGCCGACACTTCGGAGCCGGCCTGGGTAAAGCGGAAGATGTTGTCGACGAAGAACAGCACGTCCTGGCCCTGGTCGCGGAAATGCTCGGCGACCGTCAGACCCGTGAGGCCGACGCGGGCACGCGCGCCCGGCGGCTCGTTCATCTGACCGAACACCAGCGCGCATTTCGACTTCACGCTCGGATCGGGATGATGCGGGTCCGCATTGACCTTCGATTCGATGAACTCGTGATAGAGGTCATTGCCTTCGCGGGTCCGCTCGCCGACGCCGGCGAACACCGAGTAACCACCATGCGCCTTCGCGACGTTGTTGATCAGTTCCTGAATCAGCACGGTCTTGCCGACGCCGGCGCCGCCAAACAGGCCGATCTTGCCGCCTTTGGCGTAAGGCGCGAGCAGGTCGACGACCTTGATGCCGGTGACGAGAATTTCGGCTTCCGTGGACTGATCGGTATAGAGCGGAGCTTCCTGATGAATGGCGCGCAAACCCTCCGATTCCACCGGACCGGCTTCATCGATTGGCTCGCCGATGACGTTGATGATGCGCCCCAAGCGTCCCGGCGCCGACCGGCACCATAATCGGGTTGCCGGTGTCGGTGACTTCCTGACCGCGAACCAGACCCTCGGTGGTATCCATCGCGATCGTGCGTACCGTGGATTCGCCGAGATGCTGCGCGACCTCGAGCACCAGGCGATTGCCGCCGTTCTTGGTTTCGATCGCGTTCAGAATGGCGGGCAGATGTCCTTCGAACTGCACGTCGACGACGGCGCCGATGACCTGCGTGATGCGTCCGGTCTGGTTGGCAGGTGAAGCCATAAAACTATCTCCTTCGAATTCGTATCTCTGGACAACCGTCAGTCCAATCGTGCGTGTCGCCGTTACATCGCCTCGGCGCCGGAGATGATTTCAATCAGCTCCTTGGTGATCATGGCCTGACGGGTTCGGTTGTAAATCAGGGTCTGCTTGCGGATCATGTCGCCGGCGTTGCGCGTGGCGTTGTCCATCGCGCTCATCTGGGCGCCGTAGAACGAGGCGTTGTTTTCCAGCAGCGCGCGGAAGATCTGCACCGCGATGTTGCGCGGCAGCAGCCGCGGCAGGATCTCGTCTTCTTCCGGCTCGTATTCGTAGGAGACGGCCGGAGCCGCATTGGCCGCGGACGCTTCGACGACCAGCGGAATGATCTGCTGTGCGGTCGGGATCTGGGCGATCACCGAGCGGAAGCGCGAATAGAACAGCGTGCAGACGTCGAATTCGCCGTTGTTGAAGCGCGCGATAACCTTCTTGGCGACGTCCTCGGCGTTGACGAAGCCGAGCTGGCGAACCGAGCGCAGCTCGACGCTTTCCACGATCTGCTTTTCGAAGGTGCGGCGAAGCTGCTCCAGTCCCTTGCGGCCGACGCAGAAAAACTTCACCTCTTTACCCTGGGCAATCAGCTTTTGCGCATGTTCACGCGCGAGCCGCACGATCGACGAGTTGAAGGCGCCGCAAAGGCCGCGTTCGCCGGTACATACCAGCAGCAGATGCACCTGATCCTTGCCGGTTCCGGCCAAGAGCGCCGGCGCGCCAGGCGAGCTTGTGGCGGCCTTCGCAATATCGGAGATCACCGCATCCATCTTTTCGGCGTACGGCCGCGCAGCTTCTGCGGCGGTCTGCGCCCGGCGCAGCTTGGATGCTGCGACCATCTGCATCGCCTTGGTGATCTTTTGCGTCGCCTTGGTCGAGGCGATGCGGACCCGCATGTCCTTTAGTGAAGCCATTTAAGTCTAATCCACCGCACCTCGGTTGCGCGCACCTCCCCGCATGCGGGGAGGCGAAGAATCAAGCAAGCGTCTTGATGAAACCCTCGACCACGCTCTTCAGCTTGGCTGCGGTATCGTCGGAGAGATCGCGGCTGTCACGAATGGTGTTGAGGATCTCGACATTCTTGCCGCGCAGCGCCGACAAAAGCCCGTCCTCGAACGCGCGCACCTTGTTGAGCGGAAGCGCGTCGAGATAGCCGTTGGTGCCGGCCCAGATCACGCAGACCTGCTCTTCCATCTTCAGCGGCGAGAACTGCGGCTGCTTGAGGAGTTCGGTCAGGCGCGAGCCGCGATTGAGCAGGCGCTGGGTCGAGGCATCGAGGTCGGAGCCGAACTGCGCGAACGCCGCCATTTCGCGGTATTGCGCGAGCTCGCCCTTGATCTTGCCGGCGACCTTTTTCATCGCCTTGGTTTGCGCCGACGATCCGACGCGCGACACCGACAGACCGACGTTCACGGCGGGACGGATGCCCTGAAAGAACAGGTCGGTTTCGAGGAAGATCTGGCCGTCGGTGATCGAAATGACATTGGTCGGAATATAGGCCGACACGTCGTTGGCCTGGGTTTCGATGACCGGCAGCGCCGTCAGCGATCCCGAGCCCTGATCCTTGTTGAGCTTGGCGGCGCGCTCGAGCAGGCGCGAATGCAGATAGAACACGTCGCCGGGATAGGCTTCGCGGCCCGGCGGGCGGCGCAGCAACAGCGACATCTGGCGGTAGGCGACGGCCTGCTTGGACAAGTCGTCATAGATGATGACCGCGTGCATGCCGTTGTCGCGGAAATACTCGCCCATGGTGCAGCCGGTGAACGGCGCAATGTACTGCATCGGGGCCGGATCGGACGCGGTGGCCGCGACGATGATCGAATATTCCAGCGCGCCCTGCTCTTCGAGCACCTTCACGAACTGCGCGACGGTCGAGCGCTTCTGCCCGATCGCGACATAGACGCAATAGAGCTTGATGTTCTCGTCCGGCTGCGCGTTGAGCGGCTTTTGATTGAGGATGGTGTCGAGCGCGATTGCGGTCTTGCCGGTCTGGCGGTCGCCGATGATCAGCTCGCGCTGGCCGCGGCCAATCGGAATCAGCGCATCGATCGCCTTCAGCCCGGTCGCCATCGGCTCGTTGACCGACTTGCGCGGAATGATGCCGGGCGCCTTGACGTCGACGCGCATGCGCTTGTCAGCCTTGATCGGGCCCTTGCCGTCGATCGGATTGCCGAGCGCATCGACCACGCGACCGAGCAGGCCCTTGCCGACCGGCGTATCGACGATGGCGCGGGTACGCTTGACGGTCTGGCCTTCCTTGATTTCGCGGTCGGCGCCGAAAATCACGATACCGACGTTGTCGGTTTCAAGATTCAGCGCCATGCCGCGCGTACCGTTCTCAAACTCGACCATTTCGCCGGCCTGGACATTGTCGAGGCCGAAGACGCGGGCGATGCCGTCACCGACGGACAACACCTGTCCGACTTCGGAGACCTCAGCCTCCTGGCCAAAATTCTTGATCTGGTCCTTGAGGATCGCGGAAATTTCCGCGGCGCGGATGTCCATCAGCCTGCCTCTTTCATCGCGTGCTTGATCGAATTGAGTTTGGTGCGAAGCGAGCTATCGACCATGCGGCTGCCGAGTTTGACAACGAGGCCACCGATGATCGACGGATCGACATTCACGTTGAGAGAAACGTCCTTGCCCGTCACCGACTTCAGCGCGGTCTTGAGGGCGTCGAGATTCTTGTCGCTGAGCTGTTCGGCTACCGTCACATCAGCGGTCGCCTCGCCCTTGAACTTCGCCACCAGCGCGCGGAAGGCGCGGATCACCTGATCCACGGCGAACAGCCGCCGATTGACGGTAAGGACTTTCAGGAAATTGGCGGAAATGCCGGAAATACCGGCCTTGTCGAGCACCGCCGACAGCGCCTTCGCTTGTATCTCGGACGAAAAAACCGGGCTGCGAACGAGGCGTTTCAGATCAGCACTGTCCGCCAGCATCGTATCGAATTTGTCGAGGTCGGCCTTGACGGCGTCAATTGACTTTTCATCGCGCGCCAATTCGAACAGGGCCGTTGCATAACGACCGGACACTCCCGAAACGGACGGATTTTCAGCCACGAACGCGCTCTTTTTTTGCTGTCAAACTCGCAAGGGAAAAACCGTCGCCAAAAAGCGGCGCCTAGCGATCCAAGCCCTTGAAGTTCAAGCGGGACTTCGATTTTCGACCGGCACAGCCTGCGCCGGGACCGTTAAAATCGCGGCTTTGCTAACATAGCAAGAGTGCAGGTGCAATATGACGGCGAGTGCTGGCGATGCCTTGCCGCAAGCGATGCGCAGGCTAGCCGCAGCCGAGTGTGCAGACTAATTGTCCGGCGATTCGTGGCGGCCGGCTGATGCACCACGAACGGTATTAAGAAACCGCACACGAAAGTTCCAAATCGTTCCGCGCGTTTTTGCATGGCAGCATTCGCCGAGCGGAAGGAACGCGGATCTGCCCCGGCCATTCCCTTGTCCGCATTACTTGCCAAAAACTCGGCAACGCCAGTGAGAACTTCATTGAGCAATAATACGAGGTATAGATTTGGTTATTGAGCCGTTAAACCTCAGTATTACGGAATATCCTTGATCTTCTGTTCCGCATAACAAGATGTTTCAGGCTGAGATAAACCGGCTCTACTGCCCCTTTTATGCCTCATTGCGAAATCAAACGGCAGTCCTTCAACTTGGAGCGGGGGTTCCACTTGCCACCGATGTGGCAATACTACATTGAGGGACTGATATAATGCTGAAACTCAACAAGCAGGCGCTGGGAAAAGTAGCCCGGTCGCGTACGGCGCTCATCCTTTTTGCCGCAGCTGCTTTTACCGGCGGTACCGCCTCCGAGGCCTCGGCGAGGCCCGACCGGCATCACCATCATCACCACCATTATTCCCATCATGCTGCCCGCGCCGTCAGCCCGTCCTGGCGGGACGCCAACGCGTCGCTAGCCACCCCGTCGTTCGGTTCGGGGCGGAGCTTCTCGGGCATGGCCTCCTTCTACGGCAATGAGTCCGGCCACAAGACCGCTTCCGGCCAGCGCTTCAACCAGGAAGCCATGACCGCGGCCCACCGCAGCCTGCCGTTCGGCACCAAGCTCAGGGTCACCCACGGCGGCCGGAGCGTCATCGTCACCATCAACGACCGCGGCCCGTTCGTACGCGGCCGCGTGTTGGACCTGTCCACGGGCGCTGCCCGCGCGATCGGACTGACGAGCGCCGGCGTCGGCCGCGTCACCGCCGAGGTCGTCTCGTAACAGCGTTTTTCGTTTCAGGACCGTCCTTACAGGTATTGAGTCCGTTCGATCGGCGGAACTTCTGTCGTCTCGTCTCCTGAAAGCCTGCCGACAGAAATGTCGGCAGGCTTTTTTCATTCGTTCCCTACAGGAAACTTTGCGGATCGACATCGATCTCGAGCTTGAGATTGCCTTTGGTCTTCGGACCCGCGGCCAGCCACTCGCGCAGGTATTCCGACACGTCGACGTTACGCTGCGACTTCACCAGAAGCCGAAAACGATAGCGTCCCTTGATGACCGCAAGCGGCGCCTCGGCCGGTCCCAGCACCTTGATCCGCTCATCGATCGGGGCGATCGCGGCAAGCTTGCGCGCAAAACCTTCCGCTGTGGGACGATCGCCGGCCGACACGATCAGGCTCGCCAGCCGGCCGAACGGTGGATAGCCGCTTCTCTCGCGCATCTCGATCTCGCTGGCATAGAACGCGTCGCGGTCGCAGGCCACCAGCGCCTTCATCACCGGATGTTCGGGTTGATGGGTCTGCAAATAGCCGACGCCCCTGCCCTGATCGCGCCCGGCGCGCCCGATCACCTGATTGAGCAATTGCCAGGTACGTTCGGCCGCGCGCGGATCGCCGTTGCTCAGGCCCAGATCGGCATCAACCACACCGACCAGATTGAGCCGCGGGAAATGGTGACCCTTGGCCACCAGCTGGGTACCAATAATGATGTCCACGCGGCCTTCCGCGATCTCGTTCAACTCGCTGCGCATGGTCTCGATCGAGGTAATGAGATCGCTCGACAACACCATGGTGCGCGCCTCCGGAAAGAGACTGGCCGCCTCCTCCTGCAGGCGTTCGACGCCCGGACCAACCGCCACCAGCGACTCCTCCGCCGAGCAATGCGGACAGATATGCGGGCGTGGCATCGAGAAACCGCAATGATGACAGACCAGCCGCTGGCGAAAACGATGATCGACCAGCCAGGCGTCGCAGATGGTGCAGGCGAAGCGATGGCCGCAGGCACGGCATAGCGTCAACGGCGCATAGCCGCGGCGGTTGAGGAACAACAGCGCCTGCTCGCGCCGTTCAATCGCAAACCGAATCTGTTCGGCAAGCGTCGGTGAAATGAATCGCCCGCGCGGCGGAGCTTCACGCCTGAGATCGATCGCCTCGATATGCGGCATGTGCTGGCCGCCGAACCGCGACGGCAGCAGGATGCGCTGATAGCGGCCTTTGCGCGCATTGACCTCGGTTTCCACCGATGGCGTGGCGGAAGCCAGCACGATCGGGATTTTCGCGATATGGGCGCGCACTACCGCCATGTCGCGGGCATGGTAATGCGCGCCTTCATCCTGCTTGTAAGCCTGGTCGTGCTCCTCATCGACGACGATCAAGCCGAGATCGGCATAGGGCATGAACAGCGCGGAGCGCGCGCCCACCACGACCGGCGCCTCGCCACCGGCGATCGCGGCCCAATTACGCTGCCGCGTGCGCGGGGTCAGTTCGGAGTGCCATTCCAGCGGCCGCACGCCGAAGCGGCGCGCGAAGCGATCCAGGAACTGGCCGGTCAACGCAATTTCCGGCATCAGGATCAACGACTGTTTGCCGCGGCGAATGGTCTCTGCGATCGCTTCGAAGTAGACTTCGGTCTTGCCCGAACCTGTGACGCCATCAAGCAAGGCGACGTGGAAGGTGCCGTTGGCGGCGAGCGCGCGCATCGCATCCACCGCCACGCGCTGCTGGCGAGAAAATTCTGTCACCGCAAAATCCGGGTCCGGCGCGGGCGGGGCGAGCGGGCGCGGCATCGCTTCGACCGCGAGCGTGCCTTCATCGACAAGGCCGTCGACGACGCCGACGCTGATGCCGGCTTCCCTCGCCGCATCTGCCTTGCCGTGCAACAGCCCGTCGGACAACAGCTCGATCAATCGCCGCCGCGCTGGCGTCATCCGCTGCGGCGGCGGACCGGCCAGACGAACGCCGACCCGGACCCGCTCGGGTCCGAGATCTTCGCCCATGCGCAGGCACATCCGTAGCACCATGCCGCGGGCCGAGAGCGTGTAGTTGGCGACCCAATCGACGAGCGCGCGCAGTTCCGGTTTGAGCGGCGGCACGTCGAGCTTCTCGCCGACATCCTTCAGGCGATTATGCAGGCGCGGGTCGGGACTGGGGTTCTCGGCCCAGACCACGCCGACGACTTCGCGCGGTCCGAGCGGCACGCACACCACATCCCCCGGCTTGAGGTTCAGCTCCCGTGGCACGCGGTAGGAATAGGCCCGGTCGAGCGCAACAGGCACCAGCACATCGACGACGCCCGTCGACGATGCGGATGATGGCGAGGCGCGCGTGGGGTGGTCCATCTGAGGGTCCGGGCGAATTAGCGAAGGATAAACCAAGACGGTGCGATATAATCAAAGGAATCATCGCGCCAAGGACCCATCGAGAGCAGATATGGCCAAGCCGGCTCCCGCCTTGCAACCGATTGAACTTGACTGCGCGGACGAATCGATCGCGCTGGAGATGACGCGGTGGCTGGCCTATTTGCGCGCCGAGCGGCGCCTGTCGCCCAAGACGTCGGAGGCCTATGCCCGCGACCTGCGTCAGTTTCTTGAATTTCTTCGCCGAGCACTGCGAAGCGCGCGTGACGCTGGCGGGTTTCTCCGCCCTTGAGGCCAGCGACGTCAGGGCCTTCATGGCCAAGCGGCGCACTGATGAAATCGGCAGCCGCTCGCTGATGCGCGCGCTCGCGGGCCTGCGCTCCTTTGGCCGCTTCCTCGAACGCGAAGGCCGCGGCAAGGTCGGCGCGCTATCCGCGATCCGCGCTCCCAAGGTCGGCAAAAGCTTGCCAAAGCCGTTGCCGATGGCGGCGGCCAAACGCCTTGCCGACGCCAACGAACGCGCCGGCGAAGACCGCGATCCCTGGATCTGGGCGCGCGACGCCGCGGTCATGGCACTGCTCTATGGCTCCGGCCTGCGCATCTCCGAAGCGCTGGGGCTGAAGCGCCGCGACGTGCCCGCGCCCGGCGAAGGCGACGTTCTGGTGGTCACCGGCAAAGGCAACAAGACGCGGATGGTGCCGGTGCTGCAAAATGTCCTGACGCTGATTCAGGATTATGTGGCGATGTGCCCGCATCCTTTGCCGCCGGAGGGGCCGATATTTGTCGGCGCCCGCGGCGGCCCTTTAAGCCCTCGCATCATCCAGCTCACCATGGCACGATTGCGCGGCGCGCTCGGCCTGCCCGACAGCGCGACACCGCATGCGCTGCGGCATTCGTTTGCGACGCACCTGTTGTCGCGCGGCGGCGATCTGCGCGCGATCCAGGAATTGCTCGGCCACGCTTCGCTCTCGACCACCCAGATTTATACCGGGATCGACAGCGAGCGGCTTCTGGAAGTGTATCGGAGCGCGCATCCCCGCGCCTGAACCCTTGCACTCGCCAAATTGTTCGTTCATCGTTGCCACCCTGGGACAGGGGGAGAAAATCGTGAGCGCACATGAAAGCATGGAGCAAGCTGAACACGCCGAACATGCCTCGGGAGAGAACAGGAAGATCGCGCTCCTGATCGCGGTGATTGCGCTGTTTCTCGCGCTGTCGGAAACGCTCGGCAAAGGCGCGCAGACGGAAGCCATCAGCAAGAACGTCGAAAGCTCGAACCTGTGGGCGTTCTTTCAGGCCAAGAGCATCCGCCGCACCGTGGTGCAGACGGCGTCGGATGAGGCTAAATTGAGCCTCGGCACGATCGGCGACGCCGCCGCCAAGGCGGCGCTGCAAAAGCAGATCGACGACTGGCAGAAGACCGCGGCGCGCTATCGCTCGGAGCCGGAAACCGGCGAAGGTCAGGATCAACTGTCCGAACGCGCCAAGCACGCCGAGGAAGAGCGCGACCTGGCGGAGGCCAAGTACCACCACTTCGAGCTCGCATCGGCGGCGTTTCAGATTGGCATCGTGCTGGCCTCGGCGACCATCATCACCGGCATCGTGGCGCTCGCCTGGATATCGGGCCTGCTGGCGCTAGCAGGCATCGCATTCACCGTGATCGGCCTGTTCGCGCCGCACGCACTACATCTGGCCTTATGAGAGCGAAGGTATTCTAGCGCGCTTCGTGCACGCTCTTGCGGAAGCGCTGGATCAGCCGCAGCATCCGCGACGACCAGCGGTCGCCGTTGCCGCGCAGCACTTCCACAATGCGTTGCTTGGTCGGTTCGACCAGGGCTTTCGCCTTGGCGCGCAGCGCCATGACGAATTCATAGAGCCTTTCGAACCATCCCATCTCCAGCAGCTTCGGCCGCGTCACGTCAAAGACAAAGGCGGTGACGCCGACGCCGACAAGCTTGGCGAAGATGATGGTCATGGCGGCGCTGAGCCAGTACTCATGCGCGAGCAGCCAGAAGCCGATCAGCTTCAGCGGGAATAGCGGAATCACCGGCACGATGAAAACGATCAGCGTCATCGCGGGCGACAGCGTATCGACGCGCTCCGCCAGCCAATGCTTAAAGGATTGCAGCGGAATCTTCGCGACCACCCAGGCCACGATCGGCTCGAGATGATCCCACAGCCATGCCTCGATCAGAAAGATGACCGCGAGCAGCACCCAGATCGGTTGAAGAAGGCGGCGTAACATCGAGACCATCCTAACCCGACTAGTGGTCCGATTCTAACGTTCGCATCCCTTCTCAGCGAGCACTTTTGCGAACGTTAAAATCACAGGACCACTAGCAAGTATAACCTCTAGTGGAGTTTAGGATTTGACATTCGCTTTCCGAACTCGCGGCCCGGTCTGTAGCGAATGTCAAATCCACTCCACTAGCGCCGGGCAAGGATCACATATGGATGGCGCGTTTGCCAACCGCAAGCGCGGCTTCTTTCACCGCTTCCGAGCGGGTTGGGTGGGCGTGGCAGGTACGGGCCAGATCCTCGGCGGAACCGCCAAATTCCATCAAAACGCAGGCTTCATGGATCATTTCGCCGGCTTCGCGACCGACAATATGCACACCCAGCACCCGGTCGGTTTTCGCATCTGCGAGAATCTTCACGAAACCGTCAGTTGTTTGATTGACTTTTGAGCGGCCGTTGGCCGTGAACGGAAATTTACCGGTCGTATAGGCGATGCCCGCTTGCTTCAGTTCCTCTTCGGTCTTGCCGACGGAAGACACCTCGGGCGTTGTATACACAACACCAGGGATAACGTCGTAATTCACGTGGCCGGCCTGACCGGCCAGAATTTCCGCAATCGCAACACCCTCATCCTCGGCCTTGTGCGCCAGCATCGGACCGGCCACGACATCGCCGATCGCATAGACGCCCTTCAGGCTGGTGGCAAAGTGCGCATCGATCTGCACACGGCCGCGATTGTCGAGTGCAACGCCAGCTTCCTTCAGGCCAAGACCGTCGGTGTAGGGGACGCGCCCGATACAGACCAGCACAACGTCGGCTTCGATCTTTTCCAGAGCCCCACCGGCAGCCGGCTCGACCTGCGCGATCAACGTCTTGCCCGAGCTGTCAACGCCCGTGACCTTGGCGCCGAGCTTGAATGCAAAGCCCTGCTTCTCGAGGATGCGCTGGAATTGTTTGGCGACTTCGCCGTCCATGCCGGGCAGGATGCGATCGAGAAATTCCACCACGGTGACCTGCGCGCCAAGCCGGTGCCACACTGAGCCGAGCTCGAGCCCGATCACGCCGGCACCGACGATCAGCAATTTTCCCGGAACCTTGTCGAGCGAAAGCGCACCGGTCGAGGACACGATGCGCTTCTCGTCGATCTCGATGCCCTTCAACTTTGCGACGTCCGAGCCAGTCGCGATGACGATGTTCTTGGTCTCGACGGTTTGCGTCTTGCCGTCCCGGCTGGACACTTCGATCTTGCCGGTACCGAGGATCTTTGCCTTGCCCGCGATCACGTCGATCTTGTTTTTCTTCATCAGAAATTCGACGCCCTTAACGTTGCCGTCGATGCCCTGCTGCTTGAAATTCATCATCGACGGCAGGTCGAGCTTTGGCGCGGAGACGCTGACGCCCATCTTTGCAAAGGAGTGCTCGGCTTCTTCGAACATTTCGGAGGCGTAGAGCAGCGCTTTCGACGGCATGCATCCGACGTTGAGGCAGGTGCCGCCGAGGGTGGCGTTCTTCTCGACCACGGCGACCTTCATGCCGAGCTGTGCGGCGCGGATCGCGCAGACATACCCGCCAGGACCGGTGCCGATAACAACGAGATCGTAAGTGGCCATGATCGAACCCTGTACCTTAAATGTGCGCCGCCGTTTTAACGTCCGCCCGACACGTCAAGGATGGCGCTGGTGACATAAGAGGCCTCGTCCGACATCAGCCAGACGATGGCATTGGCAATTTCATCCGCCGTGCCGATCCGCTTCATCGGCACCACATGCGCGAGCCGATGCGCGCGGTCAGGCTCGCCGCCCGAGGCGTGAATTTCCGTATCGATGAGGCCCGGCCTAATCCCGGCAACGCGGATACCTTCGCCTGCGACTTCGTATCCGAGCCCGACGGTAAAGGAATCGATCGCGCCCTTGGAAGCTGCATAATCCACATAGGTATTCGGCGAACCGAGTTTCGCCGCAACCGACGACAGATTGACGATGACACCGCCCTTGCCACCGTGCCTGGTCGACATCCGCTTCACCGCCTCGCGGGCGCAGAGCATGCTGCCGGTGACGTTGACCGCCATCATGCGCTGGATGCGCTCGGCGGACATGGCGTCGACACGCATCGTGGGGCCGACGATGCCGGCATTGTTCACCAGCGCACCGAGGGTGCCGAAGGCATCCGCGGCCTTGAACAGCGCCAGGATGTCGGCCTCGCTCCCGACGTCGCATTTCACCGCGATGGCCTTGCCGTTCTTGCTTTCGATCTGGGCAACCACCTCACTGGCAGCCTTCTGGTTGCTCGCATAGCCCACAACAACGCGAAACCCGCGCGCCGCTGCCGCAAGCGCCGTCGCCCGGCCGATGCCGCGGCTGCCGCCGGTAATAATTGCAACTTTGTCGGTCAAGAGAACGCCCCTACGATTCAAATCCTGTTTACTCGAAACGCCGCTGAATTACGGCGGCGCGCCGAAATGTCTGGTTACCGATCGATCAGAGATCCAAAACCAGCCGCGCCGGGTCTTCCAGACTCTCCTTCACGCGCACCAGGAACGTTACCGCTTCCTTGCCGTCGACGACGCGGTGATCGTAGGAAAGCGCTAGATACATCATCGGCCGAATCTCAACCTTGCCAGCGATCGCCATCGGGCGTTCCTGGATCTTGTGCATGCCGAGGATGGCCGATTGCGGCGCATTGAGGATCGGCGTCGACATCAGTGAACCGTAGATGCCGCCATTGGTGATGGTGAAGGTGCCGCCCTGCATCTCGTCGATCTTGAGCTGGCCATCGCGGGCGCGGCGTCCGAAATCGGCGATACTCTTTTCGATTTCCGCAATCGACTTGTGATCGCAGTCGCGCACCACGGGGACGACCAGGCCCTTGTCGGTGCCGACGGCGACGCCGACGTGGTAATAATTCTTGTAAATCAGATCGGTGCCATCGATCTCGGCATTCACGGCTGGAATATCCTTCAGCGCCTGCACGCAGGCCTTGGTGAAGAAGCCCATAAATCCAAGTTTACTGCCGTGCTTCTTCTCGAACACGTCCTTGTAGTGGGCACGCAACGCCATGACGTTGGTCATGTCGACCTCGTTGAAGGTCGTGAGCATCGCAGCCGTGTTCTGCACGTCCTTTAGCCGCCGCGCGATGGTCTGGCGCAGCCGTGTCATCTTCACCCGTTCTTCGCGCGCCGCGTCGTCGGCCGGCGAAGGCGCGCGGACCTGTACCGCTGCGGCTGGCTGATTGACCGGCGTCGGCGCCGAGGCGGCCTTTTCGATCGCCGCCAGCATGTCGCCCTTGGTGACGCGGCCGTCCTTGCCGGAGCCCGGAACAGTGGCCGCATCGATGCCGCTTTCGGCGGAAAGCTTGCGCACCGACGGCGCAAGCGGTGCGTCCGCCGGCGGCACCTTGGCGGTCGGCGCTGGCGCTGCGGCTGCCGGCGGTGGCGCAGCAGGCGATGCGGCCTTGGCAGGAGCGGCAGCAGGTTTCGCAGTCGCGCCCGCCGCACCCTCGGTGATCTGTCCCAGCAGCGCACCAACCGCGACAGTCTCGCCGTCCTTGGCGCTGATCTCGCCGAGCACGCCCGCCGACGGCGCCGGGACCTCGATCGTCACCTTGTCGGTTTCGAGCTCCACCAGGGGTTCATCGACTGCCACGCTGTCACCGGCCTTCTTGAACCAACGGCCGATGGTGGCTTCGGTGACGGATTCGCCGAGCGTCGGCACCCGAATTTCAGTCATGGCTTTGCTCTCTCCAAATGCCCTGTGCGGCGATATTCCCTTGCTGTCATCACCCGCAAAAGCGGAGGATCCGGTAATCCGCGACGGCTGTTATCGAAAAAACGCGGGTTACTGGATGCGCTCTGCTTTCGCAGGGCGCATGACTGATTGAAAATCTTTTAGTTAAGTGCCTCGTCGAGCAGCGCCTTGAGCTGCGCCTGATGCTTAGACATCAAGCCGGTTGCCGTGGCCGCGGCCGCCGCGCGCCCTGCATAACGCGGACGCCTGTAGGCGGCGTTGACCTGGTTCAGCACCCATTCGAGATAGGGTTCGATGAAGTGCCACGCGCCCATGTTGCGCGGCTCCTCCTGGCACCAGACAACCTCGGCACCCTTGAAACGGGTCAGCTCGGCGACCAGCGCCTTCAGCGGCACCGGATAAAGCTGCTCGATCCGCATCAGATAGATATCGTCGACGCCGCGCTTCTCGCGCTCCTCGTAAAGATCGTAATAGACCTTGCCGGAGCACAGCACGATGCGCTTGATCTTGTCGTCGGCGACCAGCTTGATGTTCTCGTCAGGCAGCATCTGGGCGTCATCGTAAAGGATGCGGTGGAACGTGGTTCCCTCGCCAAGCTCGTCGAGCCGCGAGACGGCGCGCTTGTGCCGCAGCAGCGACTTCGGCGTCATCAGGATCAGCGGCTTGCGGATTTCGCGATGCAGCTGCCGCCGCAGAACGTGGAAATAGTTGGCCGGCGTCGTCGGATAGACCACCTGCATGTTGTCTTCGGCGCACATTTGCAAGTAGCGCTCGAGGCGCGCGGAGGAATGCTCCGGCCCCTGCCCTTCGTAACCGTGCGGCAACAGGCAGACGAGGCCGGACATGCGCAGCCATTTGCGCTCGCCTGAGGAAATGAACTGGTCGAACAGGACCTGTGCGCCGTTGGCGAAATCGCCGAACTGCGCCTCCCACATCGCGAGCGCATTCGGCTCGGCGAGCGTATAGCCATACTCGAATCCGAGCACCGCTTCTTCCGAGAGCAACGAGTTGATGACCTCGTAGTGACCCTGATCGCCGCCCAGATGATTGAACGGCGTATAACGGCTCTCGTCTTCCTGATCGATCAAGACGGAATGGCGTTGCGAGAACGTGCCGCGCTCGGAATCCTGCCCCGAAAGCCGCACATGACGGTCCCTCCTGCAACAGTGTGCAGAACGCTAGCGCTTCGCCGGTCGCCCAATCGATGCCAATGCCGGTGTCGATCGCCTTGGCGCGGTTGTCGAGGAAAGCGCTGAATGGTGCGGTGAACGCGGAAGCCATCAGGCACCTTGGTGATCTTGCGGCCGATATCTTTCAGGACAGCGGTAGCGACGCCGGTCACGCCGCGGCGCGGATCTTCCTCCTGGTCGGCGGACTTGAAGCCCGCCCACTTGCCGTCGAGCCAGTCCGCCTTGTTGGGCTTGTAGCCGGTGCCGGCCTCGAGTTCGGCATCAAGCCGCGCACGCCAGTCGGCCTTGGCTTTCTCCACCTCGCCCTCGGTCATGACGCCATCGGCGACCAGCCGCTTGGCGTAGATTTCCAGCGTGGTCGGGTGCGAGCCGATCTTCTTGTACATCACCGGTTGGGTGAACGCGGGCTCGTCGCCCTCGTTGTGACCGTGGCGGCGATAACAGAACATGTCGATGACGACCGGCTTGTGGAATTTCTGCCGGAATTCGATCGCGACCTTGGCGGCGAACACTACGGCTTCCGGGTCGTCGCCATTCACATGGAAGATCGGTGCATCGATCATCTTCGCCACATCCGACGGATAGGGCGAAGAGCGTGAATAGCGAGGATAGGTGGTAAAGCCGATCTGGTTGTTGACGATGAAGTGCAGCGAGCCGCCGGTGCGATAGCCCTTCAGATCCGACAGGCTGAAGCATTCCGCCACCACGCCCTGACCCGCGAATGCCGCGTCGCCATGCATCAGAAGCGGCAGCACCGAAATCCGCATGTCGGGCGGATCGCCGTGCTGGTCCTGCTTGGCGCGCACCTTGCCAAGCACCACCGGATCGACGATTTCCAGATGCGACGGATTGGCGGTCAGCGACAGATGGATCTTGTTGTTGTCGAACTCGCGGTCCGACGACGCGCCGAGATGATATTTGACGTCGCCGGAGCCTTCGACCACGTCGGGATTGGCCGAGCCGCCCTTGAATTCGTGAAACAGCGCACGGTGCGGCTTGCCCATCACCTGCGTCAGCACGTTGAGGCGGCCACGATGCGGCATGCCGACGACGATTTCCTTCACGCCGAGATTGCCGCCACGCTTGATGATCTGCTCCAGCGCCGGGATCAGCGATTCGGCGCCGTCCAGACCAAAGCGCTTGGTGCCGGTGAATTTGAGGTCGCAGAATTTTTCGAAACCCTCGGCTTCCACCAGCTTGTTGAGGATGGCGCGGCGACCCTCGCGGGTGAAGGAGATCTCCTTGTCCGGCCCCTCGATGCGCTCCTGAATCCAGCCCTTCTGTGCGGCGTTGGAGATGTGCATGAACTCGACGCCGAGCGTCTGGCAGTAGGTGCGCTCGCAAATCGCGACGATTTCACGCAAGCTTCCGTATTCCAGGCCGAGCACGTGATCGAGAAAGATCTTGCGGTCGAAATCGGTTTCGGTGAAGCCGTAAGAGCGCGGATCGAGTTCTTCGCGATCGCGTGGCGCTTCGATGCCGAGCGGATCGAGCTTGGCGTGGAAATGTCCGCGCATCCGGTAGGCGCGGATCAGCATCAGCGCGCGCACGGAGTCGCGGGTGGCCTGGTGCACGTCGGTTGAGGCGAGTTCGCTGCCAGCGTCCTGCGCCTTGGCCGCGAGCTTTTTGCCGACCGCCTTCTCGACTTCCACCCAATTGCCATCGAGCGCCGAGGTCAGATCGTCGCGCGGCGTGACAGGCCAGTTGTCACGGCCCCAGGAGGGCCCTTCCGCGTTCTTGCGGACGTCTGCGGGCGTATCTTTCAGGCTTTTGAAGAACTCCTGCCACTCGGCATCGACCGAGGAGGGATCGTTTTCATAGCGGGCGTAGATTTCGTCGATATAGGTGGCGTTTGTGCCCTGCAAAAAAGATGAAAGGGCAAAAGCAGCGTTCGCATCCTGGCGAGACATGGGAGCGTCCTGATAATTTCTTCATCGCGCGTAACAGACGGCGCGGGCCGGACTGCAAATATGCAGCCCGGCAGGTCCAGAACCTCTACCTTATCTAGGAGGAAACTTCGCCCCGAAAAGAACCAAGAAGTGAATTAGGACTTCAATTTTTCTACGAGGGTCTTTCCGAGCCGTGCCGGGGACGGAGACACGGTAATTCCGGCCAATTCCATCGCCGCGGTCTTGGAACCGGCGTCGCCCTTGCCGCCGGAAATGATCGCGCCGGCATGGCCCATGCGCCGTCCGGGGGGCGCCGTGACACCGGCAATGAAGCCAACCATCGGCTTCTTGCGGCCGCGCTTGGCTTCGTCTTTCAGGAACTGGGCGGCGTCTTCCTCGGCTGAACCGCCGATCTCGCCGATCATGACGATCGAGGTGGTCTTGGGATCGGCCAGGAACATCTCCAGCACGTCGATAAATTCGGTTCCCTTGACCGGGTCGCCGCCGATGCCGACCGCCGTGGTCTGGCCGAGACCTTCCTGGGAGGTCTGGAACACGGCCTCATAGGTCAGCGTGCCCGATCGCGAGACAATGCCGACATTACCCGGCTTGAAAATATTCGCCGGCATGATGCCGATCTTGCATTCGCCCGCGGTCATGACGCCCGGACAATTAGGTCCAATGAGCCGCGACTTCGAGCCAGAAAGCGAGCGCTTCACCCGCACCATGTCGAGCACCGGAATGCCTTCGGTGATGCAAACGATCAGCGGAATTTCCGCATCGATCGCTTCGCAGATCGCATCCGCCGCGCCCGGCGGCGGCACGTAAATCACGGAGGCGTCGGCCCCGGTCTTCTCGCGCGCCTCAGCGACCGTGTCGAACACCGGCAGGCCGAGATGCGATCGATCCGCCTTTTCCGGGCGATGTGCCGCCGACCATCTTGGTGCCGTAAGCGGCTGCCGCTTCCGAGTGGAAAGTGCCGTTCTTGCCGGTGAAGCCCTGGCAGATGACCTTGGTGTTCTTGTCGATCAGGATGGACATGGGTGAGACTGCTTTCGCGGGAAAAACGGTGAGGGGTTCAGGAAATCCGCCGGTAGACGCCGGTGAGCACATCGGCCCACCCTTCGGCGTCGGGCGAGAACTGGATCTTCATGGAATAGCTGTTGTCGTCGATCACTTCATAGACGTGGCGCGCATTGCCGCGCAGCGAGCCCCGCACGAGAATGAGCGATTGGCCGGACCAGCCGCCGGACGCGGGCGATGGCGCATAGTAGCCGAGCGAGTCGTGCCAGAATAATTTGTAGAGACGGTCGTCGCGGTCATAGGTGAACACGCCGTGGGTTGCGAAGCTTTCCTTGCTGTCGCGGGTCTGGCGTGTGTCCTGGATGAGGTAGAAGCCGTTGAGATCAATGCGCGCCGACACCTTCGCAGATGCGGGTCCGCCTTCGGTCCAGCGCGAGGGATAGACCATCTCCTCGCCCGACCATTCGCCCGCGAACACCGCGAGCTTGCGGTGTTCTTCGAGCGGCGTCGGCGCTGCGAGATGATCGGCAGCCATCGGCTCAGCCTCCCTTGACGGCCTTGACGATCTTTTGCGCGGCATCATCGAGATTGTCGGCCGGCAGAACGTTGAGGCCGGATGTGCTGATGATCTTCTTGCCGGCATCGACATTGGTGCCCTCGAGCCGCACCACCAGCGGCACCTTGAGGCCGACTTCCTTCACCGCGGCGACCACGCCTTCGGCGATGACGTCGCATTTCATGATGCCGCCGAAGATATTGACGAGGATGCCCTTCACGTTGGGATCGGCGGTAATGATCTTGAAGGCGGCCGCCACCTTTTCCTTGCTGGCGCTGCCGCCGACGTCGAGGAAGTTCGCCGGCGCCATGCCGTAGAGCTTGATGATGTCCATCGTCGCCATGGCAAGACCGGCGCCGTTGACCATGCAGCCGATCGTGCCGTCGAGCGTGACGTAGTTGAGGTCGTATTTCGACGCTTCGATTTCCTTGGCGTCTTCCTCGGTCTCGTCGCGCAGCGTGGCGACCTCGGGATGACGGAACAGCGCGTTGTCGTCGAACGACACTTTCGCATCGAGCACGCGGAGCTGGCCCTGCTTGGTGACGACCAGCGGATTGATTTCCAGCATCGCCATGTCCTTGGCGGTGAAGGCGGCGTAGAGCTGGGACACCAGCTTTTCCGCCTGCTTGGCGAGGTCGCCGGTCAGGTTCAGCGCCTTGGCAACCGTGCGGCCGTGATGGCCCATGATGCCGGTCGCCGGATCGACCGAGAAGGAGACGATCTTTTCAGGGCTGTTGTGCGCGACGTCCTCGATGTTGACGCCGCCTTCGGTCGACACCACGAACGACACTTCGGAGGTTTCGCGGTTGACCAGGATCGAGAGATAGAACTCCTTGTCGATATCGGAGCCATCTTCGATGTAGAGGCGGTTGACCTGCTTGCCATGCGGCCCGGTTTGCACGGTGACCAGGGTGGCACCCAGCATCTGCTTGGAGAATTCGTTGACCTCGGCGACCGACTTGGCGATCCGAACGCCGCCTTTGCCGCCGGCGGATGCTTCCTTGAAGGTGCCCTTGCCGCGGCCACCCGCATGGATCTGGCTTTTCACTACCCAGATCGGGCCCGGAAGGGTTTTGGCGGCAGCGTCGGCATCGGCGGCCCGAAGAACCGGCACGCCTTTCGAGATCGGCACGCCGAACTCGTGCAGCAACGCCTTGGCCTGGTATTCATGGATATTCATGTCGACGCTCTCCCGAATCCTGTTCCGCCCCGATCAGCAGCGGTATCCGATCTGGCCTTGGTATATTATATGCCAAATGCCACGCCAAGGACAAATCTCAAAATTTCATTTCGTTAGCGAACCCCGGCCCCAGCTTTTGATAAAGGCACGGTTTTTGCGGCGGCCGAGGGATCGTCATCACGACCCCTCAAGCCCAGAACTCACATCAGCGGCCGAGCAGATCCGGCGCGATCTTCTTGCAGGCTTCGACCAGGCCCTGCACGGCACCGACCGACTTGTCGAAGGCCTCGCGGTCCTTGCCCGCGAGTTCGATCTCGACAATACGTTCGACGCCCTTCGACCCGATCACGACGGGCACGCCGACATACATGTCCTTCACGCCATATTCGCCGTTGAGGTAGGCGGCGCAGGGCACCACGCGCTTCTTGTCCTTGAGATAGCTCTCGGCCATCGCGATCGCGGACGCTGCCGGCGCGTAGAATGCCGAGCCGGTCTTCAGCAGGTTGACGATCTCGGCGCCGCCGTTGCGGGTGCGATCGACGATCTCGTCAATGCGCGCCTGCGAGGTCCAGCCCATCTTGACGAGATCGGGCAGCGGAATGCCGGCCACCGTCGAATAGCGCACCAGCGGCACCATGGTGTCGCCATGGCCGCCCAAAACGAAAGCCGTGACATCCTCGACCGAGACGTTGAATTCGTCGGCGAGGAAATAGCGGAAGCGCGAGGAGTCCAGCACGCCGGCCATGCCCACCACCTTCTTGTGCGGCATTCCGGACGCCTTCTGCAACGCCCAGACCATCGCATCGAGCGGATTGGTGATGCAGATGACGAAAGCGTCGGGCGCGTACTTCTTGATGCCGGCGCCGACCTGTTCCATCACCTTGAGATTGATGGAGAGGAGGTCGTCACGGCTCATGCCGGGCTTGCGCGGCACGCCGGCGGTGACGATGCAGACCTTGGCATTGTCGAGCGCCTCATACGTGTTGGCGCCGGTGAAATTGGCATCGAAGCCGTCCACGGGTGAGGACTGGGCGATGTCGAGCGACTTGCCCTGCGGCACGCCCTCGGCAATGTCGAACATGACGACGTCGCCGAGTTCCTTCAGGCCGATCAGATGGGCCAGCGTTCCGCCGATCTGGCCGGAGCCGATCAGAGCAATCTTGTCGCGCGCCATGGGAATTGTCCTTTGAACCGTGGATGAAAGCTGTTTGAGGCTGGTTATCCCTTTCGACCGGCCCGTTCAAGCCGGAGCCTGCTCAATTGTCGGCCACCAGTGTCCCGCTTCCGAAGTTCGTAACCTTTTGCGGAGCCACGTTTCGAACTTCGGAATCGAAAGGACACTAGCAAACCCGCCACACCGCCGTCACGTTTCGACCAGCCCCGTGGTCGCACCGCTGGCCGCCGAATCCTTGTGGCCATGCGGCTGGCCTAAGTAGGATTCCGAACCCATCTCGATCAGCCGCGATGATGTCCGCTTGAACTCGTTGGCCTCGTTGCCTTCCGTTGCCAGATAAATCGACAAAGGATCGGCTGCAGCCGACGCCATCAGTTTCACGCCGTTGTCGTACAGCGTATCGATCAAGGTGATGAACCGCTTGGCGGCGTTGTGCTCGGGATAATCCATGACCGGAATGCGGTCGATCATGATGGTGTGGTAGTCGCGGGCGAGCCTGAGGTAGTCCGATGCGGCGAGCGGCTGTTCGCAGATATCCGCGAAGGTAAACCGCGCCACACCGCTCGCCGAGCACGGTACATGGAGATTGCGCCCCTTGATCGAGATATCGCGCGCCTTGCACGGTGCATTGCCTGTCATGCTGGCCCAGGCCTTGTCGAGCGCGACTGCGGCAGCCGTGTCCGCCGGCACCAGCCACATTTTCACGCCGGCGAGCTTTTCCAGCCGGAAATCGGTGCGGGCGTCCAGCCGCATCACCGCCATACGCTCCGTGATCTGCGCGATGAAGGGCAGAAAGAGCGACCGGTTCAAACCGCCTTTGTAGAGGTCGTCCGGCGCCACGTTGGACGTCGCCACCACTACGGTGCCGAGCTCGAACAGGCGAGCAAACAGCCGCCCCAGGATCATGGCATCCGCAATATCCGTGACGTGGAATTCGTCAAAGCATAACAGCCACGCTTGCTCGAAGAGCGCGCTTGCCGTCAGACCGATCACGTCTTCATCAGGAATCCTGCCGCGCGCAATGTCCTGGCGAAAGCCGTAAATCCGCTCATGCACCTCGGCCATGAATTCGTGGAAATGGGCGCGCCGCTTGTATCGGACCGGGCTCGCCTGGAAAAACAGGTCCATCAGCATGGTTTTGCCGCGGCCGACCTCGCCATGCACGTAGAGGCCACGCGGCGGGCCTTCGTGTTTGTCGGCAAACAGCCGGCCAAGCAGGCGTTGCCTGCGCAAGGGCCTGTAACGCTCGACCCGCTGCTCGAGATCGCCAAAGGCTTCCGCGACCTCGCGCTGCGCGGCATCCGGCTCGATTGCGCCTGATGAGACGAGCGCCTCGTAATGGGCGAGAAAGGAGGAAGCGGGCGGAGGAGGCAACATGGTCCTGTTACGGCCCAAGCGTGCAAAAATTGCAAGTCAGGAGTTGATGCAACAGGCATGCCCCTTTCGCCGCCCTCTCGCCGCATGCGGGAGAGGTCACGGATGTTACGCGCTCAACGCGTAGGAATCCTCGACCACATAGGGTCCACCGCCGGTCGAGGCGCGGGAGGAAAACAACACAAAGCGGGAGGCAGTGAACACCTTGGTCGGGAAATAGCCCCGCACCGAAAGATAATCCGCGACGTCCTGGGTGGAGGCGTCGCGCAGCCGAGCCAGCGTGACATGCGGGGTGAATTTTCTCCCTTCCGGATCGAGCCCGATCCGCTGCATCAACCGCTCGAGTTCGGCCTGCAATTCGATCAAGGGCCGGCTTGGGGCGATATTGGCGACCACGGCGCGCGGCTTTTTGCTGCCAAAGCTCGAGAGGCCCTGGACTGCGACCTCGAACGGCTTGCGGTTGACCCGAAACAGCATGGAGGCGATCTCATTGGCGGAGACGCCGTCGATGTCGCCGATGAACCGCAACGTGACGTGATAGTTTTCGGGATCGATCCAGCGCGCGCCCGGCAGTCCGCCACGCAAAGAGGAGAGGGTCTGGCCGATCTCGGCCGGAATTTCCAGTCCCGTGAACAAACGCGGCATCGCAAGACTCCCGATGCTGGAACATGATTCGGGAAAGAGGATAACAGCTTTCCCTAGAGATCATGTTGCTGACAGACTCCGGTGACGAATCACCGGCAATTATTTTTTAGCGTAGTTATGTGACTCTGCGAAGCACCTCGCATTAACCGGTCGGAAAGGTTCGGTGGCCCTGACGCGCCACAGCCTTGCTGTCCGGTTTTCAGCTCGCGCGCTTCGATATCGAGCCGAGAAACGCCTCGACAGCAGGCAAGATGTTTTTGACGATGATGTCTACTCCCTCCGCGGTTGGATGCATGCCGTCAGCCTGGTTCAGTTTGGGATTGGCCGCTACCCCGTCAAGAAAAAAAGGATACAGCGGCACATCATACGATTTGGCGAGATCCCGATAGATCGAATTGAAGCTGGCTGCGAAATCGGCGCCGTAGTTGGGCGGTGCGACCATGCCGCACAACATCACCGCAATGCCGCGCCCCTTCAGTTGCTTGACGATGTCGGTCAACGCGGCGCGGGTGACGGCAGGATCGATCCCGCGCAAGGCGTCGTTGGCCCCGAGTTCGACGATGACGGCCTGCGTACCTTGCGGCACCGACCAGTCGAGCCGGTCACGGCCGCCGGACGAGGTGTCGCCGGAAACCCCCGCATTGGTCATATCAACCGCTATGCCTTTGGATTTCAATGCCTTTTGCAACTTGGCAGGGAACGCGTCCGGACCCGCCAACCCAAGCCCCGCGCTCAAGGAATCGCCCAGCACCACCATTTTGATCGACGCGGCGCCAGAGGCAACCGAAGACTGGGCAAAGGCTGGTTCGGCGGCGATCAGCAGCAGACTCCACACGAGCATGTGCTTCAACAGGGATGACACCCTCTCGACCACGCCAAGGGAAGTACCATATGAGCTGGTGTCGCCGATCTGAAATTTCTGCACCACTTGCTGCAACCTGATACCAGGAATTTCAGATCGAAAGCGACACCAGAAATTGACAAATCTGATAGTGCCCTTTGCTTTCCGAAGTTCGTTCGCGATGTCGCAGCATAGGGTTACGAACTTCGGAAAAGCGGGCACTATATCCATGGACCGTCTCATCGAACCGTCATCCCTATCCGGCCTTGCACCGGACAGCATTTCGATCTCCAACATCAACCTCTCGCTCGGATCGGGCGCGGCGCGCGTTCATATTCTCAAGGACATCAGCCTGCGTGTCGCCTCGGGCGAAGCGCTTGGCCTGATCGGCCCCTCGGGTTCGGGAAAGTCCACACTCCTCATGGTGATGGCGGGGCTGGAGCGTCCCGACAGCGGAGAGGTGGTGGTGAATGGCACCCCTTTCAATGCCCTCGACGAGGATGCGCTGGCGCGCTTTCGCGGCCGCCAGGTTGGCATCGTCTTCCAGTCGTTTCATCTGATCCCGACCATGACCGCGCTGGAGAATGTTGCAGTCCCCCTGGAGCTCGCCGGAAATCCTGACGCTGCGCAGCGCGCCGCGCAAGAGCTCGCCTCTGTCGGGCTAGGTGACCGGCTGCATCACTATCCCACACAATTATCGGGCGGGGAACAACAGCGTGTCGCGCTCGCGCGCGCACTCGCGCCCGATCCGGCGATCTTGGTGGCGGATGAGCCCACCGGCAACCTCGATGAGGCCACCGGCAAACAAATCGTCGACTTGCTGTTTACCAAACATGCCGAGCGCGGCATGACGCTGGTGCTGGTGACTCACGATACCGCGCTGGCACAGCGTTGCGACCGCGTCGTGCGGCTACGCTCGGGCCACATCGACGCGCAGATCGCGGAGCGCGACGCCGCTTCATGACGATCGTTTCTGAAACACCGCGAGCCAATAGCAGGCCGGCCTCCATTCCTCTGCGCTACGCCATGCGCGAACTGCGTGGCGGCCTGCGCGGCTTCTATGTCTTCATCGCCTGCATCGCGCTCGGCGTCATGACGATTTCCGGCGTCGGTTCGGTGGCCGCAAGTCTTGGCGACGGATTGGCGCGCCAGGGCCGCACGCTGCTCGGTGGTGACGTCGCTTTTTCGCTGTTCCAGCGCGAAGCCAAGCCCGAGGAAATCGATTTCCTTCGTTCGCGCGGCAAGGTCTCGTCGATCGCCTCGCTGCGCGGCATGGCGCGCACGGCCGATGGCCGCCTGGCGCTGGTCGAGATCAAGGCGGTCGACGGCGCCTACCCGATGCTCGGCCAGCTCTCGCTCGAGCCGGATATGCCGATCGCCGATCTGCTGGCCGAACGCGATGGCGCATTCGGCGTTGCGGCCGATCAGACGCTGTTGACCCGGCTCGACCTGAAGCTCGGCGATCGCGTCAATGTCGGCAGTGCGACCTTTGAGATCCGCAGCATCGATAATGGCGAACCCGACAAGCTTGCCGGCGGCCTCGGATTCGCTCCGCGATTCCTGATCAGCGAGACCGGACTTCGCGCCACGCAACTGCTGCAGCCGGGCAGCCTGGTGCGCTGGACCTATCGGGTCAAACTGCCGGACGACGCCAGCAACGGCGGCAACGCCACGCGGCTCGTCGACGATACGCGGCAGGCGCTTCCTCACGCCGGCTGGGAGATCCGCGATCGCGACAATGCTTCGCCGCAGCTCGAACGCACGATCAGCCGCTTCACCCAATTTCTGACGCTCGTAGGACTTGCGGCGCTTCTGGTTGGCGGCGTCGGCGTCGCCAACGCGGTCAAGAGCCATATCGATCGGCGCCGCGACGTGATTGCAACCTTCAAGGCGGTCGGCGCCACCGGCCGCGACGTGTTTGCGATCTACCTGACGCAAGTGATCGTGCTGGCTGTGATCGGCTCGATCATTGGCCTTGCGGCCGGCGCCGCGCTGCCATTTGTCATCGTCGATCTGTTCGGCAAAGTGCTGCCGCTGCCGGTCGAGCCTGCGCTTCATCCCGATGAACTCGCGCTGTCGCTCGTCTATGGCCTGTTGACCGCGCTTGCCTTCGGCCTATGGCCGCTCGGCCGCGTACACGACGTGCCGGTCGCGGCGCTGTTTCGAGAAACCGTATCTAGCGTTTGGCATCGTCCGCGCTGGCGCTATCTGCTTTCGATGGCAGGCGTGGTTGCCTTTCTGATCGCCGTGATCATTGGCCTCGCCTACGACAAGCGGGTCGCCGCGATCTTCGTCGTTTCGGCGATCGCCGTCTTCATCCTGTTGCGCGGGATTGCCGCCGCACTGATGGCGCTAGCGCGCCGCGCGCCGCGGTCGCAGTATCACCATGTTGCGGCTCGCGGTCACCAATATCTACCGGCCTGGCGCGCTGACGCCGTCGGTGGTGATGTCGCTGGGTCTCGGTCTCGCCGTGCTGGTCACGATCACGCAGATCGACGGCAACCTGCGGCGGCAATTCATGGCGGCGTTGCCGGAGCATGCGCCGTCGTTTTACTTCATCGACATTCCCTCGACCGAAGCCGATCAATTCGCCGCGTTTCTGAAGCAGACCGCACCGGGGTCGACGGTGGAAGAAGTGCCGATGTTGCGCGGGCGCATCGTCGCGGCGCGCGGCGTCAGGGCCGAGGACCTCCACCCCACGACCGACAGCGAATGGGTGCTGCAGAGCGACCGTGGCCTGAGTTCGACCGGCGAAATTCCCAAAGGCTCCAAGATCGTCGAAGGCAGGTGGTGGGGTGCCGGCTACAACGGCCCGCCGCTGGTCTCGATCGAGAAGAAAATTGCCGACGGGCTCAAGCTCAAGCTCGGCGACGAGATCGTCGTCAACGTGCTCGGCCGCGACATTTCGGCCAAGATCGGCAACATGCGCACCATCGACTGGCAGGGCCTCGGCATCAATTTCGTGCTGGTGTTTTCGCCCAATGCCTTCAGGGGGGCCCCTCATACACATATAGCAACATTGACCGAGGCTCATCCGGACCCCGCCGGCGATGCCGCGATCGTCAAATCGGTCGCCACGGCGTTCCCTATGGTCACGAGCGTGCGGGTTCGCGAAGCATTGGAGACCATCGGCACGGTCGTTACCAACCTTGTGCTGGCGATCCGCGGCGCGAGCGCGATCACCCTGGTTTCGGCCGTGCTGGTGCTCGGCGGGGCGCTTGCCGCCGGCCATCGCCACCGGGTCTACGATGCGGTCATTCTCAAGACGTTAGGGGCCACAAGAGGGCGTTTGCTTGGCGCCTACGCCCTCGAATACCTGCTGATCGGCTTGGCCACCGCTATCTTCGGCGTGGTTACCGGCTCGGTCGCCGGCTGGCTGATCGTGACCCGGCTGATGACCCTGAGCTTCGTCTGGCAGGCGGGCAGCGCGGCCGCCGTGGTGGCATCCGCGCTCATCGTCACGGTGGGATTGGGACTGGCCGGAACATTGCTGGCCCTCAATCAAAAGCCCGCCGCGGTGCTGAGAAACCTCTAATATATAAATTGTATATAAATTCGAGCGTCTGGCGGCCTCGCGACATTCAGCCGCGCATGAACGCTTGCGGCGGATGTGCTAGTTTCCCAGATATCAGATCAAAGGCCAGATACTGTTCATGACGCAAAATTAATGTCGGTGAACGGCGATATCTGGGTTAATTCTGGCAGGCGAGACGAGACGTTCGATATCTTATCGTCTGCGAGGCAACCAATGGGAATTCGACCATGTCGGACCTAGACCGCAACTATAATTCTCCGTTCGGCCGCGCCGCCGGTCGTGTTGACGCCGCAACCGTCGACGCCGGTCTGCGCGCCTACATGCTGCGCATCTACAACTATATGAGCATCGGCCTCGCCATCACCGGCCTGGCCGCGCTTGGCGTCTATATGGCCGCCGTGACCAGCGATCCCTCCGGTGCGGCCGCCAAAATCGGCAGCGCGTTCCTGACACCGTTCGGCTACGCAATGTTCGTGAGTCCGCTGAAGTGGCTGTTCATTCTGGCGCCGCTGGCCATGGTGTTTGCGCTTTCCGCTGGCATCGCCCGGATGCGCCCGGCGACCGCCCAGATGATGTTCTGGGTGTTCTCCGCGCTGATGGGCGTTTCGCTGTCGTCGATCTTCCTGGTCTACACGCACACCTCGATCGTGCGGGTGTTCTTCATCACCGCAGCTACCTTCGGCGCGCTCAGCCTCTACGGCTACACCACCAAGCGTGACATGAGCGGCATCGGGTCGTTCCTGTTCATGGGCCTGATCGGCGTCGTCATCGCCAGCGTGGTCAATCTCTTCCTCGCCAGCACGATGCTTCAGTTCCTGGTGTCGGTGGTCGGTGTGCTGGTGTTTGCCGGCTTGACTGCCTACGACACCCAGCGGCTGAAGAACGACTATATCTACGGCTATGCCCAGGCGGGCGGCGATGTCGCGGAACGCGCGGCGATTACCGGCGCGCTGTCGCTCTACCTGAACTTCATCAACCTGTTCACGCTGCTGTTGCAGTTACTCGGTCAGCGCGACTGACGCCTTTTAAAGAGCAGAACCATCCATCCGAGAAGCCCCGGCCGCGACGCCGGGGCTTTTCTTTTGCGCAGAGCGAAAATAATCTTCGCCAATGTCCTCGCTTGAGATCCGGCCGGCCGACGTCGCCGACCTCCCCGTCGTCACCGATATCTATGCGGATGCGGTTCGCTTCGGCACTGCGACCTTCGAACTCGTCCCGCCCGACCTTGCGGAAATGACCCGCCGCTTTCAGGCGCTGAGAGACGGCGGCTTTCCCTATTTCGTCGCCGTGCTGGACGGAGGCGTGATCGGATACGCCTATGCCGGCGCCTATCGGCCGCGGCCGGCCTATCGCTTCACGGTGGAGAATTCGGTCTATCTGCAGCCCGCCATCCACCGTCGCGGGATCGGCCGGCAATTGCTGCAACGGTTGATTGCCGAGTGCGAAGCTCGCGGCTTTCGTCAGATGATCGCGGTGATCGGAGATTCCGCCAATGCCGGCTCAATCGCCGTGCATGCAAAATGCGGGTTTGAGATGATCGGAACCCACCCCAGTGTCGGCCTCAAATTCGGCCGCTGGCTCGACACGGTGATGATGCAGCGCGCCCTTGGCGAAGGAGCCAGTACGGTGCCTTCGACGGATCGCTAGACCACCGCCAGCTTGCGGTCGATCACCAGCAACACACGTTCCAGCTCATGTCCGCGGCGCAGGATCAGGCCGCTTGCGGAGATCACGCTGTACATGCCCTGCTTGCGCGCCAATCGCGGGTCCTTCTCGATCCGGTAAATTGGAACTTCCGACGCGCGGCGGAATATCGAGAAAACGGCGCGGTCGCGCAGGAAGTCGATGGCGTAGTCGCGCCATTCGCCGTCAGCGACCATGCGTCCGTATAAATTCAGAATGCCATTGAGTTCGAGACGATTGAACGTCACCCGGTTCGACAAAGCGCCCGCAGCGGCCTGGCGCGCCGCGGCGCGGGCCTCGCTTGGATCGGTATCCTCCGAGATCAAACTCATGGAACATCTCCTGTCCTGTCCTTCAGCCGACATGATTGCGCCGACTGGACCGCTCTGCAAGAGGCGGCGTCTCCGCACCCCCGCCTCCCCTTGGCAGCCCCGGCTTGTGACTTTCGGTCGAATCGGGCTTCCGGCAACGTCACGGGATCGTTAGTTGAATCATAATACCGCCCCACTTCCGCCAAGTGGGTGCCCTGCTAGATTGCGATAAGAATCATCTACGTTGGCCCGGTCCTTTCGATACCGGATTCCTCAGCCCCCAGCCCCCCGGGGTCGTCAGGATCGGGTCTATCGTAGAATAATTGATCCGTGACTGGGCCAACGCGAGTTGGTCCTTTTTCTTTTCCGGACCATTTCTTCATTGAGCAACAGAATGAAACGATCGCGGGCCGGCGCGCGGCCACGGATTGAATTGATGCAGATGGAGTCTTTGGAAGACGGTCAGAGCGTTTTCAAGCGAAGTGGGAACCGGTTCGCGTGAAGAAAACGCGTCAAAACAAAAGACCCGATTCCAGTTTTGATTTAATCAAACCGAATAGGCTCTAGTGCAGCGACGTATACGCCGCACCCAGCATCGGGCCCGGCCGATCGCGGCTTCCGTCCTGGACGAACACGGCCGCGGCATCGATGCCGTCACGGGAAATGTTTTCCAGCGGAACCGTCCAGCTCCCGGCTGTACCGTTCCAATCGCCAACCTTCAACACGTTGCGAACGACGTTGTAGTAGGTCAATTCGCGTCCGCGATTCTCTCCGCGTCCGATGGCTATCGGTATTGCCTTGGAGATGGAGTAAATCCAGACTTCGCCATGCTGGGCGGTCGGCGCCTTGCTCGCGTCGGCGACCGACACCGTAATGTGCCCACCCGAGAGCTTCATCGAAACCGGCACCGACATGACGCCGTCACCTTTTCGAGTGGCGCCGATGGCGCGTTCGATGCTGGCGCGATCGCTGCCGATCACATGGGCCTCGCCGTTGACGATCGCTTGCGGCGTGTAGACATCGCGATCACCGCGCATCAGCGAATAAGCCTTCTGGCGGGCCGAGAAGCGCGAATCCGCCAGCGTATCCTTCCAACCCAAATAGTCCCAGTAATCGATCGGCATGCTCAGTGCGATGACCGAGGGATCCTTGGCCAGTTCGCCGATAATCTTGTCGGCTGGTGGACAGGACGAGCAGCCTTGCGATGTGAAGAGTTCGACGACCGCGCGAGGCTCGGCCACGGCGGGGCGTATGACGACGACGATGGCGCAGACGCTCAAGGCGCCGGACCATCGGGAGATAGAACTATAAGCCATCATCGTCATACTGAGACCGGGAAATTGTGGTTGCCAGTTCTCGCCGCTAGCACCTAAGGGAGCATCAAGCCATACGGCTATCGGACAGGGCAAAAGCAGCCCTTTTCTAGGCTGCCTCCCCCATAGCCGCTACTCACTTCGCGGTGAGCCACCGATCACAATTACGCGGCCAGCTTGCGCAGGACGTACTGCAGAATGCCGCCGTTTCGGTAGTATTCGAGCTCATCGAGCGTATCGATCCTGCACAGCAGGGAAATACGCTGCAATGCACCGTCGCTCGACACGATTTCGGCCGTCAGCTTTTGGCGCGGCTTCAGCTCGCCCTGCAATCCGCGTATGGTTACTTTCTCGTCGCCCTTCAGTCCGATCGACTGCCACGATGCTCCGTCCTCGAAGGTCAACGGCAATACGCCCATGCCGACCAGGTTGGAACGATGGATGCGCTCGAAGCTCTGGCAAATCACGGCGCGTACGCCGAGCAGACGAGTTCCCTTCGCAGCCCAGTCACGCGATGAGCCGTTGCCGTACTCGGCGCCGGCAAACACCACCAGCGGGACGTTCTCGGCCTGATACTTCATCGCGGCGTCGTAGATCGACATCTGTTCGCCGTCGGGCCAGTGCTTGGTCATGCCGCCTTCGGGGATATTGCCGTCGGCGCCCTTCAGCATGAAGTTCTTGATGCGGATATTGGCAAAGGTGCCGCGCATCATGATTTCATGGTTACCGCGCCGTGTGCCGTATTGGTTAAAATCGGCCGGGCGCACCTGGTGCTCGCTGAGGAATTTTCCGGCCGGCGACGTCAGCTTGATGGAGCCGGCCGGCGAGATGTGATCGGTCGTGATCTTGTCGCCGAACATCGCCAGAATCCGTGCGTCGATAACGTCGGCGATCGGATCCGGCTGCTTCTTCATGCCTTCGAAGTAGGGCGGGTTCTGCACATAGGTCGAGCTCATGTTCCAGCGGAAGGTCTCGCTCTCGACCGTCTTGATCTTGCGCCAGTTGGAGTCGCCCTTGAAGACGTCGGCATATTTCTTTTTGAAGATTGTCGCGGTCACGAACTTCTTCATGAGCGCGTTGATCTCTTTCGCGCTCGGCCAGATATCTTTCAGGTAGACCGGCTTGCCGTCCTTGCCGGTGGCGATCGGCTCAACCGCAAGGTCTTTCTTGACGGTGCCGGCGAGCGCGTAAGCGACGACCAAAGGTGGCGACGCGAGATAGTTGGCCTGCACGTCCGGAGAGACGCGGCCTTCGAAATTGCGATTGCCCGACAGCACTGCGGCAGCGACGATGCCGTTATCGTTGACCGATTTCGAAATCTCTTCCGGCAGCGGGCCGGAATTGCCGATGCAGGTGGTGCAGCCGAAGCCGACGAGGTTGAACCCGACCTTGTCGAGGTCGGCCTGCAATCCGGAATTGGAGAGATATTCAGCGACCACCTGGCTGCCCGGAGCCAGCGAGGTCTTCACCCAGGGCTTGGCTTTCAATCCCCTGGCGGCCGCGTTGCGGGCGAGCAGCCCGGCGCCGATCAAGACGCTCGGATTGGAGGTATTGGTGCAGGAGGTGATTGCCGCGATCACGACGTCGCCATGGCCGAGATCGAAGTCGCGGTTTTCGACCGGATAGCGCGTCGTCGCATCAGCGGTCTTCTTGTATTCGCTGGCGAGCGCGACCGCGAAACCTTCCGCGACCGCCGGCAGAGCAACGCGGCCCTCGGGACGCTTCGGTCCCGCCATCGAGGGCACGACGTCCTTGAGATCAAGCGTCAGCGTCGCCGTGAAAACCGGATCGGGCGACTTCGCCGTGCGGAACAAGCCTTGCGCTTTCGCATAGGCTACCACCAGCGCGACGCGGTCGGCCTTGCGGCCGGAGGTCTTGAGGTAATCGATGGTCGCGGTATCGACCGGGAAGAAGCCGCAGGTCGCGCCATATTCCGGCGCCATATTGCCGATGGTCGCCTTGTCTGCGACCGAGAGATGGTCGAGGCCGGGACCGAAGAACTCGACGAATTTTCCAACCACGCCCTGCTTGCGCAGCATCTGCGTGACGGTGAGCACGAGATCGGTCGCGGTGACGCCCTCCTTGAGTTGTCCCTTGAGCTTGAAGCCGACGACTTCCGGCAGCAGCATCGACAACGGCTGGCCGAGCATGCAGGCTTCCGCCTCAATGCCGCCGACGCCCCAGCCGAGCACGGCCAGACCATTCACCATGGTCGTGTGCGAATCAGTGCCGACCAGCGAGTCCGGATACGCCATCTCGAAGGTGCCGGTCTTCTTGCCGACCTTCATCTTCGCCTTCTTGGTCCACACCGTCTGCGCGAGATATTCGAGATTGACCTGATGGCAAATGCCGGTGCCGGGCGGCACCACGGAGAAATTCGAAAACGCCTTCTGGCCCCATTTCAGGAATTCATAGCGCTCCTGATTCTGCTTGTATTCCTCGACCACGTTCTTGCCGAACGCCTTGTTGTCACCGAAGAAGTTCACGATCACCGAGTGATCGATCACGAGATCGACCGGCACCAGCGGATTGATCTTCTCTGCGTCGCCGCCGAGGCTCTGCATCGCGTTGCGCATCGCGGCGAGATCGACCACGGCAGGGACGCCGGTGAAGTCCTGCATCAGCACGCGCGCCGGGCGGAAGGCGATCTCATGTTCGAGCGCGCGCTTCTTCAGCCATTTAGAGACCGCGACAATGTCTTCCTTCTTGACGGTACGGCCGTCTTCGTTGCGCAGCAGATTCTCCAGCAGCACCTTCATGGAATAGGGAAGCTTGGCGATCCCCTTCAGACCGTTCTTCTCGGCGGCGGGCAGGCTGTAATAGATGTAGGTCTTGCCACCAACCTTGAGGGTTTTCTGGCATTTGAAGCTGTCGAGAGAGGTCATGTGAGGCAATCCCAAATTGTCGGTTCATACCCGGCGATGGTACTATAACACCAGCGAAAGCAAGGGCCCGGCCGCTCGCCGAACGTGGATTGTGCGGCGAGTTAAGTTCCGGCTTATAGAATCTTTCAACAATCGCCGCCACACCGCTTTACGAACTCGCGGCCAAGCGGGGAGCGCATGTCAAATCCACTCCACTACTGGCTCGCAGCAATGCGCCACCCATGAATTCCAGTGCGGCGCCCTCTTCCAGAGGGCTTTGAAGGGGCAAGATGCAGCTTTCGGGACGGGAAGTCAGTTGCGTGCGGGGCGGCCGAAAGGTCTTTTCCCGGCTCAGTTTTGACGCCGCCTCCGGCGAGGCGCTGGTGGTGGTCGGCCCCAACGGATCGGGCAAGACCTCGTTGTTGCGCCTGATTGCGGGCGTGCTTGCGCCCGCCGGCGGGTCGATCGTGCTCGAAGGCGGCGAAAGCGAACTGACGCTACCAGAGCAATCGCATTATCTTGGCCACCACGACGCGCTCAAGCCGGCGCTGAGCGTATCGGAAAACCTCATCTTCTGGCGGGATTTTCTCGGCGGGGCGAAGTCGAGTCCGGCCGAAAGTCTCGCCGTCGTGGAGCTCGATCATGCAGCCCGGCTGCCGGCCGCTTATTTGTCGGCAGGACAGCGGCGAAGACTTTCGATCGCCCGTTTACTGACGGTGCAGCGGCCGGTCTGGCTGCTCGATGAACCCACCAATGCGCTCGATACCGCCGGCCAAAAACTGTTCGCGACCTTGATGGGAGATCATTTGGCGCGCGGCGGCCTGATCGTCGCGGCGACCCACGCGCCCCTGGGAGTTCCCACACGCACGCTGCGGATAGGAGAAGCCTCTTGACCGCGCTTGGCGTCCTGATCCGCCGCGACATCCGGATCGCACTGCGCGTCGGCGGCGGCGCCTTGATCGGCGTGCTGTTCTTTCTCACCGTCGTGGTGCTGATGCCGTTCGCCATTGGGCCAGACCTCGCGCTGCTGAAGCGGCTTGGGCCCGCCATCCTCTGGCTCGGCGCGCTGCTCGCGAGCCTCTTGACGCTCGATCGCCTGTTCACGGCCGATCACGACGACGGCTCGCTCGATTTGATTACGATGAGCCGAACACCGCTGGAACTGTCCTGCGCGGCCAAGGCACTGGCCCATTGGATCGCCGCCGGGTTGCCCCTTGTCATCGCCACGCCGGTCCTGGGCCTGCTACTCAATCTCGACGCCAATGCAACTGCAGCCGTGGCGCTGACGCTGCTCGCCGGAACACCGGCGCTGACCTTTACCGGCATGATTGGCGCGGCCCTTGCAGTGACGCTGCATCGCGGCGGCTTGCTGCTTGCCGTGTTGGTGCTGCCGCTGTCGATTCCCGTGCTGATCTTTGGCGTTGCGGCGTCGGAAGCGGCCATCACCGAGCCGTCATCGTTCGGTGCGCCGTTTTCGATCCTGTGCGCGCTGTCGCTGTTCGGCCTCGTCATCGGGCCTTACGCGGCGGCCGCAAGCCTCCGGCACGGACTGGATTGATGCTCCATCAACTCTTGCTGAAAACATTGCCTGCAACGGCTTCGACCATTAACAGGGTGCCATGACGCTGATCGATCTCGCCAACCCCACCCGGTTCCTCGCTTTCACCGCCCGCCTGTTGCCGTGGCTGGTGGCGGCGACCGCGATCCTGCTCGCGATTGGCCTGTATCAGTCGGCGATGGCGCCCGATGACTATCAGCAGGGCGCGACCGTGAAGATCATGTTCATCCACGTGCCGAATGCCTGGCTGTCGATGTTCGTCTGGGGCGTGATGAGCCTCGCTGCGCTCGGCACGCTGGTGTGGCGGCATCCGCTCGCCGACGTCGCCGCGAAGACCGCGGCCCCGATCGGGGCGGCCTTCACCTTTCTCGCACTGGTGACGGGCTCGCTGTGGGGCCGGCCGATGTGGGGCACCTATTGGGAGTGGGACGCGCGGCTGACATCGGTCTTGATCCTGTTCCTGATGTATCTCGGCCTGATCGCGCTGTGGCGGGCGGTCGAAGACCCCTCGCGGGCCGCGCGCGCCGCCGCCGTGCTGACGCTGGTCGGCGCCATCAATCTTCCGATCATCAAATTTTCGGTGGACTGGTGGAACACGCTGCATCAGCCCGCTTCGGTATTGCGAATGGGCGGGCCGACGCTCGACCGCGCGTTCCTGATTCCGCTGCTGGTGATGGCGCTGGCGTTTTCGTTTCTGTTCATCACCCTGCACCTGGCGGCGATGCGCAACGAGATCCTGCGCCGCCGTGTGCGTTCGATGCAGATGATCCAGGTGGCGCAAGCCGTCCGGCGTCAGGTGTGATGCCATGTCGCTTGGCCCTTATACGACCTTCATCGTCACCTCCTATCTGGTGGTGCTGGCGGTCGTGGTGTTGCTGATCGCGTGGATCGCGATCGATTATCGCCGCCAGAAGCGGCGCTTGAGCGAACTTGAGTCCGATGGAATTAGCCGCCGCTCCGGACGCAATACGATGGACAAAGCATGAGCGCACCCGCATCCGACGACGCGTCGCGACGTCAGCGCTGGCTGATGGCGCTGCCGCTTGTCGTCTTCGCAGCACTCGCTGCGATCTTCTGGTTCGCGCTTGGCGACGGCGACCCGTCGCGTATCCCATCCGCCCTGATCGGCCATCCCGCGCCACAAACCCCGTTGCCGCCGCTTGACGGGCTTGCCAGCAATGGCGCGGCGATCCCGGGCCTCGATCCCACGGTCTTCAAAGGCAAGGTGAGCCTCGTCAATGTCTGGGCGTCGTGGTGCGTGCCGTGCCGTGACGAAGCTCCGTTGCTGACCGAGCTTGGCCGTGACTCGCGGCTTCAACTTGTCGGCATCAACTACAAGGATTCCACCGAGAACGCCCGGCGCTTTCTCGGCCGCTATGGCAACCCGTTCCGCATTGTCGGTGTCGACGCCAACGGCCGCGCGTCGATCGAGTGGGGCGTCTATGGCGTGCCGGAAACTTTCATCGTCGGACGCGAAGGCACCATCGTATACAAGCTCGTTGGCCCGGTAACGCCAGACAACATCAACACGGTACTTCGCGCCGAGATCGACAAGGCATTGAAGGCGGGTTCCTGAGCCGAGCTAGCCTGGCTGACCGTTCCGCGATTCCAGCGACAGGTTGTGAAACAACCGTTTGCTGACAAGGTGGAGGAAATAAAACCCGAATTTGGGGTCCTGCAGGCAAAGCTGCTTGACTTGGTCATAGGTGATCCGGAGCAATTCACCACTCGCCATACATTCCACCGTCGCCGTCCGTGCTTGACCGGCATCCAACAATCCAAGCTCGCCGAAAATCTCACCGGTCTGCAGATCCACATTTCGCTCCTGGACGCGAAAGCGGCCTGAAACGATAAAAAACATTTCATCCGCAGGATCTCCGCGACGGAACACGGCGTCGCCAACGGCAACCGCTTTCGTCGTGCTGAACGGCTTGACCCATTTCAGGTTCACATCTCCCCTGGTCACATCCTCGATCTGTTTGATCAGGCGCAGCATCTGCTGCAACCTCACGATATTGAGCGGCAACAACACCAGATGCAGGATCAGCACCGGGTAGGCATCCAGGGCGTAGCCGTAGCCGATGAACAGGAAATTGCTGACGATGCCGGCAATCCGGAGCGGCACCATGGTTTTCATGTAAAACGTCACGAAAACGCATGCGGCCGCCGCATAACCTAACAGTTCGGCGTGGGTCATTGATTGCCTTCTTGCGACAGGGACAAACCGAATGTCGAAGCGAAAGCAAACCTTGCCGAGGATTTTTGGAAATGCAAGGCGACTTCACAAACGGCGAGCGAAAGGAAGCCGTCTGCTAATATGTAACAGATTGTTTCCGTAAACTCTCCGAAGCCGCGCTTGCACCGCAATAGGAGAGGGGAACTCCGAGTTCACGCCGCCGACGGCTCAACCCTTGCCAAGGTCGCCTTCCGACGCGTCGCTCGCTTGCAGCGAGACCGGTTCGAAGATGGAAGCGCTTGATCAACGGCATCTGGATGACCGCAAATACCATGGTCAGCGGGATCACGCCGAACGCCTTGAAGCCGACCCAGAAATCGGTGCTCTGCGTGCGCCAGATGATTTCGTTCAAAATCGCCATCGCAAAAAAGAACAGCGCCCAGCGCAGCGTGAGAATTCGCCAGCCTTGCGGGGTGAGATTGAACATCTGATCGAACAGGACGGCGATGAAGGAGCGCCCGAACAGGAGGCCTCCGCCGAGGACAAATGCAAACAGACCATAGATGATGGTGGGCTTGACCTTGATGAAGGTCTCGTCATGCAGCACGAGCGTCAGCGTGCCGAAGACGATGACGATAATGCCGGTGACGAGCGCCATCAACGGTACATGCCGCGTCACAAAATAAGAGGCGAGCATCGCCGCGACGATGGCCACCATGAAAGCGCCGGTCGCGACAAACAGATGGAACCTGGCGTTTGCGAGAAAAAAGACGAGCAAGGGCCCCAATTCGGTGGCGAGCTTGAACAGCGGATGCGGCTGGGTCTTGTCCATTGCTAAACCTTTGTTGCCGTCATCATCCGCACAAGCGGATGATCCAGTACACCGAAACGCCTCGATTCTTAGCCATGGCGCAGCTAACTGGATGCCCCGCCTTCGCGGGGCATGACAAGAGAAACCTATACCTCGATTCCCGCAATCGCCTTTGCAAAGTCGTTTGCCGTGAAGGGCGCGAGATCATCGATGGCTTCGCCGACGCCGATGAAGTGCACCGGTAATTTGTATTTCTCCGCCAGCGCCACCAGGATTCCTCCCCGGGCGGTGCCGTCGAGCTTGGTCATCACCAGGCCAGTGACGCCAGCGGTACGATGAAATGCCTCGACTTGCGAGAGCGCGTTTTGTCCCACCGTGGCGTCAAGCACCAACAGAACGGCGTGCGGCGCTGAAGCATCGACCTTCCGGATGACACGAACGACCTTCTCGAGCTCGTTCATCAATTCGGCCTTGTTTTGCAGCCGCCCGGCGGTATCGACCAGCAGCACATCGCGCTTCTCGTCGCGCGCCGCCGACAGGGCGTTGAAGGCAAGGCTTGCGGAGTCCGAGCCTTGCGCGCCCGCAATGACCGGCGATTTGGCCCGTTCGCCCCAGACTTTCAACTGTTCGATCGCGGCGGCGCGGAACGTGTCGCCCGCTGCCAGCATCACCTTGCGGCCCTCGGCGGAAAACTTTGCCGCCAGCTTGCCGATGGTGGTGGTCTTGCCGGAGCCGTTGACGCCGACGACCAGAATAACAAAAGGTTTTTTTGTTTCATCGATCGCTAACGGCATCGCCACAGGCGCCAGAACTTTTTCGACCTCAGTTGCGACCACGGCTTTTACTTCGTCGGCCGAGATCGACTTGTCGTAGCGGCCGTGCCCTACCGCCGCGGCAATTCGTGCCGCGACCTCGGTTCCGAGATCGGCGCGCAGCAGTACATCCTCGATATCCTCGAGCATGGCGCGATCGAGCTTGCGCTTGATCACGAGATCGGCAACCGCCGTGCCGAGCGAACTCGAGGTACGCTTCAATCCGCTGGACAGCCGCCGCCACCAGCTCTGTTTAGGTGCTTCCTCAGTCATGGCGGGGTGTGTTAGCCGTTACTAGTGTTCCGGTCCTGACATTCGTACCGTGGTGACGCGAGGTTCTTTTACGAATGTCAGAACCAAAGGAACACTAGCAAATATTATTTTTCTAGCGCGGCCTCGATTTGACATTCGCTTGGAGGACGTGCCGCAAATCTGAAGCGAATGTCAAATCGGCCGCGCTAGCCATGAACGAAAGTCTTGAAAGTCTCAACCGACCGATCGACGTTCCCCAACTGACCGCGGAGGAAATCCTGGCCCGCGTGCTTCATCGCGACGGGCTAATGCTCGTGATCGACAAGCCGGCAGGGCTTCCCGTTCACCGGGGGCCGAAAGGCGGCCCCAATCTCGAAGCCTCATTCGACGCGTTGCGGTTTGGCCTGCCCCGCCCGCCGGTGCTGGCGCATCGACTCGACAAGGATACGTCCGGTTGTCTCATTCTCGGGCGGCATCGCAAGGCCACGGCGTCGCTTGGGCTTTTGTTCAAACACGGCAAAATTTCAAAGACCTATTGGGCCATCGTCGAGGGCGGTCCCGCCCAGGATGAAGGCACGATCGACATGCCGCTCGGGCGCCTCAACGCCGAGCGCGGCTGGTGGCAGAAGGTCGACCCCGAGGGACAACAGGCCATCACCAACTGGAAGGTGATGGGACGCGGCAACGGCCTCACATGGCTTGCACTGGAGCCGGTTACCGGCCGGACCCATCAACTGCGCGTGCATTCGGCGGCTCAGGGCTGGCCGATTGTCGGCGACAATATCTATGGCAACGGTCCCCGCTTCGGCGAGCCGCGCCTGCATCTGCATTCGCGCGAGATCGGGATTCCCATTTCAAAGAACAAGGAGCCGGTGCGCGTGGTGGCGCCGCCGCCGGAACACATGCGTGAGCGATTGCGCGCCTGCGGATGGAACGGGGAATAACGCCGAGACCTGAGCGCAGCGAAGGCGTTAGACGGCCAACCGCGCGCCATCATGGCTTGCGATGGCAAGCCGCCGTACCGTTCCCGGCATGTCGCCGCTGATCGCAACTGGCAGGAAGTGTTCGGTGCGCCCTTGCGTCCCACTTTCGATCAGCACCTCGCGAGTTTTGCCGATCTCCGTTTCAAGCCGCTTCGCTAACGCCGCTTCGCCCGCGGCGCGCAAGCGCCTGCCGCGATCCTTGATCAGGCCACCCTCGACCTGCGGCATGCGCGAGGCCGGCGTGCCCGGCCGCGGCGAATAGGGAAACACATGCAGGAAGGTCAGACCGCATTCCTCGACGAGATCGAGCGAACGGATGAACATATCTTCCGTCTCGGTCGGAAAGCCCGCGATGATGTCGGCGCCGAGCGTGATGTCGGGCCGCAAGCGCCGCACCTCGGCGCAAAAATCGACCGCCTGCTCCCGGGAGTGGCGGCGCTTCATGCGTTTCAGAATGAGATCATCGCCGGATTGCAGCGACAAATGCAGGTGCGGCATCAGCCGCTCGTCGCTCGCGATCACGTCCAAAAGCTCGCGATCGACCTCGATCGAATCGACGGAAGAAATCCGCAGCCGCTTCAGTTCCGGCACGTCTAGCAAAATCTGTTTGACCAACTGGCCGAGTTTCGGCGCATCTTCGAGATCGCCGCCATAACTCGTCAGATCGACCCCGGTCAGCACGATCTCTGGATGGCCGCGCTCGACCAGCGCGCGGACCTGCGCAACCGCTGTCGCGATGGGCACCGAGCGCGAATTGCCGCGGCCGAACGGAATGATGCAGAAGGTACAACGGTGATCGCATCCGTTCTGAACCTGCACGAAGGCGCGCGGCAGGCCCTTCTGCAACCCTTCCAGGACCGGCGGCGCCATCTGGCGGACCGACATGATGTCGGTGACCGCAATCTTGTCGGACGTTTCGATCTTGAGCGCGCCGGCTGCGTCAAACGCCGCGCGCGCATGCCGCCAGGCATCTGCCCGCATCTTGTCGTCATTGCCGACAACTCGATCGACCTCCGCCATATCGGCAAACATCTGTGTTTGCGTCTGCGCCGCGCAGCCGGTGACGACGATGCGCGACGACGGCCGCATCCGCTTCAGCCGGCGGATCGACTGTCGCGCCTGCGCCACCGCTTCATTGGTGACGGCGCAGCTATTGATGACGATGGTGTCGGCAAGCCCGGCGCGTTCGGCCTCGGCGCGCACCACCTCGGATTCAAAGGCATTAAGGCGGCAGCCAAAGGTGACGACGTCGACGCTCATTTGCGACAAACAGCGCCGGGTCGAACCGGCCTTCATATTCGAAGGCCGCCGGCCCCGTCATCAGGACGTGATCGTCACGGTCACGCCACTCGATGCTGAGATCGCCGCCCGGTAGGGTGATCTGCACCGTTCGGTTGGCGCGCTTCAGCCGCGCGGCCGCGACCGCCGTGGCGCAGGCGGCCGAGCCGCAGGCCTTGGTCAGTCCCGCGCCCCGCTCCCAGGTGCGGATCGTGATGTGGTCGCGATCGACAATATGGGCGAGCGTGATGTTGGCGCGCTCGGGAAAGATCGGATGGTTTTCCAGCAACGGGCCGAAACGGCCGAGATCATGGGCCTCAACGTCGTCGACCCAGAAGATCGCATGCGGATTGCCCATGCTGACAACGGACGGCGTGTGCAGGATCGGCGCATCGATCGGACCGATTTGCAGCTCGATGCCGCGCGTATCGCGAAATTCCTCGGCGAGCGGAATATCCCGCCAGCCGAATTTCGGCGCTCCCATGTCCACCGTGTAGAGATCGGCGGACGGCCCCTGCCAGCAATTCAACAGCCCGGCGCTGGTCTCGAAGGTGACCGCGTTCCGGCCGGAGGCCTCGAACACGCGGCGCGCGACGCAGCGCATGCCGTTGCCGCAGGCGCCGGCTTCGGAGCCGTCATTGTTATAGATGCGGATGAAGGCCTCCGTGCCGTCGAGCCGCGGCGGCTGCAGCACCATCAGCTGATCGAAGGCAACCCCCTTGGGGGAAGCGACTGCGCGCGCCTCATCCGCCGTGACGGCGCCCGGCCGGTCGCGCAGATCGACCACGACGATCTCGTTGCCGATCCCGTTCATCTTCACGAAGCTATGGTTGGCGAGCGCGCTCATCGATCCTTCCGGTAAGCTAGTTTATATGGCCAGTGAAGGCCGGTTAGCTAGATGGTGGTTTATCTGTGTCGCCTGCCCCCTGCCCGGTGGGGGAGCCCCATGAAATATCCGTAAATATCTGTCATGGGACGAACGGCGCGCCGGCGTGTTAGATACCGAAGGCTCGCGAACCGCTTTGCCGGCATGATCCGGGACATTCCAGGCAAAAGCGCGCGGCCAAGACGACGCCAAGGAGAATACCCTGATGAATTGCCTCCGCTTGTTCCGCTTTGCCCTGGTCCCGGTAGCGGCGATTTTTGTGGGTATTGCCGCTGCGCAAGCGCAGGCTCCCACGCCTTCCACTCCGGCTCCGGCCGCGACCCCTGCCCCGCCGCCCGCCGAAGCCAAATCCCCGGGGGATTTGCCGTCGACCGCGCCACCGGCTCCCGCCCCGGCGCCGGTTCAGAAGGCGGACCCCTTCGGCGAGGAAATTACGCTCGCCCCGAAAACGGTAATCGTCACCAAGGGCACGGCAAATTGGGATACCGCATTCGAGACGCTGCTTGGATCGTTGAAGACGCTGTCGGTCGCGATCGAGAAGGACGGCGGCAAAGTCGCCGGCAACTCGATGATCGTCTACACTTCCACTGACGATACCGGGTTCAGTTATCTGGCGGAAATACCGGTCGAAGATGAACTGAAGAACCTGCCGAAGACGATCAGCGTCGCCAAGTCGCCCGAAGGCAAGGCGCTCAAATTCGTCCACCGCGGCTCGTATGACAACATGGACAATACTTACGAGGCCATCACCAATCATCTCGACGACAAGAAGCTCGAGGCCAAAGACACCTTCATCGAGGAATACATCACCGATCCCCTGAAGACGCAGGAGGACAAGCTGGTAATCAATGTCTACGTGCCGTTGAAGTGAACGCCATGGGAAAGCGTATTTTCCTTCACGCATTCTGCCTCGCCGCTTTTGCCGCCGGCGCGCCATTCACCGCGCAGGCGCAGACGCCGGCAGCGCCGCCGGCTGTTATTTCGGTGACCGGCGAAGCCCATATTTCCGTGCCGCCCGATCTGGCCCAGATCGATGCCGGGGTAACCTCGGAGGCGAAGACGGCCCGCGAGGCTTCGGACGCCAACAACACCGCGATGGGCAAGGTGCTGCTGGCGCTGAAAGGCGCCGGCATTGACGAAAAGGATTACCAGACCTCGCGGCTGTCGTTGCAGGCGCAGAACTCGGTGGCCCGGCCCGGCGCGTCTCCCACCATCACCGGCTATCGCGCCAGCAACCGGGTGACGATCCGCCTGCATGACGTGACCAAGGTTGCCAATGTCATTGACGCGCTGGTCACGGCGGGCGCCAACGACATCGGAAGCATCAATTTCATGGTGTCGCAGGCATCGAAACTGCTCGACGATGCGCGTGAGCAGGCGGTCGCTGACGCCCGCCGCAAGGCGGAGATCTATGCAAAGGCCGCCGGCGTCACGTTGGGCGCTCCCTTGAGCATCTCCGAAGAAGGCGCAGCTCAGCCGCTGTTCCGCGCCAGGATGGCGGTGCCAATGGCCGCTGCATCAGTTCCGGTCGCGCAGGGCGAAGAGACGCTGTCGATTACGGTCGGCATGACCTGGGCGATCAAGGCTAAGGAGTAACCTCGCCCCGCTTGCGGGGAGAGGTCGGATTGCAAAGCAATCCGGGTGAGGGGGACTCACAGAGCGCACATCATCGTCGAATTCGCGGAAGGCTGCCCCTCACCCCAACCCTCTCCCCGCGAGAGCGGGGAGAGGGAGAAGAACTAAATCTCCACCACCTGCCCCGGCTTGAGCGCGACGAAACGCTCGCGCGGAATCTTCGCTTCATCCAGCGCCTCAGCCAACGCAATCACCGGCGCGTCGATCGCCTCGTCCGTCAATTGGAACGTGCCGTGATGATGGGCGAGCGCTTGAGCCGCGCCGCAATCGGCGAGCGCTTTCACGGCATCGGACGGGTTCATGTGCTGGTCCTTCATGAACCAGCGCGGCTCATAAGCACCGATCGGCAGGATCGCCAGCCGCAGCGGACCATGGTCTTCCGCAACGCGGCGGAAATGCCTGCCCTCGCTGTAACCGGAATCGCAGACGATGTAGAGTTTGCCAACGGGAGTCTCCAGCACGAAACTCGCCCAGAGCGCCTTGTTGCGGTCGAACAGCCCTCGCGCCGACCAATGCCGCGTCGGCACCAGCGTGACCGCGACGCCATTGCCGAGGTCGACGCGTTGCTGCCAGTCAAACGCCTCGGCCTTGATTGCGTCGTCGGAACTGCGCATCGTCGCGTCATTGCCGAGCGGCGTAATCACGCGCGGCAAAAACTTCGCCGCGAGTTTCGAGAGCGTCGCCATATCGAGATGGTCGTAGTGGCCGTGCGAGACCAATACGATGTCAACCTTCGGCAGGGCCTCGAAGGCGATGCCTGGATCATTGTGCCGCTTCGGGCCCGCAAACGAAAAGGGCGAGGCTCGTTCGGACCAGACGGGATCGACGAGGATATTCAAGCCCGCGGTCTGGATCAGCCAGCTGGCATGCCCCACAAACGACAGCCGCACCTTGACGCCGTCGACGCGCGCAGGTGGGGTGTCGGCGTAAGGACTTGGCGTCCGTTCCGGCCATACCGCGCGCTCCCGATCGCGGCCGAATTGCCAGCGCAGCACGTTGCGGAGCGATTTCGGCGGCGCGCCATCGGGATCGAAGAATCGCACGCCGTCGAAATGATCGGAAGCCGGGCCGGCATAGGTTTTCATTTGGGATATCCAGAGCGATGGCAGACCGAGGGCCGCGGCCGTACCGGCCAACCAACCGAGAACCTTCCGGCGCGTGATGTTCATGGCTCGATTGGCCCCAAAAAGGCGCGTTTCGGCAAGGGGTAAGCCAATTACCCAAATTCACGAGTCCGCCATTTGCGGCATGACTTTCCTTGACTTTTGGCCCCCCGGGAGGTTTAAACCGGCGCAATTCATCGGAAAGATTTTCTTTTCGACCCGCCGACCGGCCCCGGAGGCCGGAGGCCAACGCCCGACAGCGCGATGCGCCCTCGGGCGCAAGCGTGTTTGGAGCAGCGGCATTGTTCGACAATCTGTCGGAAAAGCTGGGTGGCATTCTTGATCGGCTGACGCGGCGCGGCGCGCTGACGGAAGCCGACGTCGATGCGGCCATGCGCGAGGTGCGGCGCGCTTTGCTCGAGGCCGACGTCTCGCTCGACGTGGTCCGCAGCTTTACCGAAAAGGTCCGCGAGCAGGCGATCGGCGCCACCGTGGTCAAGTCGGTCACCCCCGGCCAGATGGTGGTGAAGATCGTCCATGACGAACTGGTCGCCACGCTCGGCTCCGACGGCCAGAGCATCGACCTCAACGCGGTTCCCCCCGTCGCCATCATGATGGTCGGCCTGCAAGGCTCCGGCAAAACCACCACGACCGCGAAACTCGCCCGCCGCATGACCCAGCGCGACAAGCGCAAGGTGCTGATGGCCTCGCTCGACATCTACCGTCCGGCGGCGATGGAACAACTGGCCGTGCTCGGCCGCGATCTCGATATTCCGACGCTGCCGATTGTCGCCGGGCAAAAGCCGGCGCAGATCGCCAGGCGCGCGCTCGAAGCCGCCAAGCTCGGCGGCTATGACGTGGTGCTGCTCGACACCGCCGGCCGCACCACGCTCGATGAAGAGATGATGAGCGAGGCGGCCGAAATTAAAGCGGTCGCCAATCCGCATGAAGTGCTGCTGGTAGCGGATTCGCTCACCGGCCAGGACGCCGTGAACCTCGCGCGTGCGTTCGACCAGCGTGTGGGACTGACCGGCATCGCGCTCACACGCGTCGACGGCGATGGCCGCGGCGGCGCGGCACTGTCGATGCGCGCGGTCACGGGAAAACCGATCAAGCTGATCGGCACCGGCGAAAAGACCGACGCGCTGGAGGACTTTCACCCGAGCCGCATCGCCGGGCGCATTCTCGGCATGGGCGACGTGGTCTCCCTCGTCGAGAAGGCCGCCGCCAATATCGACGCCGAAAAGGCCGCGCGCACCGCCGAGCGGATGCGCAAGGGCCAGTTCGATCTCTCCGACATGCGCGAGCAGTTGCTGCAGATGGCGAATATGGGTGGCATCACCGGCCTGATGGGGATGATGCCCGGCGTTGCGAAAATGAAAAGCCAGATTGCGAACGCCGGGATCGACGACAGAATTTTGAAGCGCCAGGTCGCGCTGATCGATTCGATGACGCGGCAGGAGCGGAAAAGTCCCGACGTTCTCAAAGCGAGCCGCAAGAAGCGGATCGCGGCCGGCGCCGGCGGCAAGGTCGAAGACCTCAACAAGCTCTTGAAGATGCATCGGAACATGGCCGACATGATGAAGGCCATGGGCTCGGGCAAGCGCGGCCCGCTCGCCGGCATCGCGCAAGCCATGGGCTTTGGCGGCGGCATGCCGACGGCAGAACAGATGAAGGCGATGGCCGAGAAGATGCCGCAAGGCGCTGGCCCCGGCGGCGTACCCGCACTGCCGAAAGAACTTCCCGCTGGCCTTCGCACGGGCTTACCGAATTTGCCGGGGCTAACGGGCCTGCCCAACAAACCGACCCTGCCGGGCCTCGGTGGCTTTCCAGGCCTCGGCAAGAAGAAATAACCGAGAGATCAATTTCACCCCTATTCGAACCGACACATCAAGGAGAACTCAATGGCCGTCGTTATCCGCCTTGCTCGCGCAGGCACCAAGAAGCGTCCCGTCTATCACGTCGTCGTTGCCGACTCGCGGTTTCCGCGCGACGGCCGCTTCATCGAGCGTCTCGGCCATTTCAATCCGCTTCTGCCGAAGGACAACACCGAGCGGCTCAAGCTCGACATGGACAAGCTCAAGGCCTGGCTCGCCAAGGGCGCGCAGCCGTCGGACCGCGTGATGCGTTTCCTCGACGCTGCCGGCGTGAAGAAGCGCGAAAAGCGCAACAACCCGGAAAAGGCCGTGCCGCGCAAGGAGCGCAAGGCGCAGGCCGAAGCCGCCGCGAAGTCGGCGTAACGCTTGGGAATGTGCTCGGCCTCGTGCTTCGAGACGCACGGTTTACGCCGTGCTCCTCAGCATGAGGATCTTTTTCCTCATCCTGAGGAGCGGCGATTTCGCCGCGTCTCGAAGGGTGAGGTCCGCTGATGCCCGCGCAGGTCTGCGTCGCCCGGATCGGCGCCGCGCATGGCGTGCGGGGCGCCGTCAAACTATGGACCTTCACCGAAGATCCGTTCGCGGTGAAGGCTTACGGCTCGCTCTCGACCAAGGACGGCGCTCGCCATTTTGAAGTGACGAGCGCGCGTGAGGCCAAGGACCATTTGGTCGCAACCTTCAAGGGCGTCACGACCCGCGAAGATGCCGAACGTCTCAACGGCATCGAATTATATGTGTCGCGCGCGAAACTGCCCGCGACCGGAGAGGACGAATATTACCACGCCGACCTGATTGGCCTCGCCGCGGTGACGACGGCAGGCGTGGCGCTCGGCCGCGTTCTCACCATCCACAATTTCGGCGCCGGCGACATCATCGAGATCGCGCCGCCAAGCGGGGCGACGATGCTGCTGCCGTTCTCCAACGCAGTCGTGCCGACAGTCGACCTTGCCGGCGGGCGCGTGGTGATCGAATTGCCTGAGGAGATCGAGGGCGACGAGCCCGGTCGGTCGGACGAATGACATGTCCGTGACACGCCACCGAACAAAGCCACTTGCCTTTTATTTCCGGCTCATTCACGTTTCAGTTGCATTTCTCGCCCAAACGACCGTTGGATTCCCGGAGAACGTTGATGTTTCGCCTCTGCTTCCTGGCTAGCTTTGGCCTGCTTTTGTCTGCGAGCGCCCTGATCGCCCAAACGCCGAATCCCGCGTCGGCTCCCGCGGCGACCGAGGCCAACGACCAGGAGAAGATGGAAGATCCGCAAGTCGGCGACCACTGGACTTATGAGGTTCACGACGACATTAGCGGTGAAGTCAAATCGACAACCACGAACACCATCACAGACATTTCGGCTACAGACATCAGTATCCGGACTTCTGTGTTGGGCAAGGCCAATTTCGGTTACACCAACTACGATCACTCTTGGAATCGGACAAGCAACGACACCTGGCAATTTACGCCAAACGACGGTAGCGGGATTCGATTGCCCCTTGCGGCCGGCAAGACCTGGTCCGCCAAAGCCAGTGATGTAAACAGGACCACCGGATTTGACTGGAGGCGCACGATAAGATCGAAGGTCGTTGCGCAGGAAAGTCTAACCACCAGAGCCGGTACGTTCGAGACTTTCAAGATCGAAATAACTTTCGAATTTCAGAGCGCAAAGAATCCGTCAAGAGGTTTCAAGAGGTAGAGCAGGGTTGGTATGCCCCGGCAGTCGATCATTGGGTAAAGCAAGCCACTGTGACGCGCTCGGACGGACGCGTGCGCAGCAGATTCACCTCGGAACTGATCGAGTACGGCCGCCTTTAGGTGGCCGATGCGCACTGTCATCATCGGAAGCGATAAGCAGCGAAGGGAAACTCCCATGCTTCGTTACGCCATTGCTTTGGCAATTTGTCTGGTCGCGAACAGCACTCGGGCGCAGCAAGCCTCACCACCAGCCGCGACCGAGCCCTCACAGGCCGTTGTCTTGATGGAGGAGCCGCAGCCAGGCGACCATTGGACCTACGAGATACACGACGAAATCACCGGGAAAATTAGCGACACCCGCGAGAATGTCGTGACCGAGGTAACGCAGAAGAACATCAGCCTGCGCTTCAAGATGGTTGGAACTTCGAACATGGGCTTGGATGTCTATGACCGCTCGTGGAATTTGTTGAGCGCTCCGAACTGGAGATACTCCCCCTATCAAGGCAGCACCGGAGTCAGCGCGCCACTCGAGGTCGGCAAGAACTGGAGCTTCCAGTCCAACAACATTAATAGCAATAATGGAGCTATCTGGAAGGAAACCGGGACTTCAAAGGTTGTCGGGCGGGAAGCGCTCACCACAAAGGCTGGCACCTTCGATACTTTCAAAATCGAAACCAGCCTTACGATCCAAAGTGTCACGGACGTCACAAAGAAGAATGAAGTCGTGTTTCAGACGTGGTACGCGCCGGCGATAGACCATTTTGTCAAACGCAACATCGTTTCCAGAATCAATAAACACCTGAGACGCAATGATACCCTCGAACTCGTTGAGTACGGGCGCAAGCAATAGCTGATAGTGTCATCTCTCCAAGGTTGAGAACGGCAGAACCAGCAATGCAGCTTCTGGCTGGTACCCATATTGATTTCTGGCGGCCGCCGCGCGATTGAGAGTGATGACTCTCACCCTGGCACGCCACCGTCCTGACCCTGTTTCCGGAGATGTTTCCGGGGCCGCTTGGCGTCAGCCTTGCGGGCAAGGCGCTCGCCTCGGGCGTCTGGACGCTGGATACCCGCGATATCAGGGACGCCGCCACTGATCGCCATCGCAGCGTTGACGATACCCCGGCCGGCGGCGGCCCCGGCATGGTGCTGCGTGCCGACGTGCTCGCGGCTGCCATCGATGCCGCCGACGCCGCCCCTGACCGGCCAAAGGAAAGGCCAAGACTGTTGATGAGCCCGCGGGGTCGGCCATTGACCCAGTCACGCGTCCGGGAACTGGCCGCAGGACCGGGTCCGCTGATTGTCTGTGGCCGTTTTGAGGGGGTCGATCAGCGGGTGATCGAGGCGAGGGCGCTCGAGGAGGTCTCGATCGGCGACTATGTCCTGTCGGGCGGCGAAATCGCCGCCATCGCGCTGATCGATGCCTGTGTGCGGCTGTTGCCGGGGGTCATGGGCAAGGCCGAAATCGGCCTCGGAGGAGAGTTTTTCCGAATCCCTACTGGAGTACCCCCAATATACCCGCCCCCAAGCCTTTGAAGGGCAGCCAATCCCCGAAATCCTCATTTCCGGCGACCATGCCAAGGTCGCGTCCTGGCGGCGGGCTGAGTCCGAGGCGTTGACACGAGCGCGACGGCCCGATCTATGGGTGACTTACGAAAGCGCGCCAAAAGGCACGACAAAGGAGTGACAAAGCTCACCCTTTGCCTTATACGAGCGCCAATTCCGAGAACTGACGGCATGGATCGCGAGCCCCCGGCTTGGCAGGGCGCGCCGCCGATGGAGATTTAAAATGAACCTCATCCAGCAGCTCGAAAAAGAGCAATTCGAAAAGTTGTCCGCCAGCAAGACCATTCCGGATTTCGGGCCCGGCGACACAGTGATCGTCAACGTCAAGGTGGTCGAAGGCGATCGTACCCGCGTGCAGGCCTATGAAGGCGTCTGCATCGGCCGCTCCGGCGGCGGGCTCAACGAGAGCTTCACCGTGCGCAAGATTTCCTACGGCGAAGGCGTCGAACGCGTCTTCCCGGTGATGTCGCCAATGATCGACTCGATCAAGGTGGTGCGCCGCGGCAAGGTGCGCCGCGCCAAACTTTATTACCTGCGCAACCTGCGCGGCAAGTCGGCCCGCATCGTCGAGAAGTCCGAGCGCGCGACCGCCGTCAACGAGTAACAGAGACCCATTTAACGCTACGAAAAGCGCGGGATTTGCCCCGCGCTTTTTTGTTGGCCGCAAGCGACCATCTTTCGCAGAGCCGCCCATCATGAAGATGGTTCGCCTTGACGGGCGCGCGTGCTATATATCGATCTCAAATGGTTCCAAATCGTACCAGCTCTGTCTGCCGGCGGATCGTCATGGACGATCATTCGCGCCTGCCCGGCCGTTTCTTCGGCAGGTTTGCAACGTCGGCGACCTCGGAACTTACGCGCGCGCTTTGATGCTGCGCTTGCCGCCGGTCCTTTCGGCCCATTTCCATCCCTCGGATTTCTATATTTCAGGAGCATGAAGCTCATGTCCAAACCGACAACCCTGTACGACAAGATCTGGAACGATCACCTGGTCCACGAAGCCGATGACGGCACCTGCCTGCTCTATATCGACCGCCATCTGGTCCACGAAGTGACTTCGCCACAGGCCTTCGAAGGCCTGCGCACCACGGGACGAAAAGTCCACGCGCCCGAGAAGACGCTTGCGGTCGTCGACCACAACGTGCCGACCACGGATCGTTCGAAACCCAATCCCGACCCCGAAAGTGCCGAACAGATCAGGGTCCTTGCCGAGAACGCCAAGCATTTCGGCATCGAATATTTCAACGAGTTCGATCGCCGTCAGGGTATCGTCCATGTGATCGGTCCCGAACAGGGCTTTACGCTGCCGGGCACCACCATCGTGTGCGGCGACAGCCACACCTCAACCCATGGCGCGTTCGGCGCGCTGGCGCATGGCATCGGCACCTCCGAGGTCGAGCATGTGCTGGCGACGCAAACCCTGATTCAGAAAAAGGCCAAAAACATGCGCGCCGTCGTCGATGGCAAACTGCCCGACGGCGTTACCGGCAAGGACATCATCCTGTCGATCATCGGCGAGATCGGCACTGCCGGCGGCACCGGCTACGTGCTCGAATATGCCGGCGAAGCAATCCGCGCGCTGTCGATGGAAGGCCGCATGACCGTCTGCAACATGTCGATCGAAGGTGGCGCACGCGCCGGTATGATCGCGCCGGACGAGAAGGCGTTTGAATTCCTGAAAGGCCGTCCAAAATCCCCACAAGGTCCTGCCTGGGATGCCGCGTTGCGCTACTGGGAGGGCCTGCGTAGCGATGAGGGCGCGCATTTCGATCATGAGATCCGGCTCGACGCGGCCAAACTGCCGCCGATCGTCACCTGGGGCACCTCGCCGGAAGACGTGGCTTCGATTGCCGGACTCGTGCCCGACCCCGACAAGATCGAAGACGAGGCGAAGCGGATCTCCAAGCACCGGGCGCTGAGTTACATGGGGCTGAAGGCCGGAACGAAAATCACCGACATCAAGCTCGACCGCGTCTTCATCGGCTCCTGCACCAACGGCCGGATCGAGGATTTGCGCGCCGCGGCGAAAATCGCCGAGGGCAAGACGGTCAACGCCAGCGTCTACGCGATGATCGTCCCCGGCTCCGGGATCGTAAAGGAACAGGCTGAAGCCGAAGGCCTCGACAAGATCTTCGTCAAGGCCGGATTCGACTGGCGCGAGCCGGGCTGCTCGATGTGCCTTGCGATGAATCCGGACAAGCTCAAGCCCGAGGAGCGCTGCGCGTCGACGTCCAACCGTAACTTCGAGGGCCGCCAGGGCTTCAAAGGCCGCACCCATCTCGTCTCACCTGCCATGGCGGCGGCGGCGGCGATTGCCGGGCACTTCGTCGATATAAGGGAGTGGCGGTAAAAGCGTCCATCACCTCAACATCGATATATTGTTGAAGGAAGTCGTTAAGCAGTTGGGCGCAGACTTGTCGGCCTCAGCAAAGCCATTCGCCTGTCGCGAGGGGAAGCCCGTCATGGCCGACAAGTCCGAATTCGTCGATATGATCAGCGAGGCGACGCGGCAAGTCCGGCGGCGTGTGATGATGCGCGTCAAGGAGCCGGTCGCCAAGGAAGCATCGCGGATGGGCCACTGGCCGCCGGATCGCCTGGAGCAATGGCGAATGGAAAATCTGACGCCCTGGAAGCTCAAGTCCTGGAAGATCAAGGACTGGGTTTGAAGGAACCGTCGCGCGGCGCGTGAACGAGACCAACCGCGCCATCCGCCAAAATGATCGGCTTCGCAGCAAAGGGATCAGGCGCCCCTTAAGGGCGCCTGACTCACCTCACCTACCGTGTCTCGAACCTCAACGTTAGGCGCGATGATGTCTGCGGTGATGGTGGCGCCGATGGATACGATGGTGGCGTGCGGCGCGATGATGACAGACGACGCGCGGGCCGTGCACGGTCAACACCCGGTGGCACCCTCCTCCAGCGACAAAGGCGGGATAGACGGGGGGATAATCGTAATAATCGGGATAGTCGTACGGGTAGTCGTCGTAATAGACGCCGCCGATAAAAACTCCGCCGAAGTGACGCCGATGGCCAAAGGCGCGGCCGGCAAATCGGGGAGATCCCGCAACAGCAGCAGCTCCCGCGCCGATCGCACCGCCGCCAATGGCAGCGCCACTAAAGCCGCGACCAAAACCCGCACCGCCGCCGCCACGGCCTCCGCCACCGCCACCGCCATGACCGCCGCCGCGGACTTCGATCGTCCGTCCATCCGCAACCGCCTTGCTGACTGCAGCCATCCCCGGATTGACCGGCGACAGCGCGTCGGCACGCTGGCCGGCAATGGCCGATACGATCAGCAGCGCCGCAGCAGCGCCCAACACGCGCAACGAACGCCGCGCGAGAACTGAGATCGTCAACATGAATGTCGTCCTTCTGGCTGCTGACAGCAAAATAAAATCCCCAATGCTTGTCGTCGGCGCTTTTAAGGCGTCGCTTTCGACGTGCGATGTTCTCTAGCTGGATCGTGTTCTTGATCTGAAATTAGAAACCGCAACGTGAACGTGCCATGAATATGCGAGCCACAGTTTTGAACCAAAGCCGACGCGGCGCGCTCACGTAAAAACACATGATCGTCATCATATGCGGCACAAAAGATGCGGTGCGGCGCCGCGCACAAAAAAACAGGCCCGCGTGTTGCGGGCCTGTTTGAACTCATATGGGCTTACCAGTGGCGATGATGCCAATGGTGGTGGTAATGCCGATGCCAACGGACTTCAGTCGTCGAAGCCTTCGAGCTTTCCTGGATCGCAGTGACGGTGGCGGGATTTGCCAACGTCAGTGCCTGGGCTTGCTGAGTCGGAGCAGCAAGCACCAATAGCGCACCAATCGCAGCGAGGCCCAGAACTCTCGTCATCTTCATAGATATCTCCCCTTTGGCGATCGGCTGCTTGTGCCAGCCCCCACGCGACCGACCTAACTAGCCGCTCACCACAGCGCAGACCGTAAAGCTGGAGGGGAGCGACGTGAAATGGAAGTGATTACCTGCGCCAGCGACACAATGCACGACACGCGTTTGAGTTCCATAGTACGCGTTCGATTTCATCGGCGATTTGCAACTTCGACCGTCGGCAATTCGTATATGGTCGAAACAAAGAGGAGATCGCGATGGGTTTTCCTCGGCTGCGGCGGCCGCAGTGCGCGCTTGCGCTCTTGGTGGCCTTGACCTGCGCCTCCTCAGCGCTTGCCTCCCAGGGCCCGGGCGGCGGTCCCGGCACCGCAAGCCCGCTGACGCAGTTCGTGATGGCGATCGTGGTCTATGGTGGCGTGGCCTTGACGTTGGCCGCCGCAATTTTCGAGTCGCTCAGACGAAAGTTTTAAAGAAGCGTTCAGCGCCACACGCACGTCGTATGCGGCACGATCACGGTGCCGCTCGGCCGGTACTCTTGAACATAGGATGCATTGCAGACCCGAACCGCATTCGGACCCGGATTATACCGCGGATAAACCCCGTCGGGCTCGGCCTGGTAGCGGGGATAAATGCGAAGCCGGCGTGGCGGGTGGGCCGGCTGCGCGGACGAAGCCGCCTGCGCCGTTCGCGTGGCTGTCTGCGCTTCGGCGCCTACCGCAAGCAGCGAAAATGCGGCCGCAACGACCCCCAATATTGCCCACTTCCCGATAAGCATGGTGACGCCAGCCCCAATTGACTATGTGGCCCTACGGTCTCCGATTGCAGCGGCAACGTCAACCAGCAAAGAATGCGCTCCTGCAGGAAGGAGCCGCAATTGCCGCGCGTGCAATTTCATCCGAAAGCCGGTTCCAACGTCGTTGCGAAGGTGCTCTAAACGGCCGCATGTGGACTTCAGCCAAAGCGCCGTCGCTCGCCGAAATGGAGACGATGGCGCACGACCTCCTGGCGCGGCTGCCGAAAACCTTCCGAGACCTTTGCGCAGGCGTCATCATCCGGGTGGAGGATTTCCCGACCGAAGACGTGCTCGACGAGATGGGCGCGGAAAGCGAATTCGACCTGCTCGGCCTGTTTCAGGGCACGGGCCTGCCGCAGCAAAGCTCTGGCGATATCGCCCGGTTGCCCAATCTGATCTGGCTCTACCGGCGGCCGATCCTCGACTACTGGGCCGAACATGACGAGACGTTGGGGCGGATCGTTCGTCACGTGCTGATCCACGAGATCGGGCATCATTTCGGCCTCTCCGACGAGGACATGGCTGCCATCGAAGCCTCGGTGGATTGAGGCTACCTTTTGCCCTTTTATGCCGGCCGTATTCGCGATAAACCACAGCTCCCAAATTGCTTATGATCCATTCCAACCAAGAAGTGCACCGATGGAAAAGTTCACCACGCTGGAAGGTGGCGCCGCGCCGCTGAAGATCATCAATGTCGATACCGACATGATCATCCCGAAGCAGTATCTGAAGACCATCAAGCGCACCGGCCTTGGCAAGGGACTGTTCTCTGAGCAGCGCTACAAGGATGACGGCAGCGAAAATCCCGATTTCATCCTCAACAAGCCCGCCTATCGCAACGCCAAGGTGCTGGTTGCCGGCGACAATTTCGGTTGCGGCTCAAGCCGTGAGCACGCGCCGTGGGCGTTGCTCGACTTCGGCATCCGATGCGTGATCTCGACCTCGTTCGGCGACATCTTCTACAACAACTGCTTCAAGAACGGCATTCTGCCGATCCGCGTTGCCCAAGAAGATCTCGACAAACTGTTCGACGACGCCGGGCGTGGCGCCAATGCGACGCTGACCATCGATCTCGCCAATCAGGAAATCCGCGGACCGGATGGCGGCACGGTGAAATTCGAGATTGATCCGTTCCGCAAGCATTGCCTTATGAACGGGCTCGACGACATCGGCCTCACCATGGAAAAGAAGACGTCGATCGACGCCTATGAGGCCAAGTTGAAAGAGCGCGCCTGGGCTTAGTGCGGCGAATTTGAAGTTCCTATCAGTTTTGCAGCAACGTTCGTCATAGGAACTTCAAATTCAAAAGCCGCACTAGCATCAATAAGTTGCTAGAGCTCCTTTGATTCTGAAGTTCGCATCAGAGGCCGCCCCGATAGCTTGCGAACTTCGGAACCGGAGCTCTAGTCTCTTGTCTGACGCGTTTTCTTCACGCGAACCGGTTCCCACCCTCGGATCAAGTCCGAGGGCATGCTTCGCTTGAGAACGCTATGCGCCCCGAAATCGTCACCTTCTGGCACGGTCCGCTCGATAGCCTGCGCAGGCTGTGCCTGCGCTCGCAGGTCGCCGCGGGCCACAAGGTAACCGTCTACAGTTTTGAACCGCTCGCGCAATTGCCTGACAGCGTCGCGAACGCGGAAGCCGAAACGATCCTGCCGCATACCTTTGCCGAACGGTTGCGTCCGGCAAGGCCCGATGGCGTCTGGATCGATCGGACCATGCTGCAGTTCTCGGATTTCTTCCGGATGCGGCTGATGGCGAAGAACGCGGGCCTATGGCTCGACGCCGACGTGTTGTTGCTGAAGACCATCGAGATCGACGCCGCAAAGCCCTATTTCGCGTGGGAACGGCCGCGTCAGCTCGGCAACTCGGTTTTGTATCTGCCGGTGAACGATCCGATCGTTTCGGCGTTCGAAGCGTTGATGGCGCTGGACGAACTGACGCCGGATTGGTTGTCGCTCCAGCACCGTTTGACGTTTCTGCTGCACAGACTGCGCGGAACGAAGCGCATCTCGGAGGTGCGTTTGGCGATCTATGGCCCGGCTGCGCTCACCGCGCTCGCCCGCCGCGCCGGCGAGTTGAGCTACGCGCTGCCGAAGAAATCCTTCTATGCCGTGCACGCCGAACCAAAGTTGTTCTTCGAGCCGCAGGATTTTTCGGCGCTGATCGATGACCCCGGCATCATCGGCTTTCATATCTCACCCAAGGGCCGCGGCAATCAGCAGCCCGTGCCCGGCAGCCTGCACGCCTGGGCGGCAGAGAAGTTCAGGTAAGGACCTGTGGCCCGCAGCTCTCGTCATTGCGAGGAGCGAAAGCGACGAAGCAATCCAGCACTCTTAACTTTTCGTCAGCTTACTGGATCGCTCGCTTACGCTCGCGATGACGAGGTTACTGCGCCATCGCCGCAATCGAATCCGCAATCGCAATGGTTCGGCGCGCCATATCGGCGTGCAGCCGCTCTACCATCTGGCCATCGAGCGAGATGGCGCCGCGCGAGGCGTTCTCCGGCCGCTCAAAGGCCGCGATGATCTGGCGCGCCCGCGCCACTTCTTCCTCCGGCGGCGTGAAGATGACATTGCAGGCTTCGATCTGGCCGGGATGGATCAGCGTCTTGCCGTCGAAGCCGAGATCGCGCGCCTGCACGCATTCCTGATTGAAGCCGTCGATGTTGCTGAAATCGCTGTAGGGCCCGTCCAGAATTTCGAGGCCATAGGCGCGGGTGGCGAGGATGCAGTGGGTGATCATCGGCAACATGATCGCCCGTCCCGGCTGCATGCGGATCCGCGTCTCGCGCGAGATGTCGTTCGGTCCGAACACAAAACCGGCCAACCGTGGCTCGACATCGCGCGAGGCCGCCGCGAGTTCCTCGGCATGGAGCACCGCGTGCGCGGTCTCGATCATGGCCCAGAGGCGGATCGACGGATCGGCCTTCGCCTCGCGAAGGGCAGCGCCAATGGCGCGAAGGTCGTCCACCTTGGAAACCTTGGGAACCAGGATGGCGTGGGGCTTAGCCTTGGCCGCCATCTTGACGTCATCGGCCCAAAAAGGCGTGTCCAGCGCGTTGGTCCGGACCCAGATCTCGCGCTTGCCGAAGCCGCCGGCCGCAATCGCCTGCGCAATCTGCTCGCGTGCCAGTCCTTTGGCTTCCGGCGCCACCGAATCCTCCAAGTCGAGAATGATGGCGTCGGCGGCCAGGATGCGCGCCTTTTCCAGCGCCCGCGTGTTCGACCCGGGCATGAACAGGAGGCTGCGGCGCGGATGGACCATTTTTCCGTTCCTTTTGATGACGAGCGCGTGACGGATGAAACCAGAACCGTCGTGGCCTATTATAGAGTTATTTGAGCGTAATCTTTTCCGGCCACGGCTTAACATTTCAATCCGCCGATCGAAAGGCTTGTTCCGGCCTGCAGCATATGGTTAGCAATCGGCATGTCACCGTTTCCGCAATCCCTCCTTGACGGCTACCGGACCTTCCGGACGCAGCGGCTGCCGACCGAGCAATCGCGTTATCGCGAATTGTCCGAACGCGGCCAGTCGCCGGAGACCATGGTGATCGGCTGCTGCGATTCCCGGGTTTCACCCGAGGTGATCTTCGATGCGGGGCCAGGCGAATTGTTTGTCATGCGCAATATCGCCAATCTGGTGCCGGTCTATCAGCCGGACGCCAACGCGCACGGCGTCTCGGCGGCGCTTGAATTTGCCGTCAACGTGCTGCACGTGAAACATATCGTGGTGCTCGGCCACGCCCAATGCGGCGGTATCCGCGCCTTCATCGACAAAGCCGCGCCGCTCTCGCCCGGCGATTTCATCGGCAAGTGGATGGCGATGTTCATCAAGCCCGGCGAGGTCGTCGAGCAGCGCGACCGCGAGACGATGGCCGACTTCATCGTTCGCATCGAGAAGGCCGCGGTGTTCCGCAGCCTGGAGAACCTGATGACGTTCCCCTTCGTGCGCAGCGCGGTCGAGCGCGGCGACATGCGTTTGCATGGCGCCTATTTCGGGGTGGCCAAAGGATTGCTGTTCGTGCTCGATCCGGCGACGAAGGAATTCCGGAGCGTCGTCGAAGCGGCATAGGCTGGTTTGCCGGCAGACCGGCGGAGCCGCGCTGCTATTCGTCCCCGTGATCGCTATCGCTGCCCCATCGGTCGGACAGAGCCAGCATCAGGGCCGAGATCACAAACACCAGATGCACTCCGACCAGCCAGGCCAGTTTCTGCGGTTCGAAGACCGTGTCGATGCTCATAAAGGCCTTCAACACCTGGATGGCCGAAATCGCCACGATCGAAGCGAGCATCTTTTGCTTCAATCCCGCAAAATCCACCTTGGTGATCCACTCCGGCCAATCGGGATGTCCGCCGGGATCGATCCGGGAGACGAAATTCTCGTAACCCGAAAACACCACGATCAGGATCAGATTGCCGACCAGCGAGACGTCGATCAGGCTGAGCGCACCGAGAATGATATCGCCTTCTGTGGCGACTGGCGCATGGATGATGAACTCCCACAGCTTCGTGAAGAATTTGAACAACATCACTGCGAGGCAGATGACAAGGCCGAGATAGAACGGCGCCATCAGCCAGCGGCTGTTGAACAGCACGCTTTCGAACGCACCCTCGACGCGCTTGAGTATCGGATTTGGCCGATAGGGAGCTGGTTGTTCGGTCATTGCGAGCCGGCTCCCGTTATTCGTGCGGCCTTTACGCGGCCTTTTTCTTGGCGCTGAGCAATTTCCGATTGATCAGCACTTCGGCGATCTGGATCGCATTCAGCGCCGCGCCCTTGCGCAGGTTGTCCGACACGCACCACAGCACGAGCCCGTTATCCACCGTCGCATCCGCGCGGATACGGCTGATATAGGTGGCGTCCTCGCCGGCGGCTTCGTAGGGCGTGACGTAACCGCCGGGTTCGTGCTTGTCGATGACAAGACATCCGGGCGAACGGCGCAAGATATCGCGGGCCTCATCCGGGCTGATCGGATTCTCGAACTCGATGTTGACGGCTTCCGAATGCCCGACGAAGACCGGCACGCGCACACATGTGGCGGAAAGCTTGATCTTGGGATCAAGAATCTTCTTGGTCTCCATCATCATCTTCCACTCTTCCTTGGTGTAACCGTCCTCCATGAACACGTCGATTTCGGGGATGACGTTGAAGGCGATACGCTTGGGGAATTTCTTGTTGATGAGCTCGCTGTTGGTGTAGACGGCCTTGGTCTGCGAGAACAACTCGTCCATCGCATCCTTGCCGGCGCCCGACACCGACTGATAGGTCGAAACCACAACACGCTTGATCACGGCCTTGTCGTGCAGCGGCTTGAGCGCCACCACGAGCTGCGCGGTCGAGCAGTTCGGGTTCGCAATGATGTTCTTCTTGCGAAAGCCGGCGGCTGCATCCGCATTGACCTCGGGCACGATCAGCGGCACGTCCGGATCCATCCGCCAGGCGGAAGAATTGTCGATCACCACCGCGCCGGCGGCGGCGATCTTCGGCGACCATTCCTTCGAGACCGTGCCGCCCGCCGACATCAGGCAGATATCGACGTCGGAGAAGTCGTAATTCTCGAGGGCTTTGACCTTCAGGGTCCGGTCGCCATAGGAGACTTCAACGCCCATGCTGCGGCGTGACGCCAGCGCCACGACCTCGTCAGCAGGGAATTTGCGCTCGTCCAGAATGTTGAGCATTTCCCGCCCCACATTGCCGGTCGCGCCGACCACTGCGACTTTGTAACCCATCGTTCACTCTCCGAAGAAAAAAGCCCTCCCCCCGCGCACAGCGGAAACGGAAGAGGCAGTGGTCCAATTCTAACATTCGCATCCCTTCGCAGCGGACACTTTTGCGAATGTTAGAATCAAGGCACCACTGCCAAATATCAGTTTGCAGTGGAGTTTTGGATTTGACATTCGCTTGAAGGGCTCGCGGCTAGTTAGGCGCGAATGTCAAATCCACTCTACGGCGCTTCTATGCGAGAAACGCCGTTAAGACAACGTTAGACCGGGCCTTGTGCGCGCCTCGCGTCTCGCGGCGGCGGGGCCCTTGATGCAAGTAGATCCAGATTATCACTCCCGCACACATCCGGCACTGACCAGCTTTGCCGACGAAGTCTGCGCGACGCTGGCGCGCCTCATTGCCTATGTGGGAGCGCTCGCGCTTTTTGCCATCGTTAGCCTGCATTTCTGGGACCAACTGCAGTTCGATGCGGCTAGCGAGCCGGCGGACGAGCCGGGCTTTACGTTGGCTCTGCGCTCGCGCCCGGTGTTTGCGGTGAGTTCGCTCGATCCTCCCGAAAAATCAGAGTCTTACGAAATATTCCGGCACCCGGATGGCGGCCGAAAGGACGTTTTCCATTGGAGCTCGCCGGGCGAAAAGCCCGTGGCCGAGCTTGAAATCTACCGCCCCGGCGGCGAGTTCGACCCAATCGAGCCGCGAGCGGCCGATCTCGCGGCCCGTATGGCGGTGGAAGCGTCCCAGGAGGGCCAGCCGGAGTTAGAGGCTGCTGGCGTCATCGAAAGCAAATTCGGCACCGTGGCTCTGCTCCGCCATCCCGGCCGCCTGGATACGGCAAAGTCCTGCCTTGGCTTCATCAAGCATTTTGGCGATCCGGCGCTGCAAATCTCCGGATGGTCGTGTCAGGGAACAACGCTGGTGGCGCGGCGATCTGCGATCGGCCGCATGCTCGACCGGCTGACCCTGCTCGCTTCTGGAAACGAACCCAGATTGGCCGAGCTGTTTGCCCGGGCCGAACTGAAAAGGAGCGGTTACGGACCTGCCAAGACCGTGCCGGTGGATTGGTTCACGGGGGCGGAAAATCCGCGCCTTCGGGGCCCCCTGTAACGGTCCGGTCCTGCCAAGGACTTATTTTCATGCAACTTTTTTGACCGACGCCGGCTTATTATTCCTACTGAGTGTTGCCCGTTTGACCTTGTGACGGCAGGGCTGACGGCTAGAATGGCTGCCGAAACTGGCGACTTGTCCGCCCAAAGAGGACCTGATGACCCCAAGAATTCCAGCCGCGAACAAAGTTGCGGTACTGTTTGCTGCTGTCGCCATTGGCGCCGTTGGTTTGACCGCTTCGCCAGCCGGGGCGCAGACGTCGCCCCCGGCCCAGGCGCAAAAGAACGCCAAGCGCCAATATGACAATCGCGGCCATCTCTACTACGGACCGAGCGGACCGAACGTGTCCTATCAGCAGGGACCGCACACCCGCGTTTTTGTCACCAAGCGCTCATGGCTCGATGCCGGCGTCGAGGTTTTGCCGGGCGACCGCAAGTTCACCGATTACGCATTCCCGCCGGAGCTTGGTTACCCATCGTTCGCGCGCGAGAACAACAACCGCCCGATCGACCGCTCGCCGATGAATCCGCCGTCGGATATGGGCGGCTATCAGCAGCGCATCCCGCTCCCGTACTGAAGCTTTACAGGCTGGCCTTTCCGCATCGTCCCTGATTTCGCAGGGACGAGCGTCTTGGGCGCGTCTAGTGCAGCGCCTGCAACTCCTTAAGGATCGCCTCGCCCATTTGCGTGGTCGATACCGCCGTGGTGCCCTCGGACTTGATGTCCGCAGTGCGTAGTCCCTTGGCGAGAACCGCCGCAATCGCCGCATCGGCCTTGTCGGCCAACGCGCCGAGCTCGAACGAATAGCGCAGCGCCATTCCGAATGAGGAGATCATCGCGATCGGATTGGCGAGCCCCTTGCCTGCAATATCGGGCGCCGAACCGTGCACGGGCTCGAACAGCGATTTCCGCTTCTTGCTCTTGGCATCGATCTCGCCGAGCGAGGCCGACGGCAGCATGCCGAGCGAGCCGGTCAGCATCGCGGCAATATCCGACAACATGTCGCCGAACAAATTGTCGGTGACGATGACGTCGAACTGCTTCGGCGATTTCACCAGATTCATGCCGCCGGAATCGGCGAGCTGATGCTCGAGCTGCACGTCCTTGTATTCGCGGCCGTGCACTTGCGTAACGACCTCGTTCCAGAGCACACCGGATTTCATCACGTTGCGCTTTTCCATCGAGGTCACCTTGTTGCGCCGCTTGCGCGCCAGATCGAAGGCGACGCGCGCGATGCGCTCGATCTCGTAGGTGTCGTAGACTTGCGTATCGACCGCCCGCTTCTGGCCGTTGCCGAGATCGGTGATGGTTTTGGGTTCGCCGAAATAGACCCCGCCCGTGAGCTCGCGCACGATCATGATGTCGAGACCTTCGACCACTTCGCGCTTCAGGCTCGAGGCTTCCGCCAGTGCCGGATAGCAGACGGCAGGGCGGAGGTTGGCGAACAGCCCGAGATCCTTGCGTAGACGCAACAGGCCGGCTTCAGGCCGGGCGTCGTAGGGTACGCTGTCCCATTTCGGGCCGCCGACCGCGCCGAAGATCACGGCGTCGGCAGCCTTGGCCTGTGCCATGGTCGCGTCCGTGATGCTTTGCGTGCTCGCATCATAAGCCGCGCCGCCGACCAGCCCTTCCTCGGTTGTGAAATGCGCAATCCCTTGCGCGTTGATCCAGCCGATCAGGCGCTTCACCTCGCCCATCACTTCGGGGCCGATGCCGTCGCCGGGAAGAAGCAGCAGTTTATGGGTCGCCATGGTCGAATGCCTTTTTGGAAAATAGCTGGTGCGCGCGGAGTGCTAATGCCGCGTTGCGTGAATGGCAAGACACCATTGCTGCGGACACGCATGTGCAATCGCCTCGGCACCTGCCACAATGCATTTTGTGCCGGAGAATCCCGTGAAAGCCGCCGAACCTGCCGCCCATCCCGCGCGGCTGATCCTCATTCTGTCGCTGGCGCCCATCATCGGGCTTGGCATCGGCCGCTTCGCCTACTCGCTGGTGCTGCCGGATATGCGCGACACGCTGGGCTGGTCCTATTCGGTGGCCGGCTTCATGAATACCGTCAACGCTGCCGGCTACCTCGGTGGGGCTTTGGCGGCCGCGCGGCTGATCAGGTGGTTCGGGCTGTCCGCTTCCATCCGCTGGGGGACGCTGGCCTGCGTTCTTGCGCTGGCGTTGAGCGCCATCTCGGGCAATGTCGTCGTCCTGAGCTTTGCCCGTCTCCTGGTAGGCGTTGGAGCTGCGCTCACTTTCGTCGCGGGCGCGGCGTTGGCGGCGCAGGTCGCCCAGTCGCGTCCGGCGCAGGCCAGCTTCCTGCTCAGCCTGTTTTATGCAGGGCCCGGATTCGGCATCCTGACATCCGGCTTGATCGCGCCATTCGTGTTGAAGGTTTTCGGCCCGGGATCGTGGTGGATCGTGTGGTGGGCGATGACGCTATTGTCGGCCGCGCTGACGATTCCGTTGCTGACGACGTCGATCGAAGCCAGCAACGGTCTCAATGCCACCGCGCCGGCGCCCTTTCCGATCCGGCCGATCCTGATCTACCTCGCCGGCTATTTCCTGTTTGGCGCGGGATACATCGCCTACATGACCTTCATGATCGCCTATATCCGTGACGCCGGCGGCGGCGCGGTGGCCCAAAGCGCCTTTTGGTGCCTGATCGGGCTGAGCGCGTTCGTCACGCCCTGGGCGTGGCAACGTCTATTGGCGCGCGACAATGGCGGGCTTACCACCGCGATTATCCTCGGCGTCAACACGGTGGGCGCGGCGCTGCCGTTACTCGGCCATTCCGCGTTGCTGTTGACCGTATCGGCGCTGGTGTTCGGCGTTTCCTTCTTCGCGATCGTGGGATCGACCACCGCTTTCGTGCGCTTCAACTCGCCGCCCTCGGCGTGGCCCAAGGGGATCGCCGCCATGACCATCGCGTTTGGAATAGGCCAGACGCTCGGGCCGACCGCGGTCGGCGCCATCACCGATGCCTTTGGCAACCTGTCTTACGCGCTGAATGCGTCGGCGTTGCTGCTTGCGCTCGGAGCCGTGGCGGCGGCGTTTCAGCACAAATTGGCGAAATCCTGATCCCGTCATTCCGGGGCGGTCCATCAGGACCGAACCCGGAATGACCTCGCGGTCAGCTGCCGCTGAACGAATTATAGCCCTGGTCTTCCCAGTAGCCGCCCTTGTAGTCGTTGGTGACTTCCATCGAGAGCACGTATTTCGGATTCTTGAAGCCGAGCTTGGTCGGCACCCGGATCTTCATGGGAAAGCCGTAGGCGCGCGGCAGGATTTTGTCAGCGAACTTGAACGTCATCTGGGTTTGCGGATGCAGCGCGGTTCGCATGTCGAGCGGCGAGTTGTAGCCTTCCTTGTCGGCGCACTGGAACCAGCAATATTTGGCGCGGGTATCCGCCCCGATCAGCTTGAGGAAATCGCGCAAGGGCGTTCCGGTCCAGCTTCCGATCGCGCTCCAGCCTTCCACGCAGATATGGCGCGTCACCTGCTTGACCTGCGGCAGCTTGTAGAGTTCCTCCAGCGTCCATGACTTCTTGTTGTCGACGAGCCCGCGTACCTCGAGCTTCCACTCGTCGCCATCGACCTCGGGCGCGTCGTCGATTTCGTAATAGGCGTTGAACGGGAACGGCTTGGTGATCGCGCTTTCCGGGAAGGTCGGCGCCAGTGCGTCGGGGTTGAAGATAAACGCCTGCACCGCGTCGTTGAACTTCGAAACCTTTTTGAGCACCTCCTCGGCAGAGGAAGAATCCACGACATCGCAGCCGGTCAGCAGCGCCAGCGCGCCGAAGCTCGCGCCGCCGGTGATAAGGCGCCGGCGCATCAGGTCCGGCATCACCTTCATCGCATCCTTGACCAACAATTTCTTGTCGACGCCCGGGATCAGAAGCTTGCGAAGTCGGCCCATGGCTTGTTTCCCTTACCCTTATTCAGCGCCCGGTGATCATGGCGCGCAGGCTCTTCGGCACCAGAGCCGCCAGAAGCACATGGATCGCGAGAAAGACGACAATCGCGGACATGCAGAAGAAATGCACATATCGCGCGGTATCGTATCCGCCGAACAGCGCCGTGAGATATTGCAGTTGCACCGGCTTCCAGATCGATAATCCTGAAAGCACAATGACGACGCCGACGGCGATAATGCCGGTGTAAAGCAGTTTCTGCACCTGGTTGTACTTGCTGAGGTCATCGTGCGACAGCTTGAAGGTCAGCGCCGCAACGGCATCGGAAATCACACCGCGAGGCGAGATCGGCAAAAGCTTCCTGGCAAAACGCCCGCTGGCAAATCCCGTGATCAGATAGGCGAGGCCATTGACCATCAACAGCCACATGGCCGCAAAGTGCCAGAGCAGCGCACCGGCAAGCCAGCCGCCGAGCGTGATTGTGGGTGAGAATGTGATCGATCGGAACAACGGCGAGGCGTTATAGATCTGCAATCCCGACATGATCATCAGGATGATCGCTACGGCGTTGATCCAGTGCATTACCCGCACCCAGGCCGGCTGAATGACCTTCGAGGCGCTTGCGGCGTGGCGTTCGGTGGTTGCGAGACTGGACATGGCGTTCCCGTCGTTGAAAGCAGTCGATTCTTATACGTCTAAAATCGGCGTTTGTTACTGCCAAAACGGGCCACCGCTGCCAAGGCGTCGTTTTTCAACATGTCCGGTTTGGCGATCAAAAAATGGCGAGCCGGGTTTTCCCCGGCTCGCTCGGCACATCCCGTGGGACTAGGATCGGAATGTGCCTTGGGAAGATGCGTAACTTTACGACGCCGGCAACAGGACGGTGTCGATCACATGGATCACGCCGTTCGATTGGTTGACGTTCGAGATGGTGATCGCGGCGGTATCGCCCTTGGCATCGACGATCCAGGTCTTGCCGTCAGACTTCTTCACCGTCAGCTGTTCGCCTTCGACCGTCTTCAGCATCTTGCCGTCGGTCAGATCGGAAGCCTCAAGCTTGCCGGCGACGACGTGATAGGTGAGGATTTTGGTGAGGGTCGCCTTGTTCTCAGGCTTTACCAGGTTGTCGACGGTGCCAGCCGGCAGCTTGCCGAAGGCAGCGTTGGTCGGCGCGAAGACCGTGAACGGTCCCTTGCCTTCGAGGGTCTGGACGAGACCGGCGGCCTTCACCGCCGCAACGAGCGTCGTGTGATCCTTCGAATTCACGGCGTTCTGGATGATGTTCTTGGAGGGGAACATCGCGGCGCCGCCGACCATGACGGTTTTTTCCTCCGCGTTGGCCGGCGCAACGATCGTCGCCGTCAGGGCAAGAGCACCGAAGGCAACGGCAGAAAGCAATGCAATACGCTTGGACATGGAAACGTCTCCCAAATGATAGATCTAGCTCGCGGACATCCGCGGCTGGTGAGGGGTAACGGTGACGACAGCCGTGGGATTGACTTCGTCATCGTTGGCCTGAGCTACGGGAGATTTTTGCGACTGGTTTCGAAGAAAGATTCTTTGCTTTCTTGAAACTATCGGCCGCTCCATACGTGTTTTGCTTTTCCGGCCACGCGTCGCGCGATATCGACCCACGACCGCGCTCGCGATCGCTCTCTGGAGCAGGACGACGGTTGAATTGATCCGGCTGGTTAATCCCGATTGGCCGGCGTTTGAATAAAACCCCGGTTCCAGGTCGGACTGATCAGGATTTCGTTGACACAGACGCGCGGCGGCAAGCTTGCGACAAAGGCGATGGTTCGGCCGAGATCTTCCGGTTGCAGCATCTTCGCCTGTTCCTGTTCCGAAGGCACGACCGGGCGCTGTTGCAGAATTGGCGTCGCCACCTCGCCCGGCGACAGGCAGCAGGCCCGCAAACCGTTGACGCATTCATCCATGTTGAAAGAATGGGTCAGCGCCAGCACCGCATGCTTGGTGGTGGTGTAGGCCGGCCCCGGCATCTTCGAGACATGGCGGCCTGCCCAGGACGCGACGTTGATGATGGCGCCGTCCTGTTGTGCCCGCATCGCCGGCAGCACCGCGCGCATGCAGTAAAGAACGCCATTCAGGTTGATATCGACCAGTTTGTTCCAGCCCTCCAGTTCCATGTCCGCCCATCGCCGTTTCGGAACATTGATCCCGGCGCTGTTCACCAGAAGGTCAATACGGCCGTACGCCGCCAGGATCTCTTCGGCGGCCTTTTCAACGTCAGCCGCGACGCTGACGTCGAGCGGGATCGCTTTGGCCGTGTCGCTGCTTTTGCCGATCGCGGCGACCACCGCGTCCAGGGCATCTTTCCGGCGTCCCGACACCACCACGGTCCAGCCGTCAGCGGCGAGCGCTTTTGCGCCGGCCTCGCCAATCCCGCTGCCGCCACCGGTCACCCAGGCCACGCGTTTCCCGTTATTTGACATGCAAACCGTCCCCGTTGCCTTGTGAAGGGCGTTCTTGCTATTGAACCCGCGACCATCCCCCGAGAATGATGCATGAACGCCCGGATTAACGCCAATCTGTTTTCCCGTCTGTTTCGCAGCAAAATGAGGCCAGAAGCGCATGCGCCCGCTTGAAGGATTACGTGTCGTCGATCTCACCCGGGTATTGTCGGGACCGTTCTGCACGATGCAGCTCGGCGATCTCGGCGCCGAGGTGATCAAGGTCGAACGTCCGGTCGAGGGCGACGATACGCGAGCATTCGCGCCGCCCTATCAGGGCGACGAAGCGGCTTATTTCCTGTCGGTCAACCGTAACAAGAAAAGCATGACGCTCGACATGAAGAGCGAGCGCGGCCGCGAGGTGTTGTGGCGGCTGATCGAGACCTCCGATGTGCTGGTCGAGAATTTTCGTCCCGGCGCGATGGATCGCCTTGGCTTTAGTTATGCCGCCGTGAGCGCTCGCCGTCCGGCCATGGTGTATTGCTCGATTTCCGGATTCGGCAATACCGGTTTGATGAAAGACCGCCCCGGCTACGATGTCATCGTACAGGGCGAAGCCGGCATCCAGGACCTGACCGGCGCAGCCGACGGAGCGCCCTACAAGGTCGGCACCTCGATCGCCGATCTCGTATCCGGACTGAATGGCTCGCAGGCCATTCTCGCCGCGCTTTACGCGTCCAAAGTGACCGGGCGTGGCCAGCACGTTTCAGTTTCGATGTACGAGGCTGTCGCATCTTTGCTCACCTTCAATGCCAGCATCTACTTCGCCACCCGCGAATCGCCGAAGCGCCGCGGCAATGCGCACGCCACCATCGTGCCCTACGAGACATTTGAGGCGAGCGATGGCTGGATCAGTCTCGGCGTCGCCAATGACGAACTGTGGAAGCGCTTCTGCAAGGCCGTTGAGCGGCCCGATCTGACCGACGATCCACGCTTCGCCAAAGCCGCGGACCGCGTCCGCAGCCGCGACATTCTGGTGCCGATCGTCAAGGACATCATCAGGCAGCGCAAGCGCGACGATTGGCTGCCGTTGATGGAGGCCGCCGGGATTCCGAGCGGCGGAGTCCGGACGGTCGGCGAAGTCTGTGAGAGCGAGCTCTTGAAGTCGCGCGACATGATCGCCGAGATGCCGCATGCCGGCGCCGGGGTTGGCGTCGTCAAGAACATCAAGAATCCGATGCATCTCAGCGACACGCCGCTTGATACCTACGCGGCTCCGCCCCGGCTCGGCGAGCATACAAACGAGATCTTGACCGGCCTGCTTGGATACAGTGCAAGCGAAGTCGCGGAACTGGCGCGCAGCGCGGCGATCTAGTGGCGCGGCACGGGATAGCTTGGTGCGTGACGTATAGGGATATCCACGCGACAAATAATCTGCCGCGAAGGGCATGCGCGACGGTGAGGAAGCGGCGATGAACCGGGACAGGGCGGAAAGGCTTATTTTGTACTTGGAAGACGCAGAGGCAGCCCTGCAGCGTGCACTCAGGGCGGCCTCTGGTTTTGCCAAGGAGGAACGACTGAAATTTAGCGAGTTGCTCTATGAGGCCATCGCGGCTTTAAATTCCGATGTTTGGAAGCCAATCTACGATGCATATCCTGACCTTGCGCCGGAATACGAAGATCTGGAGCCCCCGACCATCAGCAGCGAATTGAGTTGGAATGAGGTTCGTCTTGAGCATCCGCTTACTGAAAAGGACGTCGATGACATCCTTTTCCCACTGTTGAAGTCGCATTGGCAGAAGGTCGCGCTCGTTCTCGTCAAGGCACGTGACAGCTGCAATCTAGAGGGCCTGTCGATCAGCTACGAAGTCCTCGCCGCTCGGCTTCGAGACTTGGCGGATAGAAATGAAATCGAAGGCATCGGCGACTTGCGGATATGGCGCTTCAGCGAAGTGCGTCTGAAGGACTGACTATCCGCCATGCCACAGGCTGATCGCAAAGCGCGTGCCTACGATGAGCAGATAAGCTCCCGTAGGCACGCTCCAGCGTTTTCTTCGACAGCGCATGCGCTACTCTCACCCCGAGCGGCGCGGTCAAAAGGCTGGTCGGCATCACCAGTATCGCACCGATCAACGAGACATAACCGAGCGCGAGCGGGGCTTGCAGCGCCGCTACATCAGGATAATGCGCAGCCGCGGGCCAGCCGGCATAGATGTAACCGAGCGCCCCGGGAATGGAGACCAGCACCGCGATGGCCGCTGAGGTCGCGACGCCCTGGTGAATCGGGCGACCGTAAAAGGTCATCAGCAGGTTGGCAAACAAGCCGCCGCCAACGCCCATCAGGGTCGCCAAAAGCCCGACACAAAGGCCGAAGAAGCGCATCAGCGGCCCCTTCGGCAGGTCGTCGCCGATCTTCCAGTTCTCATTGGCAGACAACATCCGCACGGCAGCGGAATACGCCACCATGACAAACACGATCTTGAACAGCCGCTCGGGTGCGTAGCGCGCGATCACGCTGCCGGTGATTACGCCGACCAGAACCGGCAGCCACCAAGTATGCAGGATTTCCTTGTCGATGGCGCCGCGTGCGTGATGGGCGCGATAGGAACTGATCGAGGTCGGGATGATGACGGCGAGCGAGGTGCCGACGCAGAGCGGCATCCGCACATCGAGCGGAACACCGGCCAGGCGAAAACACTCGTAGAACACCGGCACCAGAATAGCGCCGCCGCCGATCCCGAACAGGCCGGCGAGGAATCCCGAAAGCGTCCCGACCGCTACGAGCAGAAGCGCCAGTTCGAGAACTTCCGAGATGTTGAGTCCCGCGATCATCATCGTGCGCCCCGGCAATGCGGCGACCGGCTTACCCCGGATTCGCGGCGCGACAACGTGCCCAACGCACGATGGCGAAGCGGCTTGAGAAAGCGAACCATGATGGCCTCCGCAGAAAACCTGCCAACATCATAGACTATTGTTAATTCCGGGAGTATGAGCGTTAAAGACTAACATCCTTGCGAAAAACGGAAGGATCGAGTGGGTGGATCAACTCGCAGCCCTGGCGACGTTTGTGCGCGTCGTGGAGACGGGAAGCCTGTCCAAAGCGGCGCGATCGCTGCCGAGCTCACTGACGTCAGTTAGCCGCCAGCTCTCCGCACTCGAGCAGCATTTCGGGACACAATTCGTACGGCGCACGACCCGCCGCCTCACGCTGACGGACGAGGGCCGGATGCTCTATGAGCGGGCCAAGGCCGTTCTTGCGGAACTCAAACAGGTCGAAGCGGCACTCTCGGCAAATCGTCAGGAGCCAACGGGCAGGCTGCGCATCAGCGCGCCAACGCTGATCGGCCGTGCGTTGATCGCACCATTATTGGCGGAGTTCCTGCGGCTCTACCCTTCAGTCTCCATCGACTTGCAACTCGTCGATCGTGCAGTGGACATGCTGGAGGAGGACATTCACGTCGCTCTTCGCATCGGGCACCTTCCGGATTCCCAGCACATCGTCCGCAAACTCACCGATATCCAGATGATTGTCTGCGCGGCGCCACTCTATCTGAAGCAGCGCGGCACACCGGTCACGCCAGCCGAATTATCCGGGCATGATTGCCTCGCCTTCTCCGAGGCACCGGGCGTCGGCGAATGGCGCTTTGGCAGCGAAGCGAGGTCGCAAAGTAATACTGCAATCTCGGCAAGACTCTGGGTCAATAGTCTTGACGCGCTCGTACTCGCTGCAGAGCAGGGCGCTGGTGTCGTCAGGGTTCCTTCCTGGCTGGTCAAGCGCGAACTCTCGGCGGGACGACTCGTGCGCATCCTGAAAGATTTCGAGCCACCGGCCGCCCCCCTCAATGTGCTGTTTCAGTCGGCGAGACTGGCCTCGCCAAAGACACGCGTCTTTGCCGATTATCTAGTCGAACGATGGCGCCGGCTCGATCCGTTCGGGTCGCGACCGACGCGGTCTTCGGTCAGGGATGCTCCACCGGCTGAACGTTCATGAATCGTGCTTCAGGTATACCAGCCGAAACACGCTCTCGGATGGATCAATCCCCCAATAATGCAAGGCTCATCTGAAGCTATGAATTGGAGTTCGCAGACAGAAGGATTCGCCATTGCACTGGCTGTTTCGACTTCGTAAATAGGATTCGTCTACCGCGATCCCGAAAAAAGGGCTCCTCACGGAGGCCCGCCAACCCGCCAAAGCCCGCTGATGACCGCCAGGATCGAAAGACCGCTTTCACCGCACCTGCAAATCTATCGATGGACCCTGACGATGGCGCTTTCCATCGTCCACCGCGCCACCGGTTTCGCGCTGTATTTTGGCACGCTGTTGTTGGCATGGTGGCTGATTGCAGCCGCCTCGGGCCCGACCGCCTACGCCCATGTCCATACCTTTATCGCAAGCTTCCTCGGCCGCCTGATCGTGTTCGGCTACACTTGGGCGCTGCTGCATCACCTATTCAGCGGCATCCGGCATCTGGTCTGGGATCTCGGCTACGGCTTCAAGGCCAACGAACGCGAAGCCATGACCTGGGGCGCGTTGATCGCCGGCATTTCCGCGACTGTACTGCTCTGGATCGTGGCCTATGCGATTGGAGGCGCCCGATGAGTGCGCCCAACAATGAGACCGTGAAATCGATGCGCACGCCGCTTGGGCGCGTACGAAATCTCGGCGCTTCACATTCTGGCACCACCGACTTCTGGCGCCAGCGTATCACCGCGGTCGCCATGGTGCTGTTGATGGTGCCTGTCATCGTAGTCGTGATGATGCTGCTCGGCAGCAACCACGCAGGCGCCGCACAAATGCTTGGCTCGCCGCTGGTCGCGATCATCCTGTTGTTGTTCATCATCGCGAGCACCTGGCACATGAGGATCGGCATGCAGGTGATCATCGAGGACTATGTCCATCACGAACCGCTGAAGCTTGCAGCGATCATGGCCAATAATTTCTTCTGCTTCGCGGTTGCGCTCGCCTCGATCTACGCCATCCTCAAATTGTCGTCCGGAGTTTAACGATGGCCGCTGGTGGAAACGGCTCGGCGAATGGCAAAGGTGGTCCCGCCACCAACGGCCGCTCCTACCCGATCGAAGACCACACCTACGATGTCGTGGTGGTTGGCGCCGGTGGTGCGGGCCTTCGCGCGGTGGTCGGTTGCAGCGAGGCCGGCTTGCGCACCGCCTGCATCACCAAGGTATTTCCGACCCGCTCGCATACGGTGGCAGCCCAGGGCGGCATTTCCGCCTCGCTCGGCAACATGCATCCGGACGACTGGCGCTGGCACATGTACGACACCGTCAAGGGCTCCGACTGGCTCGGGGATCAGGACGCCATCGAATACATGGTGCGCAATGCGCCCGAGGCGGTTTACGAGCTCGAACATTGGGGCGTGCCGTTCTCGCGCACCGAGGACGGCAAGATCTATCAGCGCCCCTTCGGCGGCATGACGCTCGACTACGGCAAGGGCCAGGCGCAACGCACCTGCGCCGCCGCCGACCGCACCGGCCACGCCATGCTGCACACCATGTACGGCCAGGCGCTGCGCCATTCGGCCGAATTCTACATCGAGTTCTTCGCCATCGACCTGATCATGGACGATCAGGGCGCCTGCCGCGGCGTGATTGCGCTGAAACTCGACGACGGCACGCTGCACCGCTTCCGCGCCCAGACCACGATTCTCGCGACCGGCGGTTATGGCCGCGCTTATGCTTCCTGCACCTCGGCGCATACCTGCACCGGTGACGGCGGCGGCATGACGTTGCGGGCCGGACTGCCGCTGCAGGATATGGAGTTTGTACAATTCCACCCGACCGGCATTTACGGTTCGGGATGCCTCGTCACCGAGGGCGCGCGCGGCGAAGGCGGCTATCTCGTCAATTCGGAAGGCGAACGCTTCATGGAGCGTTACGCGCCCTCCGCCAAGGACCTCGCTTCCCGCGACGTCGTTTCACGCGCGATGACCATCGAAATCCGGGAAGGCCGTGGCGTCGGCAAGAAGAAGGATCACATCTTCCTGCACCTCGATCATCTCGATCCGACGGTGCTGCACGAACGGCTGCCCGGCATTTCCGAATCGGCCAAGATCTTCGCCAATGTCGATGTGACGCGCGAGCCAATTCCGATCCTGCCGACGGTGCACTACAATATGGGCGGCATCCCAACCAACTATCATGCCGAGGTGCTGACCAAGAAGGATGGCGACGACAATGCAATCGTCCCCGGCCTGATGGCGATCGGGGAAGCGGCGTGCGTTTCGGTGCACGGCGCCAACCGGCTCGGCTCGAACTCGTTGATCGACCTCGTGGTGTTCGGCCGCGCGGCGGCCTTGCGCTGCGCGGAAAAAATCACAGCGAATGGCAAGCAGCCGGATTTGCCCGCCAACTCCGCCGACAAGTCGCTCGGCCGGCTAGATCACTATCGTTATGCGTCAGGCGGCACGTCGACCGCGAAACTTCGCGAAAGCATGCAGCATGTGATGCAGAACAATTGCGCCGTGTTCCGTACCGGCGACGTTCTGCATGAAGGGCAGAACCTGATTCACAAGGTGCACGGCGGGATCGGCGACATTTCGGTCTCGGATCGATCGCTGGTCTGGAACTCGGACCTCGTCGAGACGCTCGAATTCGACAATCTGATCGTGCAGGCTGTGGTGACGATGGATTCGGCCGCCAACCGCACCGAGAGCCGCGGCGCGCATGCGCGGGAGGATTTTTCCGCACGCGACGACAAGAACTGGATGAAGCACACGCTGGCCTGGATGGACGACAAGGGCAGCACGACGATCGACTACCGTCCGGTGCACGACTACACCATGACCAACGACGTTCAGTACATCCCGCCGAAGGCGCGGGTGTATTAACACCATACTGTCATGCGCGGGCTTGACCCGCGCATCCATCTTAAAAGGGAATGGATTGCCGGGTCGAGCCCGGCAATGACAAGCAAGGACGAAGGCAAGATCAATGGTTGAATTCGCACTTCCGAAGAATTCGAGAATATCGGGCGGCAAGGCCTGGCCGAAACCGGCCGGCGCCACCGAGACCCGCGAATTCAGGGTCTATCGCTGGAATCCCGACGACGGCAAGAATCCGAGTATCGATACCTATTACATCGATACGCACGATTGCGGCCCGATGGTGCTCGACGGGCTGATCTGGATCAAGAACAACATCGATCCGACGCTGACCTTCCGCCGCTCCTGCCGCGAAGGCGTCTGCGGCTCCTGCGCGATGAATATCGACGGCCAGAACACGCTGGCTTGCACCAAGTCGATGCACGACGTGAAGGACGGCGCGGTGAAGATCAACCCGCTGCCGCATCAGCCGGTGGTCAAGGACCTGGTGCCCGACCTCACCAACTTCTATGCGCAATATGCCTCGATCGAACCATGGCTGAAGACGACCACGCCGACCCCGCAACGGGAATGGCGGCAAAGCCATGAGGACCGCGAAAAGCTCGACGGGCTTTATGAATGTATTCTTTGCGCCTGCTGCTCGACCTCATGCCCGAGCTATTGGTGGAACAGCGACCGCTTCCTGGGCCCGGCGGCTTTGCTGCAGGCGACGCGCTGGGTGACCGATTCGCGCGACGAGGCAACCGGCGAGCGGCTCGACAATCTCGAAGATCCGTTCCGCCTCTATCGCTGCCATACCATCATGAACTGCGCCAAAGCCTGTCCCAAGGGACTCAATCCCTCGGAAGCGATTGCCGAGCTCAAGCTGAAGATGGTCGAGCGGCAGGTATAGGCTATCGAGCGCCGCGCGCGGCTCGATCAAGACCGCCGCGAATTTGCTTCGCCTTCCGAGGGGAACATCGCGCTGCGGGACTCGTTAGCTTTTCCAGCGAATGCTGAAAAAGAGTGGCGATGCGATGCCGATCGACCCGTCCGAAGACCCACCAATCCAGCCGGGACAACCGGTCGAGCCGCCGCAGGAAAGCCCGCCTGGAAATCCGAGGCCGGAGATTCCTCCACCCGTGCGCGAGCCAAGCGAGCCGCGCGCGCCGGATGAATTGCCCGGCCATATGCCGGATGAAATGCCGGTGCGTGGGCCGCAAACGCCACCCGCGCCGCCCGCACCGACGGATTTCTGAAGCGCCGAACGCCGATTTTTTTGAACCTAGTGTCCCGATTCCGAAGTTCGTATCATTTCGCGGCCCCCACGTTTACGAGCTTCGGAATCAAAAGCACACTAGCAAACTTGTTGTTCCAGTGTGGCTTTGGTTCAGAAGTCCGCATGACGAACTCGCGGCAGTAATGATGCGGACTGCTGAACCGCCACACTGGCGATTCAATTTCCAATTTGAAATGACCTTCTGAATGCGTCATGAACAATCGCGCGGCCGAATTGTGTCGGAGCCGAAATAAATACGCGTTCCCGTTCGAAAGCCGCCACAATCCGGCCTAACGCCTGTTTGTTGATCGCCGGCGTTTGTTGAGCCGCCCGAAGATTACTCCCTTCAGAATTCCGCAGGATCCAAAGCACATGACAAAACTACGCCTAGCGCTGCTTGCCACGACCGCTCTGACAGCCATGCAACTGTCGACAACTCCATCGCATGCGCAGTCAGCGCCGACCGTGGTGGCGCAGCGGGAGGAGCTCGGTCCTGACGGAAAACCCAAGCAGGCGCCGAAGGAAGCCCCGAAGGGAGCCCCGCCGGCACGACCGGGAGCTCCGCAGCCTCCACAACATCAGGCGCCTGCTCCGCCGGCGCAGCACCCGGCTGCGCCACCGCCCCCGCCGCAACATCCGGTAGCGCCGCCGCCGCCTCAGCATCCCGCTGCACCGCCCCCGCCGCCCCCTCAGCATCCGGCTGCGCCGCCCCCGCCAACACCGCCGCGTTCAGCGACGCCCCCCACACCGCCGTCTCCGCCGCCGGCCGCAGCGCCGCAGCAGGAAAGAGGCAGGGAGCTGGAGCGCGAAAAAATGGCGCCGCCGGCACGGACCGGCCAGCCTCCCGCACCACCAACGCCACCGGCGGGCGCTGCGCCTGCCCAACGCACACCGGGCGCGGCTGCACCCAATTCCGCGCCCGCCGCAGCACCTGGCGGAGGCCGTACCTCGGCAGCACCCGCTGCTGCGCCGATGGTGCGCCGTCCGCCGCCGACCGTCGCCGCGCCGATCCCAGTGGTCCCGCGGCCGGCCCAAGCGATGACGCCGATCGCCCCGGGCGCGGCAGCGCCAGGTCCGCGACGACTTGAGGATTTCCGGGCCCAGCGCCAGGAAAGCGATCAAGGCGGCCGCAAGGTCTTCACCGAACCCGGACGCGTGATCGTGGTTGACCCGAGCGGACAATCCTTCATTCGTCACGACGAGGAAGAACGTTTCCGCTTCGGCGCCCGCGACATTCAGACCCAACACGTCGGCAACGAAAACCGCACCATCGTGTTCCGTCCCGACGGCTCGCAGATCATCACCATCGTCGGCGCCGACGGACAAATGCTGCGCCGAATTCGCCGGGATCGCGAAGGCCACGAGATCATCATCATCGACAACAGCTTCCGCGATCCGTCCGCGGTCGGCAGCTTCTATGTCGACCTGGCGCCGCCGGTCATCCGGATTCCCTATGACCGCTACATCGTCGAAGCCGACGTCGCAGCGCCGGACGTGATCTACGAGACGCTGGAAGCGCCGCCGGTGGATCGAATCGACCGGCGATTTACGCTCGACGAAATCCGCTACAGTCCATCGGTGCGGATGCTGATGCCGAGCATCGATCTCAACACCATCAACTTCGAAACCGGGTCATGGGATATTCCGCAGGACCAGGCGGCGAGGTTGCAGGTGATCGCCGACGGCATCAACCGGGCAATCACGCGCAACCCGCGCGAGGTGTTCCTGATCGAGGGTCACACCGACGCGGTCGGCAATCCCGTCGATAACCTGTCGCTGTCCGATCGCCGCGCCAAATCCGCTGCCGAATTGCTGGCCCAGCAATTCGGAGTGCCTGCGGAGAACCTGACCTCGCAAGGTTATGGCGCGCAGTATCCGAAAGAACAGACCGACGGACCGAGCCGCATCAACCGGCGCGTCACCGTTCGCCGCATCACCCCGCTGCTCAATGGCGGCGCCGCGGCGCCGCCGCGGTAATGCGAACCGTCTGAAATGCAAAATGGCCGGGAGCGATCCCGGCCATTTTTATTATGGTGCCCTCACCGCTTGTCGTCCCCGCGAAAGCGGGGACCCATAACCACAGGCTTGAGTTGGGCATGCTCGGAGACCCAGTGTGCCACAACAATGTCCGCCTGTGGTTATGGATCCCGGATCTGCGCTCGCTGATGCTCGCTTGTCCGGGACAACGCACGGAGAGAGCGCCTGTGGTCCTCAGTCTTTATCGCTTTCGATCCTGGGAATCGGCGAGCCTTCGCCGATCGAGATCAAACCTGCTTCTGCGTAGATATCCAGCTTGGCGCGGGTATCGGCGATGTCGAGGTTGCGCATCGTCAGCTGACCGATCCGGTCCGCCGGCGTGAATGCTGCGTCCTCTACCTTCTCCATGCTCAGCCGCTCCGGCTGATAGGTCAGGTTGGGGCTCTCGGTGTTCAGGATCGAGTAATCGTTGCCACGGCGCAGCTCGAGCGTCACCTCGCCGGTGATGGCGCGCGCCACCCAGCGCTGCGCGGTTTCGCGCAGCATCAGCGCCTGCGAATCGAACCACCGTCCCTGATAGAGCAAGCGGCCAAGGCGCAGGCCATTGATCCGGTATTGCTCGATGGTGTCCTGGTTGTGAATGCCGGTGATCAGCCGCTCATAGGCGATATGCAACAGCGCCATGGCGGGAGCTTCGTAAATGCCGCGGCTCTTCGCCTCGATGATCCGGTTCTCGATCTGGTCGCTCATGCCAAGGCCATGCCGGCCGCCGATGACGTTGGCCTCGAGGAACAGCGCGACCGGGTCCGCAAACGTCTGTCCGTTCAGCGCGACGGGCTGGCCTTCGTCGAAGCGCACAACGACCTTCTCCGCCTTGACGGCACAGTCGTCGCGCCAGAACGGCACGCCCATGATCGGATTGACGATCTTGATGCCGCTATCCAGGCTCTCGAGATCCTTGGCCTCGTGGGTGGCGCCGAGAATGTTGCTATCGGTCGAATAGGCCTTCTCCGCGCTCATCTTGTAAGCAAATCCGCTGGCGGTCAGGAACGCCGACATCTCCGCGCGGCCGCCGAGTTCGTCGATGAATTGCTGGTCGAGCCAGGGCTTGTAGATTTTAAGACCCGGATTGGTCAGCAGGCCGTAGCGATAGAACCGCTCGATATCGTTGCCTTTGAAGGTCGAGCCATCACCCCAGATGTTGACGCCGTCTTCCTTCATGGCCGACACCAGCATCGTGCCGGTCACCGCGCGGCCGAGCGGGGTCGTGTTGAAGTACGTCGCGCCACCGGTCGAGATGTGGAAGGCGCCGGACTGAATGGCGGCAATGCCTTCGTGGACCAGTTGGGTGCGGCAATCCACCAGCCGCGCCTTTTCGGCGCCGAACTCCAGCGCCTTGCGCGGAATCTCGTCGTAGTCGGATTCGTCGGGCTGGCCGAGGTTGGCGGTATAGGCAAAGACGCGGGCGCCGTGTTGCTTCATCCACAGCAGCGCGGCGCTGGTGTCGAGACCGCCCGAGAAAGCGATACCGACTTTCTCGCCCTTGGGCAGGCTTTTCAGGATGGTACTCATCATGCTTCCAATCGGTCGAAATGGCTGATCTGTTTTGAGTGCCGCGAATATCAGAATCCGCAACCATCGGCACGTATTATCAGCGGTTAAGGCTTACGCCAGTGTGGCGACACTGACGTTCCTTTCAGTGTCGCCGCAAGCTCTTCGAAGGAACGTCAGAGTCAAAGCCACACTGGAATCATATGGTTGCTGGTGTCCCTTTGGTTCTGACATTCGTAAAAGGGGGGCCGCGACAGGATACGAATGTCAGAACCGGGACACTAGTGGCTTTTCGCTGACATCGCGGCCGCGCCAGCGTTGCAGAGCCCGATATCCCGGCCACGCCAGCCGGGTCAACGCGGCGTCGACGCTCTCATCGGTCAACCGGGTCGAGGGCCAGCGGTAGATATAGCCGTGGGCGAGCCAGATCACCAGAAAGGTCACAATCCCTGCGATGGCAACGTCGGTAAAGAAGTGCCCGCCGAACGCCATCCGAAGCACGCTCGTCGTAACACCGAACACGGTTGCAGCGGCATAGGCCACCGGCCGCAACGCCGGCGGCGCCAGTGCCGCGGGCGCATAGGTCCAGAAGGCGGTCGCGCCCTCTCCAGAGAAGAACGAGCAATTGCGTGCACAATGACCGCGCGGATCCCACCACGGCATGAAGGTCTGATTGCCGTTGAACTGCGTCACGGTGATCGGGCGCGGCCGGCCCCAGTAGCTCTTGAAGGTGAGATTGGTCAGCACGCCGGCGGAAAGAATGAGCGTGAGCAGTAGAAAGACCATCGCCCGCCCCGACATCAGCAGCGGCCGATCCGGTCGCGCCAGTTTCAGCAGCAACGCAATGATTGCCGGTAGCGCCAGGGCCCAGGAGATCCACATCGCACCATCACGGGCGATCACAGCCAGTGCATTGGACTTCAGCGGAAACGAGTGGGTCGGCGCGTCATAGAACAGCGCGGCGAGTTTCAGATCGAGTTCGGGATAAATCCCAAACAGCAATCCGACACCAAGCGCGAGCACCAGCGCGATGATCAATCCGGTCCGGTTCATGGCGCGCGGTTTAGCCGAGACGACCGATGATGAAAAGGCTTGGATGAAAAGACGCCTTCACGACGAAGGCGGCAAAGGTGATTGCGACGGCAATGGCGGTAGCGGCCGGAGCGGCGGCCGCGGAATCCGCCAGACGCCCGCATTGCGGCCCGCGATCATCCAGTAGACCACGCCGGCGACAATTCCGGCCCCGGTCATGATTTCGAGATGCCGCCGCACGATGCCTTCGAAGCGAAGCTGCTCGGCGTCGAAGGGAACAAGACCCAGATAGCAGGCGAGGCCGACGAGCCCGCCGCCGGCCGCATAGGTCAGCGCCCCGCGGATATAGAAGGCTTCCGTGATCGCCACCACGACCATTGCTGGCACCAGCGCAAATCCGCTGACGAAGACAAAGCCGAAACCGAGGATGACGTTCAGCACGCCGGGATCGACAGGTCCCGCTCCGAGGTCGGAGAACTCAGGAAACATGATCGCGCCGACCACGACCATGCCCGCCACGAAGCACGCGGCGAGAAATCCAAACAAAATGACGAACAGCCGGCCGATCAGCGACATAATGACCTAATCCGTCATCGCCATCGCGCGCAGCGCCTGCCGCTCGCTCGCCGAGAGCTTCTCGGTCTCGGACTTCAACTGGCCGCAGGCCGCCAGGATGTCGCGGCCACGCGGGGTGCGAACCGGCGATGAGTAGCCAGCGTTGAAGATATATTCGGAGAATTTCTCGATCTGCTGCCAGTCCGAACATTCGTAGACAGCGCCCGGCCAGGGGTTGAACGGAATGAGGTTGATCTTGGCCGGAATCCCCTTGAGCAGCTTCACCAGTAATTTGGCGTCATCGAGGGAATCGTTGACGCCCTTGAGCATCACATATTCGAAGGTAATGCGCCGCGCATTGGAGGCGCCGGGATAATCGCGGCAGGCCTGCAACAATTCGGCGATCGGATATTTGCGGTTGAGCGGCACCAGCTCGTTTCGCAACTCGTCGCCCACCGCGTGCAGCGAGATCGCGAGCATCACGCCGATCTCTTCGCCGGTCCGCTTGATGTTCGGCACCACGCCGGAAGTCGACAGCGTGATGCGGCGGCGGGAAATGCCGATGCCTTCGTTGTCGGCAACAATCAGCAACGCGTCGCGCACCGCGTCGAAATTGTACAGGGGCTCGCCCATGCCCATCATCACGACATTGGTGACGAGGCGGTTGCCGTTGGGCGTCTCGCGGTCGATCCAGTCATTCAGCCGATCACGCGCCACCATGATCTGGCCGACGATCTCGCCGGCCGTGAGGTTGCGAACCAGGCGCTGCGTGCCGGTATGGCAGAACGAACAATTCAGCGTGCAGCCGACCTGCGACGAAACGCACAGCGTGCCGCGATCGGTCTCCGGAATATAGACGCACTCGACTTCATGCGCCTTCTCCAGCTTGTCGCCGCTCGGCAGGCGCAGCAGCCATTTGCGGGTGCCGTCGTTGGAAATCTGCTCGGCCACCACTTCGGGCCGCGCGACCGTGAAATGCTGTTCGAGCTCCTTGCGCATGTCCTTGGAGATAGAGGTCATCGCCTCGAAGCTTTGCGCGCCGCGGACATACATCCAGTGCCAAAGCTGTTGCACGCGCATCTTGCGCTGCGCAGGCGCGACGCCGATCTCGCCGAGCCTGGCTGCGAGTTCCTCGCGCGAGAATCCGATCAGCGAGGGTTTCGCCGGCGGCACATAGGATTCGAGCGCGACCTTTTCCAAAGGTGCCTCTGACTTGCGCGGCTCGATCGTCGTCTCCATCCAACTGACCTAAGTTGTGCAATTTGGTTTCGTCATGCCCGGCCTCGTGCCGGGCATCCACGTGTTTCTTGATGGAAACCAGGGCGTGGATGACCGGGACAAGCCCGGCCATGACAGCAGGTAACCTTGGTCTATATAGCAAACCGAATCAGGATTGCGACCGGTCGACTAGCGGCGGCAGTCCTGGGCGACCTTGTCGAGCGCCTGGGAAAGCCCTTTCAGGGAGAACACGTCGGTGGTCTCGGTCCCCTTGGCCGAGACGCCCTTCACCGTGACATCGGCGGCCTTGCGCATGGCCTCGACCATCCGCTCTTCCTCGGCCGCATTCTTGATCCAGAGGCCATCGCCCTGCGTGTACATGGCATAGGACGCACCACCGACTTCGAGGATCAATTCCGAACCCGGCTTCAAGACGTAGCCGATCATGATCGAGACCTCGTTCGTGACCTTCTCGGCCGGACGCGTGGAGATGAAAGCATAGGCCGGATCGCGCGGCCGGTTCGGCGGATTGGTTTTCGAGGAAGAAGGCTTTGCCAGCGCGAAGCACACCTTCTTGCCGTTCGGCATCGCCGTGTAAGCACCCCAGGTGCCAAATTGACCGATCAATGCCGGCTCACTGCCGCCCACTGCGGCGGGCTCGGGCTTGGCCGCCGATTTTGTAGCGCCCTTGCTGCCTTGCGCCAGCGCATGACTTGCACCGGCGCACAAGAGCGCTGCCGAAATCAAAGCTGTCAGCATACCCCGCACGGACATCGGCTGATCTGGTCCCCCATCATTGTGACTGGAAGATGGCCCGGCAATGCATGATCACAGAGCGATGGATAAAGGGTAAACGGCTGATTCGGAAGGCTTTCGCACCGGCCCTGAAAGCTACGTCCGACGCTCCGAACGCGCCGCTCTCTGGGCTTCCCATTGCGCCTCCGTCCAGCCGAGCAGGTCCTCCGCGCCGGAGGAGCGCAGATGCGCGCCGCCATCCTGCACGACCATTTCACCGTTGATGTAGGCGCCCGCATCGGAAATCAGGAAGCTTGCGAGATCGGCCAACTCGCGATGCTCGCCGGTGCGCCCCATCGGGTTGCGCGCCGCCCAGTTTGGATCGCGCCCCTCGGGGCGAAGCTGGCCCGTTGCGCCCTGGGTCGGAAACGCGCCCGGCGCGATCGCCACGGTGCGAATACCCTTGGGGCCCCACTCGACCGCGAGACTTTTCGTCATCGCCAGCACGGCCGATTTCGCCATCGCGGACGGCACCGTGAAGGCGCGGCCGGTGATGGTCGAAGTGGAGAGGATACTGAGCACCACGCCCTTGTGCCCGGCCTTGATCCAGCGTTTGCCGGCCGCCATCGTGCAGTACATCGTACCGTGCAGCGTGGGGCTGAGGATCGCGTCCGCGGCCCGGAACGACAATTGCTCGGTTCGCGCGATGAAGGTCGCCGCCGCGTTGTTGACGAGAATATCGAGCGGCGCTTCGCGCCAGATGGCCGCCATCATGGCCTCTACCGCCGCACCGTCGCGAATATCGCATTGGATCGCGAGCGCCTTGCTTGCGAACTCCTCACGAATCGCGGCAGCCGTCGTTTCCAGCAGGTCCAATCTGCGGCCGCAGATTATGAGTTCGGCGCCGAGTTCTGCGAACCGGCGGCCCATCGCGGCGCCAAGTCCGGAGCCACCGCCGGTGACGAGGATGCGCTTTTCCGCCAGCAATCTCTTTTCAAACATCGTTTGAACCCTTTCGAAAGATTCCGCAGCACCCGAAATCCAATTGTCGCCCGGCGCTAAATCCGGCATGAAGCGTACCGCCTCCAGGATTTAGGTGAAGCCATGAAAGCCATTCTTTGTTCGCAATATTGCGGTCCCGACGACCTCGTGCTGGTGGACGTGCCGGACCCGGTGGCGGGTCCCGGCGAAGCCGTGATTGCGATCAAATCCGCGGCGTTGAATTTCTTCGACCTGCTGATGATCCAGGGCAAGTACCAGATCAAGCCGCCATTCCCGTTCTCACCGGCCGCCGAAGTGGCAGGCGTGATCGAAAGCGTCGGCAGTGGGGTGACCGGCTTGAAGCCCGGCGACCGCGTCATCGCCTCCTGCGGCTATAATGGCGCGCGGGAAAAAATTGCGCTGTCGGAAAGCGCCATCGTCAAGATTCCCGCCGGCCTCGATTTCGACCGCGCCGCAGGCGTCATCATCACCTATGGCACCGCGCTGCATGCGCTGGAGGATCGCGCCAGCCTCAAGCCGGGCGAAACACTCGCCGTATTGGGCGCAGCCGGCGGCACCGGTCTTGCGGCTTGCGAACTCGGCAAGCTGCTTGGGCTGAAGGTGATCGCCTGCGCGTCGTCGGAGGAAAAGCTCGAATTCGCCAAGGCACACGGCGCCGAACTCGGCCTGAATTACGCGAGCGAAGATCTCAAGGAGGGCCTGCGCCGTCTCACCGGCGGCAAAGGCGTCGACATTATCTTTGATCCGGTCGGCAGCCACTATGCCGAGGCCGCCCTGCGCTCGATCGCCTGGGAAGGCCGTTTCCTGGTCATCGGATTTGCCGCCGGCGATATTCCGAAAATGCCGCTTAACCTCGCGCTGTTGAAGGGCTGCGACATCAGGGGCGTTTTCTGGGGCGCATGGGCCCGCATCAATCCCGACAAGAATCGCGCCAACCTTGAGCGGCTGGTGCAATGGACGGCGGAGGGCAAGATCTCCTCGCATGTCGACCGGACTTTTCCGCTGGCGCAAACTGCGGACGCCCTAAAGGTGCTCGCCGGCCGCAAGGCGATGGGCAAGGTGATCCTTCGTCCCTGACGCTGAAAACGTTTATGACGCTTCCATGGCACCATTAGTTATGGTTAACTGCCGTGGACCACGTTTAGCCGCCGTTAACGATACAAGTTGTGCCATCTTGTGTCACTTTCACGGCCAGCCACGGGTTTTCCTCATTTCGGCCGCGGATAGGTCACAGGGCATCGGTCACGCTGCACCTGTCTGCCTAAATGAAATCAAAATATCTCCCAAATCGAGACCGTGAATGTCGCTTTTTGGTCGGATTCAAAATGCGATTTAGAAGTTCTCAGTAACGGGCAGAGGCCGATGAACTGATGCCGGCATGCCCGATGTTGCGTAGTAACGGGAGGCATCACGATGGCGCAGGGGACACGGTACAGTCCGTACGAGACTCCGTATGAATCGGATTACGGTTCATACGACGACCGGTATGCCGAACCGGTTGACCTCGACGCTCTCGGTTCGCAGTTAAGGTCGCGCCATCCCTCGCGGTCGGTCGCGACACGCGAGGAATTCCTTCCTGAAGATTCCGTTCCGCTCTTTCTGTCCGGCGCTGACGAAGAACTACGATCGTCGAAATTCGCACGTCCACGGAAAGGCCGATCGCGGCTCTTGAAAACCGCGGCATTTGCGATTGCGGCTTTGATAGCCACTTTCGTCGCCGTCAAAAATCCCTTCACCGTCTTTGCCAACGCCACGGCGTCGTTGATGGGCGCCACCGACGCCAAATTGGCTTCGACGCCGGAGGCGGCGTCGCCGCCGCGTCAGGCCGTGGCGGCTGTTGCGGCGACCGCGCCGGTTCTGGCGGTAGCCCCGGCGGTGCCGCCGTCGCGCGATGAAATAGCGCTGGCGCTCAGGACAGCTCATCAGGGCCAGCCACCGGCCGATATTCCGCAGCCCACGGCTGCGGCTGCGGCCATCGCAGCGCCCGTTGCCGTTGCGGCGCCGGCAAGACCGCCGGCAAGACAGATCGACAGCGACGAACTCGCCACGCTGATGAGCCGGGCAAAGGCCTTGCTTGCGTCGGGCGACATTTCGCCTGCCCGCCTGCTGCTGGAGCGGGCTGCGGAGGCGCAGGAGGCGAGCGCGGCTTTGATGCTGGCGCAGACCTATGACCCCACGGTGCTGGGAACGCAGGATATCCGCAACATCACTCCGGATCCGGCACTGGCACGCCGCTGGTACCAGCGCGCTGCCCAACTCGGCTCGCCCGACGCGCAGCGGCGGCTCAGTCAACTGCAATAGTCGTCTCTTCATTCAGGGGTAGGAAAAAATGCGACGTTTGATTGGTTTGGCACTCGTTGCCACGATGATGGCGCTTGGCTTTGCGGCCCGCGCCGAGCAGGCCGAATATGACCCGGCGAAGGTCTCAGACAGCCTCAAGGCCATCTTCCAGTTCGGCTCGGCACAAACCAAGCAAGCGCTGAATCAGAACACGGTGACGCTGATCACCGGGACCATCGGCGGGACCTACGTGCAAATCGGCGCCGACCTAGCCTCCGTGCTCGACGACGGAAACAAGTTGCGCGTACTTCCGATCGTCGGGCGCGGCTCCGTTCAGAGCGTCGCCGACATCCTGTTCCTGCAGGGCGTGGACATCGGCATCGTCCGCGCCGACACGCTCGACTATCTCGAGCGCAAGGGCTTCGCGAAGGACATCAAGAAGCAGTTCACTTATGTGACCAAACTCTACAATGAAGAGATGCAGATCATCGCTCCGAAGTCCATCAACAGCATGAGGGACCTCCAGGGCAAGCGGGTCAGCATCGATCTACCGAATGGCAGCACCTTCGTCACCGTGTTGACGGTGGCCGAACGGCTCGGGCTCAAGGCCGACTGGCTCTATATCGAGCAGCGCATCGCGATGGAGAAACTGAAGAAGGGCGAGATCGACGCCGTGATCGTCGTCGGCGGCAAGCCCTACAAGTCGGTCTCAAGCTTCAACAACGATGGCCGCTTCCATCTCGTCAAGGTCGACTATGAAAAGCCGTTGCAGGGCGATTATCTGCCGGCCACCCTCACCTCGAAGGACTATCCCAACCTGATCGCCGAAGGCGAGTCGGTCGACACCATCGCGGTGCCGGCATTGCTCGCCGCCTATAACTGGGCGCCGAACACCGACCGCTACCGCAAGCTTACCAACTTCGTGGACGCCTTCTTCACGAAATTCCCGCAGTTCCAGAACCCGCCCTTCCACCCGAAGTGGAAAGAGGTTTCGCTAGCGGCCCCGCTGGCTGGCTGGCAGCGCCTGCCATATGCCCAACAATGGCTGGATTCGCACGGGATTGAGCCCATCAGCCGCGGCCGGTTTGACGATTTCCTCAAGCAGAGTTCGGTGTCCGGAAAGACGTCCGAAGCCGACAAGGAAGCGCTGTTCAAACAGTTCAAGGCCTGGGAGGCCGAACAGAACGCCCACGCCCAGGCCCCGGCAACACCTAAAGCGCGATAAATAACGGCGCGAAGCAAAACAGGGAGAGAGCGACCAAGGGCCTGGCTAACGTCAGGCCCTTGACGTTTGATCCATCCGGTCCGGTCAGGTCGCCGTTGGCGGCTCCACGATCCGCTTCAACGCGGCGCGGGCCGCCTCGTGATGCTCTGGCGTGATATGCGCTGCCACCAGACGGATCGCGGTGGCGAGCACGGCGGCATCGTCGGTGAAGCCGAGCACCGGCAGCATGTCCGGGATGAAGTCGAACGGCAGGATGAAATAGGCGATCGCGCCAAGCAGCGCCGCCTGGACGTGGCGCGGCGTCCGCCGGTCAAAGGCACAGTAATAGGCGCTAAGTAGATCCTCGGCGAACGGCAGCGTTGCTGCGACCCGCTTGAACTTGGCCCAGAAGCGTTTGCGTACGCTCTCTGGATCCTTGGCCAAGGTATCGGCCGGCTCAAATCCGATCGTCTGTTCCGAAACCATCACCCGCGCTCCTTGGGAAAACCCGCGCTAAGCTGGGGACGTCGCCCCGCTCTTGCAAGCTCCCTGTCGGGGAGGGCGGACGGTTACAGCGTCAGCCGACCCCCAGTTGCGCGGCGATCGCGTTCATGGCCTTGGCCAGTTCGATGTCGCGCACGGTGACCCCGCCGGCGTCGTGGGTGGCGAGAACGACCTCGACCGTCTTGTAGACATTGCGCCATTCCGGGTGGTGGTCGCTTTTTTCAGCGACCAAAGCGGCGCGGCTCATGAAGCCGAACGCCTCGTTGAAATTCTTGAACACAAAGGTGCGCTCGATCGCCTCTCGCCCGGCCACCTCTTTCCAACCCGGCAAGCCTCTCAGCGCCGATTTCCGTGCTTCCGCCGACAACCGCTCCGTCACAATGGCCTCCATGGCTCGAACCGACAAGCTATCTAACACCGAACGGGTCCCTAACGATCCGCAAAAAGATGCGCAAAAACGGCCGCCCGCGCCCTTAAAAAGGCGCTGTTAGATCAACCAGATAAGCCAATGAATCGGGACTGGCCGCCCTCGGCATGGCTGAAGTCACCGGGGTAACGCCGGTAACCATGACGGCGAAGTAACTCAAGCAAAGGGGCCAAATTTGCTACATCTCCGGCCTAATCGGACGCACAGACCCTCTTGGACCTGAATTTTTCCAGATCAATGGCACGCGGTCTCGACACAGCGCCGGCAAGCCCGGCCGAGCCCATAACGGCATCCTCCCGTTTCCCGGCGCGCCGGAGCGCGGTGTTCATTGTGCTGGCCGGGGTTCTCGCCATCATCGGCATTGTGACGGCCGGCTATTACTTCGCGGTGCGCCCCGTCGCCTTGCGGATCGCCGTTGGGCCTGCCGGCAGCGACGACCTCAAGGTCGTTCACGCCCTGAGCCAGGCCTTCGTCCAGGCCCATAGCCAGATCCGCTTGCGGCCGATCCCGACCGAGGGCGCGACCGCCAGCGCGCAGATGATCGCGGAAGGAAGAGCCGATCTCGCCATCGTGCGCGGCGATCTGAGCGTGCCGAAAAATGTGCAAGCCGTGGCGACGCTGCGCAAGAACGTCGCGGTGTTGTGGGTGCCTCCCGCGATGAAAGGCAAGAAGGCGGGTGCGAAAATCACCAAAATTGCGCAGCTTGCTGGACGCCGCATCGGCGTCATCGGCCGCACGCCCGCCAATGTCGATCTGCTCAAGGTGATCCTTCAGCAATATGGCGTGGACCCCAACAAGATCGAGGTGGTCCAGTTTCCGGCGAGCGAGGCGGCCGACGCAATCCGCAACCGGAAGGCCGATGCCTATCTCGCGGCCGGCCCGGTCAACAGCAAGATCACGTCAGAGGCGATCGCAGCTTCGACGCATGACGGCAAGGCGCCGACTTTCCTTCCGATCAATTCGGCCGAGGCAATCGCGCAGAACCATCCGATGTACGAAGCCTCCGAAATTCCTGCCGGCGCGTTTGGCGGCTCGCCCGACCGCCCGGAGGACGAGGTCAAGACGATCAGCTTCTCGCACCATATCGTCGCCCGCAAGGATCTCTCGGACACCACGGTTGCTGCTTTCACGCGGCAACTCTTCGCCATCCGGCAAACGGTAATGAGCGAATTTCCCCTGGCGGCGAAGATCGAGACGCCGGATACCGACAAGGATGCCTTTATCCCGGTACATCCGGGCGCAGCGGCCTTTGTCGACGGCGAGGAAAAGACCTTCCTCGACCGCTACAGCGATTTCATCTGGTGGGGCCTGATGGGGTTGTCGGCAATGGGTTCGATCGGCGCATGGTTTGCGGGCTACCTGAAGAAGGACGAACGCAGCAACAACTCGACGCTGCGCGAGCGGCTCCTTGAGATGATCGCAACCGCGCGCCGCAGCGATTCCGCCGAAGAGCTCGACCAGATGCAGGCGGAGGCGGACAATATCCTGCGCGATACGCTGCAATGTTTCGAGCATGGCGCCATCTCGGAAGGCGCGTTGACCTCCTTCAACATCGCGCTTTCGCAATTTCATCAAGCGGTGGCCGACCGAAAGGTGCTTCTGATGATCACCTCGCAGAATTTGCAGCGAGCGGGCGCGGCACTACGGGTGACCGGAACCTGAGCCGCCATCCATCACGCCAAGGTGTGCCGTCACAGAATGCCCAGCAGGAACGGAACCCCGCGGCATCAAGTTGGTTTCCATGCCTTAAACGAGGAGACCATCATGCGAATGAAGCTTATTATCCCGGCCGTGGCGCTACTGGCGACAACGCTGGCTGCCCCGGCCTACGCTCAATACCAGGGCGCATACGGTCCGGGCTATCATGGCCCGGCCTATTCCGGTCCCGCCTACCGAACCCGGGTTTTTCGCGGAGCCTACGCTCAGGGGCCCGCTATCGAACCCTTCTTCTATAATGACGGCTGGGTGCCGGAGCCCATTTTCGATCACTCGAGAACCGGCGGCGTTGACCCGAATATCCGCCCGTCCAACTAAGTCAGGGACCTCTAGCCAAGTCGCGGCAGGCCTCAACGGCCTGCCGATTTGTCAGCGCACCGGCCAGCAAATGCACCTCTCAACAGAGCCTCCAGCGCATTGGACGTGCAGGGTTTCGGCAATCTCGGCTTTTGCGCGAAGGCGGCGGGAAGGGCGGCATCGGCGCCGTATCCGCTGATAAAGGCAAAGGGAATGCCGAGCGCCTCCAGGCGTTCGGCGATCGCAAAGCTCTTCTCCTTCACCAGTCCGATATCCAGCAGCGCAAAATCCGGCACGCGCTCCGCAATCAGCTGAAGCGCGCGGCTGACATTTCCTGCGGTGCGAACCGTCTTCACGCCGAAGCCGAGAATCGTGTCTTCGAGATCGAGCGCAATGATTCCGTCATCCTCGACGACAAGGACATCGTTGGGGACGCGGTTACTCAAAACATCCATCCATCGCGACAGCAAAGGTTCCTGTAAAAGGCATGAGTTACGGCAAGGTAGTTCTGCCGGGATGCATCGGAGAGGCTGCCCCTCGTTCCCCGCATGAAACCAACACATCGCGCGCCCGTTGTCTGTGCACTAGTGCACGGAACCAGGGAGCCCTCGTCGGTATTGTGGGAGCCGGCGAGGAAATGGACCGAGGGAAGGCTGTTGCAGATGATCTCACAGGAAAGGCCCGAGCGCGGCAGCGACCGGCCGCACAACAATCTGCTGCGACGGCTGAGCGAGCCGGATTTCGCATTGATCGCGCCGCATCTGTCGGCGGATAAGTCTGCTTCCGACGCATTGCTCTATCATCCCGGCGACGACGTCGACACCGTGCATTTTCCCTGCGGCGCAAGCCTTGCGTCCTATCTCGTCGCGAACGAGGACGGCCGCGATGTCGAGACCATCCTGGTCGGCCGCGAGGGTGCGGTCGGGGGCATCGTCAGTCTCGGCTACCTGCCTGCCTATACGCAAATCACGGTGAAGTTCGGCGGACCGTTCGTGCACCTGCCGATCGGCAACCTGAACGCGGCCAAGATGACTTCTGTTTCGCTCCGCAACGTGTTCGCGCGCTACGCCGACTGCCTGCTCGCGCAGGTGTTTCAGTCCACCGCCTGCAATGCCATTCATTCGATCGAGCAGCGCACCGCGAAATGGATCATCTCGGCGATGGAGCGCACCGAAGGCGACAACATCGTGCCGCTGACCCATGAGCAGCTTTCGACGCTGTTGGGCGTCGGCCGCAGCTATGCCAGCCGGGTGATGCAGACCTTCAAGGCCGAAGGCATCGTGGAGACGCGCCGCGGCTCGATCATCGTGCGCAATCCCGAGGGGCTACGGTTGCGGGCTTGCCAGTGTAATGAATCTGTCAAAAACCACTTCGAGGAGGTCCTGCGCGGGGTCTATCCCAGTGAAACGACGCCCGGCAGCTAACGGTGCACGAATTAGCGACAAATCGGCTAACCAAACAGCCAATAACCGGTTGTTTTTCGGCGATTCCTGACTATATTGCGCCGCAGTAAAGGCGTGCCCGGTCCTTTTGGCCGGGCTTCCTTTTTGGATGCCTGAGCATCCGATCAAAATCCAGGGTTTTGAGCGTGGTCCGGAAAAGTTGGGTCCCGGTTTTCCGGTGAGATCGCGCTCCCTTATTGTCTGACGCAGAAGAAGCAAAAATGAACCTTCGTAACGTCGCCATCATCGCTCACGTCGACCACGGCAAGACCACGCTGGTCGATCGCCTGTTGCAGCAGTCCGGTACCTACCGTGAAAACCAACGCGTGGTCGAACGCGCGATGGATTCCAACGACCTGGAGCGCGAGCGCGGCATCACGATCCTCGCCAAGGCAGCGTCGGTGCAATGGAAGGATACCCGCATCAACATCGTCGATACGCCGGGTCACGCCGATTTCGGCGGCGAGGTCGAGCGCATCCTCAACATGGTGGACGGCGCGCTGGTGCTGGTGGATGCGGCCGAAGGCCCGCTGCCGCAGACCAAGTTCGTGGTGTCGAAGGCGCTCAAGGTCGGCTTGAAGCCGATCGTCGTCATCAACAAGGTGGACCGGCCGGACGCGCGGCCGACCGAAGTGATCAACGAAGTGTTCGACCTCTTCGCAGCGCTGGATGCGAGCGAAGAGCAGCTCGATTTTCCGATTCTCTACGGATCGGCCAAGCAGGGCTGGATGGCGGAGAGCCCGGAAGGTCCGAAGGATAAGGGCATGCAGCCCTTGTTCGACCTGATCGAGCGCCACGTCGCACCGCCGACCATCGAGGAAGGGCCGTTCCGCATGATCGGCACCATTCTGGAAGCCAACCCCTATCTCGGTCGCATCATCACCGGTCGCATCACGTCCGGCACGATCAAGCCGAACCAGGCCGTGAAGGTGCTGGGCGGCGACGGCAAACTGATTGAGAACGGGCGCATCACCAAGATCATTGCCTTCCGCGGCATCGAGCGCACGCCGCTGGAGGAAGCCGAAGCGGGCGACATCGTCGCCATCGCCGGCTTGACGAAGGGCACGGTCGCCGACACCTTCTGCGATCCCAGCATCGACACGCCCTTGAAGGCGCAGCCGATCGATCCGCCGACGGTGTCGATGTCGTTCATCGTCAACAACTCGCCACTCGCCGGCACCGAAGGCGATAAGGTGACCAGCCGCATGATCCGCGACCGCCTGCTCCGCGAAGCCGAGGGCAATGTGGCGCTGCGTGTCACCGAGGCCGACGACAAGGATTCCATGGAAGTGTCGGGCCGCGGCGAATTGCAGCTCGCGATCCTGATCGAGACCATGCGGCGCGAAGGTTTTGAACTTTCCGTGTCGCGCCCGCGCGTCGTCCTGAAGAAGGACGATGTCACCGGCGATTGGCAGGAGCCGATCGAGGAAGTCGTGATCGACGTCGACGAGGAGCATTCCGGCGTCGTCGTGCAGAAAATGAGCGAGCGCAAGGCCGAGATGATCGAGATGCGGCCGTCCGGCGGCCATCGCCTGCGGCTGGTGTTCTACGCGCCGACCCGCGGCCTGATCGGCTATCAGGGCGAACTGCTCACCGACACCCGCGGCACCGCGATCATGAACCGCCTGTTCCACGGCTATGCGGCTTACAAGGGCGAAATCCAGGGCCGGCGCAACGGCGTGCTGATCTCCAACGATCAGGGCGAAGCGGTGGCGTATGCGATGTTCAAGCTGGAAGACCGCGGGCCGATGATGATCGAGCCGGGCTGGAAGGTCTACAAGGGCATGATCGTCGGCGAGCATACCCGCGACAACGATCTCGAAATCAACGTGCTCAAGGGCAAGCAGCTCACCAACATCCGCACCACGTCGAAGGACGAAGCGGTGCGTCTGACCCCGCCGATCAAGATGACGCTGGAAAAGGCGCTGGCCTATATCGAGGACGACGAGCTGGTCGAGGTGACGCCGAAATCGATCCGCCTGCGCAAGAAGTTCCTCGACGCCAACGACCGCAAGCGCGCCGAAAAAGCCAAGCAGGCGGTGGCTTAAATTTGCTTCCTTCACCTCGCCCCGCTTGCGGGGAGAGGTCGGAGACGAAGTCTCCGGGTGAGGGGGTATCTGTCGCGTCGCGCCAGGGCTTTCTATATTCTCCCCTGACATTAGAGCCCCTCACCCCAACCCTCTCCCCGCTAGCGGGGAGAGGGAGAAGAGATAGCGACGCAGCGCGTCTTTAATCATGTCCCTCCCCTCTTCCATCGATGTCGCGATCATCGGCGCGGGCGCCGCGGGCCTTGGCGCCGCACACGCGCTGAAGCGCGCCGGCCTTTCGGTGATCGTGCTGGAAGCGCGCGGCCGGGTCGGCGGCCGCGGCCATACCATCATGGCCGGCGCCAAACGTGACCTTCGACCTTGGCTGCGGCTGGCTGCATTCCGCCGACCACAACGCCTTTGTGAGGATCGCCGAAGCGCTTGATTTCGAGATCGACCGCAAGCTGCCGCCGTGGCGCGAGCGCGCCTGGGGCAAGGCGTTCCCGCCGGAAGACCGCGACGATTACATCCGCTCGCTCGACGAATTTTTCGAGCGGCTGCACGAGGCCGCCAAGGGCGGCGTCGATCATCCGGCCAGTCATTATCTGAAAAAAGGCAATCGCTGGAATCCGATGATCGATGCGATATCGAGCTATATCAACGGCTGCGAGACCGATTCCCTTTCGATCCTCGATTTCGATGCCTATGAAGACACCAGCCTCAACTGGCGGGTTCGCCGCGGTTACGGCGCGCTGATGACGGCCTATGGCGCATCGCTGCCGCTTGCGCTCAACTGCGCGGTGACGCTGATCGATCACACCAGCAAGCGCCTGCGTATCGAAACCTCGCAAGGCACGCTCACCGCGGACAAGGTGATCGTCACCGTGCCGACCAATTTGATCGCGGACGAAGCCATCCGCTTTTCCCCGGCGCTGCCCGAAAAAATCGATGCCGCGCGCGGGCTGCCGCTGGGCCTCGCCGACAAGGTGATGCTGGCGCTCGACGAACCCGAGCTATTGCCAGTTGACGGCAACCTGCGCGGCGCCACCATGCGTACCGAGATGGGGACCTATCATCTGCGCCCGTTCGGCCAACCCTGCATTGAAGGATTTTTCGGCGGCCGGTTTGCGCAGGCGCTGGAAGATGCGGGCGATGGCGCGATCGCAGCGCATTCGATCGATGAGATCGTCTCGTTTCTCGGCAGCGATTTTCGCCGCAAGCTAAGGCCGCTGACGGAATCGCGCTGGGCGCACGATCCGTTTGCCCGCGGCTCCTATTCTCATGCGCTGCCCGGTCATGCCGGAAAGCGCGCCGTGCTCGCCGCGCCTGTCGATAGCCGTCTGTTCTTTGCCGGCGAGGCCACCTCGCCGAACTTTTTCTCCACCGCCCATGGCGCGCACGACTCCGGGGAACGGGCGGCGAGAGAGGTGATCCAGTCGCTGTCATTCCGGGATGGTGCGTAAGCACCAGACCTCAGATGCGCAATTGCGCATCGGGGAATCCCGAGATCCCGGGTTCGCCTCTGGCGAGGCGCCCCGGGATGACGCCTTCGGCGTCACTCCAACACCCTTTCCCGCATCGCTGCATCCGGCACAAAGCACGCATCGTATTTGCCGAAAATCCGGTAGCGATTCTTCGCGACGAGATTGTAGACGACGTTGCGCAGTGGTTTGGGCACAGCGAACAACACGCGCGTCCATCCCCAACCCGGCAGATTCGAGAGCACGGTCAAGGCCGCGTCGGATTTGAAATAGGCCACGCCACCATGGATGACGGCATTGGTGTCGGGATCACCGGGATCGATGCCGAAGGCCTGCGCCAGGCGCGTGCCATAGGCCGACTGGATCGGCGTAAAGCGAAAGCGTTTTGCATCGTCGCGGCTCGCAACGAAACGAACCCAGCGCGAGCAGAAGATGCAGACGCCGTCATAGAGGATCACGTCGTCATCGGGCCAGATCGTCATGACTTTGGCGTTACGGTTTTCTCGCCCGCGCCGAAGGTGGCGGCGACGGTCCCTTCAGCGCGCGATCGAGTTCGGATGCGGCGAATTTGACGCCATTCTCGGTCTCGGCCATCCAGTGGCCTTCGCCGTCATAGGCTGGCAGCACGCGGAAGTCGACCTTACCGCCACCGGCGCGAAACGCATCGGCCAGTTTGCGCGAGAAGTCCGGCGAGAAATAGCTGTCATTGGCGGCGACCAGCCAGCTGACGGGGACGCGGGCGCCATGGGCGAATTCGCCTGCCGCCGCCACCAGCGCATGCGGCGCGCAAATCTGGTTGGGAAAGCCGTTGGCGTGGCCGCCCCGGCCGGCCGCGAAAACGATGATAGAGGAGACCTCGGCCGGATCGGCATTGGCGAGCGCCAGCGCGCCCCATCCCCCGGCGGAATGTCCGACGACCAGCGCGCCGTCGTGCCGGATGAAGGGTTGTCCACGCAAATAGGTCAGGGCTGTGGATATTTCTTCCGCGGTGGCGCGGCCCGAATGGGCATAGTCGGCTTCATCGCAGCCGCGCTGGTCTTCCAGATATTGGCCGCCGGTTGCGCCGTGGCCGGGACGTTCCGGCACCAGCACGGCAAAGCCCCGCGCCACCAGAAGCGAGGCCAGCGGCCGGTATTGGGGCTGCGGCATTTGCCCGCGAAGCAGCACATTCTCGGTGGAAGCATGCGCAATTACCGCCAAGCGAAACGGGCCGTCCCCGGGGGGACGAAACAACACCGCGTGCGACGCCACTTTCGGATCGGGCGACGGCACCAGCCAGGCTTGCGCGCGATTGGGCTCGCCTTCTGCCCCTTGCGGGCCGAAGGCCCCTTCTGCGGCGGCGTTTGCCAACCAGAGTGTCATCAGTAGCACTGGCACCAAAAAAGCCTTGAGTGACAACATCAAGCCCCCATAACCGTGTTGCAAACGAGACGTCAGGATCGTTCACGGCGAATCAAATCCTGCGCCTCGTCCCGTGATCTCAAAAGTTAAGAACCTCTAGTGCCCACTTTCCGAAGTTCGTGCCCCGTCTCAGCGCACACCGTTCGCGAACTTCGGAAAGTCATGGGCACTAGCAAAGTAATGATTCTAGTGCCGCTTTTCCATTTGACGTTCCTGGACGGAATTTGCCGCTTGCGGTGCAGGAACGTCAAATGTGCGGCACTAGCAGACCCGTCCATTCCGCAAAACGCAGCCCGATGCCCTTTTCGCCTGTCCGCTTTCGGCACAGCTGCGCGGCAAGTGATGCAGAAAATCCACAGGTTAACCGATAATTAAGGATAGACCTTGAAGCCAGCCCGCTGACTTGCTTTGATCGGGTCATGAGCACAACCCTGATTGAGGTCCGACCGGCCAAGGCTGCTGACGCGGCGGCGGTGGCTTCCACCCATGACGAAGCGTGGCGCGCAGCCTACCAGGGCATCATTCCCGGCGGCGAGCTCGAGAAGCTGATCAACCGCCGTGGCCCGCATTGGTGGGATTCAGCGATTCGCAAAGGCAGCCGTGTCAGCGTGCTCGTATTCGGCGACAAGGTTGCCGGCTATGCCAACTACGGGCGCAACCGGGCCCGCAGTCTGCATTTCGAAGGCGAGATCTACGAGCTTTATCTGCGCCCGGAGTTTCAGGGCCTCGGTTTCGGCCGCCGGCTGTTTTCGGCCGCGCGACGCGACCTCGTGCAAAGCGGCCTGAAGAGCATGGTGATCTGGGCGCTTTCCGACAACGAAGCGGCCACCGAATTCTACCGCGCGCTGGGCGGCCGCATGGTGGCGCGATCCTCCGAGAAGTTCGGGCCCAAGTCGCTCGACAAGGTCGCCTTCGCCTGGACGAATTGAGCGCCTGACTTCATCGTCGGTGCGGCTTCACCTGTCATTGCCGAAAGATGTTTCCGCACGAAGTGCGATGGATACGCGGGTCCCGTCTCCGCCAAGGCTGCGCCGGGCCACTGGCTCGCTCGGCCGACGAAGCTTGAGCGAAGGCGGCAAGCCCGCGTATGACACGTGTGACGAACGAAGACATTCCAGGTCACGGAGCCATTGATGCGCGTTGAAGCGATCCCGATCGGCGTTGATCCCCCGCGCGAGGTCAATGTCATCATTGAGGTGCCGGTCGGCGGCGAGCCGATCAAATACGAATTGAACAAGGAATTCGGCACGCTGGTCGTGGACCGGTTCCTGTATACGGCGATGCGCTATCCCGGCAATTACGGGTTCATTCCGCATACGCTCTCCAACGATGGCGACCCTGCGACGTGCTGGTCGCCAATACCCGCGCCATCGTTCCGGGCGCTGTCATGAGCGTGCGGCCGGTCGGCGTGCTGCTGATGGAAGACGAAGCCGGCGGCGACGAGAAGATCATCGCGGTGCCATCGTCAAAGCTGACGCAGCGCTACGACAAGGTGAAGACCTATAGCGACCTGCCCGAAATCACCTTGCAGCAGATCCAGCACTTCTTCGAACACTACAAGGATCTCGAACCCGGCAAATGGGTGAAGGTGTTGCGGTGGGGCGGCGCCGAAGATGCGCACCGATTGATTGCCGAAGGCATCGCGCGGGCGAAGAAAGCTTGAGGAAATAGCCCCGCGACGCGCCCTATCAGTTCCCTCCCCCCTTGTGGGGGAGGGTCAGGGAGAGGGGGTAACGACACCACCGGAATTTGTAACACCGCCCTCTCCAACTCTCCCCCCACAATGGGGGAGAGAGCCGAGCGGAGTTCGCAGCAACAAGGCGCCTCAAACCCCAGGCTTCGGCAAACCCGCAATCGCGCAGGCCGCGCGCAAGGTATTGACCAGAAGACAGGCCACCGTCATCTGGCCGACGCCGCCCGGCACCGGCGTGATCGCGCCTGCGACTTCCGAGACCTCGGCAAAGGCAACATCGCCCACCAGGCGGGTTTTGCCGGCGGCATCGGATAGCCGGTTGATTCCGACATCGATCACGGTCGCGCCCGGCTTGATCCAGTCGCCGCGCACCATCTCGGGGCGGCCGACGGCGGCATAAACCAGGTCGGCGCGGGCGCACAGAGTTTTAAGGTCGCGCGAGCGCGAGTGCGCAATCGTCACCGTGGCGTTCTCGTTGAGCAGCAATTGCACCAGCGGACGGCCGACCAGATTGGAGCGGCCGATCACGATCGCATTCATGCCTTCGAGCGAAGCATGCACGCTCTTGCTCAGGATGATGCAGCCGAGCGGCGTGCAGGGCGAGAGCGCGGCAAATCCGCCGGCGAGCCGGCCGGCATTGTTCGGATGCAGCCCATCGACATCCTTGGCCGGGTCGATCGCATTGATGACGGCTTCGGTGCTCACGGTCTTCGGCAACGGCAGTTGCACGAGAATGCCATGCACCAGCGGATCGCGGTTCAGCCGCGCGATCACCGCCAGCAGATCGGCCTGGGCGACATCCTCCGGCAGCACGTGCTCGAACGACGCCATGCCGGCTTCCTGCGATTGCTTGTGCTTGGAGCGGACATAGACCTGGCTCGCGGGATCCTGACCGACCAGTACGACCGCGAGCCCCGGTGTCAACGCGCTGTCGCGCTTGACCCTCGCCACCTCACCGGCGACGCGGGCGCGCAGCTCGGAAGCAATACGTTTTCCATCGATGATCTGCGCCGTCATTCGCTCACGCGATCAGAAAACGTTTGGATAGATATAATATTGGATCACACGCTCGATGAAGTAGATGATCAGGATCAGGATGATCGGCGAGATATCGAGCCCGCCGAGGTTGGGCATGAAGGACCGGATCGGCGCCAGCACGGGCTCGGTGATCCGATACAGAAACTCGGCAATGGCCGACACGAGCTGGTTGCGCGTGTTCACGACGTTGAAGGCGATCAGCCAGGATAGAATGGCGGCGGCGATCAACAGCCAGACGTAAAGATCCAGAACAATGAGAATGATGTCGAGAACGGCACGCATGGCGGGACTGCTCGCAAAGGTCGGTCGGCGGGATTTGCCCTCGCTAAATATCGGTTCCGTCAGGGGCAAACAAGGGAAGTTCCCGGCAAAGGGCGGGAAAAACAACGATTTCGCCGTTCTTGACTTGGCCTTGGCGCGGACTGTAAATGGCGCCGATTGCTGGCGGTTTCGAGGCTTTGGACCGCTGGATGAATGGGGCCATAGCTCAGCTGGGAGAGCGCGTCGTTCGCAATGACGAGGTCGGCGGTTCGATCCCGCCTGGCTCCACCAGCCTTCGCTCGCTTCGCGAGCTACGGCTAGGCAAGCCCGGAAAGTCTCTCGCAGCGAAGTGAGCGAAGGCTGCCGCGCCATAGCCCGCAGGGCGGCGGCGGGCCTAGGCAAGCCAGTTCGTAACGAAGACGGGCTGATCCCTACTCCGCCGCTTCCGCCATCACTAGTTCCGGCACGCGGCTTAGCCAGCCATCGAGAAAATGCTTGAGCCAGGCGCGCTCGACAACGTCGTAGCAGGCGCGTCCAGCGAAATGCTGGTCGCGGGGATAGGCGCCGGGCATATCGAGGCCGTCGGCGCCGCAGGTGGTCCAGCGGCACATCATCGCGTAAGTCGCGTCGGGATGAAATTGAAAGCCGAAGGCATGTCCGAAACGGAATGCCTGCATGGGGAAGTCACCGCCTTCCGCCAGTAGTTCGCTGCACGCTGGAAGTTCAAATCCTTCGCGGTGCCAGTGATAGACTTGGTCGGGCCACTGCGGCGAAATCCTCAATCCGGCCGGCGTGGGACGGATCGGATAATAGCCCATCTCGACGCGGCCGCAGGCATGCGGCGCGACGCGGGCACCGAGGTGCATCGCGAGCATTTGCGCACCGAGGCAAATTCCAAGGAACGGCCGCTGCTCGAGCAGCGGGACGGCGATCCAGTCGATCTCGCGGCGAACGTAGTCATCCGGATCGTTGGCGCTCATCGGACCGCCGAAAATGACGGCGCCGGCATGCGCTGAGAGCGTCTCCGGCAGCGCATCGCCAAAACGCGGACGCCGGATGTCGAGCGGGTAGCCCAGCGCCCGCAACGCGTTACCGATGCGGCCCGGCGTCGAGGTTTCCTGGTGCAGGACAATCAGAACCGGCAGCAGAGAGGGAGACGCCAACCAAGATCCCGTCGCGACCGATGCGGCATCACGCACAAGACCGATATTGGCGGAAGGCGACATCGTTCCTTCTCTTGGCAGCCATCAAGCCGGCGATGGTACCCAACAGATCGTTAATTTCAGGTGAGTTGCTGCGCCGGCTTGTTCAGCGCTGGCGCGTCTGAAAGCGGGTCACGGCCGACAGGATGAATGCGCGCGGAAACAGCCGCAACATGAACGGCACGATCTTGATGCCGAGGCCGGGCAGCACCGCGCGGCGGTTGGCCATCAGGCCGTGATAGGCCTCCTCGGCCACGCGCGCGGACGAAACATTGAGCACGGCGGAATCAAATCCGGGCTGGATGCCGGCGCGGTGCTGGAATTCGGACGGCACCGGACCCGGGCAGAGCGCGGTGACGCGGACGCCGCGTGGTCCGAGCTCCCCGCGCAACGCCTCGGTGAATGACAGCACATAGGCCTTGGAGGCGTAGTACACCGCCATGCCCGGTCCCGGCAGAAAGCCGGCGATCGACGCGACGTTGAGGATCCCGCCGCGGTGTCGGATCAGCTGATCGGCAAAGCGCAGCGACAGATCGGTCAGGGCGCGGATATTCACCGCGATCATCCCAAGCTGCTCGTTGCGGTCGAGTTCGATGGCACGGCCGAACAAGCCGAAGCCCGCATTGTTGACGACGAACTCGACTTCGACCCCGGCGGCTGCCAACGCCGCGGCGACCTTGTCGCCGGCATCCGTCTGTTCGAGATCGCAGGGGATCGCGATTGGGGCAGCCCAGCCCTTGGCCACAATTTCTGCAGCCAGCGCCTGCAACCGGTCGGCCCGTCGCGCCACCATCGCCACGCGATGGCCGTTGGAAGCAAAGACGCGCACCAGGTCGGCGCCAATTCCCGCCGACGCACCCGTAATCAGCGTCATCCGCTCAGTCACGATTTTCTTGCCCGCCGATAAATACCCACCCGATGGGGATACGCCTTAAGCGGGATACAGGCGGCCTGCAAGTATTTCCACCCTTCCGCAGGCACCCATCAGGTAGAAATGAGAAGCGGTCCAGAAACACGCAGCAATCCGCTGCAATGCGGCACTGACGACATTAAATAATTTTTATGCGCGGGCAGGCCAATCTCCCGCATATGTCGGCGACATATAGGGGATGGCGCAGTCGCTAGCTGCCCGAGACCGGTGCGGACTGTTTGGCCGCGACGCGGTGCTTGAGATCGATCCGGTCGCGCGAGGATATGGCCAACAGATCGGCAGCACGCCAGACCACGTTGTCCTCGAACTCGCTGACCTGACCGTCGGCATACACCAATTCCCACATCATCTCGACGATGCGCAGGCGCCCGGCCTCATCGACCGAACGCATGATGACGCTGGTGAAATGGTAGAGGTCAACCGCCTCGCCTTCGACCAGGGTTGCGGACGCGATCAGTTTATCCGCCGTTCCCCGATCGAGCCCAAACCTGCTTTCGATCAGGCCGTGAAGCTTGCGCTTTTCGGCCTCGGAGGGTTCGCCGTCGAGCGAAACGACGTGAACCAGCAGCGCGGTCGCGGCCAGGCGATAGTCGGTGTCGTCGAAATCGCGCGGTTCATGGGCGGGGGAAATAACGTCTGTGATGAATTGGCGTAGCCCGTCGAGCATCATTTCCTTCCGGGGTGGTGTGAAACCTGGCCGCCGCGAGGGGCGGTTAATCACACATATGGAGCCCAAAGCCGCCTCGCGCAATCCGAAATCCGGCTTCGCGCGCATTACCATTCATCCACCTCAGGGTATTTCGTACACCAGAACCTTGTCGGCGATTCCGCGCAATGCCGCCTGCTTCTGGATCGGCTCGATCGCCTGTTTTTTCAGCATCGCCAACACCTCGGGCGTCTCGACCACGCCGCCGGTGACGTGGATGGACTGCGAGGTCGCAAGCCCCTGAACCCGCGCCGCGATGTTGACGGTCTGGCCGAAATAATCCTGCCGCTCGTTGAGCATGACCGCGAGGCAGGGGCCCTCGTGAATACCAATCTTGACCACGAGATCGTCGGTGCCCCGCTCGGCATTGAGCGCATCCATGGCCGCACGCATCCGCAAGCCGGCGGCAATCGCATGCTCCGGCTTGATGAAGGTCGCCATCACGGCGTCGCCGATGGTCTTCACCACGGCGCCCTTCTCCGACGCAATGATCTCGAGCAACGCCCGGAAATGCGCGCGCACCAGATCGAAGGCGGCAAGATCGCCGACGCGCTCGTACAGCGCAGTCGAACCCTTCAGGTCGGTGAACAGGAAGGTGAGCGAGGTGATCTTCAGGCGCTGATCGATGTGGAGATTGTCGGCCTTGAACACGTCGCGGAAGGTCTGGTTGGACAACATCCGCTTGGCGGTGAGAAACGGCCGGCGCTTGCCGAGCAACTGATGCAGCTCTTCCGCCGCGATGAAAACCGTCGGCAGCGTCCGCACCCCGGCCTGATTCTCGAGCGAAAGCCGCAACGGGCCCGGACGCAGCGTGACGGATCCGGTCGGCGGGTGCGACTTGTCATAGACCAGCGAAAGCTGCTGGCGTTCCCTGGTCGGCTCGCCCTGCACGTCGATGAAATGCGCCGAGTGCGTCACCGGTTCGAACGCGATGATGAATTGCGGCGGCAGCTGCAACGACAATACGGCCCGCTCGCCGGCGGGCAGCTCGAGCGAATCGAGCGTCCCCACATCGGTCAGCGTGGCGAACGACTCCTCGTTGAGGTCGATGCCCGAACTCCAGAACACCTGCTTGTAATATTCCCACAATGGCAGCGTGTTCGGATCATGGGCGGCAATGCGCTTGACCTTGGGGCTCACCGTGAAGGCGACTTCCACCTGCTCGTCGACGGAGGCCTCATAGCCGCAGGCGCATAGTCCGCAGTGATAGTCTTCGCTGCGCAGCGATTTCAGCGTGTCGTGCGCATCGAGCACGCCGCTGCATCCGGGACAAAGCACGTTCCAGGTCAGATCGAACAGGCCGAGCCGCGAGGCGTGCAGGAACCCCGAAATCGCCTGCTCCTCATCGAGGCCGTTGGTCTTGGCAAATTCCAGAACGTTGACGCGGTTGAGTTCGTGATCTTCGCCATTCTCGATGAGACGCGCGATCGCATCCGCAACCGCCGGATCGGCGGTCTGCTTCAACACGGAAAACTGGGCCTTCAATTCACTCATGACTTCGGCCCTATCTAGGTTTTCCGGACGTGCGCGCAAGTAGCGTTAGCGCGGCGTGATCTGAAACATCGGTGAGCGGTCCGGCTGGGTCGTGACCACGCCCATCGGCATGACAGGATCCTTGTCCAGAAGCGTGACACGGAACGCTGCAATGATCCGCGCCAGCGCCAATGTCGCTTCCACCAGCGCGAAGTGCGCGCCGATGCACACCCGCGGGCCGGCGCCGAACGGCAGATAGGCGAAGCGGTCGGGCGGCGGCGCCGGGGCCAGGAAACGCTCGGGCACGAACGCATTCGGATCGCGCCAGAGTTTTTCATGACGGTGCAGCAGCCATGGCGCAATCAGGATCACGTCTTTCCTGGCAATGGGCATGCCCGCGATCTCATCGGCACCCAATGCCGAGCGCGCGATCAGAAACGCGGGCGGATAAAGCCGCATGGTCTCGTCGACCACGGCGCGGGTGAACTTCAACCGGTCGAGATCGGCTTCGCCGTCGGCCGGCACCTGCCGCGCCTCGGTCGCGAGCTGCTCCTGCGCGACCGGATCGAGCGCCAGCAGATACAGCGACCAGAACAGCGCCGTTGCGGTGGTTTCGTGGCCGGCGAGGATCATGGTCGCGACCTGATCGCCGAGCTGCGCGTCGCTGAACGCCTCATTGGTTTCAGGATCGCGCGCGGCCTCCATCAGGTCGAACAGATCGCGTGCCGGCGCGCCTTGCAGCTTGCCGGCGGCGCGGCGCTCCGCCATCAGTTCGCCGATAAAATGCGTCCATCGCTTGCGGAAGCGTGCCCGCGAAAAATCCCGCGGCGCGGGCCAGTTCAACGGCAACACCAGATCGAGAAAATGCGGCCGCGCCAGCCGGTCGCCATATTCCATCACAAAGTCGCGCAAGGTCGCGCCATGGCGCTCCATGCCGAACGAAAACATGGTGCGGCCGGCGATCTCAAGCGTCATGCGCTGCATGGTCTCGCGCAGATCGACAGGGCCATTGCTGATGCGCTGCAGGCTCGCGATCGTATCGTCGGTTACCGCGACCATGTGCGGAACGAGCGTTCCGACCGCGCGCGGCGTAAAGGCCGGCGCCAGCGTGCGCCGCTGATGTTTCCAGGTCCGCCCCTCGGCGATCAAGAGGCCCTCGCCCAGCATCGGGCGCAGCACGCGGAACCCGGCCGGCGTGCGCGAATAGTTCTCGTAATTGTCGACCAGCACATGGCGGATCGCATCCGGCGTATTGAGGATGAAACTCGAATTCAGAAGGAAGCGGCCGCGGACGACGTCGTCCTCATAGGCGCGCTGGCCCCAGGTTCCGATCGCGCTGTCGCGCATCGCCGCCAGCCGCTGGAGCGTCGTCATGCTCTCCGGCGCCCGCGGCGGGCTCGGAGGAACCAGTCGCCGGCGCGTGGCCGGGATGTCCCAGGCTTCGGCTATGCTCACGGATGTCGTCCTCGCAACCTACAGATGGGGTAAGCCCGTCTACATTTCGACCCTATCAGCTTCAAAATCCGGGCGCCATGAAGGCACCTCGGTTGGCCGGGACGATCCCCGCGTTGTGACGGCTCTCAACTGCCCCAGGCATTTTGCCCCGGCAAAACACGGCCTTAGCCGCTAACTACTGGACAGGCACGGAGGAGAGCGGGCATCACTGTTTCCCAAGGGAATCAAGCCGTCATGACTGAACAGCCAAAGCGCCCGATGTTTGCCGCCGACGGTATCTCAGCGCCGCTGCGGCATCTCGCGTTCCGGCGGATCTGGTCGGCGAGCTTGTTGTCCAATCTCGGCCTGTTGATCCAGGCCGTCGGCGCCGCCTGGGCGATGACCCAGATGACCCCCTCCGCCGACAAGGTCGCGCTGGTGCAGACCGCGCTGATGCTGCCAGTGATGTTGATTGCGATGCCCGCCGGCGCCATCGCCGACATGTACGACCGCCGCATCGTCTCGCTGATCTCGCTGTCGATCGCGCTCGCCGGCGCGACCGCGCTGACCGCGCTGGCGTGGTTCGGCCTCATGACGCCGAACAGCCTGCTGGCATTGTGCTTCGTCGTCGGCAGCGGCATGGCGCTGTTCGGCCCGGCCTGGCAATCTTCGGTCAGCGAGCAGGTGCCGACCGACATGCTGCCCGCGGCCGTGGCGCTGAACGGCATCAGCTACAACATCGCGCGCAGCTTCGGACCCGCCATCGGCGGCATCGTCGTCGCTACCCTTGGCGCGGTCGCCGCATTCGCCGCCAATGCCTTCCTCTACCTTCCGCTGGCGGTGGCGCTGTTTATCTGGCGCCGCGAGAGCGCGCCGTCGCGGCTGCCGCGCGAACGCCTCAACCGCGCGATCGTCTCCGGCGTGCGCTACATCGCCAATTCCCCCTCGATCAAGATCGTGCTCGCGCGCACGCTCGTGACCGGCCTGATCGGCGGCTCGATATCGGCGCTGATGCCGCTCGTGGTGCGCGATCTCCTGCACGGGGGCGCGCAGACCTACGGCATCATGCTGGGGGCTTTCGGCATGGGCGCGGTGATCGGCGCGCTCAACATCAGCGAGGTGCGCAAGCGCCTGAGTGGCGAGGCCGCGGTTCGCGCCTGCGCTTTGTCGATGGGCGGCGCCATCGCCGCAGTCGCGCTGAGCCATGAACGGGTGCTGACCGCCGCAGCCCTCGTGGTGGCCGGCGCAGTCTGGATGCTGGCAGTCGCCTTGTTCAATATCGGCGTGCAACTTTCAGCGCCGCGCTGGGTGGCGGGGCGATCGCTCGCGATTTTCCAGGCCGCGATCTCCGGCGGCATTGCGATCGGAAGCTGGGGCTGGGGGCGGCTGACGGATGCGGCCGGCGTCGAAACCGCGCTGCTGGTTTCAGCAAGCCTGATGCTGCTGTCGCCGCTGCTCGGCCTCTGGCTGAAAATGCCGCGGGTCGGCGCCCGCAACGAGGACGCCGAGGTGTTGGCCGATCCTGAAGTGCAGTTGTCGTTGACCGGGCGCAGCGGGCCGCTGGTGGTCGAGATCGAATACCGCGTCGCGCAGGACAATGCCCGCGCCTTCCACAACGTCATGCAGGAAGTCCAGCTCAGCCGGCAGCGCAACGGCGCCTATGGCTGGTCGATCGCGCGCGACATCGCCGATCCGGAGCTATGGACCGAGCGCTATCACTGCCCGACCTGGTTCGATTATCTGCGCCAGCGCAGCCGCTCCACGCAATCCGAACGCGCGCTGCATCTGCGCGCGATGGATTTTCATCTCGGGCCGGATCCGGTCCGCGTCCGCCGCATGCTGGAGCGTCCGTTCGGTTCGGTGCGCTGGAAGGAAGACACGCCCGACCGCACGGCCAACGAAGTGTTGCCGGTGGCATCCGCCGCGGCGGGCAGCAGCACGTAATGCCTGATAATTTTCGGCTGAATCGCTTTGCCAGCGGAGTAGCTCACCTCTCCCCAACGGGGAGAGGTCGGATCGCGATGGCGATCCGGGTGAGGGGGCACCGCTCTCACGAGAGACCGTAACCCCTCACCCCAACCCTCTCCCAAAGGGAGAGGGAGCATACTTCCACCGCGGCACAGGCGAGCACGCTATCGACTTCAAGCTTACTGCCCGTTGTCGGTCAGCACCTTGTCGCACGCCTTGCTGAGCCGGGCGCGATGCTGTTTCAGGCATTCCAGCACGACCAAATCGCCGTCATTCATATGCGCGCGGCAGAAACGCGTGACATCGCGCGCGCAGGCGTCGTGGCCTCGCTGGGCCGAGGCGGGTGATACCGCGAGAACCTGCGCCGCCAAGAGCGCCGACATGAGCGCCGACAAAAACACAAAAGAAACCTTAAACATCTAAGCGAGCCTTCATCGCTGTAATGGCCGGGATGAAAGTCTGCCCGGATCGCGATGTCAATGCGCGGATCAACGCATCGACTGGCCCTTGGTTGCGGCCCGTCACTATTGCGCTGCGACCGCGCGCGGCTTCTGCGACATATCGCGATCCATCACCGCGCGGCAGCCCGGGCTGAGATCAGCGCGGTGCCTGAACATGCACGCCGTGATTTTCGGAATGTTGGGAATTTCAGCGGCGCAGAGGCGAAACGCATCGTTCGTGCACATCTGCTGCGCCTCGACGGTGTAGGCGAAGCCGGCGCTTGGGGTCATCGACCATAGAGGCACGGCAACCGTCAGAGCGAACGCGGCCCGGCGAAACGTCGTTGCGAAAGAACTGGTCATTTGAGGCTCCCTCAACAGGGCTCGCCAGCCATTGGCGCGCGCTCATGGTTCGAGGATGCCTCGGCTTCAACTTCCGCTCTGTGACGTCAGTCACTTTAATTCCGGAATTCGCACCGGAGCCCGCCCCAATAGCCCGCGAACATCGGAATCAGAGCTTAGGAAACGCCGGACGTTGGGGGAGCGTTAACAACTCTTTCCCATAAATGAGCCAGTGCTGATTTTAGTTTTTGCGTTAAGGAAGCAGTAACCATGCGTAACGCGTTGGGCCTGATGCTGGTGAGTGTGGTAGCCGCCACGTTGATCGCCGGCGGCTGGTTTTGGGTCTCCTCTCCGCACCGAAGCTCAGCCGCGCCACAGAAGATTGCCGACGCGCACGCAGCCTTCGCTCCCGCTGCTCCCGCAAAACCAGCATCCGCCAGCCATGATCCGATGGAGATCACCGGCAGCATTACCGAAAGAGCGGCGGCCGCCCCTCTCCCGGAGCCGAATCAGGCTTGCGCCAATCCCGACGCGCTCGGCGTCTCTCGCGTGGTCGAAATCGACACCACTGGCGGGCCGGGTTTCGGCTTCGAGCATTTCAAGCAATTCGATTTCCTTGCGGACAAGGAAGTCGTGCTGACCTTCGATGACAGTCCGTGGCCCGTCAATACGCCCGCGGTGCTCAAGGCGCTCGCCGACCAGTGCACCAAGGCGGTGTTCTTCTCGATCGGCAAGCACGCGATGTATCATCCGGAACTTCTCAGGCAGGTCGCCGCAGCCGGTAACACCGTCGGCACCCACACCTGGTCGCATGCCAATCTGAATTCAAAGAAGATGACCGAGCAGATGGCCAAGGACGAGATCGAGAAAGGCAACAGCGCCGTCAAGTTCGCGCTGGGCACAGCGCCCGCGCCGTTCTTCCGCTTCCCCGAATTGCAGCATAACCCGGCGGCGATGGCCTATCTCGGCACGCGCAACATCGCGATATTTTCCTGCGACCTCGACTCCTTCGATTTCCGCGCCAAGAGTCCCGAGCAGGTCATCTCGAACGTCATGACCAAGCTCGACAAGCAGGGCAAGGGCATCATCCTGATGCACGACTTCCAGAAACACACCGCCGAGGCGATGCCCGAATTGCTCCGCCGCCTGAAGGCCGGCGGCTACAAGATCGTGCTGATGAAGGCGAAGGCGCCGATGCAGACCTTGCCCGAATACGACGAGGCGCTGATCAAGGATCTGAAGCTGCCGGTGGCGAGCACACGTCCCATCGGCAACGTGGTCCAGACGGTGGCGCAGTAAACAACCGCGATCTGAAAATCCGGCCTGAACGTATCAGGCGCTGCCGTCGCAGGGCGGCCGGTCCTTGACCGCCTGAAGCGGGTGGCTCCCGGCTGCCATGAATTCGGACATGGCCACCTCTGACGACCAGTTCAGATAGAAGACCAGTGCGCCCGCCAGCGCGAGCAGCACCACGATTTCCAGAATGATAATGCGGACGATGGACGGCCAGAAGCTCATCCAGAAGTCCTGCCGGGAATTCTGGCCTGTCTGGCTGCTGTCAACTGATGAGGACATGACTGCCTCCCGCGTACAAAACTGACCCCTTTTTAGAGACGTCAGTCGAATATGGTTGTGAAGGGCTTCACACATCCGGCGAATATTTCGGTTGCTACCAATAGACGCCGTGACGGTGCAGTCCGTCGATAGAATGAATTGGCGCATGGGGTGTCTCCGCTGGCTGTTTGATGCAGCGGACACTAAGCTGAGCGATGGAAAGCTTATGTGAGAAAGATCACGTACGGGGCCTTTTCCCCTCGGACTTGGTCCGCCCTCTCCCCTCATCCTGAGGAGCCGCGCAAGCGGCGTCTCGAAGGATGAAGGTCTGACACTGCAGGGCTAAGGCTTGGGCGCCATCAGGCATTCCGCCACGACCAGCTCTTTCACCTTCTTGTCCGACAGCTGTCGTCGCGACACATCCACGGTCTCATAGCCGTCTTTCGCGCAGGAGATCGTGATCTGGTCGGCTTTGATGTCGCTGCCGAAACTCGGATACAGCTTGTAGACGCCTTCGCTATTGGTGCGAACCATGATCCGCCATTTGCCCATCTCCGCCCTGACCTGGACGTCGGGGATGGGCGCCAAGGTTCCAGTCTCCCTGGCCGAGCCGACGAATGCCAAATCATAATCTTCGTCTCGCTCGGAATTGACCTGCCCCGAATAAGACGGCTGGGACGAAAACACGGCCGCCGCAAAGGCGGCGAAGCCGGCGAGTGACGTGAGTGCGGATAGCCCCATCAATCGGCGTCGCGGATTTCTTGTCACGTTTTTACCTTGCGATGGCTTCTTCTTCCGATTTCAACGCAGAAAGAAATCGCGGAAAAGGTAGAAGACGCTGATGATGACCAGGAGTGGAACTGTCCACCCGAGCCAGTACTGCGTCGGCCGGTTTTTCAGGAACGGCAACGCTATCACGCTCACCGCCGTCGCCCCAAGCGTCGAGGTCACAAGCCAGCCATACCAGTACATCGGCGGGCCGTCTCTCGACGGCTCGACGAGCCATCCCCATTGGTGGATTTTCGGATGATAGGTGACCAGCGCCCAGTTCAGTTCGACCGAGAAGATGTAGATCAGGGCAAAGGCCGCCGAGAAAATCGGCGCGAGCTTTTCAATTGCGTTGCTGTTCATAGCCCGAAAAAGCCCCTGATGTTGTTGAGGATGTGGCCGACGATAAAGGCGAACCAGACGATGAAGCAAAGCATCAACGTCACCGCCGTGCGAGCTGACTGTCCGGCGGGTTCGGGGCGGCGCCACACCAGCCAATAGAGCGGCAACAGGCCAAGCCCGATTGCAATGAACTGCTCCTTGACCTCGAATGAGCCCACGGCCGCAAACAGACGCGCATTTTCGAGGTAGGTCCGCACCCACACGCGATAGATCGGGTAGATAATGCTGCCGAGAAGAGCAACAGCCAGGAACAGGACGATGTTGGCATTGACGTAGACCCGGCTCGATACCGCGCGATACGCGTTCGCAAATCCGACTTTGTTTCGCGAAGGCCAGACGACGGAAACCGCCTGATGCGTGATGCTGCCAAGCAGCGCAACGGCCAACAGGCCGTGCAGGATAACCAGAAACGTCGCCATGCTTCCCCGCGCCTATCGCGGCGACCGGGAAAAAACGGCAAGCCGCAAATTTTTTTACGACCTCTGATGCCGAGGTCTCTTGATGTAACGCTCGCGAACTTTAAGCGTGATCATTTCGGGATGGAATGCCGCTGCGCTTTATTTGTTCTAATTCTATTTGCGCATACTAGTGCCGCCTATTTGAAGTTCCTGCACCACAAGCGGCGAATTCGATCCAGGAACTTCAAATAGAAAAGCGGCACTAGAATCAAAAGGTTTGCTAGTGCACATAACTTTCCGAAGTTCGTGGAAGCGGGTGCTGCAATGGAGCACGAACTTCGGAAAGTGGGCACTAGTTTCGCGCTGGGAAACATCGCGTTAGCGATGCGTCGCATTCAAGACCGGAAAATGGAACCCGCCGCATAGACGATCTGGCCGCCGACGATCGTCAACAGCGATTTGATTTTCGCGATGTCGGAAATCGGCACGGTAAAATAGTCATCGCTGAGCACGGCGAGGTCGGCGAGCATTCCCGGCGTCAGCCTGCCCCTGCGATTTTCATCATGTGCAAACCAGGCGCTTCCTTCCGTGTAGATGCGAAGCGCTTCCTCGCGGCTCGGTATTTCCGCTGGCCCCCGGGTTTCAATTCCATCGACGGTCAGGCCATCGAGCATCCAGCGCAGCGACACGAAGGGATTTTCGATCATCACGCGATTGGCATCGGTGCCGCCGCCGACCGGAATGGCAAGCTTCCGCGCCGAGACGATCGGCGGCGAGCGCTGCATTTGGGCTTGTCCGCGTTCTGCGATGTAGGTGGGCGCCGCGAAATAAAGCCCGTCCTGCACCAGCCAGCCGACGCCAAGCGTCTTCATCCGCTGCAATGATGCGTCGGACGCATCGTGCAGATGCGCGATCGACCAGCGCAACGGCGCGATCGGCACTTCGCGGTTTACGCGTTCGAGCACATCGAGCAGATGGTGGACGGAGCGATCGTTGTTCCAATGCACCGTCAGCGTCATGCCTTGATCGGCGGCCCAGCGCGCCACGCGATAGAACGCGTCCTTGTCGGCCTCCGTCGGCGTGTCGTTGTTGTACATGCCCCAGGTGACGCATTCGCCGATGCCGTTGAAGCGCAGCCAGTCGTCGCCGGTGCCCATCGGCAGGAATTGCGTGGCGGCCTGAAAATCCGCGAGCTCCGTTCCCGGATGCGGCGCGAAGATGCTGTAGACCACACGCAACGGCAGTTCATGCGCGCGCCAGAGGTGGAACAACGCCGCATAATCCTCCGTTGCGAGATTATGCCCGCCCGGATCGATCACACCGGTCAGTCCAAAGCTCGCCAACTCGCGCAGGAATTGGCGCGCGCCCTCGATCGCCTCCTGCATTTGAGGCTTTGGCAGGCGCGAATACAGAGCGACGATCGCAGAACCCTTGCCGACGATCCACCCCGTAGCCTTGTCCTGATGATCGTGCTCGAACTTCGCTCCATCAGGCAGATCGCTCTCGGACTTCAGGCCGAGCCTGTCGCGGCCCTCGGCATTGATCAGCACGTAGCCATAGAAGAGCTGGACGTAGGCAGGATGGCCGGATGTCGCGGTCGCAATCTCGGCCTCGGTCGGGCCGCCGGTTCTCGGCAAACTGGCGCGGCGTCCATCCGCCGCCGACAACGAGCCACGCATCCGGCCTCGCACGAGCCGCCGCGGACCGAAGACGCTCCAGCGCTTCAGTAACGCTGGTCGCGCCCTCCCAGTTCACTTCGGTCGCAAAGCGAAAGCCGGCGCGAATGGCGTGAATATGGGAATCGACGAGACCGGGAATCACCGTGCGCCCGCCGAGATCGATGATTTTGGTGGAGGGCCCCGCGAGCTTGCGAAGTTCTTCCGAACTACCCGTCGCGGCAACGCGCTCACCCTCGATCGCAAGCGCCTGCTTCACCGACGAGGCGGCATCCTGGGTGATGATCTTGCCGTTGACGAGCAACAGGTCAGGAGGATTTGCCGACGCGGGCGCGGCACAGACGGCGATGGCAAACGCCCACACCACGAAAGCCCAAAATAGCCGGCGCAACGATTGACAAGAACGCATCTCGACCCGCTCGGCTACCTGAGGCCGCGAGAATTAAACCGAATCGGCGAAGCCGCAAGAGATGCGGCGATTTTGATGAGCTCCAGGACCATCAAAATCGCGTTGTGAGGCGATTTCACAGTTCACGGCGCCCGTTTGCTGTGACCTCAATGGCAACGACGTCGTCGGCCAGTTGGTCGTGACGCCACTGGTGCGGCATCGCTGACAGCTATCGTCTTTGGGTTATCGTTTCTTCTTTTTCCGCGCGGCGTAGCGCGCGTCGCGTGCAATTTTCTGCTCAGCTTCGAGCGCTACTTGCCGTGCGACGACCTTTTCTTTTTCGCGCAGGAGCTCGGCTGCGGCCTTGGCGGCCACCTCTTCTTCGAGACGCTTCCGCTCGGCCTTGGCGGCCTCGCGCGCCAGGTTGGCGTTGGCACGCTCGGCGGCCAGCGCTTCGCGCTCCGCCTGCCGCGCCTTGACCGCGGGATCGTCAGGTCCGGGCTGGCTGCGAAACTTGTTCAGGATGTTTTTCCTGGCTTCCTGCGCCGCCTTTTGCCGGTCCGCGAAACCGGGTTCCTTGAATCCACTCATTGATAAGACCTTGTCCTTTCTTGTTTATGATGAACTGGTCGGGCCGACTGTCGTCGGCCGTGCATGACCAAGACGTTCTGGCAAGCCACGGGGTTACGAGTGGTTGCCTTTTAGACCGGTGCAAACTGGATGTGGTGCCGCAAACAGGACTCGAACCTGTGACCCCGTCATTACGAATGACGTGCTCTACCAACTGAGCTATTGCGGCGAACCATCAGTCCCGTTTCGAAGCGTTTCCTTAGGCCTTAAGGGGTATTTTCCTTTGGCCGTCGGGTTCGCTTGAAAACGCCCGCACCTGATATCGGGCAGCGCTTCGCTTGGCAAGAAAAACACAGCCCCGGCCGGCCTTGCGGCCCGCGGGCCGTCGCCATCCCCTTGTTTGCGCGCGATCTTTCAAAGGTCCGCGGACGCCGCTCCGCCGAGAAGGATCAGGCCTGAAACACGACTCGAATCAGGGGCGGATGCGGGAGAGAAAGCCGCGCCACCCTCCGGCCTGGCCGCGCGAAGGCGGCAGCGACACGGCGAATTCATCCGGATCGGTTCCGTCATCGACGCCGGGATCGTCGGGGGCCCGTACGATCGGAATCACCGCTGGAATCACAGGCGCGGGCTTTTCGCTTGCCGTTGGAATATCGGCGCGGGCGCGAAACAGCGGCGGGGCCGCAGCCGGCGCGGCGGCGGCAGCCGGCGGCGAAGGGGTGACGTCGACGGCGGGCTGATCTGCCGGCGCATTGTCCTGCGCCACCTGCGTCGCGTCGTGCGCGGATGGGTCCACCGGCGCCGCTCGCTCGGGACCAGCGGCCAACATCGCCTGCTCGAACGGCGAGGGTGCGAGCGCGCCGTCACCGGACGGCAGCGCCGACAACGGCATCTGCCACTGAAAGGCGTCGAGCCGTCCGGACACCGGCGACACCGGCCGCCAGCGGTCGGAGACATAGCCGTCGGCGGTCCAGACCGGATCATGCAGCGCGCGCACCGCCCGCAGCGTCCAGGCCCGCGCCTTGCCGCTGTCGCCATGTTCGGTGCGCTCGATCTCGGCCATCAACATCGCCACGCGCTGCGTCGGCGCATCGATAAACGACGCGAGCGCCTCGCGGGCTTTCGCAAACTCCGTGGCGTCAATCGCGGCGCGCGCCACCGCCAGCGCGCTTTCGAGATGACCCGGCGCTTTGGCCGCCAGCGTCTCGATCCGCACCAGGCGCTGGCGCGCGGAATCCCCCAACTTCACATGGGCGTAGGCATCGGCGAGATCAGGATGCGGATGCGCCAGCCACGCCGCCTCCACGATCCGCATGGCGCGGCGGATCTGATGCGCCTCGCTCTGATATTTCGCGGCGAGCACGGCTGCGGGCACCAGCGTCGGCGCGAGCTTGACCGCTTCCATCACGACCTCGCGGGACTGATCGCGGTCGACCGTCTCAAGCTCCAGCGCACGCGCCGTCAGCAACACGCCGCGCTGGCGGCGATAGGTTTCCCTGTCGATCAGGCCGGAAGAGAGATTGTTGTCGAGGATGACCAGCGCGCCGGTCCAGTCGGCCCGGGCGCAGCGGAAGCCGAGCACGGCCTGCGAGGCCCAGGTCGATGACGGCGCGGTTTTCAGCGCCTCTTCCGCAATCGCGACCGCGGCAGCCGACATCGTCGGCGCGCTGCGCCTCGATGAACAATCCGCGCAGACCCAACAGCCGCGTGTCCTCGCGCGTCGCCATCGCGTGGAACGCCTCGCGCGCGGCGTCGCGGTTGCCGTCGAGCTGGGCGGACTGGGCGTGCAGCAGCAGCGTCAGCGGATCGCCCGCGGCATGGCGGCGCGCGACATCGGCATGCGCGCGCGCGGCCGCCGAATCGCCGTGGCCGATCGCCAGCAATCCTTGCGTGATCGCGTGCCGGCCGCGCGCATGACGCCGCTCGCGGCGAGCCTTTCGGATTTTCTCCGGCAGCCGCCACAGCGCGCGCAGGATACTCCACGCGATCATAGCGTCGACGATGACGACGCCGAGCGCCAGCGCAAAGACCGGCAGCGTGGCATGCACCCGCCAGTTGTTCCAGGACAGCGCGAGTTCGCCCGGCTGATCGGCGACCCACGCCGCACCGGCCGCCGCGAGTGCGATCAAGAGCAGGAATAGAATGATGCGGTACATTGTTTTCTATGGCGCAGGCTTGGCGAGCGCCGCCATGGCGTCGAGAGCGAATTTGCGCGAGGCCGCAAGCGCAGCGTCACGCTCGCCGACCTTGTCGAGCCATCCTTGCGCAGGCGCGCGGTCGGCAGGATCAAGCGTATTCAGTTCACGCCGCGCCTCGGACACGTCGTTGCGCAAGGCCGCCGTCGTGACGCGCGCGACAATGGCGCCGCGGCCAGTGCCAGCGGCATCGGTGCGTTCGATGCGGACGAGTTTGGCGGCGCCCGCCTTGAGATGCTCGATGACGCCGGCGCCCGTCGTCGCGTTCGCCGGCGCAGGCGGCTCCAGTTTCGGCACCAGCGTCAACAGCTCGCGGCAGAGGCTCGCGGGATTTGGCACGCCGGAGGATGCAAAACTCTCAAGCGGCTTGAACGTTTGCGGATCGGACACCAGCGTCTTTGCGGTTTTGAGCGCTTGTGTGAACGGTTCGCCCTGACGCACCGAAATTTCGAGCATCGAGGCCACGACCAGACGCCGCAGCGCCGTATCGTCGGCCGGCTGGCTCGCGGCTTGCGCGATGCTGTCGTGCTCGGCGCGGCTGGTACGCTCAACCTCGGCGAGGCGTGATTCAATCGCCGTCAGATCGGGCGATGCCGCTGTGCCGGCCGATCCAGGCGGCGACGATTTCACCGCGTCCAACTCCGCGGCGAGTTTCTCCGACCGGGCACGGGCGCCGGCGGCGTCCGTTCGCAAGCCGGCGAGCGATTTTTCCAGCGCGTCCAGCCGCGCCGGGTCCGGCGCCGCGGGCTTCGACGACCGTCCCTCCAGCTCGCTGACGCGCGAGGAAAGCGCGTCGATAGCGCCCGTATTGATTTCGGCGATCGGCCGCGTCGGCTCAGACGGCCATCCCGCCGCCCAGACGACGACCATCACCAGCAGCGCGGCGATCGCGCCACTGACCGCCGCGACGGCAAACGGGGGGATCGCGATGGACGACAGCCAGGCGAAGCGGCCGGCCGTCTTGGCGCTCGCCAGCGTCCGCAGCCGGCCCCGTGACCTCGGAAGCCTCCAGGTCGATGGTCGGCGGGGCGCGCTTGGGCCGACCCGAATCCGGCGGCGTGGCGTCATCGGGCCTGTTGTCGTCCATGCGATCGAATCCTCTTTGGCTGCGACTTGTAGCGCGATCAGGACCACAAAACAGCACCGATTCCTGTTCCTCGCCGCCCTACCTTGTGCGGACCACGGAAGACGAAAATCGCCGGAAGCGTCAGGGGGTTGCCGATTCCAGCGCCATAAATAAGGCGCCCTCGTCCGGCGACGAGGCGACAACCACCCTCGAGGCCCCCGCATCGCGAACGACGGTGGCTATCCCGGCGGAAAGACAGCATTGCGGCAGCGAAAGCGCCGATATTTCAACGCCGGCCCCACGGACCGCCTCGATGAAGGCCCGCGCGCTGCGCCTTGAGTAATGCAGCACGGCTTCGACCTCGTCGGCGGCGAAAGCGTCGCGGGTTTCCTCCGGCAGATTCCGGATGGCCACCATGCGATAGGTGGTTTGGGTGACGACGGTAAAGCCGCGCTCGCCGAGTTCCGCAGGCAGGTCGCGGGCGAGGTCCGCGCCGGCCAGATAGAGCAGCGGACTGGTTTTCTTCAGCGTCTTCGCCTTGACGCTGGCGACAATGCGCTCGCGCAAGCCTGCGGCATCGCTGTCGGCCGAGACAACTTTCGCAAATCCGGCCGCGCGCGCTGCGTCAGCGGTATGTTCGCCGACCGCAAACAGCGGCAGCTTGAGCAGGGGGCTGCCGGAAAGCCTTGGTTCGATCGCGCGCAGCGCATTGGCGCTGGTGACGATCACCGCGCCATACGGCGCATCGGAATCGTCCTGGAAGGCGACCGGCTCGAACCGCAGCATCGGCGCGAGCAGGACGGCAAAACCCTTCGCGCGCAGGGCGGTCGCGGTGGTCGCGCCGTCCGGAAGCGGACGCGTTACGAGAATGGCCATGCAATCGAACTTCCCACGTGGAACTCGCAATGCTACCGAATAGGGAAACGCTGGATTGATTGATAGCACGATTGATAGCACAAGAGCGCATATTGCCCGACGACCGTAGAACATTGGTGCTGGGGATCGAAACCACCTGCGACGAGACCGCAGCCGCCGTGGTCGAGCGCCTGAGCGACGGCACGGCCAACATCCTGTCGAACATCGTGCGCTCGCAAACCGAGGAGCACGCGATCTATGGCGGCGTGGTGCCGGAAATCGCCGCGCGCGCCCATGTCGATCTGCTCGACGGCATCGTCGACAGCGCGATGAAGGACGCGGGCGTGGGTTATGGAGTTGTCGGCGGTGGCGGCGCGCGGGTGATGGCGGGGTATGTGGGCTGAACGGGAAAGCGATGCGATGGTGGGATGCGCTGGTGATGCGTGGGGCGGTGAGCGCTGGGGGTGGATTTGGCATGCACAGCGCGCGCAGGATGCTACGCGATATGGGACGGATGCGAGGCAGCGCAAGACCGGAGCGTGGCTGAGTCGTGTTCCAGACCGCGGGCTGATCGGCGAGCCACGCCGCACCGGCCGCTGCGAGTGCGATCAAGAGCAGGAATAGAATGATGCGGTACATTGTTTTCTATGGCGCAGGCTTGGCGAGCGCCGCCATGGCGTCGAGAGCGAATTTGCGCGAGGCCGCAAGCGCAGCGTCACGCTCGCCGACCTTGTCGAGCTATCCTTGCGCAGGCGCGCGGTCGGCAGGATCAAGCGTATTCAGTTCACGCCGCGCCTCGGACACGTCGTTGCGCAAGGCTGCCGTCGTGACGCGCGCGACGATGGCGCCGCGGCCAGTGCCGGCGGCATCGGTGCGCTCGATGCGCACGAGTTTCGCCGCGCCCGCCTTGAGATGCTCAAGGACGCCTGGCCCGTCGTCGCGTTCGCCGGCGAAGGCGGCTCCAGCTTCGGCACCAGCGTCAACAGCTCGCGGCAGAGGCTCGCGGGATTTGGCACGCCGGAGGATGCAAAACTCTCAAGCGGCTTGAACGTTTGCGGATCGGACACCAGCGTCTTTGCGGTTTTGAGCGCTTGTGTGAACGGTTCGCCCTGACGCACCGAAATCTCGAGCATCGAGGCCACGACCAGACGCCGCAGCGCCGTATCGTCGGCCGGCTGGCTCGCGGCTTGCGCGATGCTGTCGTGCTCGGCGCGGCTGGTACCGCTCAACCTCGGCGAGGCGTGATTTAATCGCCGTCAGATCGGGCGATGCCGCTGTGCCGGCAGATCCAGGCGGCGACGATTTCACCGCGTCCAACTCCGCGGCGAGTTTCTCCGACCGGGCACGGGCGCCGGCGGCGTCCGTTCGCAAGCCGGCGAGCGATTTTTCCAGCGCGTCCAGCCGCGACGACAGCGCGGTCCGGCGCCGCGGGCTTCGACGACCGTCCCTCCAGTTCGCTGACGCGCGAGGAAAGCGCGTCGATAGCGCCCGTATTGATCTCGGCGATCGGCCGCGTCGCCTCAGACGGCCATCCCGCCGCCCAGACGACGAGCCATCACCAGCACCGCGGCGATCGCGCCGCTTATGGCCGCGACGACAAACGGGGGGATCGCGACAGACGACAGCCAGGCGAAGCGGCCGGTCGGCTTGGCGCTGCCAGCGTCCGCAGCCGGCGCCGTGACGTCGGAAGCCTCCAGGTCGATGGTCGGCGGGGCGCGCTTGGGCCGACCCGAATCCGGCGGCGGGGCGTCATCGGGCCTGTTGTCGTCCATGCGATCGAATCCTCTTTGGCTGCGACTTGTAGCGCGATCAGGACCACAAAACAGCACCAATTCCTGTTCCTCGCCGCCCTACCTTGTGCGGACCACGGAAGGCGAAAATCGCCGGAAGCGTCAGGGGGTTGCCGATTCCAGCGCCATAAATAAGGCGCCCTCGTCCGGGGATGAGGCGACGACCACCCTCGAGGCCCCGGCATCGCGAACGACGGTGGCTATCCCGGCGGAAAGACAGCATTGCGGCAGCGAAAGCGCCGATATTTCAACGCCGGCCCCACGGACCGCCTCGATGAAGGCCCGCGCGCTGCGCCTTGAGTAATGCAGCACGGCTTCGACCTCGTCGGCGGCGAAAGCCTCGCGGGTTTCCTCCGGCAGATTCCGGATGGCCACCATGCGGTAGGTGGTTTGGGTAACGACGGTAAAGCCGCGCTCGCCGAGTTCCGCAGGCAGGTCGCGGGCGAGGTCCGCGCCGGCCAGATAGAGCAGCGGACTGGTTTTCTTCAGCGTCTTCGCCTTGACGCTGGCGACAATGCGCTCGCGCAAGCCGGCGGCATCGCTGTCGGCCGAGACAACTTTCGCAAATCCGGCCGCGCGCGCTGCGTCAGCGGTATGTTCGCCGACCGCAAACAGCGGCAGCTTGAGCAGGGGGCTGCCGGAAAGCCTTGGTTCGATCGCGCGCAGCGCATTGGCGCTGGTGACGATCACCGCGCCATACGGCGCATCGGAATCGTCCTGGAAGGCGACCGGCTCGAACCGCAGCATCGGCGCGAGCAAGACGGCAAAACCCTTCGCGCGCAGGGCGGTCGCGGTGGTCGCGCCGTCCGGAAGTGGACGCGTTACGAGAATGGCCATGCAATCGAACTTCCCACGTGGAACTCGCAATGCTACCGAATAGGGAAACGCTGGATTGATTGATAGCACGATTGATAGCACAAGAGCGCATATTGCCCGACGACCGTAGAACATTGGTGCTGGGGATCGAAACCACCTGCGACGAGACCGCAGCCGCCGTGGTCGAGCGCCTGAGCGACGGCACGGCCAACATCCTGTCGAACATCGTGCGCTCGCAGACCGAGGAGCACGCGATCTACGGCGGCGTGGTGCCGGAAATCGCCGCGCGCGCCCATGTCGATTTGCTTGATGGCATCGTCGACAGCGCGATGAAGGACGCGGGCGTGGGATATGCGCAGTTGTCGGCGGTGGCGGCCGCCGCCGGCCCCGGCCTGATCGGCGGGGTCATCGTCGGGCTGACCACGGCGAAAGCGATCGCGATGGTGCACGACACGCCGCTGATTGCGGTGAACCATCTCGAGGCCCACGCGCTGACGCCACGGCTGACTTGCGCGCTGGCGTTTCCCTATTGCCTGTTTCTGGCTTCCGGCGGTCATACCCAGATCGTCGCCGTCATCGGCGTCGGCAACTATGTGCGGCTTGGCACCACCGTCGATGACGCCATTGGGGAAGCCTTCGATAAAGTCGCAAAAATGCTCGGCCTGCCCTATCCCGGCGGCCCGGAGGTCGAGCTCGCCGCGCGCGGCGGTGACGCTACGCGTTTTGCCCTGCCGCGGCCGATGCTCGGGCGCGACGACGCCAACTTCTCGCTATCGGGACTGAAGACGGCGGTGCGCAACGAGGCCGCCCGGCTGACGACGCCGGAGCCGCAGGACATCCGCGATCTCTGCGCCAGTTTTCAGGCTGCGGTGCTGGAATCGACCGCGGACCGGCTCAGCGTCGGTTTACGTCTGTTCCAGGAGCGGTTCGGTCCACCGCGCGCGCTGGTCGCGGCCGGCGGGGTCGCCGCCAATCAGGCGATCCGCGGCGCGCTGCAGCAGGTCGCGGCGAAGGCCGAGACCACGCTGATCATCCCGCCGCCCGCGCTCTGCACCGACAATGGCGCGATGATCGCCTGGGCCGGCGCCGAACGGCTCGCGCTCGGCCTGACCGATACGATGGACGCGGCTCCCCGCGCGCGCTGGCTGCTCGACAGCAATGCGTCAGCGCCGGCGGGTCATCGCAATTCGCGCGCGGGGTTTTGAGGGCATGATCTGGAAAAATGGGAACCGGTTTTCCGAAACGAAGAGCGTTTGCGCGAGATCATGCGCAAAAGGACATCATGGGTGAACCCTTTCACACCGCACTCTTCTCTCATCTCCCCCTGAAAGGGGGAGCCGAACGCGCGCTTTCTCATCCCTCCCCCCATGAGCGCAGCGAGTGGTGGGGAGGCATAGGCCGCCTTCGGCCGTCTCTCAGAAACGCCGAAGCAAAGCTTCGGCTATGGCGAGCCATAAGCGAGCGTCGGGGTGGGGGGTACTTCCGCGAAACGGCCCCCCACCCTGGCCTCAGCTTCGCTTCGGCCTTCCCTCCCCGCCGCTACGCGGGGGGAGGGATAAGAACGCGCAGGGTTGAGGCTCAGTCATGACCTCTTTCAACTCCATCGCTGTCGTCGGCGCAGGCGCGTGGGGAACGGCGCTGGCTGGTGTTGCCGCCCGCGCTGGCCGCGACGTCATTCTTTGCGTACGCAGCGCCGAGACGGCCAAAGCCATCGCCGCCGCGCGCAGCAATCCAAAACTTCCGGGCATCACGCTGCACGCCGGCATTCAGCTGACCGCCGATATTTCTCGCGCGGCAGCGGCGGACGCCGTTCTGATCACAACGCCCGCGCAAAATCTTCGCGCCGCTGCCGCCGCACTCGCCCCGCACCTCGCATCGGGCACACCGCTGATCGCCTGCGCCAAGGGCATCGAGCGCGGCACGCACAAATTCATGACCGAGGTGATTGCGCAGGCCGCGCCAAAAGCGCGCGCGGCGATCCTGTCGGGGCCCGGTTTTGCCGGCGATGTGGCGCGCGGCCTTCCGACCGCGGTGACGCTCGCCGCATCTGACGACGAGCTCGCCAAGTATCTCGTGCAGGCGCTCGGCTCAGCGACGTTTCGGCCCTACCACACCTCGGACGTCCGTGGCGTCGAGATCGGCGGCGCGGCCAAGAACGTGCTCGCGATCGCGGCCGGGATCGCGGTCGGCAAGAATCTCGGCGCCTCGGCGCAGGCCGCGCTGACCACGCGCGGCTTCTCCGAACTGGCCCGTTTCGGCCGCGCGTTCGGCGCACGCCCGGAAACGCTGGTGGGTCTGTCGGGCCTCGGCGACCTGATCCTGACCTGCTCGACGCCGCAATCGCGCAATTTCGCATTGGGACAGGCGCTCGGGCGTGGCGAGGCGGCGCCACAGGGCAAACTGGCCGAGGGCGCCTTTACCGCGCCGGTGCTGGTGGAACTCGCGGCCGCCGAGGGCGTCGAAATGCCGGTTTCGAATGCGGTAGCCGACATCCTGCGCGGCGCGGTCACGATCGACGATGCGGTCGAGGGCCTCTTGACCCGCCCATTCCGGGCGGAGGGTTAACGCCTCGGCAAACGTGGTCCAGCATCGCTTCCCGGGGCTGGACCCGCACGCTCCGGCCCCGTGCCATCCGCCCATAAAAAAGCCGATTCGCTTGGCCAGCGGGGTGTTTGGACCGCAGAAACTGTGGTACGCAGCAGGGCTTAGTCAAGGAAGGGAAAAGTTATGGCTACCGGTACGGTGAAGTGGTTCAACGGTCAAAAGGGTTTCGGATTCATTGCGCCGGATGACGGCGGAAATGATGTTTTTGTTCATATCAGCGCCGTCGAGCGCGCCGGATTGTCCGGCCTGGCGGAAGGCCAGAAGATCTCCTACGAGGTCAAAGTAGACACCAAGCGAGGCAAGAGCAGCGCCGAAAATCTGCGGGTCTAATGGCCCGAAACCCGGATCCATCGCCGGCGCAAGCCGCCAGAGAAAACCGGTTGCGCCTTGCGAAAGAGGAAGGCGCCCGGGCGATGGAAGACGCGCAGCGATCTGCGGTCGCTGTCCGCAAGAACATGGATCGGCTTCGTGAGCTGAGACTAGCGAAGGAAGCCGAGGCGGCCCGGGAGCAGATCGCGAACGGACCTCCACCAAAAGCGAAAAAGAAGAAGCGATCGAAGTGAAAGGATCGCTTCGTCGCTTGCGCGCGCCGCGGTCGACCTGTCACGGCGCAACGCCGACTTCTACCCCAGCACAAACTTCACGAGATCGGCCATGCCCGAACCCACGCCGTCCGGCACCACGCCCAATTCCTCGACCGGCGTCTTGGCGCGATTGACCCAGAAAGTCGGATAGCCGAACCATTTTGCGCCCGCCGCATCCCAGCCGGCGAACGCGGCGAACGCGATTTCCTCTTTCGGAAGCTTGAACGCGTCAGGTCCCATCTGGTAGGCGCGCGGATCGGGCTTGAAAGCTTCCACTCGGTCGGTCGACAGATGCGGCTCGAAAAAGCCTTCAAGGCTAGAATTCTTCACCACGGCATCCAGCATCGTCTCGGTGAGATTGGCGAGGAAGGCCATGCGGATGCCGGCGGCCTTCAACTCCTTCAGCGCCGGCGCGACATCGGGCCAGGCCTTGAGGCCGAGCCAGCTCTGCATCAAGGCGTCGCGCTGATCGGCAGCCAGATCGATTGCCGATGCCTTGGCGGCGAAGGTTAGCGCTTCCTCGATCACATGCCAGAAATCGACATAGTGCTGCCCGAGCGTTCGCAGCCACGTATATTCGAACAGCCGCGTGCGCCAGGCCTCGCTGAGGGCACGCCCCTTGCCGGGAAACAGTTCTTCAACCTTGGCGAAGACGGGGCGCGGATCCGTGATTGGAAATCCGTCAAACGCGATCGCCTTGATCGGGCGCGTCACGGCAAAGGCGGCCGGTGCGGCAAGCGTGGCCGCGGCCAGCGTGATGAACTTCCGGCGATCGACGGGCATGTCGGCCTCCCCATTGAACAGGCGCGTGCACGCCCCCTTGACGGCGCTTATAGCTCTGTCGTGGTATTGAGCGTGTCACAAGCGCGGGAAGCCGTAGGCAAACAAGAGAGTCCTCCATGAATTACTGGCTGGTGAAATCCGAACCTTCCGCCTGGTCGTGGGATCAGCAGGTCGAGAAGGGCGCCAAGGGCGAAGCCTGGACCGGCGTGCGCAATTTCACCGCGCGGCAAAACCTCGTGAAGATGAAGAAGGGCGACAAGGCGTTCTTCTATCACTCCAACGAGGGCAAGGAGATCGTCGGCATCGCCGAGATCGTCAAGGAGGCCTATCCCGATCCGACCGACAAGACCGGCAAGTTCGTCTGCGTCGATATCAAAGCCGACAAGCCCCTGAAGACGCCGGTGACGATGGCCGCGATCAAGGCGGACAAGAAACTCGCCGACATGGCGCTTGTGAAATACTCACGGCTCTCGGTGCAGCCGGTGACGGCGGACGAGTGGAAATACGTCTGCAAGATGGGCGGGATGTGAGCTTTGGGTCGTCGTTGCGACGCGCGGCGACGACGAATATCCGTTCGTCATTCCGGGGCAGCCGGAGGGCTGAGCCCGGAATCCATTTCTCCACATTCGATGGGGGCGATGGATTCCGGACAGCCGCTATCGCGGCTTCCGGAATGACGAGACTTGACATCTCGTCCGGTCATTGTGCCCGGAATAGGTTATCTACGAATTCGATGAAGGGCGATGGATGACGGAATACCGATAACGCGGATTACAGGAAATAATCAAAGACTCGATATCTGATACGTTCAATTGGACAAACAGTAGCGAAGTTGACAATCGCTTTTACGACGGCGCCAACAAAGTGATTTGCCCGTCGTGGCAACGTGTCACAGGCACTCTTGCTTGTAACGTCAGACAAATCAACGATGCCTTTCGCTCGTCCCATGCACACGAGGAGCATTTCGCAATGCGCTTCAGCTGGACCGGACTCTTGCTGGCGCCCTTGCCGGTGCCGTTGATCGCGTGCGCCGTGATGGCGCCGGTGTTGCAGGGCGAAGGCCCCGTTGTGTTGACGTTTTTGATCCTCTTGATTCCCGCTTGCGTGATTTCCTACGGCGCGATGGCGTTGCTGTTTCTCCCGGCGCTGTTTCTGCTTTCTCTGGTAACGCCCGTGACCCGCTGGGTCGCTTGTTTCCTGGGTTTTGTAGTCGGCGCTGCTGTGTTCGTACCCGTCGCGAGGCTTGCATGGGCGACCGGCGGTCCGAACTCGGGGCCGATGACAGTAGACTTCCCGGTTTTCTTCGCGGGCTGGCTCACCGAGCCATTCATGCTTTTCTATCCGATCGGCGGGCATTGATCACTGACCGCCCTCTACTGGTGGCTACGGGACGACGAGCGTCATTCCCGACGCGGACTACCGTCTGCAACACCAACTGATTTGCCCGTCGTGCCAACGTGTCGCAGACAATTTCGCTTGTGATGTCGGGCAAATCACCTTTAGAAGCCCGCCCCATCCCCGCCCGATAAGAGGGGCGTTTCGCGATCGTCACAAAACGTTGGGCTAAGGGATGCGGTGGACGCTTGTCGCGCACAAGACGAATGCGCGCACAAGCGGACGGCGAAGTCGTGTGGTCCTGATATCCCGACGCTGATATCAAGCCTGTGAGGCGATGATCTTGCAGGTGATGGTGACAACAAGCCCGGCTCACCAGGGAGAGCACGAAGGAAACCGTAAAACCATTCGTGCGGGGAATGCTGGGACGTATCGTTTGATTTCGATCCGGTCACTGGTGTTCTCCCAGCGTCCCTTCGTCCGATTCAGCAGTTGGCCGGCGGGACAATGGTAGGCATCGGCGACGCCGTCATAGCTGAAGTCCTTGAGGCTGAAGCGGCCCTTCTTCTCGAGCCGCCGTTGCCCTTCGGTAGCGGTACATAGGCGGTGATGCCATCGTCCTCGCAGGCCTTCAGTTCGAGACGCTGTAATAGCCTTCATCGCCAGCGAACCTGCGGTGACTTTGCTCGTGTGTTTTTCCCCTTGGACACGCATGGAGCTGCCGACATCGCTGCTGTCGTTCACCACCTCGCTTGCGACAATCAGTTTGTGCTTGTCGTCAATGGCGATCTGCACATTGTAGCCTGCTGTTCCCTGGCCGTTCTTGACCAGAAGCCGCGCGTCCGGGTCGGTCAGCGACAACTGCGTCTCTCCGCTCTCTTTTAGACGCGCGAGGTCGGCCTGCGGGCGCGAACGCTTGGCCATCAGCGCCAACGGCATTCGTGCCGATATCGTCGCCATCTCGACTGCCGCCATTGTCCGGACCGCCTGGACGATCGTCAGTTTGATCCTTGCCCTCGGCCGTGTCATTCTCCTCCAGAGACTTGCCGTAAGCCTCGATCTCCAGGTCCAGCTTTGCGATCTGCTCGGCCAGACGCTTGCGCGTGAAGATGGATGCCTTGCTGGCGTCGCCATGGAAGAAAGAGCCGTCGATTGCGACAACGCTGCCGCCGACCAAGTCAAGCTCGTTAAGCAGTAATACGAAGTAGCGGTTCACCGCCTTCAGCGCCTCCCAGTTCTCTTTGCGGAAATTGGCGATCGTCCGATAGCCCGGCTTCAAGTTCTTCAAAAGCCAGATCAGTTCGAGATTGCGGCAGGCTTCCCGCTCCAGCCGCCGCGACGACCGAACCCGGTTGGCATAACCATAAAGGTACAGCTTCAGCAGGTCGGACGGCGCATAGGGCGGCTGTCCGGCTTCGTTGCTCCCTCGATCCGCATGGCGGAGGACGAGCTTTGGAAGGTCGAGTGCACAAACGAAGCTCTCGATCGCCCGCACAGGATTGTCCCGCCCCACATAGTCCTCTATCCGTGCAGGAAGAAAACTGGCTTGCTCCCGGCTCTCGCCGGTCTTGAACATGCGATTCGTCATGAACCGAATTGTACATCAATCGCCGAAAATGCCGAGTTCTTGCCCAGCCTCGACGGGCAAATCACCTTTAGAAGCCCGCGCCATCCCCACCCGATAAGAGGGGCGTTTCGCGATCGTCACGAACGTTGGGCCAAGGGATGCGGTGGACGCTTGTCGCGCACAAGACGAATGCGCGCACAAGCGGACGGCGAAAACTCGGGCGAATTCCGTCGCGGGAACGCGGAGGTGTGTCTTGTTGCTGGCGCTGCATCTACCCTCTCCCCTTGCGGGAGAGGTGACACGAGAGCAAGCCGGGTGAGGGGCAAATCGCGTCGGACGCGAAAGACCCCTCATCCGGCGCGGACTTCGTCCGCGCCACCTTCTCCCGCAAGGGGAGAAGAAAGGCAGTGCTTACGCCGCGGCTGCCAGCACCACTTGGGCCAGAAGCTGCTCGCGCTTCTTCTGGGTGCGATAGCCCGTCATGGTCGCGGCAAAACGCTCGAGGATGCCGTCCTCGAACGCCGTGACAATGGTGTCGTGGACATAGCTCTTGCGGCAGATCGCCGGCGTATTGGAGAGCTGGTCGGCGGCGGCGCGAATGGCATCCCCCACCTGGCGTTTGCGGCCGCGCTCGCTCGTCGCCGGAGAAACCCGCGACAACGATTCCAGCACCACGGCGGATGCCATCAAGGTGCGGAAATCCTTCAGCGAAATCTTGATGCCGGCGATCTCGCGCAAAAACGTATTCACGGTGGTGGTGGAAACCGTGCGCACGACGCCGGACGCATCGCGATACTGGAACAGGCGCTTGCCTGGAAGCTGGCGCAGGATCGGAATCGCGCGCACGAGCTTGGCCGCGTCGCATTCCTTGCGCACGGCCTTGCCACCCTTGGCCTTGAAGCTGAGCACAAAGCAATCGTCTTCCAGCGCCACGTTGGATTTGAGCAACGTGGTGGCGCCCCGGGTGCCGTTCAGCCGCGCATAGGATTCATTGCCCGGGCGAATCGCTGTGCGGGCGATCAATTCGATCACGGCGGAAAGCGCGAATTCGCGCGTGGGCTGGTCGCCCGCCAGATGCAGCGAGACGTGGCGGCGGATTTTCGGCAGCGCCTCTACCAGACGCGCCAGCCGGTGCGCCTTGCGGTGCTCGCGAATCTTTTCCCAGTCGGCGTGATAACGGTATTGCAGCCGGCCGGCGGCGTCGCGCCCCACCGCCTGCAAATGCGAATTCGGATCGGGCGAGTAACGCACCTTCGCATAGGCCGGCGGCACCGCCATCTTGTGCAGGCGGCGAATGGTGCGGGAATCGCGGATATGCGAGCCATTGGCGCGCACGAAGGAATAGTTCTTGCCACGCTTGACGCGGCGGATGGTGAGCTGGTTTTGCTCACCCAGCGTCAAACCATGCTCCTTGGCCAAAATCTCGACCGAGGGAGCGGTCGCCAGCGCCGATTTGCGGCCCCGGGTCCTCGGCCTGGCCGGCGCCGACTTGTCCCCTGCCTTGGGCCACTGCCCCAAGGCCTTTGCCAAAGCCACCTCAGGATCGGGCACGCCTTGCGCTGGCGCCACAAAATTCTGTTGATCCATCATAGCTTTAGATGCCTTGCTCCAGCGCGTACCCAGCTAATGCCGATTAGTTTGCTTTGTTCCGGCATGGGGCGAATGGCCCCGACCCGGCGATTTAGGGGGGATTGGCCGGGCGCGCCAGCCCCCACCTTCGGGGTAAGAGGTTTCAAATTACCTTTCAGGGCGGCATGCAGCCCTGCCCTGCGGGCTCAGGTTCGGCCGAAACCGGGTGTTTCCGCGTGCTCGCAAAGACCGCTGGCGCGTTGATCCTGCGGCGCGCGAAAGCCTCGCCGAAGGTCGTAGTCGTTGCGCTTGTCGGCGCCATTAGCGCGAGCGCATAATCGATTTAAACAATGAAGACGGCGGCCCTTCGCGTTCGCGGGCCGCATCGCGTGGAGGGATCACGATGTCCGAGAAAATTTACGATGTAGCGGCCGACTGGGCCAAGCGCGCCTGGGTGGATCAGGCCAAATATCGCGACATGTACGCGCGTTCGGTCAAGGATCCCAACGGCTTCTGGGCCGAACAGGCCAAGCGCATCGGCTGGACCAAGCCCTTCACCAAGGTCGAGAACACCTCTTACGCCCCCGGCAAGATCTCGATCAAATGGTTCGAGGATGGCGTGCTCAACGTCGCCTGGAACTGTATCGACCGGCATCTGGAAAAGCGCGGCGACCAGACCGCCATCATCTGGGAGGGCGACGACCCTTCCGAGTCCAAACACATCACCTACAAGCAGCTCCATGACGAGGTCTGCAGGTTCGCCAACATCCTTCGCACCCGCAATGTAAAGAAGGGGGACCGCGTCACCATCTACCTGCCGATGATCCCGGAAGCGGCCTATGCGATGCTGGCCTGCGCGCGGATCGGCGCCATTCACTCGGTGGTGTTTGCCGGCTTCTCGCCCGACAGCCTGGCGCAGCGCATCAACGACTGTCAGTCGAAGATCGTCCTCACGGCCGATGAAGGCTTGCGCGGCGGCAAGAAGGTCCCGCTCAAGGCCAATGTCGATGCGGCGATTGCCAAAACCGGCGGCGTCGACTGGGTCGTCGTGGTCAAACGCACCGGCGGCAACGTCAACATGAACCCGACGCGCGACCTCTGGTACCACGAGGCCGCCGCTGTCGTGACGACGGAGTGCCCGTGCGAACACATGAGCGCCGAGGATCCGCTGTTCATTCTCTATACGTCGGGCTCGACCGGCCAGCCGAAGGGTGTGCTGCACACCTCAGGCGGCTATCTCGTGTTCGTCTCGATGACGCACCAATATGTGTTCGATTATCACGAGGGCGACATCTATTGGTGCACGGCCGACGTCGGCTGGGTCACCGGCCACAGCTACATTCTCTATGGGCCGCTGGCGAACGGCGCCACCACGCTGATGTTCGAGGGTGTGCCGAATTACCCCGATAATTCGCGGTTCTGGAACGTTATCGACAAACACAAGGTCAATATCTTCTACACCGCGCCGACCGCAATCCGCGCGTTGATGCAGGCGGGTGACGCGCCGGTGACGAAGACCTCGCGGGCCTCGCTTCGGCTGCTCGGCTCGGTCGGCGAGCCGATCAATCCGGAAGCCTGGGAATGGTATCACCGCGTGGTCGGCGACAACCGTTGTCCGATCGTCGATACCTGGTGGCAGACCGAGACCGGCGGCATCATGATCACGCCGCTGCCCGGCGCGACCAGGCTCAAGCCGGGCTCCGCGACGCAGCCGTTCTTCGGCGTGGTGCCGGAGATCGTCGATGCCGACGGCAAGGTGCTGGAAGGCGAGTGTCAGGGCAATCTCTGCATCGCGAGGTCATGGCCCGGCCAGATGCGCACCGTCTATGGCGATCACGCCCGCTTTGAGCAGACCTATTTCTCGACCTACAAGGGCAAATATTTCACCGGTGACGGATGCCGGCGCGATGCCGACGGCTTCTACTGGATCACTGGCCGCGTCGACGACGTCATCAACGTTTCCGGTCACCGCATGGGCACGGCCGAGGTCGAAAGCTCGCTGGTCGCGCATGCCAAGGTGTCGGAAGCCGCCGTGGTCGGTTATCCGCACGACATCAAGGGTCAGGGCATCTATGCCTATGTCACGCTGATGACGGGCACCGAGCCGAGCGACGATCTGCGCAAGGAACTGGTGGCGTGGGTGCGCAAGGATATCGGCCCGATCGCTTCCCCCGACCAGATCCAGTTCGCGCCCGGCCTGCCCAAGACGCGCTCCGGCAAGATCATGCGCCGCATCTTGCGCAAGATCGCCGAGGACGAGCCGGGAAGCCTGGGCGATACCTCGACGCTGGCCGATCCGGCTGTGGTGGACGATCTGGTCAAGCATCGCCAGAACCGGAAAGACAAAACGGTGTAGAGCTGCCAACTCCGCGGTCCTGCGTCGGAACTCGCAACGCGCGGGCCGCGTTGCGCGGTTGACTCAGCGCTAAACTCACACCCATTGTCGCGGCCGATCGATACGTTGTCGGCTGGCGACAAGAACAAGCGGAGAAGCGAACGCGCGGACACTCACGCGCGATTTACCCGCGCCTCTCACGCCATTGTCATCGGCCGTTCGTGCTCGCCGGCAGGTTTCCGGAGCAGTGTGGTTTTCAGGTCATTTACTTTGATTCCAACATTTTCTTTGCTGCTCTCCGAAAACCCGTCACGGCCCGGTCGTGCAAAACGCCGGGTTAACGGAGGCGGTTAAATATTTATGCCGGCCTGGCGCGGATGTGACGGCCGGATGTGACCAGCGCGGACGTATTGGAGAGATCAATGTCTTTGAGGATTGCAGTGGCGGCGGCCACCATCGGAATCGGACTTCTGGCCACCAGTACCGCGCAGGCACGGCCCGAGATGGTCGGGGTGAAGAGCAGCGAATATTCGCCGGGAACGATCGTGGTGAAGACCAGCGAACGCCGCCTCTATCTCATCCTTGATGATGGCCACGCGGTGCGTTACCCCGTTGGCGTCGGCAAGTACGGCAAGCAATGGTCCGGCACGACGCGGATCAGCGGCAAATACCGCAATCCGGCCTGGGCGCCTCCCGCGGAAGTGAAGCACGACAAGCCCAACATTCCCGACCTGATTCCCGGCGGCTCGCCGCGCAATCCGATGGGCGTTGCCGCCATGACACTGGCCGGCGGCGAATACGCCATCCACGGCACCAACATGCCAGGCTCGGTCGGCGGCTTCGTGTCCTATGGCTGTATCCGGATGCTCAACCCCGACATCACCGATCTCTATGAGCGGGTTTCCATCGGCACCACCGTGGTGGTGACGCGCTGATCGCAACTTGGCGACGCGACTCGGGGTTAAAAGTCCGAGGCGATGCCCTTGTTTTCCCAGTCGCCATATCGGGTCGGCTCAGGTCCCTTCGGGCCCTGAAACTCTTTCGGCTGCGGCGTGGCGTTGGCGGCAGCCAGCCGCCGGCGCGCTTCGGCCTCGGCAAGCGCGCGTTGGGCCGCCGGCGAAAGCGCCTTCGGTTCCGCTGAGGGGATAACTGTCGTCGGCTGCGAAGGATCATCCGCCATCGGAAAACATCCGTCTGTTGGAGCGCCTACTCGACCAATTTACCGAGCACGAGACGTCGCCTCGACTGTAAAGTCACACGACCGATTCTTACATTTGGCATATTCTCATGCCAAAGCGATTCCTTCTGCGCCGGCATCAGAAAAATGCGAATTGCCGGCCCCTATTGCAAGATGTTCCCGCTCCATGCCCCCCCAACGTTTCGCTCTGCCAACTGAAGCGCCCGGCCTCGCGGCGCGGCGGATCGCAGCCGACATTCTCGACGGCGTCCTGCATAAGCATCGCACGCTTGACGAACAACTCGATGGCCCCGCCGCCCATCCGGCATTGAAGAGCCTTTCCGACCGCGACCGGGCGTTGATGCGCAGGCTGGTCGCGACGATCCTGCGCCGGTTGGGCACTTTGGGCCATGTTCTTTCACGGTTGCTTGACCGCGGCATTCCGACCGACGCCCCGCGCGCGCAAAGCGCGCTGCTGATTGGCGCTGCGCAAATTCTCTGGATGGATGTGCCCGACCATGCCGCGGTCGATTTATCGGTACGGCTGGTGCAGTCGGATCGGCGCGCCGCGAAATATGCCGGCCTCGTCAATGCCGTGCTGCGGCGGTGCGCGCGCGAAGGCCAGCCGCTGATCGACGAAGTGAAATCAAAAAATCTCGATGTCGCGCCATGGCTGCTGGCGCGCTGGTCCGCCCATTATGGCGAGGCCACCGCGAGCGATATCGCAACCGCAATCGGACAGGAGCCGTCGCTCGACATCACCGTGAAGTCCGACTCCGAGCAATGGGCGACGCGATTGCACGGCGAAACGCTGCCGACGGGATCCGTCCGCACGCTGCTGCAGGGCTCGGTGACGATGCTGCCGGGCTTTTCCGAAGGACAGTGGTGGGTGCAGGATGCTGCCGCAGCACTCCCGGCGCGCCTGTTCGGCGACCTGGCGGACAAGAACATCGTCGACCTCTGCGCCGCTCCCGGCGGCAAGACCGCCCAACTCGTCCATGGCAAAGCCCGCGTGACTGCGGTCGATCGATCGCCGGCCCGCATGGCGCGGCTGCGCGACAACCTCGCGCGGCTGTCGCTGGATGCGAAGTTTGCAGTGGCCGACGGCGCCGAGTGGCTTGGCCAGAACCACGGCGAAGGTTTCGACGGCATCCTGATCGACGCGCCCTGTACCTCGACCGGCACGATCAGGCGTCATCCCGACATCGGCTGGCTGCGGCAGGAATCCGATATTGCGCCGCTGGCGGCCGCTCAGAAGCGGCTGCTGCAAAGGGCGGTTGCCGCGCTGAAGCCCGGCGGAATGCTCGTCTACTGTACCTGTTCGCTCGAGCCGGAAGAGGGGGAGCTCGCGATCTCGGAGTTTTTGAAGTCCGAGGCAGAGATGCAGCGCCTGCCGATCGGAGCCGAGGAAGTCGCGGGCTTGAGCGAAATCGTGACGGCCGAGGGCGATTTACGCACCCTGCCCTGCCACTTCCCCCATCAGGACCCGAGGCTCGGCGGCCTTGACGGGTTTTACGCGGCGCGGCTGGTGCGGCGTCACTGAACCCGGACTTCCGGCTAAATCCTGATTTTGCACTGGTTTTTGACCCTGCTGCGCTGATTCGCACCGTTTCAAGGTGGTGTCTTGGCGCCATTTCCGGATTAAAAGGAGCCGGAAAGAATCCTCCCAACCAAGGCAGGGCGTGTCGATCGCTCAACGCAGACGTATCTCGACGCTGATCCTGGACCGCGTTGCACGCAACCTGATGGCGCGGGCAAGCGGTGGCTCGGTCGCATTGTCGTCGCTGTGGCCGGGCCGTACCGACCGCCTCATCATCGCGCCGCACGATCTGCGCACGGCGGATGCAACCCGTGCGGCCGAAATCTACGCAGGTCGGTTTGTGTTCGCGGGCAAGATCGTCACCTGCCACGGCCGCTCGATCTTCGAGCTTGAACCGCCGTCGGATGATTGGGAGGTCGCGCTCCTCGGCTTTGGATGGCTTCGGCATTTGCGCGCGGCCGATACCGCGATCACCCGCGCCAACGCCCGCGCACTGGTCGACGACTGGCTTTCAAATCCCAACTACAAGCGGCCGATCGCTCGCCGTGCCGACGTGCTGGCGCGCCGTGTGATCTCGATGTTGTCGCAGGCCCCGCTTGTCCTCGGCGACACCGACGGCAAGTTTTACCGGCGCTACTTGCGCGGGCTTGCCCGCGAAATCCGCTATCTGCGTTACGCCATGATCGACATTGCCGACGGCGTGCCCCGGCTGCAGGTGCTGATTGCGCTTTGTTACGCCTCGCTTTGTCTTGCCAATCAGGCGAGCCATATTCGCGCCGCCGCGCGCCGGCTTTCAGAAGAGTTGCAACGGCAGATCCTGCCCGACGGCGGCCACATCTCGCGCAATCCCGGCGCGCTGATCGAACTTTTGACCGATCTGTTGCCGCTGCGTCAGACCTTTGCGGCCCGTAATATCGCCCCGCCACCGGCGTTGTTGAACGCGATCGACCGGATGATGCCGATGCTGCGCTTCTTCCGGCACGGCGATGGCAGCTTCGCGCTGTTCAACGGCATGAGCGGCACTCCTTCGGACGTGCTGGCCACCTTGCTCGCCTATGACGACACCCATGGCACGCCGATGGCCAACATGCCGCATACCGGCTTTCAAAGACTTGATGCCGGCAATACCGTTGTGATCATGGATGCAGGGCCGTCGCCGCCGCCAGCCGTCAGTCAGGACGCCCATGCCGGTTGCCTCTCGTTCGAATTGTCCGCGGGAACGAGCCGGATCGTCATCAATTGCGGCATGCCGTCGACCGGCCGCGACAACTGGCGCAGTTTTGCCCGAGGCACCTCGGCGCATTCGACGCTGACCTATCACGACACGTCTTCCTGCCAGTTCGTGGAATTTTCCGCGATGAAGCGGCTTTTGCACGGAGCGCCCATCGTCCGTGGTCCGACCGAGGTCGAGAGCTATCGTGAGGCGGTTGCCAACGGCGTGCTGTTGACGACGTCGCATGACGGTTACGTCAACCGGTTCGGCGTGATCCATCGCCGGGTATTGATGCTCGCGCCGGACGGTACGCGGCTCGATGGCGAAGACACCATCGCGGTGGCGCCCGACACGCGAAACAAGGGTAACGAGATCGACTATGCGTTGCGGTTCCATCTGCACCCGGCCGTGAAAGCGAGCCGTCTCAGCGACGCCAGGGGCGTCATGTTGGTGTTGCCTAACCGCGACGTCTGGACCTTCGAGGCGCTCGACGACAAGGTCGAACTTGAGGACAGCGTGTTTCTGGCCGGCAATGACGGGCCGCGCCGCACCTCCCAGATTGTGATCCGCCAGGATTCTCACCACGCGCCATCGATCCGCTGGAGCTTTGCGCGCTCGACGTCCTCGCCATCGGCAACCGCCGCAAGGCGCAGCGCCCGCCACGAGCCGGAACTGCCGCTGTAACCTGGCCGTTGTGAACATCTTCGAAAACTGCTAACCAGCCGTCACTCGCGCGACTGGCGACTTTGGATGGAGCACCATCGGGAAGCGCGGGACTATCTGCCGCGCGCCTGGGCAAAAGCACCCCTTGAACAGAGGACCTTGCCCATGACTGATCAACTTCGCCGCGTCACCCGCGCCTTGCTCTCTGTCTCCGACAAATCAGGGCTGATCGAATTCGCCCGTGCACTGGCGCTCCATGGCGTCGAACTCGTTTCGACCGGAGGCACCGCGAAGGCGATCGCGGAAGCCGGGTTGAAGGTCCGGGACGTTTCGGAACTGACCGGCTTTCCTGAAATGATGGATGGACGGGTCAAAACGCTGCATCCGAAAGTGCATGGCGGGCTGCTCGCGATCCGCAACAATGACGAACATGCGCGGGCGATGAAGAGCCATGGCATCGCGCCGATCGATCTTCTGGTCGTCAACCTCTATCCCTTCGAGGCGACCGTCGACAAAGGCGCCGACTTCGAGGCGTGTATCGAGAACATCGATATCGGCGGACCCGCGATGATCCGCGCCGCGGCCAAAAATCATGACGATGTCGCCGTCGTGGTCGATGTCAGCGACTACCAGGAGGTTCTCGACGAACTCAAGGCCAATCAGGGCGCGACCACGCTATGGCTGCGACGGCGGCTTGCCGCCACGGCCTATGCCCGTTGCGCGGCCTATGACGCCGCGATCTCGAACTGGTTCGCGGGCGAACTCAATACCGAAGCGCCGGAATTCCGCGCCTTTGGCGGACGCCTGATTCAATCGCTGCGCTATGGCGAGAATCCGCATCAGAAAGCCGCTTTCTATCGCCTGCCGGACAAGCGCCCGGGCGTCTCCACTTTGCGCCAGTTGCAGGGCAAGGAACTCTCCTACAACAACATCAACGATACCGATGCCGCCTTCGAATGCGTCGCTGAGTTCGACCCCAAGCGCACGGCGGCCTGCGTCATCGTCAAACACGCCAACCCCTGTGGCGTGGCCGAGGGCCCCGATCTTGCCACCGCCTATCGCCGGGCGCTCGCCTGCGATTCGACCTCAGCCTACGGCGGCATTATCGCGCTGAACGGTACACTGGATGCGGAAACAGCGAAGGCCGTCACGGAGATCTTCACCGAAGTCATCATCGCGCCTGATGCCACCGATGACGCGATCGCTGTCGTCGCCAAACGGCGTAATCTGCGTTTGCTGCTGACCGGTGGTTTGCCTGATCCCCGCGCGATCGGGCTGACCGCAAAGACCGTGTCAGGGGGATTGCTGGTACAGAGCCGCGACAATGCCGTGGTCGACGACATGACGCTGAAGGTTGCGACCAAGCGCGCGCCGACGGAGGCCGAGATGCGCGATCTGATGTTCGCATTCCGCGTCGCCAAGCATGTCAAATCGAACACGATCATCTATGCGAAGGACCTCGCCACCGTCGGCATCGGCGCGGGCCAGATGAGCCGGGTGGATTCGGCGCGGATCGCCGCGCGAAAAGCCGAAGATGCCGCGCGCGAGTTGAAACTTGCGGCCCCTCTCACCAAGGGCTCGGTCGTCGCATCCGATGCGTTCTTCCCGTTCGCCGACGGCATGCTGGCCTGCATCGAAGCCGGCGCCACGGCGGTGATCCAGCCCGGCGGCTCGGTGCGCGACAATGAAGTCATTGAGGCCGCCGACGCGCATGGCATCGCAATGGTGTTCACTGGCGTGCGCCACTTCCGGCACTGACGTACCAGCCGTCGCACACCGTTATCCCACCAGAGGCGCGCACAAATATTCTTGAGCCTCCCCGAGAGATATTTGTCTCCGTCGATTAAACAGCTAGGCTTTTGCCGGCTCGACGGAGGAAGGCGGATGATCCCTTTCAGGATAACGTGGCGCGGAAGTCTGGCCGC
>CAVZJE010000010.1:0-435000 GCA_963775545.1 uncultured Alphaproteobacteria bacterium
AGGCCGTGGAAGCGTTGAAAACGACCATTCCGGTACGTCCAACTCCGCACTGTGCCGACGCGGCGAGGTCAGGTACTGACACCGCTATTCGATATCCTCCTGACGAAAGACCCGTCGGTTGAATCGCAAGGTTATCCGTAGGCGCCGAACTTCCCGACATCCGAACGATCGTGCCGTCGTATCCACCTGGCTCGCTAGCAAAGCGGAATTGCGCCTTGTCCCCGATGCGCAATTTATTGAAGACAGACTCCCGCACGGTGACGGTGACCAGCGCGCCGGAACAATCAAGCAGGCGCAAAAGATCTTGACCTTTCCTCACCTCCTCGCCAGGAGACACCAGAACCTCCCAGACCTGCGCGTCGATCGGAGACGACAGGACGGCATTGGAAAGCTCGGAATATCGTGCAAATTCGGTGTCGAGCGCCGCGCGAAGCCCGTTGATTCGCTGGTCGCGAGAGGCGAGCTCGGCTTCTGCCTCGACCACGCGGACGGAGAGCTCGTCGGCATGCTGGAGCGAACTCGGGCGATCGTTGTAGGAATCTCCGACATATTCGCCGCGACGAGCGGCCTCGAGCTCGACCTCGCTTGCGAACAGCCGGTGATTGAGGGACTTTTGGTTCTGGGTTGCGACCTTCGCGTCTCGCTCCGCCCGTTCCACAGCCACCGCGGTCTGGTATCCGGTAGCCGCCAGCGATTTTGTCCGCGCAAGGTTCGATGCGGCTTCGGATTCGGAGGCTTCAGTGGCCGAGAGCTGCGCCCTAAGGTCCATCGCGCGCTCTTCGAGTTCGCGGATTCGTCCGGACTGAAACGCGCGCGCTTGCTGCGAGACCTGTTCGTGAAGTTCTTTTAGTCGCCCCAGACGCGTAATGACGGCTGGGCGCTCACTCTCAGTCTGCTCGACCATTCTCTGCAGATCATCGAGCCTGGTTCGGTCGGCCCTGCTGTTGGAAATGTGCAGCATGATCCGCCCTCGGGGCATCGTTGCGCCGATGGTCGGTGCAAAATCCTCGATCCGTCCGTCGATCGGCGCGCGGAGCGAGACGAGGCGAGCGTTAACGACCGCTTCGACGCTTGAAAATTCGAGAAGGCGCTGCACGGGGCCCACGCCGGCGATGACAACCACGCAAAGGCCGAGCGCCGACTTAACGGCGCGTCGACCATAACGCGCCACAAAGCCGGCACCTTGGGGCGACGGAGAAAACGCCGGTCTATCGAGTTCGAGCGGGTCGGGTGTTTTGAAAGCCTCGTGCAGAAGCGCCGACTGCGCCCGTACATCCAGGCTCGACGGCCGCCCTGTCGAGGCTTCGTTGACCGACGGAGCGTCAAGAGCCGAAACGCCGGATGCTGACGATTTGGGCGGATCTATTTCGGTGCTGAACGCCTTCTTTTGTTCGGCAGCCATCGTATAAAAATCCCCGGCCTTGGCGGCCGCCAATTTCGGTTTGAGAAAAACTTAATTTCAATGCATCGCCTTAGGGCGATGGCGGAATTTGGTCTTCAGGAAAACAGGTCTTTAATTTTTCGTTGCTTCTTTAGACAGCAGTAGAGCGAAAATTCTGCTTTTTCATTTACGAGAGCGCGCTTGCTGGGCCAGTTCCGATGTTTGGTTAAGCAAGCGTAATCGCCTGGATCGCGCGCAGGCTCGTCACCCACGGCTGGCTGAGGGCTTCACCCCTGATTCATCAAGACACAATTTGTCCCAAACCCGATTGCTGCTGAAAGCTCGCAGTTAGAAAGGACAGGCAATACTGCGCGTTTTCAGTCGGCCATTGGCGAAGCAATACTTAAGGAATTGGTTATGGACGGTTGGCATTTCCCACCTGGGCAAGAACTTCGCCGAGCGTTTCTCCTTGATGAAACCAGGCTGGGCCCGATTCCCTGGCACAGTCCCGGCAAGTCCGCTGCAGTTGTCATGTCCGTCGACGACGTATTCCCTGGAACATCGCAAAGTGCTTATGAAAGCGGCGGTGACCTGGAAAAGGGCGCGTTGGGTCGGCTACTGTGGCTGCTGGAACGACATCCAAAACTCAGGCTCACCCTCTTCGTCACACCGGATTGGCGACGGATCTCTCCGATCGCGGATCGTTTCTGGCGACACGTGCCTTGGATCCGCGATCGCGTGTATCTCGCAAGCGTATTGCCGAAGGGGACGATGGACCTCCGATACCATCCGAAATTCGTTTCCTTTCTCAACATGATGCCGCGCACCGAGGTCGCGTTGCATGGCCTGCATCACATCAATCAAGGTCATTCGGTTTCCGTCGAATTCGAGAACCGGGATCGTTCCACGTGCGCTGCCATGCTGGCCGAAGCAATCCAGATTTTCGACAAATCCGGCTTGCGCTACGTGCGAGGACTCCAACCGCCTGGATGGAATTGCAGCCTGGCGCTCCAGCAAGCGTGCCGGGATGTCGGAATCGATTGGTTGGCGTCCGCACGAGATATCGAGGTGCCAGTTTCCAAGGACGCCAAAACAGCGATGTCGGGATTGAACGGCGTCAGCATGTTGTTTCCGGAGCGGATTGCGCCGGGCCTCATGCACATCAGCACTAATTTCCAGGCCACGTCCGCCGCGGAGCGGGCGTTCGGCATTCTTGACGCAGGCGGAGTCTTGTCGATCAAAGCGCATATCACCAAGAATGTTCCGGGATACACGCACCTCGACGGGGTCGATGATCTCTACATGAACTATCTTGATCGTCTGTTCGACGACATTGAAGTACGTTACGGCGAGACGATCGACTGGACAACGTTAGGTCAACTGGCGGCCTCGCTGTCGGATTCGTCGGTGCGGTTACCTTCCGAGCGGTTACCTTCCGAAATGACTTTGAGCGAAATCGCAGCCGATCGAGCCGCTTAGCCGACGGCTCGCGGAACGGTATTTAGAGCCGGCGGTAGTCGACAATTTGCTGAGCTGACTATTTTTTATGCAACCGGCACGACTGACGTTATGTGCGATTTGATAACGAAATTAGAGTAAGGTCGAAGAATTGGATTGCAGGGTTTTTTGACTATTCCGTTTGGGGATAGGTGTCTCGGGTATTTCGAACCCCGGGCAAGGGAAATTATCGCAGGTTAGCTGATGTAAATTTTGCTTGTCGCTCGTGCTTGCGCATGGGTGGCGAAAATGGCGCAAATTTTAAAGTGAGAGAACAGTGTCTTTTCTGCAGGAATTTGACGTTGTGGTCTCGCAGGGTTCGGGCGAAAGCCGCGAGCGGGCGCTATGGTATGCGACCGACCTATTGATCGTGGGCCGCTATACCGAAGACGAGATCTGGATGTTTGGCGAGATAATTGGCCGGCTTGAGCGGGACATTGAAACTGCGACCCGCGCCAAACTCGCAAAACGTCTGGCACGGACCGACAATGCGCCTTTCAAGGTAATCGACAAACTCGCCTTTGACGATTCGATTGAGGTCGCGGGTCCCGTCCTTCGTCAGTCACAGCGGATCGATACCCGGACCTTGATTGCGAACGCCAGATCGAAAAGCCAGAATCACCTGCTCGCGATCTCGAAACGAAAGTCACTATGCGAAGGACTAACGGACGAGCTTGTTTCACGAGGAAATTCGGAAGTCGTGCGTTCGGTCGCCGAGAACCACGGCGCACAGTTTTCCGATTTTGGTATCTTGCACATGATCAAGCGCTCCGAAAGCGATTCCATCCTGTTCGAGCAATTGGGTCATCGCAAGGATATCCCTAGGCATACCTTCCAGCAGCTGATTGCCAAAGCATCTGACAACGCGAAGAAGCGGCTTGAGAGTGAGCGCCCGGAGGCAGCCGGCCAGATCCGAAACCTGGTGACCGACGTCACCGGCGCGTTACACGCAAAATTTGGCCCGGCGTCGAAAGACTATTTCCACGCAAAGAGGGCCGTGGCAAAGCAGCATCATCGCGGCAATCTGAACGAGAAGCAGATCGCCGAATACGCTCAGTCGCACGAGTTCGAGGAAACAACGGTCGGTCTTGCCTTGTTGTGCTCGCTGCCCGTCGACGTGGTCGAGCGGGCGCTTCTTGACAAGAACCGCGACATTGTCCTGCTTCTGGCCAAGGCACTCGCCTTTTCGTGGGAGACGACGATGGCGCTCTTGTTCCTGGGTGCGCCGGTACACCGCATCATGGCGCACGACCTTGAGGCCATGAAACAGAAATTTGCCGAACTCAGCGCTGAAATGTCAAAAGGCGTTTTGGAAGCTTATCGGTCACGTAGGCAGGCGGTAGCGGCGGATTCCGAGAATCGCCGCCTGCCTCAACTTCACGCTTCATAGGACTGGCAATTGGCCTTGGGAGCCGCAAGTCGCCTCTACTTAAAGGCGGCGCGGCCATATCGCGCTGTTCTTGCTGCATTGCCGCATGAAGACCAGCCCCTCGTGGATGAGGGTGGTGAAATTTTGTGCAAACGGTAAAAGGGCCTTGCAAGCCGAGCCCCTCTTCAGATGTCGCATTCCCCCTCAGTTTCCGTCGAAACCCAGACCTCTTGGGCTGTTGCTACAGCCGCGCTCTTTGTCCTTGGAATGTCATTTGGCGCCGCCTGGATCACGGCGGTCGCGCTGAAGGACATTGCCAACGAGGTGGACGGGACGCGCTCGGTTCCAGCGCTCGCCAGTTCGCTGGCGTGGTTTGGCTCCGGCTTCGGCGGCATCGTCATGTCCCGCATCGCCGAACGGGTCGGTACGCGCTCGACCGTCATCTTCGGATCGTTGATGATCGGTCTTGGTCTTTTCATCTCGACATTTGGACCACCCTGGCCATTGTGGATCGGTCACGGCGTGTTCATCGGTCTGATCGGGATTGGTAGTATCAATGCGCCCTTGTACATTTATGTCAGCCGCTGGTTCGATCGTCGGCGCGGCTCGGCGCTGGCACTGATCTCGAGCGGCACCTATCTCGCCGGCACGATCTGGCCGCCGATATTCGAGCGCGCGATCGCAAGCTTCGGCTGGCGGCAAGCGATGCTGTGGTATGCGCTCGCCGAGATCGTCGTCGTGGTGCCGCTGGCAGTAATCTACTTTCGCGAGCCACCCGAAGTGATCCGTCCGGCGGCGTCGGCCGGCACCGGATTGAGCCAGACGCGCGTGCTCGGCTGGGCGCCCAATGGGGTGTTCGCGATGCTGTGCGCCGCCGCTGTGCTATGTTGCATTCCGATGGCAATGCCGCAGGGCCATCTGGTCGCCTTTTGCAGCGACCTCGGTATCAGCCGGTCCGTGGGCGCATTGATGCTGTCGGTGTTGCTGGGTACGGCATTCCTGAGCCGGCAGGTCTGGGGCGTGATCTCCGATCGTATCGGCGGTCTCACCACCGTGCTGATCGGATCCGCCTGGCAGGCTACGTCGATGACCGCGCTGCTGTTGACACAGAATGAAGTCGGCCTCTTCACGGTGAGCGCCGCTTTTGGGCTCGGCTTTTCCGGCATCATTCCGGCCTATGTTCTCGCGGTGCGTGAGCTGTTCCCGGCATCGGAAGCCTCCTGGCGGATCCCGACCCTGTTACTCTTCAGCGGCGGAGGCATGGGCGCCGGCAGCTGGATCGCAGGCCTTCTCTACGACCATTTCGGATATTATGCGCCCGCATTCACCGCCGGCATCGTCGCCAACATTCTCAATCTGCTTGTGGTCAGCGTACTGGTCGGGCGGCAGCGCTACCGCGCTGTCTATGCGTAACCGGCCTGACTGGTAAACCAGGGAACGGTCAAGTTGCGCCGATCGATGTCAAGCGGCTTTGCGCTTTTACGGCAGCGCTAGAAGCGTATTGCTGCGCGTCTTGCCTTTTTCGTGATAGCCGCGCGCGACCATGTCGTCGATACAGTCCTGCTGCCATTCCTTGCGCGACAGGTGCTCGATGACGACGGCGCGTGGCCAGAGTGTTTGCGGCGCCTGTGCAAAGAAGCCTGTGAGCACCCGGTCCTCGAAGCCTTCGACATCGATTTTCAGCGCATCGACCCGAGTGATGCCGGCGTCACTGAGAATCCGCTGTAGCGTCAGCGCGGGCACGCGGATGGCGCCTGTGTAGGTTTTGCCCGTCACAACATGGCTGGCGCCGAGATTGTCGCCATCCGTTTCGATCAGGAGTTCGCCGTCGGATGGCCCGGCGGCGGCCGCGATCAATTTCACCTGGACAAGATTGGAAGCGTCGCGGTTGAAGGTGAGGCGAGTCCGCGCTACCGGGTGCGGTTCGACCGCAATCACCGTGCCATTTTTGCCGACGCTTTTCGCCAGCGTGAGCGCGTAGGTACCAACATTGGCGCCGACATCGATGAATACGCCGCCGTCGGTCGTATGCGCACGCAGAAAGGCGAGCTCTTCCAGATTGTAATCGGGATTGAACAACGCGCCGCGTTCGGTTGCGCTCGCCTGGTGATAGAAACGAAACGAGGCGCCCTGATATTGCGCGTCGACCGGCCCCGACCGCAGCAGGTTGACCAGCCGCGACATCCATGGCCGAAACGCGCCGCGCTTGAGACCTGAACGATGCGTAAGCCGGATGACCGCCGCCTGTGCAGCGTTCGGCGCAAACGCACCAAACGGCGCGGTAGTGACATCGTTATCAGGCGTCAAGCTGATATTCCCGGCGTGGTGAAGGCATGATCAGGAAAACGGTACCGCGGTCTCATAACGCAGGGCAGCCCGTAAAATTTCACGCTTACTGCCGCCACGACAAGGCCGGCTGAAACAGCCGCTTGATCGCCGACGAGAAACCGTGGCGGCCTTGCTCCTGGTCGACAACAGACTGGTCCGTCACCCAGTTGAGCTGGACTGCACGGCGCTTGCCTTCGAAGGGATGATGGCCGTGCCATGAATTGTCGGAGCGCTTGAAGATCAGGAGCGTTCCGCCGGCGGGCTCGACCTCGGCGACATAATTTTCGAGATCGGAGTCGTTGCGAAGCAAGCGCAGGCGGCCGGTTGAATTCTCCCAGGAGTCGTCATTCATGTAGAGCAGAACGGTGATGATCTTGGTTTTTGAATCGGTGTGGATCTTTCCGTCGCGCGCGCGGCAGAAACCACGGACTGTATACATGGTCGGCCGGTCCGTCAGATCGACGTCAAACTTTTCCTCGACGATATTCTGAAATGACGGTCCCAGCAGTTCGTCGATGAGCTCTTTGAAATGTCCGGAAATATTGAGGCCCGCCGGCGGGTGTGACCCGGGGCCTGGGACGGCGGGATAATCGGCTAGGACCCCTTTGAGCTTCTCGTGATCGACGAAGTTCTTCACGATCAGATATTCGAAGGGATCGCGTTCAACTTGGGTGGCGCGGAGCGCGTCAAGTCTCAACATATTTCCTCCTGGCGCGCTGATGCCGGGTCCTGACTTGCTGCGAGTTGGGTCCCAGCCCCGTTTTGTCGCCCTTCAGTCCATAACCGATCATAGACCGCCCGGATGCTGCGTGCCTCGGCTTCAAGCGAGAAATTGGCATGCACGAATTCCAGCGCCGCCCGGCCCTGTTCCTTAGCAAGAAGCGGCGTCCGAAAATAGGGTTCGATGGCCGCGACCAGGGCGTTCAGATCGCCGGCTGGCACGATCGCTCCATTGATCCCGGGCCTGATCATCGAGGGAAAGGAGCCGGCGTCCGAGGCGACCACGGCCGTCTCCGAGGCCATCGCCTCCAAAGGCGTAAGGCCAAAGCCTTCCTGGCGCGACGGCGCGACGAACAAGGTAAAGCGCCGATACCATACCGAGATGTCTTTGACATCGCCGAGGAAGAGCATGCGCTGTGTAAGGCCCGCATCATCGATCTTCGACTTCAATTTGCGCTCGAAGCCAAGATTGTCGGATGTGGTGCGACCGGTGATGACCGCCGTCCAGTCGGGATGGCGCGGCAGAAGCAGCAGCATTGCGTCGACGAACAGATCGGTGCCCTTTTGGTGCCGGATCCGTCCGGTGCAACCGACGGCGTATTTGCCAGGCAATCCGCTCGCGGCGTAGTCGTCCTCGCTTTCGTGGGCGGGGTGGAAATGTTCAAAATCCGTCCCGTGCGGCACGACGGTATGAGGGACATCGAGGAAACTGCCCGAACGCTCGCTGGTCGTGATGACGGCATCCATCCGTCTCAACATCCAGCGGGTCAACGGCTTGTGCCGGCGCTGGCCGGCGGAATTGAAGATCAGCCGGAGCGGGGCGCGCAAGACATCCCTGAGCAGAAGGCCCACCATCATCTCGTTGTTGCGGCGGCAATGATAAATTCGGAACGGTCGATTGGCCGGTCGGCGAAATAGCTTCGGAATGTCGCGCCAGCGCATGCGCGGTACGCGCTCGGGCAGATCGAAGCCGAGGGCCGCGATTTTCAATGTCTTCGCCTGCTCCGGCACCAGCTGCACGACGGCCGTCGTGCCGCCGGATTGGCGCCAGTTGAAATTCGTGGCTACGACTTCGATTTCCGAGAAATCGCTCGTCAATACGATGATCCTTCAGCGGAATAGCGCAATGGGTTATCGCTGGTCATAGCAGCGTTCAACGCACCGGACAAAACCGCCGGGGCTAAAGCCGATGGCGGGAAGTGACGAGGATTTCATGGCGGCTTTCTAAGGCCTGGGCTTCGAAAAAACCAAGAAAAAACAGCACCAAACGCCATCCGACGCGCAAATACGGATCGTGGTTCCGACCCGAGGCCTTTCTGGAAAATGGTGAACCCGAGTAGCGGCGCGGGGACTTTTGCCCGGGGACGTCACAAAACGGGAAACGGACGGGGGTTCCGTCCGTTTTTGCAAGGTCAGGAGATGCGGCGGCCCCCAAAAGCCGTGAGCGCGGGCTTCCCCGCCGTCCGGACTTCGGGCTGCCCGCTCCGTCTCCAGTACGACTTCGTCAGTAATGCGGGTCGTACATCTGCCGCTCGATATACGCCATCATGTCGTTCGGCTTTGGCGCCGTCGCGAGGCCATGCTTGTAAGCAACGTCGGCGACGGCCGCGGCGATATGGGCCGAGACCTCGCGGATTCGCGGCAGCGACGGATAAAGGCTGCCCTGCTCGATATCATCGTGGGTGACGAGATAGGCCAGCGTGTGGGCGGCGGCCATGAACATCTCGTCGGTCACGAGCTTCGATCCGCTCGCGATCGCGCCCAGGCCGACGCCGGGAAAGATGTAGGAATTGTTGCCCTGGCGCGGCACGAAGGTCTTGTCGTCGAGCTTCACCGGATCGTAAGGGCTGCCGCAGGCAAACAGCGCCCGGCCGCCGGTGTGACGATAGGCTTCTTCGGCCGAACATTCCGCCTTCGAGGTCGGATTGGAGAGCGCGAACACGATCGGCCGGTGATTGATCTCGGCCATCGCCTTAAGCACTTCCGGCGTAAAGGCCCCGCCGACGGCGGCGACGCCGATGATCGCGGTGGGCTTCAGCGTGCGGATCGCGGTCAGGAAGTCGTCGACCGGCGCATGGTCATGCGCGTAGCGCAGCTTATGCTCGGTCAGGCCTGCGCGATTCTTCACGACAAGGCCGCGCAAATCCACCAGCCAGTTGCGATTGATCGCCTCAGATTCCGAAAGTCCCTCGGCCATCATCGCCGAGACGATGAGATCGGCGATGCCGGTCGCCGCCTCGCCGGCGCCAAGGAACAGGATCTGCTGATCAGCCAATTTGCCACCGCTCACGCGCAAGGCGGAGAACAGCCCGGCCAGCGCGACCGCGGCCGTTCCCTGAATGTCGTCATTGAAGACCGGAATGTCTTCCCGGTATTTGTGCAAAAGGCGGAATGCCGAGTGATTGGCAAAGTCTTCGAACTGGATCAGCACGCCGGGGAAGGCGGCGCGGGCCGCCGTGATGAATTCATCGACGAATTCGTCATAGGCCTTGCCGGTCAGCCGCTTCTGTCGCAAGCCGATATAATAGCGATCGTTCAGGAGATCCTGGTTGTTGGTGCCGACATCCAGCATGATCGGCAGGCAATGCTCGGGGTGAACGCCGGCGCATGCCGAGTAGAGCGAAAGCTTGCCGACCGGGATGCCCATGCCATGCGCCCCGAGATCGCCTAGCCCCAGGATGCGCTCGCCGTCAGTAACGACGATCAGTTTGGCCGGATAGGGCCAGTTGCGGAGCAGGTCGGCGATCCGCCCTCGATCGGTCGCGCTGATGAACATGCCGCGCGGACGCTGAAAAATAAGTCCAAAGCGCTGGCAGGCAAGGCCCACGGTCGGCGTGTAGATCAGCGGCTGGATTTCATCGATGTTGTCGCAAACGACGCGAAAGAACAGTTCCTCATTGCGGTCGTGGAGCGAGTTGAGCGCGACGTATTTTTCCAGGTCGTTGGGAAGGCTGCGCAGATTGGTCAGAACGCGCGCGACCTGCTCCTCCATCGAGAGCACATGCGCCGGGAGAAAGCCGCGTAAACCAAGCTCGTCCCGCTCGGCGTCGGTGAAAGCCGTTCCTTTATTGAGCAACGGGTCGCGCAATAGCGCCAGGCCGCGCGGGGAATCCGAGATATGCGAATTTAGCTTCGCCCGAGCTGGCGCGGTCATGTCGTTTCCTCTCGTTTCTTTTTAGCTTCTTGGCTTGTTACTTTTTTACTTTTGGCTTTCGCCATTACCGAAGAGGAGACCAAATGGCCTTCCCGTGCAACTACGTTGCATTGACCAGAATTTACCGCTGAAAGCAACACTGGCCATAGGCCCGCGCCGGGTCACAAGATGATGATGCCGAGCGGATATTGCTGCCATGTCAGACCTGCCATGACGGCAGGTGTTTGCATCTCGAACCGAATTGACTCCCACCGAAACGATCCTATGACTTGGGGCATAATCTGCACTGCAAAACGTGCTCGATTTTTGTTCATTGCAGCGCGAGATGGAACAACCGAGCCCGTCCATGCGTATCATCAATGTCGCCGCCGCCCAGATGGGTCCCATTCAGCGCGCCGAAAGCCGCCAAACCGTCATCCCGCGCATGATCGCCCTGATGGACGAAGCCAAGGCGCTTGGGGCGGATCTGATTGTCTACCCGGAGCTGGCGCTCACCACGTTTTTCCCGCGCTGGTACATGGAGGATCAAGCCGAGGTCGACGCCTGGTTCGAACGGGAGATGCCGAACGCAGCGACGCTGCCGCTGTTTGCCCGCGCCGCCGAGCACGGAATCGCGATGAGTTTTGGCTATGCCGAACTGACGCCGGACGGACATCACTTCAACACCTGCATCCTCACCGACAAGTCGGCCGGGATCGTCGGTAAGTATCGCAAGACGCATCTGCCCGGTCATTCGGAACTCGATCCCGAGCGCGCGTTTCAGCACCTGGAGAAGCGCTATTTCGAGCCCGGCGACACCGGCTTTCCGGTGTGGCGCACGATGGGCGGGATTTTCGGCATGGCGATCTGCAATGACCGGCGCTGGCCCGAGACCTACCGCGTAATGGGACTGCAAGGCGTCGAGATGGTCGTGCTCGGATACAACACGCCCTCGATCAATTCGCAGAAAGCCGAGGAGGGACCTTCGAGGCGGTTATTCCACAACCGCCTGTCCGTCCAGTCCGGCGCGTACCAGAATGCGACCTGGGTCATTGCGGTCGCCAAGGCCGGCGTCGAGGATGGCTTTCCGCTGATCGGCGGCAGTCTCATCGTCGACCCCGATGGCGAGATTGTCGCGGAAGCCAAGACCGAGGGGGATGAGCTACTCGTCCATCCTTGCGATCTCGATGCGACCGTCTTTGGCAAACAGACGATCTTTGACTTCGCCAGCCATCGCCGCGTCGAGCATTACGGTCTGATCACCAGCCGGGTCGGCGCCATTCCGCCGCCGGAAGAATAAGAAGATGACCTTCGCGCTCGATCATGTCGTGATTAACACGCTGTTCGACATGGACCGTGCCGCGGCGCTGATGTCTCAGCTCGGCTTCACGCTGACGCCGCGCGGCTACCATTCGCTCGGCTCGATCAATCATCTCGTCATGTTCGAACATGATTATCTGGAGCTGATCGGGCTGCCGTCGGGCACAGACGTGTTGCGCAAGGACGTCCTCGAAAGCCCGCGTGGACTGAACGGATTGGTGTTTCAGGCCAGGGATATCGATACATGCCAACGTGTGCTGCGCGACAGGGGCCTTGCGATGCTGGAGCCGCAGAGTTTTTCACGGCCGGTCACCATCGATGGCGTCGAACATCTGGCGCGCTTTCGCACCGTTCGTACCGCGCCGGAATTGTTCGAGGCGGGACGCGTCTATTACTGCCAGCATTATACGCCGGAACTGGTCTGGCATCGTCCGTGGACGTCGCATCTCAATGGCGTTCGGGCGTTGAGCGAACTGGTGATCGTCAGTTCAGATATCGAAACTGACGCGCCGCGCTATGCCAAGGCGGCTCAATCCTCGGCGGAAAGGCGGGGAGACGACTGGGCGATTGCGCTGCCCGGTAATTTTCGCCTCAGCCTGATTTCGCCTGCGCGCTATCGCCAGCGTTACGGCGAGCAGGGTGTTGAGGCCAACGGCCGTCATAGCTTTTTCGGCGCGATCGTGTTCGATGCACCGGAGCTGGCTCGCATCCGTGATCTTGCTTCCTCCATTCCGGATCTGCGCGTTAGAGCAGACGAGGCGTCGCTGGCGGTGCTGGTTCCGTTCCTCGATACGCTGCTCGAATTCCGGGTGTCGCGCTAATCAGGCCATCGCCGGATCGCCATCGCCAAGCGCCTGCCATATCGCGCTGGTATAGGCGGCAAATTCCGGGCTGGCCCGTAGTGTGCGCAGGTGGCGCGGTCGCGGCAGGTCGATCCGGTGTTCGGCGATGGTGCGCGCAGGGCGCGGCGAGAACACCAGCACACGATCGGCGAGCGCCACCGCTTCCTCGATGTCGTGGGTGACAAACAGGATACTGCGCCGCTCGGTTTCCCAGATGCGCAGCAGTTCACGGCCCATCACCGCCTTGGTCTGAAAGTCGAGCGCGCCGAACGGCTCATCCATCAGCATCACCGCGGGCTGATAGGCCAGCATCCGGCCGAGCGAAACGCGATGCCGCATGCCGCCGGAGAGCTGCGCCGGATAAGCATCCCTAAATTCGGAAAGTTGTAACAGCGCCAGCAAATCGGTCAGACGCGATGCCCGCTGCGCGGACGCGACGCCGGCAAGCTCAAGGCCGACCTCGATGTTGCCGTGCACCGTCAGCCACGGCAGCAGCGTGTCGCGCTGGAACATGAAGCCGATATGTTCCGGCGGCCCGTCGACCATCTTGCCATCGACGGAAATGATGCCGCTTTCGGCCGCATGGAGGCCGGCGATGGCGCGCAGGATGGTCGACTTGCCGCAGCCGCTCGGCCCCACCAGAACCACGAATTCGGCGCGATCCACCGCGAGACTGACCCGGTCGACGACAGGCAGGCGCCCGCGCGGCGTCGCGTAGGAAATCGAGACCTCATCGAGAAGGATCCGCGGCGCTTCGGCGGCGACCTTCATTTCGTAGCGGGTCGCCAATGCAATACCTTGCGTTCGATGACGAAAATGATCTGGTTGGCAATCATCGCCACCAGCATCAGGATGAACAATCCGGTGAAGACGCCGGTGGTGTCGAGCTGGCCACCGGCGCGCAGGATGTACCAACCGAGGCCACGGTTGGATCCGATCAGTTCGCCCACGACCGCGCCGACCAGCGACAGTCCGATGCCGATCCGGAAGGAAGCCAGTAGCCAGGGGATGATCGAAGGGATCGTCACCTTGCGCAGGATGTAGGATTTTGGTGCGCGCATCGTGCGCATCAGATCGATCATGTCGGGATCGACGGTGCGAATGCCCTCGGTGACGTTGAGGATGAAAACGAACACGACCATCGAAAACGACATCATGACTTTGGCGAGAAGGCTGATGCCGAACCACAAGATGAACATCGGTGCGAGCGCGACGCGCGGAAGGCCGTAGAGGCCCATCACAAAGGGATCGACGATCTCGGCGGCGCGGCGATATTTCGCCAAGGCAATGCCAATCGGTGTGCCGACGACTGCGCCAAGCAGCAAGCCGAGGAACGCTTCCGAGACCGTAGCGTCAAGATGCCGCCAGATCTCGCCGCTCATCGATAACGCCAGAAGCCTCTGGCCGATCAGGCTCGGCCGGCTGCTCCAGAATTCGTTGAACAAGCGGCCGGCGGAAAATTCCCAGATCAGCAATAGTCCCACGATCAGGCCGAGACGCCAGAGCCAGATCGAAATGCTGCTTACAGAGGTGGTTGCCTTCTCGCGCTCCGAACCGCGCGGTGGGATCATCTCATCGGAGGCGAGGGGGTCGGTCATCGGCGTGATTTATTCACGGCAGATAGCGCACGGCGACGACATCCGAATAGGAAAGCTCCTTCACCGAGGGATCGGCGACCCGCAGCATTTCAAGCGCGGTATCGAATCCGCTCACTTCGGCGCGTCCATCATGCGAGATGCTTTTTTCCGCGGCGTCGTGCGCGACGCTGACCACAAGCTCCGGCGTCAGCGCTGGAAAGCGTTCATGTACCGCGGCCTCGACCACCTTAGGATCGGTCTGAATGAGCTTTTCGGCCTTGACGATCGCGCGCGCGACCGCGTGAGCCGTCGCGTCGTTGGCTTTCAACCAGCTTCCGACCGCGATCAGGTCGAGCGCCATGTAGTCGAGATCGCGAAAATCGGCGACGAACTTGTATTTGCCGGTGGCCATATCGGCCTGCACGTCGGGCGTCGTGAACATGCCAGCCACCACCGATCCGCGCTCGATCGCCGCGCGCATCGAGGCGCCGGTACCGGCGGCGATGATCTCGAAATCGGTGTCCGGATTGAGGCCGAGCTTCCGGATCATGAATCGGAGGGTATTGTCGGTGAGGCTGCCGGGCGAGGTTATGCCGACTGCTTTGCCGCGCAGGCTCGCCAGGTCGCTGGCGGGAGAGCCCACGGGCGCCAGCAGGGAATAAGGATGCTTGTCGAGCAGGGCCACCAGCACCGCGCCGCCGAGTCCGCGGCTCGCGAGCCGCAGCGCGTGATCGCCGGCGCAAACGCAGAGATCGATGCCGCCACCGGCGAGCGCCTGCACGGCTGGCCCGCCGCCGTCGAAATCGACGATCTCGGCCTTGATGCCTTCGGCCTCGAACAGCTTTTGCTGGATCGCGACCACGACCGGGATCGAGGCGATCGATTGCTGGGCTGAGCCGATGCGAAGCGCGGTTGCCGCTTGCAGGTGGCCGGCAGTCAGGATCAGCGCGGCAACGGCGCCGATAACAGAAGAGATTGCGTGTGGGCGCGAGACGATTTTTGCGATTCCGTTCATCGGATGTCTCCGCCTCAATTCGGCAACTTGGCAGCGAAAGCCGAGTTGCGAAGACAGAGACAGCCCTTCGGATCCTGCCATAGCCGTTCTTTCTCGTGCAAAAGGCCGATCGCACGGGCGACTGCGTTGAACTCGTGACTGGAAAAACGCTCGGCCAAGTCGGTGAAGTAGAGCGGCGTCTTTTCAAGGACGGCTGCAATCTCTTCGGCGAGTTGGCTGATTGCCTCTGGCGAAGCCTTCTCGGCTTCGCGGTCGGCCTTGCCGCCGAGGTAATCCGATATTTTGGCCGTGTCGGCGTAAGCGTAAGTGATGCGCTCGTAGCGCTCTTTCGGGATGCCTTCCGAAATCGTGGCGTCGATGCCGACCTTGGCGGTGGTCGGCACAATGCCATGGGGCGTCGGCGCCAGCGAGGGATCGAGCGGCTTGCCGCGGGCATTGCTGACGATCAGAATATCTCGGTCGCCCTGCACGCGGGTCGCAATCGCCCATTCGACCTCGACCGGATTGAACACGTCGATGTCGTCATCGACCACGACGACATGCTTGATGTCCATGACCGAGAGCGCGGCAAGCAGCGCGTTCTTGCCATCGCCAGCCTGTTTCTTGATCGAAATCACCGCGTGCCAGAAGGTGACGCCGCCCATCGTCATGTTGATGTCCTTGACGACGACGCTCGCGGTACGCAACGCCTGACGAATCGCCGCGTAACGCGTCGGCGCCATCAGCCAGGTGTTTTCCCAGGGCATATGCAGCGCGTAATAGATCGCGTCGCGGCGCATCGACACCGACGTGATACGAACGATCGGATTCCAGTGCAGTCCGCCCATCAGCCATGTGAACTCGCCGAAGCGCCCTTCCGGGTGGGTCCAGCCGGTCGGCAGCACCTCGCCCTCCAGAACGATTTCGGCGTCGGCGATATAGGGAACATCGACGGTATCGCCGGCCGCAAGTTTCACCGCCTGACCACGGATGCCACCGGCAATCGCCATCTCATCGGTGCCGAGCGGCGCCTTGAAGCCGGCGCCGAGCAACTCGATCGGGTGCGTGCCGATGCTGATCGAGATCGGTAGCGGCCGCTTCGCTTCATAGGCGCGCTGCACGAACAGCCGCATATTGTTCGGCGTCACGATATCGATGCCGGTCAGGTTCTTTTCCTTGACCATGAAACGGTAGATGCCGGTGTTGATCCCGAATTCGGGATCTTTTGCGATGACGACACCCGCCGTGATCATCGGGCCGCCGTCATAGATCGACGACATCGGGATCGGCAGCTTGTAGAGATCGACGTCATCGCCTTTCATCACCACTTCGCGCGCCGGCGACGTCGCAATGCGTTGTGGCGGGATCGGCTTGGCGATACCGTTCTTCAGCCGCTCCTCGATCTCGAGATATTCGCTCGCGCCCATCGCCATCATCGCCCGCTCGCGCGAGCGGATGATGCCGGAGACGACCGGGATGTCATAGCCGATGACCTTGTGAAAGAAGATCGCCTTGTCCGACTGATCGACCAGGGTTGCGATATGGCGGATATCGATCGGCTGGCGAAAGTCGATCAATTCGCCGGCCTGACGCAGGCGATCGAGGAATCCGCGAAACGTTTCATCCATCCGCTCTAACTCCTTAAGCCAGTTTCGCGATGCCGAAGCCGTTCGGCTGCCATGTCGTGCATCGCCTTACGGTCGAGCTTGTTGGTCGAAGCCAGAGGGAGGCTGCCGACAAACCAGATCGAACGCGGATGCTGGTAGGCCGGCGCGTTCGCCAGCGCAAAGGCCTTCAGCTTTGCTTCGTCGAGATCACTTCCGTCGCGCTTGACCACGAACGCGACCGGCTTGGTGCCCTTGATATCGTCATCGACAGGCACGACGCAGGCCTGGATCACGTCCGGATGGCTCTCCAGCATCTTTTCGACTTCGCCGGGAAAGATATTTTCGCCGCCGCTGACGAACATATCGTCGGTACGGCCGACGAAGAAATAGAAGCCGTTTTCGTCGCAGCGAAACACGTCGCTGGTGAAATAGAAGCCGTCCGCCGTGATGGGCGAGGCGACATCCGGACGATTGTGGTAGCCGTTCATGATCGCCGGGCTCTTCATCTCCAGCACGCCGGGATCAGAAGGCGCGCCGTTTTCCCCGATCAATCGCACCTGGACTTTCGGATGCGGATAGCCGACCGACATTTCGGGTTGGGCTAAGCCTTTCGGATGCGGTCCGAAAACGACCGGGCCGCCTTCGGTGGTGCCATAGGCGTTGGTCACGGCCGCCTTTGGAAGCGCTTCGTGGATCGCTTTCATCAGGCTTTGGCTGACCGGCGCCGATCCCATTCGCAAGTATTCCACGCTGGAAAGATCGGTCGCTGCGAACCTCTCTTTATCGTTCAGCATCATGGCGATCATCGGAGGAACCGCGGTGAGCCACGTGCAGCGATAGTCCTCGATGGCCTTGAGGTAGAGTTGCGTAGTGAATTGGGGAAGCAAAATCACAGTTGCGTGGGCCGCATGTGCCAACTGGCTCATGGCGAGCGCGTTCATGTGATAGAGAGGTGCCGCGACCAGAAAGCGATGACGGGTCATGTCCTGCGCGGCCATGCGCTGCTCGACCACCCAGATATGGCTCTGGTGCGACAGCACGACGCCCTTGGGGCGCCCTGTCGACCCTGACGTATAGAGGAACATCGCCGGCTCGCGATCAGATGGTGTGATCGGTTCAAACGGGCCGGGTTTGAGAAAGCTCGCGAAGTCTGGGTCGCTTCTGCCACTGTCGAAGCAGATACGCGGCAAATCCTTCGGCGCGCGGTCAAGGCGCCGCGCATCGCAAAAGACGAGCTTGGCGTCGGAGTCGTGAACGATGTAGTCAATCGTCGCCGGCGGGAATTTGAAATTGACTGGCACGGCAACGAGGCCGGCGCGCATGATGCCGTGGACAGTCGTGAGGTACTCGAAGCGATTGGCCGAGAGGATGGCAACGCGCTCGCCGCGCGCCAGGCCGCGGCCTGCGAGCGCGCGTGCGACCGCATCGGCTTGCGTTTCGAAATCGAGGTAGCTGAAGCGGCGCGCCTCACCCGTGCCAAGATCGATGATCGCGACCTTGTCGGGATCGCCATCCTCTGACGTCAGGGCTCCCAGATTCGAAAACGAAGGGATACCGGGCACCACGATATTCCGTCAGGCCGGCGGTGCGGTCAGATAGGTGCCGCGGCCGCTCGCGAGCAGGCGGCCTTCCTTGTCGAAGACTTTTGCTTCGGCCACCGAGAACTGCTTCCCGAAATTCACGATCTCACCGCGGATCGTCAGCACGCCGGGCATCGCGGCGCGGTGATAATCGACGCGCAGATCGATGGTCGGAACTCCGCGCCCGGTCTTGGAAACCATGGCCCAGTCGGCGGTGAGGTCCACCAGCGCCGCCAGAATGCCGCCATGGGTGTAGCCGCGGTCGGGATTGACGACCCACTCCTCGCGCCAGTTTGCGGTCAACTCGATCATGCCTTCGCCAACCGACACCACTTTCAGGCCGAGCCATTGATGGTAGGGGCCGCGGGACAGCAGCTTCTGGACGTCCTCGACGCTCGGAATTTCACTCATTGTACAAAAGCCCTTTATCCTCGGTCATCGAATGCAGTGCTCTCAAGGCACGACCACGACTTTGCCGATGACTTCACGATCCCTGATCAGGCGCAACCCCTCAGCTGCCTTCTCCAACGGCAGCACGGCGTCGATCACGGGGGCAATCTTCTTCTCCGCGATCATTTTCATCAGGTCGGTCAGATTGTCCTCATAGAAGCTGTTGGAGCCGATCACTTTCAGCTCGAAGCTCCAGATATAGCGCAGGTCTTCCTTCGGATCATGTCCGGCGGTCGCGCCGCAGACCAGAAGACTGCCGCCGCGCTTGAGGCAACGCAGCGACGGCACCCAGGTGTCGCCGCCGGTGAAGTTGATCACGACGTCGACGCCGCCGTCATAGGTGCGGCGTTGCGGCTTGCCGTATTTCTCGATCGCCCATTTCGAGAAATCGACTTCCTTGTAGTTGATCGTCTCGTCGGCGCCCATCGCCTTGAGCTTGTCCATCTTCTCCGCGCTGCTCGCGCAGGCAATGACTTCGGCGCCGAGCAGTTTGGAGAGAATGACACAACCGGTGCCGACGCCGCCGCTGGCGCCGAGGATCAGGACGCGATCGCCCTTCTTGATCGTGTTGTGGGTGATCAGCATGCGGTGCGCGGTGCCATACGCGACCGGCAGCGAGGCCGCCTCCTCGAAGCTGACGCCATCGGGCATGGCGATCAACTGGTCGGCTTCGACGAGGCAATATTCCGCCATGCCGCCGTCGAGCATCTCGCCCATCAGGCCCTTTTTCTTGTTGAGCGGGTTGACGAGGACACGGCTGCCGACCTTCCAGCCCGCGACGCCTTCACCGATCTCGACGATTTCGCCGGCCATATCGAGACCGATCACCACCGGCAGCGGCACCTTGATGCCGGGCATGCCTTTCACCGTGAAAACGTCGTGATAATTGAACGACGAAGCGCGCACGCGGATCACCACGCTGCCGGCTTTCGCTTTCGGCTTCGGATAGTCTGTCACGATCTTCAGATTTTCCAATCCGCCGTGCTCGCGCAGAAGCAGCGCCTTCATCGTCTCTGACATTTCGTTATCCCGTTAAATTCGATCCGGCGCGTGCGTCAGGCGCAGGAATTTCAGATTTCGCGGGCAGTTTGCTGAGGGACGCCGCAATATCAAGCCGAATTCCTCGCAACCCACCCATTCGGGGAAGGATTTCGCATTTCGGCAGGTCAAAGCGCAATAGCTTTCCGCGGGATGACGGAGTTCAGCCCGCAGCCTGGATCGCAGCTTCGACGATCTTGTCGATCGACGGAGGAAAGCTGGACGCGCTGCCTTTTAACAAAGTGCGCGACGACGCATTCCAGAACAGTGTGAAGCTGTTCCAGCGTCACGGTCTCTTTTTCCGGTGGCCTGAGCGGCAGGCATTCAGCCAGTAGCTTGTTTTCAAGCTTTTCGGCTGCCAATTCGAGCGCCTTGACCTGCGAACGGAATGGTTCGGTGGCGGCGTTTGGCGCGGGGCGCGGCCCCGTCTTCAGTTCCGAGCGGATGGCTCGTAATGGCCACACAATTTGTTCGCGCCAAGGGAGGCAGGCCTCGTCCAGTTCCCGGATCTCATCTGCCGTCAATAAAATGCGATGTTTACGGCGACGAAGGTCGCCATCAGCAGCAGCATCACATCGACGCCAGCCTCGTTCTGCAAAGTGAGGCAGGCTTCCGCAACGCCGGGCTTCGCGTAGATGGCCAGCGCAAAGGTCCAGCTATCTGCCTCAAGCTCGGACCGCGTTGACGCCATCAGTCGTCATTCTTGATCGAGTTCAGTCCGCCCCAGCGGCTGACGGCGGCGTTCTCGATATCAAAGAGGTCAAGCACTCGTCCGAGCGTGTGGTCGACCATCTGCTCGAGGCCTGCGGGCCGCGCATAAAAGGCTGGCACGGGCGGATAGACGATCGCGCCCATTTCGGTAGCCGCGGTCATCGAGCGCAGATGGCCGAGATGGAGCGGGGCTTCGCGAACGAGCAAAACCAGACGTCGCCGTTCCTTGAGCACGACGTCTGCGGCGCGCGTGACCAGGGAGGAAGTCGCGCCCGAGGTGATCTCGGCGAGGCTTCGCATCGAGCAGGGCGCAATCACCATGCCCATCGTCTTGAACGATCCGCTTGATATCGAGGCACCGATATTGTCGACCTGATGAACGACATTGGCCAGCGCTGAAACTTCGGCGAGGCCGATGTCCATCTCCTGGGTCAAGGTGATCTTCGCCGACCGGCTCATCACGAGATGGGTTTCGACGCCGGTATTTTGCAACAGCCGCAGCAACCGGACGCCGTAAATCGCTCCGGAAGCGCCGGTGATGCCGACTATCAATCGCCGCGGATGTGAGCTCATCGAAAATAGCACCAATTAGAACAAAATAGAGCGATACTCCGGTCGTGAATAGCACAGAGTCCAGGCGGAGTTAAGTTAACGGGAAATCGCGGCCTCTTTCGAATGCTGCCGCTCTGGGATAGCCTGAGGCCATGAGACTTTAACATCGCCTATTTCGCGCTGCCGGGATCGGGGCGGAGTGAGAGAAGGAAGCAGATCATGGAAGCAAGGCGTTCCAATACGGATACAGCCGGCGGAACCGCGCATCCCGATTTGCGCGACTGGTTGCGTCAGCTTGTCGCCGCCGGCCGTCTGGCGGTTGCGCAGAAGAATATCTCGCTGATCGACGAAGTGGCGGCGGTCGCCAAGAAGCTGGAAAACGAGCGCGCGGTGCTGTTTCCGGAACCTGATCAGCACACCATCCCCGTGGTCGCCAATCTCTTTGCCGAACGCAGCTGGATTGCGGATGCGCTCGCCGTGCCCGCGGCCAAGCTGCTTTCGAGTTTCCAGAACGCCGTGCGTCATCCGCTGCCATGGGTCGAGGTCACAGCCGCGCCGGCGCAGGAGGTCGTTCATCAGAAGGTCGATCTGCTCAAGCAATTGCCGATCCCGAAACACAATGAGCTCGACAGCGGGCCTTACATCACGGCGGCGCTCTTGATTGCGCGAAATCCGAAAACGGGAATCCAGAACGTCTCGATCCACCGCTGTCAGGTGAGCGGCCCCGATCGCATCGGCGTCTTGCTGTTGCCGCGGCACACCCTGCATTACTTCCGGATGGCCGAGGAGGCCGGCGAAGGGTTGGAGATCGCGCTTGTGATCGGCGTACATCCGGCCTGTATTCTCGCCTCGCAAGCGATCGCGGCGCTCGACAGCGACGAAATGGAAATCGCAGGCGCATTGCTTGGCCGTCCGGTTGAGATGGTCAAATGCCGCACCAACCGTGTACGTGTGCCCGCGCATGCGGAGATCGTGATCGAAGGCCGTATCCTGCCGAAGGTGCGCGAGCCCGAAGGTCCGTTCGGCGAATTTCCGCAATATTATGGGCCGCGCGCCGACCGCGAGGTGATCCAGGTCGATGCGATCACCCATCGCAAGGATGCGATTTTCCACACCATTGTCGGCGGCGGCGTCGAACACCTGCTGCTCGGCGGTATTCCGCGCGAAGCCACGCTGCTCGATCACCTCCAACGAAGCTTTCCGTCGGTGCACGACGTGCGTTTGACCCGTGGAGGTACCTGCCGCTACCACCTCGCCGTCAAGATCGACAAGAAGAGCCAGGGCGAACCGAAGAACATCATCATGGGCGCGTTCGGCGGCCATTACGACATCAAGCAGGTCGTGGTGGTCGATATGGACGTCAATATCGATGACGAAACCGAAATCGAATGGGCGGTTGCGACCCGCTTCCAGGCTGATCGCGACCTCGTCGTCGTCTCGGGCGCGCAGGGCTCGAAGCTTGATCCGTCTTCCGACAACGGCATCAGCGCCAAGATGGGGATCGACGCGACCAAGCCGCTTTCAACCGACCCAATGGAATTCAAACGCATTCACGTCAAGGGTGTCGAGAAGGTCGACCTCGACAAGGCCTTGCAGAAAGATCCGAAGGCCGCCTTTGCGCGGATCGTCTCGGGTTGACGTCGCGGGCAGATAACCATCATATAACAAGGGTATGGTGGCGCGCGAGGCGCGCTCATCGGGAACATTTTCGATGTCGACGGCGCTACGGATTGCGCATGGAGCCTTCGGGCGGGTCGCATTGCTCGACATGGACGAGTCGCTGGTGCGGCATGCCCATCCGCACTGTCATGTGCTGTTGAAGGTCGAGGGCGCGGACACCCAGTTCGTCGTCAGCGACGCGGTCTATCCGCTCACCGACGATACCGCCGTTCTGGTGAACGGCTGGCAGCCGCATTCCTATGTCCACAATCCGGAGCGGCCGCGCACCGTCATCCTTGCACTTTATATCGAGCCGGAATGGCTGACGGCCTTCCGGCCGGGCTGGGCGGCCAGCGGCGCGCCCGGCTTCTTCAGTCATCCCTCTGGCGATGTCTCGCCGCATATCCGCAACCTCGCCATGAATCTGGCCGCCAACATGGTGGCCCGCCCGGAGGCACGGGCGGCCCACGAAGCGCTGCTGTCGGATCTGATGATTGCGGTGATCGAGCGCTTTACACCGTGGCGCAGCTTTCCGGCCTCGATCCGGGAAATGAGCGCACGCGGCGGGGACTGGCGTATTCGCAAGGCTGCGGCCTCCATGCGATCCGAAGCTGGACGCGATGCCGCCCTCGATTCTTTTGCGAGGGATGCAGGGCTGTCGCGCTCGCACTTCTTCCGCCTGTTCGAGGCTTCGGTAGGTGTGCCGCCGAAGGTTTATCTCAATGTCGTGCGGATGGAGAAGGCTGTCGACGCGGTGCTTAATCGATCCGTGAATATCTCCGAGATCAGCCATCAACTCGGCTTCGCGGAACCGGCGCATTTCACCCGCTTCTTCCGCAACCACAGCGGCGTCTCGCCACGCGAGTTCCGGAACGTGTCACGCCTCGCCAGTTGATGCTGCAGCGCACATCGCTCGCGAAATGAGACGCGATGGTAAGTTTCGAGATCAGCCGATATTGCGGGACCCAAACACCGCTGAATAGCTTTTCCTGAGGCAGGCAATCATCTGCTCAGGAGAAACGTTCGGGATGGCGGAAGCCACCGGTTCAATCACAGCCGATCCTGGGTCCGGCTCGCCGTGGGTCGGCCAATCGATCGCGCGTGTGGAGGATTCGACGCTTCTGGCCGGACGCGGTCGCTTCATGGACGATATCGGCGTTCACCCCGGTACGCTGCATGCGGCATTTCTGCGCTCGCCGCACGCTCACGCCGACATCGTTTCGATAGACGTTTCCCAGGCGTTGCAGGCGCGCGGTGTCGTCGCGGTTCTCCACGGCGAGGATATCAAGGCGTTGACGTCAAGCCTTGTGGTGGGCGTCAAGGCGCCGGTCGAATGCTGGCCGATGGCCGTCGGCCGCGTGCGTTATGTCGGCGAGCCCGTCGCGATCGTGGCGGCCACCGATCGCTACTGCGCCGAAGACGCGGTCGATCTCATCGACGTGCGCTACGCACCACGCCCGGCCGTGGTCGATCCGCTGAAAGCGTTGAACTCTGATGCGCCGGTGCTTCACGATGGCTTTGCCGGCAATGTCGCGAGTGATCGTTCGTTCCGCTACGGCGATCCCGAAAAAGCCTTCGCGTCGGCGGCCCATCGCATCAGCATCGACATCAGCTACCCGCGCAATTCCTGTACGCCGATCGAAACCTACGGCGTGGTCGCTGACTATGACCCGGGCGAAGACGCCTATGATGTCCTGGCCAACTTTCAGGGACCGTTCAGCATTCACGCGGTGCTGTCGCGTGCCCTGAAAGTGCCGGGCAATCGCCTGCGCTTGCGCACGCCGCCGGATTCCGGCGGCAGTTTCGGCGTCAAACAGGGTGTATTCCCTTATATCGTCCTGATCGCAGCGGCTGCGCGTGCGGCCGGCCGCCCTGTGAAATGGATCGAGGACCGGCTCGAGCACCTGACTGCTTCGGTTTCCGCAACCAATCGCGCGACGTCTCTGGCCGCGGCGGTTACTGAGGACGGCCGCATCCTCGCGCTTGACTGGGATCAGGTCGAAGACTGCGGCGCGCATCTGCGGGCGCCCGAACCCGCAACCCTCTATCGCATGCACGGCAACCTGAACGGCGCCTACGACATCCGCCATTTGAAGATCCGCAATCGCGTCGTTGTCACCAACAAGACACCGACCGGATTAAATCGCGGCTTTGGAGGCCCGCAGGTCTATTTCGCGCTGGAGCGTTTGGTTCAGCGCATCGCGCTTGAACTCGGTCTCGATCCGCTCGACGTGATCGCACGAAATCTCGTTCCCGCTGGTTCATTTCCCTACAAGACCGCGAGCGGCGCGTTGCTCGATTCCGGCAATTATCAGGAAGCGATGCGGCTAGCCGTGCGAGATGGCAGGCTCGACGAGCTCAAGGCGCGGCGCGATGCGGCGCGTGCCGAGGGGCGTCTCTATGGCATCGGCTATACGGCGGTGGTCGAGCCCAGTGTCTCCAACATGGGTTACATCACGACGGTGCTGACGCCGGCAGAGCGCCGCAAGGCAGGCCCGAAGAACGGCGCACAGGCCACCGCGACCGTCGCGATCGATCCGGTCGGAAGCGTTACCGTTCATGTTGCGTCCGTGCCGCAGGGGCAGGGCCATCGCACCGTCCTGTCGCAAGTCGTTGCCGACGTGTTCGGACTGAAGCCTTCTGATATCCGCGTCAACACCGAGATCGACACTGCCAAGGATGCCTGGTCGATTGCGTCTGGAAATTATGCGAGCCGCTTTGCTCCCGCGGTTGCCGGCACAGCAAAGCTCGCGGCTGAGCGCATCGCGACGCGGCTGCAGCGTATCGCGGCCAGCCAGTTGAATACGGAGGCCGACGATATTGCGTTCGCGGGTGGCCATGTCGGATCGAAGCGCAATCCCGACAACAAACTTTCATTCTCGCGCCTGGCCGCGCTCAGCCACTGGTCGCCGGGTGCGCTGCCCGATGGGGTCGGCCACACCATCCGTGAGACCGTGTTCTGGTCTCCGCCCGAGCTGACCGCTCCCGACGAGGACGACCACATCAACTCCTCGCTCTGCCACGGCTTCATTTTCGATTTCTGCGGCGTCGAGGTCGACCGCACCACGCTGCAAACGCGGATCGATCGCTACGTTACCATGCATGATTGCGGCACCATCCTGCATCCGGCCATGGTCGACGGGCAGGTGCGCGGCGGTTTCGCGCAGGCCGTCGGCGCCGCGCTTTACGAAGAATATGCCTATGCCGACGACGGCAGCTTTTTGACCGGGACGTTGGCCGACTACTTGCTGCCGACAACGGCGGAGGTTCCAAACCCGATCATCCTTCACATGGAGACGCCTTCGCCCTTCACGCCGCTTGGCGCGAAAGGTGTTGGTGAAGGCAATTGCATGTCGACCCCGGTCTGCATCGCCAATGCGGTGGCGGACGCGATCGGAGCGAAAGATGTCGTTCTGCCGCTGGTGCCCGCGAAGCTTGCCGAACTGGTTCGCGGCGCCGAGCCGGCGCCACCGGCACGGCAGGTCCAACGAACAGAGCAAAAGCGCGACGGCGACCGAAAGCTGCGCGGCGAGGGCGAAGCCACCGTCAAGGCAACGGCGCAGCAGGTCTGGGAGATGCTGCTTGATCCCGAAACGCTCGCTGCCGTGATCCCCGGCTGTCAAGGAGTCGAAAAAATCTCCGATACCCATTTCCGTGCCGACGTGACGCTCGGGATCGGACCGGTGAAAGGGCGCTATCGGGCAGAAGTGAAGCTGTCCGACCTCGACCCGCCAAAGGCCGTGACACTCACAGGCCACGCGGAAGGCGGACTCGGCTTTGGCAATGGCGAGGGCCGCGTCACCCTTCGTTCGTTGCCGGACGGAGGCACCGCGATCCACTACGCCTACCAAGCCGGCATCGGCGGCAAGGTCGCCAGCATCGGCGGACGGCTGTTGGACGGCGCGGCGCGGGTCATCATCGGGCAATTCTTTGCGGCGCTGGCGCGTCAGGCCGGCGGCGGTTCCGCCGCATCTGCGGGGCCCTCGCTGCTGGTGAGGCTCCGCCAATGGTTCGGAGGGCCGCGATGAAGCCCGCCGCGTTCGACTATGTTCGCGCCGAACATCTCGATGAGGCGCTTGGTGGCCTTGCCCGCGAGGGCGGCGATGCGCGCATCATCGCCGGCGGCCAGTCGCTGATGCCGATGCTCAACATGCGGCTGGCCAAGCCAAAAACGTTGATCGACATCATGCGGCTTCCGGAGCTCGCCCGGATCGAGCGCAAGGACGGTAACGTCACGGTCGGGGCCGGCGTTCGCCAGGCGACGTTGTTGGCTTGGCCCGAACTTGGCGACGCCTTGCCATTGGTGGCGATGGCGCTGCCCTGGACCGGCCATGTCCAAACCCGAAGCCGGGGAACAATATGTGGATCAATCGCGCATGCGGATCCCAGCGCCGAATTGCCGTTGGTGCTTTGCGCGCTCGGCGGCGAAGTGCACCTGCGTAACGCGAAGCGGCGTCGGCGCGTTCCGGCCAAGGACTTCTTCGCCGGCATGATGGCCACTGCCCGTGCCGACGATGAATTGATCGAGGCGATTTCGTTTCCGTCGGATCGGCGCGGCTGCGCCTTTCGCGAAGTTGCGCGCCGCCACGGCGACTTTGCCATTGTCGCCTGTGCCGCGGTCGCCACTAAGAGCGGCGTTCGTCTTGCGGTCGGCGGTGTCGCCGACATGCCGGTTACGCGGGAATTCCCGCGCCTTGAAGCCAGCGCGCTCGGCGATGCCCTGAACACCTTCGCCTACGAACTCGACGCCCGCGACGACATTCATGCGTCCGCTCGCTACCGGCGTGATCTCGTGCGCCTGATTGGCGCTGACCTGGTGCGGGAGGTGCTGCAATGAGCCGATTGCCCGCCGCTCAACGTCACGCCGTCCAGTTCTCCCTCAATGGCAAGCCTGCCGGCGGCGAGGCCGAGCCGCGGACGCTTCTGACGGACTTTTTGCGTCACCAGATCGGCGCCACCGGCACCCATGTTGGCTGCGAGCACGGCGTCTGCGGCGCTTGCACGGTCGAAATCGACGGCCGGCTGGCGCGAGCCTGCCTCACGCTGGCTGTTCAGATCGACGGCTGCGCGGTGCGAACGGTCGAGGGGCTTGCTCCGGCGTCAGGCCGCCTCAGCACGCTGCAAACCGCATTCAAGCGTAACCACGCGCTGCAATGCGGATTTTGTACTGCCGGGATCCTGATGTCGCTCGACAATTTCCTGCACGAAAATGTCCGGCCCACCGAGCAGGAAATCCGCGACCTGCTGACTGGCCATCTGTGCCGCTGCACCGGATATACGCCCATCGTGCAGGCGGCCATGGAAGCCACCGCGGAAATGGCAGGCGATTTAGCTAAGGAGAAATCCGATGCTTGATTTAGGAGCAAGCTTTGTCGCCAGCGTCGCGCGCGACCCGCACGCGCTGGCGATCGTCGATGACGGTGTTCGATTGACCTATGCTGAATGGTATCGGCGTATATCCTCCGTGGCTGCGTCCTTCGACCGCATCGGCCTGAAGGCGGGCGATCACATCGTCACGGTCCTGCAGAATTGCGAGGCGGCTGCGACCCTGCATTGGGCCTGCCAGTTGGCGGGCATTGTGATCACGCCGATCAATTGGCGCGCCAAGAACGACGAACTCGATTTCTGCATCGAAAATTCCGAATCGCGCGCCGTGCTCTACCAGGAAATTTCGGCGCAAGCCGTTGCCGGATCGAAACGCGCGTCAAACTTGCCGCGCATTGCGGTTGGTTGTGAAGATGCCGGTGCCGTCGATTTTACGCGCATGGCCAGCGAACCGGCGCCGGATGCATCTCCACGAGCGGGCGCCGAAGACTGGTCGGTCATGTTGTATACCTCGGGCACGACGTCGAGGCCGAAAGGCGTGCCGCGGCGGCATCGCGCCGAGCGCGCCGCCGGCATCGCCCATGTGGCGCAAAATCTTTACCGGCACAGCGAACGCACGCTCGGCGTCATGCCGCTCTATCACACCATGGGCGTTCGTTCGCTGATTGCGATGTCGTTGATTGGCGGCACGTTTGTGTGCCTGCCCCGCTACGACGCGATCAGGGCACTGGATCTGATCGAGGCGGAGAAGGTCACCAACCTCTATCTGGTGCCGACACTGTACCACGATCTGGTTCACGCCCGTGAGTTTGCATCGGCTGATGTATCGAGCGTGCGAAAGCTCGGTTTCGCCGGGGCGCCGATGACGGACGGTCTCCTGAAGAAGCTCGACGAGGCGTTCCAGCCGGACTTGTTCGTCAACCATTACGGCAGTTCGGAAATTTACACCTTCACCATCGACCAGAACGCTCCCGCCAAGCCTGGTTCGGCGGGCAAGGCCGGGATCAATCAGGAAATCAGGGTCGTGAAGCTGAATGCGACGTCGGCGGCGGACCTGGCTGCGCCGGAAGAGGAGGGCGAAGTTATTGCGCTCCTGGCAGGCGATGAATCCTTTGATGGCTATTGGCGGCGGCCCGATGCCGACGCAAAATCTCTGCGAGATGGATGGTATTTCACTGGCGATACCGGCTTCTTCGACCGGGATGGTGATCTCTTCGTGACCGGCCGTGTCGACGACATGATCATCACCGGCGGCGAAAATGTCTCGCCGGTCGAGATCGAAAGCTGCCTTTCGCTGCACGTAGCCGTGCTTGAGGTCGCCGTCGTCGGTCTTTCTGACGAGAAATGGGGCAAGGTCGTCACGGCCTTTGTCAAGCGCAAGGCGCAGGTCAGCGAGGCCGAACTCGATCAATTCTGCCGCACGTCAGGACTTGCCGACTTCAAGCGCCCGCGCCGTTTCGTCTTTGTCGATGCCCTGCCGAAATCCCCGGTTGGAAAATTGCTGCGCCGCCTGTTGGTCGCAGGCGACTATCAGCCCGAACACGCGCCGCCCTCAAGCGTAGCCTGAAAGAAAGGAATCATCATGGCTTCTCCTTACACCTTCACGGATCCGAGACTCGCCAAACTTGACGGCTTCCAGGTCGAGATCGACGAGGGGCGTGAACGGGCTGATATCATCCTCAGCCGGCCGCCGCTCAACGTTGTCTCGATGCCGGAGCGCGACCAGCTTCGTCTGGTATTCGAGACGCTGGACGAGGACCTGCGCGTGCGCGTCATTGTCGTCCGGTCCATCGGCGAGCATTTTTCCAGCGGCGGCAATATCGGTGGCTTCATGGAGGCGACACCCGAGAAGGTGTCCAAGCTTGCCTGGAATATTGCTTCGCCCGCGCGTTGTTCGAAGCCGGTGATCGTCGCCAACCGCGGCTACTGCTTCGGTGTCGGCTTCGAATTTTCGCTGGCCTGCGATTTCCGTCTTGCCTCCGAGACCACGCTTTACGCGTTGCCGGAGCAGAAGCTCGGGCAGATACCCGGCTCGGGCGGCTCGGCGCGCTTGCAGAAGATGATCGGAATCACCCGCACCAAGGATATCGTGATGCGCTCGAAGCGCATCACGGCAAAGCAGGCATTTGACTGGGGCATTGCTACCGAATGCGTGCCGGACGCCGAGCTCGAAAAGGCAACCGACAAGCTCGTCGACGAGCTTCGTACGTTCTCGCCGATGGCCCAGCGCACAGCCAAAAAACTCCTGAACGACACCGAGGATTCGACGCTGTCGATCGCAATCGAACTGGAGGGCCATTGCTACAGCCGCCTGCGACAGTCGGACGATTTCAAGGAGGGGGTCGAGGCATTCAACGCCAAACGGCCGCCGAAATTCATCGGGCGCTGAGTTTCGATCGTTTCATAAAGATAAAATGGGAGGGGAAAAAATGTCGATTGCTGATTTGGGGAATATTGAGGTGTCGCCGTCCGCCGGAACGCGACAAATGCGAAATGCCGTCATCGCGTCGCTTCTCGGCTGGTCGCTCGATCTGTTCGATCTGTTCATTCTGTTATATGTTGCCCCGGTCGTCGGCGCTCTGTTCTTCCCATCCAGCGTCCCGACGCTTTCGCTCGCAGCGGTCTATGCCTCGTTCGCCGTGACCTTGTTGATGCGCCCGGTCGGCTCCGCGATCTTCGGTCACTACGCGGACGTTTACGGCCGCAAGAATGCAATGTTTGTTGCCATCGTCGGCGTCGGACTCTCGACCGCCGCATTTGGCTTGCTGCCGACGATTGCGCAGGCCGGATACGTGGCGCCGGCATTATTCCTAGTCCTGCGGCTGGTTCAGGGAATATTTGTCGGTGGCGTCGTCGCCTCGACTCACACCATCGGCACCGAGTCGGTTTCGCTCGAGCGGCGCGGCGCCATGTCCGGTCTCATCGGCGGCGGTGGCGCCGGGATTGGCGCGCTTCTCGCGTCCTTTATCTTCCTGATCACTTCGTCGATTTTCCCGGGCGAGGCGTTCGCGGTGTGGGGATGGCGCTGCATGTTCTTTTCCGGACTGCTTAGCTCGCTGCTCGGCTGGTTCATTTTCACTAATCTTGAAGAGTCGCCCTTCTTCAAGGAGCGTCAGAAACAGAGAGCTGCTGGCGTCGCCGACAGGATCGAGGCGCCGGTCAAGGCGGTGTTTTCAAGCAGCTGGCGCAACGTCTTGCTGCTGAACTTGCTGATTACGTTTGGCGGCGGCGCCGGTTACTACCTGACGTCGGGCTATTTGCCGGCGTTTTTGAAGGTCGTGAATAAGGTCCCCAATAACGTCTCCTCGCTTATCCTGATAGGCGCTAGCGTGGTGGCCGTGATCTCGGCGACTCTTGTCGGCGCGCTTAGTGATGTGATCGGTCGCAAGAAGACCTTTATCGTTGCCGGTGTAAGCATGCTGGTATTGCTGCCGGTCTGCTATCTCGGCATGGCCGCGACGACCGATACCGGCATGATTGCGTTTTACGCCTTGGTGATCGCATTTCTCGGCAACGCCGGCTACGCGCCCGTCCTGATCTTTCTCAACGAACGATTTCCGACCGAGATCCGCGCCAGCGGCACCGGCCTGTCCTGGAATATCGGCTTTGCGCTGGGCGGAATGATGCCGACCTTCGTCTCGCTGGCATCCAGAAGCCCGGCGCAAATTCCGATGTCGCTGTCCATCTTCGTGGTTGTGATCTTCGTGATCTATCTGATCGGCGCGTTCCTGGTTCCGGAGACGAAGGGGACGACCTTCCGCTGACGGCGCGAATGCTCCGGCGAACTGTACCTACGCGCCGGCCGCGCGTAGCGCGTCGGCGACGGTCATGATGGCGACGCCGCGCCTGGTTGCGGCGTTGAGCGCGTACCGCAGTAGGGAGGTGGTGCAGCCGTAGGCGCTGGGCTCGGCCGCCACGTCGTGGCCGTAGAAAATGAGCCAGCCATTTGCTTCGGCTAGCTCGTCGAAAGCGCGATCGATGCCATCGTCATCGAGGTGATGATTGATCAGCGGGGTGGAACGCAGATACTGCAAATCCACCACGCCGCTGTTGATGCCGGGAATAATGCTGCGGGATGACCGGAAGGTTTTCGCAAGCTGCGTTTTGCGCCACACCGATCCCAGTCCGTAAGGATAGGCAAAATTGTCGACCCGGATCGAGGGATCGAGGCCGAGGAGATAGCGCCGGTTTTCCTCGATCTCGGCGCCGAGCCGTGCCGCATCGAGGTCGGTAGCCGGCGCATGCGAAAACGTGTGACAGCCGATCTCGTGGCCGCGACGGTGCAACTCCACGATAGCGTCGGCGCGGACGCCCTGCCAATGGCCGCACCATTTATCAACCAGGTCGCCCGCGACATAGAACGTCGCCTTTGCATTGTACTCGTCGAAAATAGATACGCCGGCCGCGGCGGCGCTTTCGGGGAAATCATCGAAGGTGAAGCTGACCATCGGGCGCTGGTTGCGCAGCCTGAACGGCGTCGTGCAGAAATGCCGCGACAGGCGGTTGCTGACGCGCGCCTTCAACGCCGGCCATCCGGTTCGGGCAGCCATTTCAGTCATCCGGTCAGCGGCTTGTTTCTGGTGAAGTGGCGCGTGCGTGTTCGGCGAGAAAATCAAGCCAATTCTGGAATATCAGGGTGGCGGCAGCGCCGGCGGCGATGTCTTCGCGAAGAGTCCGATCTGGCAATTCGGTGCTCAGTGTCGGCCGCCGCTCGGTCTGCGCGCGTACCGCAAATGCCGACAGCGCCAGTTCGGTTTCGGCCTCGAAATAGCCGACAGGAAGGCCCGGATAGCTATCGCGTTCGCCTGCAAGAAAACGCGATATATCGCGAAGATATTCCCGCTCCAGCGACAACGCCTCATATTCCGGGTGGCCCTGGAAGAAGACGAATTGGCTGCCGAAATCCTTGGCGAAGCTGTCGACCCCGCCTCGCGTCGAATGCGACAGCAATTGGTAGCCGTTCGCCATCAGGTCGGCGGCGCGCAATTCGTTGAGACGCGAATGCGCGACCTTGAAGGGCGAGGGGAGACCTTGCGTCAGCCAGTGTGGGTAGGCCTTGATGCAGTCGTAGATGCCGGAGCACTTCGTTTCGAGCCGGTTGCGCTCGACACCGTCCAGATGCAGCGCCGCGGCGTGGGCGGCAAGGCAGGACCAGATCGTGGACCGGGTATTGTCCTTTGCCCAGTCGATGATTTCGGTGAGCTCGCGCCAGAATGTTTCCTGACGGAGGGTTGCCGCATTGGGCTCAGCGCCGGTGACGATCAGCCCGTCGATATGGAGCCGATCGATTTCGGCGATGTCGGTGTACTGCCCCTCGACGCGCCCTTTCGCCGGTTGTGATCGTCTCACAGACGGCAACGAGAAGCAGTGGAAATCGATGCGAATGTCGCCGGCGGCCTGTCTCAGCAGCCGCATGAACTGACGCTCGGTGGCCTGCAGCGCAGCGTCCGGCATATTGTTGATAAGCCCGATCGTGAGGTCGGCATCAACGTTTTGCGGGTGTCCGAATTTGTCGTCTCGCCGCATCTGCGCCGGTACAAGACCGGGACTGACGATTAGTCGCCGCTTTTCCAACAGGACGGTCATGTCGCCCTCGACCCGTTCATTCCGCCGCTTCGAGGCGCTTGAGCGGCGAGCAAGCCTTCGCCAGCGCCTGATCGATGTCCTCGATGATGTCGTCGACGTGTTCGATGCCGATCGAAAGACGGATGGTCTCCGGGAGGATGCCTGCTGTGCGCTGCTGCTCCGCGGTCATCTGGCGGTGAGTGGTGGAAGCCGGATGGCAGGCAAGCGACTTCGCGTCGCCGATATTGACCAGCCGGGTAATCAGCTTCAGCGCGTCATAGAAGGTCTTGCCGGCTTCGTGGCCGCCCTTGATGCCGAACGTGAACAGCGAGGAGGCGTTACCTTTGAGATATTTCTCCGCCATCGGATAATAAGGGCTGTCGGCAAAGCCCGCATAATTGATCCATTCGACGCGCGGATCGTCGCGCAGGAATTCCGCGACCTTGCGGGCGTTCTCGACGTGCCGCTCGACCCGGAGCGCCACGGTTTCGATGCCCTGCAGCAGCAGGAACGCATTGAACGGCGACAGTACCGAGCCCATGGTGCGCTGATAGACGCTGCGGGCGCGCTCGATATAGGCCCTAGCGCCGAAACGCTCGGCATAGACAAGCCCGTGATAGGAGACATCCGGCTCGTTGTAGGCGGGAAAGCGTTTGGCGTGATCGGACCAGCGGAAGCGGCCGCTGTCGACGATGGCGCCGCCGAGCGTGGTGCCGTGTCCGCCGAGAAACTTGGTCAGCGAGTGAATGGCGATGTCCGCGCCGTAATCGAACGGCTTGAGCAGGATCGGCGTCGCGACCGTATTGTCGACTACCAGCGGCACGCCGTGACGATGCGCGACCTTGGCCAGCGCCTCGATATCGCAGATATTGCCGGCGGGATTGCCGATCGTTTCGGCAAACACCGCCTTGGTGTTCTCGTCGATCAGCTTTTCGATGGCGTCTGCCTTGTCGCTTTCGGCAAAGCGGGTGGTGATGCCCTGACGCGGCAGGATGTGACCGAGGAGGGTGTGAGTCGTGCCGTAAAGTTGCGGCACCGAGACGATGTTGCCGCCAACGTCGGCGAGATTAACGATCGAAAAATGCAATGCGGCCTGGCCGCTTGCGACCGCGAGCGCGCCGACGCCGCCTTCGAGTTCGGCGATACGCTTTTCGAGGACTGCGGTGGTTGGGTTGGCGATCCGGCTGTAACGGTAGCCTTCGGCTTCCAGGTTGAAGAGCGCGGCGCCATGGTCGGCGCTGTCGAACGCGTAAGACGCTGTCTGGTAGATCGGAACGGCGACCGATTTGGTGGTCGGGTCAGGCTCGTAGCCGGCGTGAATGGCGATCGTCTCGCTGCGCATCGTTCACCTCTACGTCTTCGCGCGTAACGCACTTCCCGTGCTTTTTCGCTAGCCATTTCTTGTTAGTGCCGGTCTCCCAACCCTTCAATAATTCACGCCAAGATTGATGAAATAACCCTAATGAAAGCGCGCGTGTTGATTAAAAGCCCCGATGAATTCGTCATGACTTCGTAACCATGTTTTGGCGCGTGCGGGATGTGCACGGCGCGAGCTGACCCGTTCGTTCCTCAGGCAGCATCGCGCCGTCTGCATGGAAAAGGAAATCCTTAGGAAATTCGGACAATATTGGCGCTATCGTCCACCGCACCGCCGGTTATCGGGAACCACCGCCGGCTATCGAGAGCGCAGATGGCCATTTCAGCCCCGATCGTGAAGCCGGTCGATTTTTCCGAGACCTTGACCTTCTTCGACGGCGATTGGCACGCAGGAAATGTGCCGATCATGGGTCCGCGCACCCACGGGGCGTGGCTTGCTTCGACCGTGTTCGACGGCGCACGCGCTTTCGAAGGCGTGGCGCCCGATCTCGACCGGCATTGTGCGCGGGTCAATCAGTCCGCGGTCAATTTCAAACTCAAGCCGGTCGTCAATACCGAGACCTGGCTTGCGCTCGCGCGCGAAGGCATCGCGCGCTTCGGCGCCAAGGCGGAACTTTACATCCGGCCGATGTATTGGGCCCAGACCGGCGCCGGTGGCGGCGTTCTGTTCGATCCCGAAACGACGAACTGGTGTCTGTGTATCTATGCGGCGCCGATGCCGCCGATTACAGGTTCGGCGATCACGCTGTCGCCATTCCGCCGCCCGACGATGGAAAACGCGCCGGTGGATTGCAAGGCGGGCTGTCTCTACCCGAACAACTCACGCGCCCTGATCGAGGCGCAGGCGCGCGGCTTCAACAACTGTCTGCTGCTCGACATGCTCGGCAATGTCGCCGAGTTCGGCAATTCCAATGTGTTCATGGCCAAGGACGGCGTGGTCTACACGCCGGCGCCGAACGGGACATTCCTCAATGGCATCACGCGGCAGCGCCTGATCGGTCTGCTCCGCGCCGATGGCGTCACGGTGGTCGAGACGACGCTCAAATATCAGGATTTTGCGGGCGCCGACGAAATCTTCTCCAGCGGCAATTTCGCCAAGGTCGCGCCCGTCATCCGGATTGACGACCGCTCGTTGCAGCCCGGTCCGCTGTTTCAGCGCGCGCGCAAGCTGTATTGGGATTTCGCCCATAGCTGATGCTGCAGCCCAAGACGGCTGCCGTATTGGCCGATCGGCGTCTTGCTCTACAGGTCGAGCAGCTCGCGCACGGGAGCAGGCCACTTTGCGAGATCTGTGCCGTGGATGTGGAACATCGCCACCGCCAGCCGATCCATGCCGAATGCCACGCAGCCCGTGTGCGCCGGGGCGCCGGTGGCATCCTTGATGTCCCAAGTGGTGCCGAAATGGTCGCGGTGATAGTTGAAGCTCATGCAGGCGGTGGGCTGTTCCTCGGAACGCAGTGGGACGAGAAGCTCGAACTTCAGCGATTGCTGTTTCTGGCTGACCGCCTTCATCTGACCGACGCGGCCAAAGAAAGGATCGCTCGCGTAATCGACCTTGAAGCTCAGGCCGAGATCGCGCGCGATCGCCTGGGCCCGAACCATCCAGCGGTCGCGGAAATCGGACACGTCTTCGGGGCTGCCGATGCAGACATATTCACGCATCCGGAAAGATTGCAGGCGGTCGAGATGGCGCGATGGCTCATGCCGGAAACAATCGGCCGCGACGTCGAAACGCAGGCCGCCTTGCGGTAGCGGGCCTCGGGCGGCCGCGATCGGATAAACCGGATAGCAGGCGGCCGGCGAGAGCACGAGGTCGGCGGGCGAGAGCGAGGTAGTCCAATCGCCGCCCGCATCGAAGCGGGCGACCGCCTGATGGATTTCGCGCTCGGTGCCATGCAGGCCGCAGACGCAGCCGAGCAAGTTGGGGAAGCTTTTCAGATAGCCGGATTTTTCGAGTTGCGCCCGGTTCATGACCGGCGGGAAGCGCATCACTTCCGTAGCCGTTTCGCGGTGCTGGGTGATCAGCGCGGCAAGGCGCTCTACTACATGCTCATAGAGCCCCGTCCGCGCATAGACCCCGTCGGTGCCCATCTTGTGGAATAGCTTGTCGGCCAGATGGTCGAGCGGATCAGCGGCGTGCTGTGTGCTTTCGAGTTTTTCGGCTCGGACGGCTACGTTCATGTTCGGCCTTCCCTGATTCCAGGAGATTGTTGTGGCTCAGTCGCGTAAGCTAGTGGGCACCGAGCTCATGAGGCTTGTGGTCGCGATATTGGAGAGAATGCGGTCGTTGTTGATCATGATCGGCGACGACAGCACGTCACGCAGCAGGCGGCCGACGCTGAAATCGCCGTCGTTGCGATACCCTGCCAGACCGCAAGCGCGCATCGCGCTCATCACGGTTTCGACCGCCAGTTCGGAGGCTTCCACCTTGAGCAAGTTGATCGAAGACTGAAAGTCGATCGACGACAGTGCGCGCTCGTCATGTTCGTGAGCCGCATAGGTATCGAGATTGGCGGTGATCACTGCGCGCAGCTTGGTGAGGGTCATTCTGGCCGCATTGAAATGGGCTGCACCCGGCGGCATCTGGCCACCCGCGCCACGGGCCGCCTTGCGGATGAAAGCTTGCGCGCGCTCGACGGCTGCGGCGGCAATGCCGGCCCAGGCGGAAGACCAGCATAGATGCGCCACCGGCGTCATGGTTTGCGCATGAATGCGATCATAGCCTTCGGGGAAAATCTGCGCGCTCGAGCCGGTGAATTTCAGCTCGAAGCCGGCGCTGCAAGTGCCGCGCATGCCGAGCGTCTCCCACTCGACGCTGCGTTCCAGCGTGTAGTCGTCCTTGGTAATGGCAAGTAGTACCTGATCGGAGCCGGCGGCATCGTTGGCGCGACGGGCAACGGTAACGATGCCGTCCGCCTGCGCGCCATAGGAAATCACCGTCGCGTTGCGAACCAGCGAGATTTCGGCGCCGGCATGCTCGACGGCGGCGGTTGAAAAACGAATATTGCCGCCGTTCTGGCCCTCGGTGGTCGAGGACGCCAGCAGCATCTGCTCGGTTGCGACGCGGCGCATCAGGGATTCATGATAGGCGCTGCCTACGCCATGCCTGACCAGGCAGGCAACCTTGGTCTGGTGCATCGCGAAGATCATTGCCGTGGAGGAACAGGCGCGGCCGAGCGCATAACACATGTCGGTGATGTCGAATATCGATGCGCCGTCGCCGCCGAAGGCTTTCGGAATTTGCACGCCAAGCAGGCGCTGCGTGCGCGCTGTATCGATGGCGTTCAGTGGAAAGCGCGCGCCGCGGTCGACGGCTTCGGCCTCGGCGGCTGCGGCCGTTGCTACGGCAGCGGTTCGCTGCGGAAAGGAGCTGCGGTCAGGGATGAATTGTGCGCCGGTTTCTTCAGTGCTCGCGTCACGAAAATCGGCTTGCTGAACGTTCATGGCAAATGCGCCTCGATGGTTTGTCGGTGACGAAGCATCGGTGCTGACAACTTCCGATCGAGTTACGCTTAAGGATTTAATTCAAATGCGTCGATGAAATTCGAGGTAAACGGTCTTCGTTTCAATGATGTGAGTTAATCCATCGTTTCTCCGCTCTTCCATTTTCTAAAGACCGCTGTTAGCGTTAAGAATGGAACCAGCATTTGGCTCAAACGGGATTCACTGTTCTTAAGATGGTCTCGTAATTATAGTCACGCCCATCATGGCTCGCCTTCCGGCAAGCGATGTTGAAATCGCCACGACAAGTGAGAAATCGAACATGCAGACCGTTAGCAATGTCCAGAGCAGGCTGCTCGCTCTCGTCAAATCCATCCTCGAGCAGAACGCGATTGCCGCCGATCTCAAGCCGGCAACCCTGCTGGTGGATGTCGGTCTGACGTCGATGGACATGGTCAATCTGATGCTCGCCGTCGAGGCCGAGTTTGATTTCACCATCCCGCAGTCCGAGATCACGCCGGAAAATTTTCAGTCGGTCGAAACGTTGACCCGGCTGGTTGTCGGTCAGCTGGCGAGCGCAACCGCGGCCTGATCGGCGTCGGTCGCTCGCGCTGCCCGTTTTTCCGGACGTTCAGGAACCGGACTTCGAGCCCTGCAATGCGAAGGCGCCGCTCCCGGCCAATACCAGCGACGCTTGAGCAACCAGCCACAGCATCGGATATTCCCAGCCGCCGCCGGGCTTGGAGTAACCCCAGCCGACCGGCCACTTGATCCAGATCACCACGGCCAGGAATATCAGCAGGAACGCCGCCCATTGACGGGTGTACCAGCCGAGCAGGATGGCGGCCCCGCCGATCACTTCCAGGCCGAAGGTCGGCCAGGCGAGCAGGGGGGTGATGCCGTTTTTCGCCAGCAGCGCCTCGTGGGTGTACATGCCGCGCTCGATCTTGAGGAAGGCGTGAACGAGCCAGTCGAACCCGAGCGAAATCCGCAGCAGAAAAAGCCCATAAGGCGCGTAATCGCGGTCGACCGTGGCGTTGCTGAACATCGCGGCGACGATCCCCGGCATATTGGTTCGGCTCTCTCTGGCTTGGTCGATACTCATCCCGTGTTTCCCCGTTTCTAGCGCCGCCAATTTGAAGCGCTTCCCACCATAGCCGAGAAGCGCAGACCTTGCACAGCGAGGTTGACTAGGGAGCCGATTCTAACATTCGCATTCACTGGTTTTCCGCGACCCGGCCCTCTACACTATCGGCAACAACTGACAATAATCAAAGTCAGGGGAGACGTTCATGTTGCGCCGTTCGGTGATAGCGAGCCTCGTTTGCGTTGCGGGTATCATATGCGTGCTGGCCGCAGGCCCGTCGGCCGCGCAGCAGGCCCGCCCCGCGCTGAGTGGGACGGTGACGGCTGGATCGGAGGCGCTGGAAGGTGTCCTTGTCAGCGCCCGGAAAAGCGGGTCGACGGTCACGGTGACGGTCGTCAGCGGCAAGGACGGTCGCTACAGCTTCCCGGCCACGAAACTGGAGCCCGGCGCGTATTCCTTGCGCATCCGCGCGGTGGGCTACGATCTCGATGGACCCAGCCAGGCCTCTGTTGCGGCGGACCAGACAACGACCGCCGATCTCATGTTGCGCGCGACGAAAGATCTTGCGTCGCAACTGACCAATGCCGAATGGCTCGCCAGCATGCCGGGCACGGATGGGCAAAAGGGGCAATTGCTCAATTGCGTCGGCTGTCACACGCTCGCTCGTCCGCTGAATTCGAAATATACCGCCGACGAATTCCTGACGATGATCCTGCCGCGCATGCAGGGCTATGTGAATCAAAGCATGCCGTCGCACCCACAATTGCGCCATGCCGAGCGTCTGAAGGAGGAGCGCGGCGATCAGCGCGTGCAGGTGTATCGCGGTGTGGCGGACTATCTGGCCAGCGTTAATCTAAGCTCGCATCCCACCTGGAATTTCGAATTCAAGACCTTGCCGCGTCCGACCGGGGCGGCAACCCGCGTCATCTACACCGAATACGATCTGCCGCGCGAGACGATCGAGCCGCATGATGTGATCGTCGATGTCAACGGCATGGTCTGGTTCTCTTCCTTTGGCGAACAGAATCTCGGCAGGCTCGATCCACGCACCGGCAAGCTCACGGAATTTGCCATTCCCGAACATAAGCCCGGTTTCCCGACCGGCCTGCTCGGCTTGCGCAGCGATGCCGAGGGTAATTTGTGGTTCGGCAACATGTATCAGGCCACGATCGCAAGGTTCGATCCAAAGACCGAAACCTTCAAGTTCTGGCCGCTCGAGGGCGAGGGAAATATCGACGCGGCACAGATCAATATGGTCAGTCCGCAAAGCTCCGGCGTCGACGGCAAGGTCTGGGCGCAGAACAACGGCTTTGCCGGCATCCACCGGCTCGACGTCGCTAGCGGAAAGCTTGAGACCTTTGAACCGTTCAAGGGCATGTCGGGTCCGCACAACATTTACGACGTGATCCCTGATTCCAAAAACAACGTCTATTTTACCGATTTCCGCCAACGCCATATCGGCCGTCTCGACGCCAAGACCGGACAGATCGATCTATACGAGACCCCAACGCCGAGTTCAGCGCCGCGCCGCGGCTCGATGGATGCGCAGGATCGCTTGTGGTTCGGCGAATATCGCGGCGACCGCATCGGCATGTTCGACACCAAAAAGGAAGAATTCAGGGAATGGCCGATCCCGCCGAAATGGTCGTCGCCTTATGATGTCGTCGTCGACAGAAATGGCGAGGCCTGGACCGGCTCGATGCTGAGCGATCAGGTCACCCGGCTCAATCCGGCGACTGGCGAAACGATCAACTATCTGTTGCCGCGCAGCACCAACATTCGGCGCGTCTTTGTCGACAACTCCACCACGCCGGTCAGCTTCTGGGCCGGTAACAATCACGGCGCGTCGATCGTGAAGGTCGAGCCGCTCGAATAAGCGAGCCACTCCAAATTTCAAACAGCCACGGCGTCGCGATCTCGCGCACTCGTCCGCGAGTTTTGCTTGAAAGTCTTCGTCCCTCCGGAATTAGGGCGCAGGGAATGCCGGGCGCTCGATGCGCCCGTAGCCTCGCGTGCAAAAATAAAAGCACGGCGAGTAAGTCCACCACGGTCACACCGGAGACACCCGGCATTCCCCGCGCAATGGTTTTAACGGTTTCCTTCGTGGTCTCCCCGGAGAACCGGGCTTGTTGCCTCCGTCGCAGGTCACAATGCCAAAGCATTGTCGCCTGCTTGATACCAGCGTCGGGGTATCAGGACGCCACGACTTCGCCGTCCGCGACACGCGCATTCGTCTCGTGCGCCGTCGCGTCCACCGCATCTTCCGTCCAACGTTTTGTGACGATCGCGAAACGCCCCTCATGCGGGCAGAAGACGCGCGGGAAAATGCCCGTGATTTGCCCGACGTCGCAAGCGAATGCGCCTGCGACACGTTGGCACGACGGGCAAATCACTTGCTCTTACGCCTCACGCATATTCGTTGTTGTCAAGAGAAGCGTTTTTGATGCGAAGGAACGGCCGATCTATTGAGCCGCCTTCTGCAAGTAAGCGATGAGATCGGCGCGGTCGCTCGCGTTCGACATGCCGGCATAGGGCATGCGGTTGGCGGGGATGAAGGCCTGCGGGTCGGCGGTGTACTTGTCGAGCGTCTCGGCGGTCCAGGTAACGCCGCTACGCCTCATCGCTGGCGAATAGCGAAAGTCGGCGAGTTGGCCGGCCTTGCGCGAGAATATTCCGTGCAGGCTTGGGCCGACTTCATTGGCGCCGGCTTCCAGCTTGTGGCAGGCGGCGCACTCCTTGAAGTGGGCTTCACCCCGTATCGCGTCGCCCTCGGCGTGAGCGGATATGACCAAAAGGCGGAGCTAGCGCCGTCTACGATCAGTCGCGCCCACTTCATGCTTGCACCAGCGGACCCGGATTCTTCAAATAGCGGTTCTTGATCGCATCGGCGGTCCAATAGGCCAGCGCGCCGACAGGTCCGGTCGGGTTGTATGCGGAATTGTGCGGGAACACATTGGCTCCGACTACGAACAGATTGTGACAATCCCAGCTCTGTAAGTATTTGTTGACCGCGCTTTCGCGCGGGTTGGTCCCCATGATGGATCCGCCGGTATTGTGGGTGCTTTGATAAGGCACCACGGTCCAGGGTGCGGTGCGCGCGACAGCCTGGTTGAGCTTGGTCGGGTTCATCGATTTGGCGATGTCGTTGATGGTTTGCGCCGCGTGGATGCCCATCTTGTGCTCGTTGGCCCTGTAGTCGAAGGTCATGCGCATCAACGGCTGGCCGAACGCGTTGCGATAAGTCGGGTCGAGGTCGTAGCAATTATAGCGGTTGGCCATCACGCTGCCGCTGGCATTGATGACCATCGCCGTCTGGTACCATTTCGCGGTCGCCCGCTTCCATTCACTGCCCCATAGCGGCGTGCCTGCCGGCACCGGGCGGTAGCCGATCGGCAGCGGTGTGTTGAAGCCGCCGGACACATTATATCCGCCGACGAATTCATGCGGCGTCCGATCGAAGGCCCAGTTGGTGTTGAAGTCGTCGATGGTGGCGTTGGAGCCACCGGCGTTCATGAAGGGATTGAAATATTTTCCTTCGAAGAACAGCGTCGCGCTGGCGCCGGTCTGGTAGCAATAGTTCTTGCCGACAACGCCCTTCTGGGTAACGGGATCGTAAGGTGCGCCGACGCCGGACAACAGCATCAGGTGAACGTTGTTGATAGCGTAGGCGCATAGCAGCACGATTGAAGCCGGCTGCTCGAATTCCTCCCCGTTGAGAATGTTGGTGTAGGTGACGCCGGTAACGCGTTTGCCATCGGAGTCTTTCAATATCCTTGTGACCCAGGAATTGGTTCGTAATTCGAAATTCGGCCGCGCCATCGCGATCGGGATCACCGTGATGTGCGGGCTTCCTTTCGCGTTGGCTTCACAGCCGAAGCGTTGACAATAGCCGCAATATTGGCAGGCGCCGAACTTTGATCCGTCGGGATTGGTGTAGGGTTCGGACGCATTGGCCGATGGCCGCGGGAAGGGATGATAACCCGCGTTGCGCGCCGCTTCCGAAAACATCTCGCTCGCCAGGATCGGCGTCAGCGGCGGCAATGGATATTCGCGCTCGCGCGGCGCCTCGAACGGATTGCCGCCGTCCTGGATCTTTCCGACGAGATTGCCGGCTTTGCCGGAAACGGCCGCGGTTCGCTCGAACTTGTCATAATAAGGCTCGAGTTCGGCGTAGCTGATGCCCCAGTCCTGAATCGTCATGTCGTCAGGAATAAACTTCTTGCCGTAACGCTCCTCGTAGTTGGAGCGGACCTTGAATTCCATATCGGTCCAGCGCCAGGTGTGGCCACTCCAGTGCACGGCGGAGCCACCGACGACTTCGCCGGGCAGGAACGAGCCGAGCTTGCGCATCGGCAGCGCCTCCTGCTGCGGATTGTTGCGCACGGTGATGGTGTCGCGCGCGGTGTTCTGCATCAGGTCGTGGCGCACGACATAACGCAGTTCGTCGCGGATGTTGGGCAACGCATAATCGTTCTCGCTGGTGCGCATGGCGCCGCGCTCCAGCGCGACCACCTTCAGGCCTGCCTCGGTCAGTTCCTTGGCGAGAATGCCCCCGGTCCAGCCGAGACCCACGATGACGACGTCGACTTCGGGAAGTTTGGTTGCCATGGCACTCTTCCCTTAGCTCATGTCCGCGATGCTGAGGGGTTTGCTCGGAAACGGCTTGCCGCGATATTGCGCCACGTGATCGCGGTGCACCGCAATGACGCCGGGAAAGCCGATGATCGCCCATCCGGCCTTGTTGCGGTTGCCGCCGTAGATCGGGTCCGAATACATGCCCTCGACCACGGTCTGATAAAGCGTGGTCCAGAACACGCGCACCGGCAGCCCGCTATCGAAGGTGATCTTGCCGGTGGAGAGGCCGATCAGAACCTCCTGCCGCTCCGCCTCGGTGATCCGGTCGAAGGTATGGCCATAGGTCTTGTGGCAATGGGCGTTGGTGGCTGCGATGCCGGCGCGATAGAGCTGTGCCGGCGTCAGCGGCAGCTGGTAGCCTTGGCTCGGAGCGCCGAGTTTCCACGGGCCCTGCATATAAAGACGGTCGCCCTTGCCCCAGGCGCCCGCCAATGCCCGATCGATATAGATATTGACGCCGAGATCGGTGCCTTTCGGGCTGACCTCGTCAGCCGGGACCATGTGGTCGACCAGCGCCTCGACAAAGGCCGCTTCGTCAAGATTGAGAAAGGCGTAGCCGGCCGGCTCAGTGGTTGCAGTCGCCGTCTGGGCTGGTTGTTCGGCTTGCGCGGCGTCTGGTGTTGCGATCGTCGTCGCGCTGGCCGCGGCGGCGCCGCTTACCACGGCCGATTTCAGAAAATCGCGCCGGTCGAACCCCCGTTTTTTCATGGTCGTTGCCCCCTAGCGGCTAGGATGTATCCGGCGTCCTTATTGGGGCGAGCATGCTGCTTTTGCTCTGACCGGGCAAGGCGGGAGTGGACGGGTTGCTCCGTTCGCCGCTCATGGCTGGTCGTCCTTTTTAGGCAAACTCTGCGTCCGGGCGGTGAGTAACAGGAAGCCTGTCGATCGATCGCATCTGTAAGGTCGACGTCGCGCTCTCGATAATTGAAAGCGAGCGCCGCGTGAATCGTTTGCGCGGATCGAAGACGCTGTTCGCAAACGTCATGGCTTTCGATTCCGACGGGCGCGGAATGCAGAAAGCTTTCTTGAATCTCGCGCCTGAGGCTCGAGAAATCTTTTCCCGCGTTCAATTATCCGGGCGTGAGTCATCAAGGATAATTCAGGAGCGAAGTTCAGATTATTCGAGTAAACCGCAGTGGAATTGCACGCATAAAATCGGGCTTTTCTGGAACTTTCATAAAAAATTTTTTAGATAAGCAGGCTAGCGGCGCAGTTCTTTAAAAATATTTTTAGATCGTAAAAAGCTCTTTAGATTATAAAAATCATATTACGGTTTTTTGTCGGCTTCTGAATTCGCTGTGGCGTTCAGGTGACAACATTTCCCAATGAGGTGATGCAGGATCATTCACGTAAGGAGTCCTCGTCCGAGGCTCCGTACCTTTAACAGCTCGCGGCGAATGATTGGTGTCGCGCCTATTTTGGGGGACCTACGTGAAACGAACTTTCATCTCAGCAGCGGCCATTTTGGCTTTCGCAGCAACGGCTCACGCCGACGAGCTGTCGGATATCCAGGCTCAAGCCAAGCAACTGCGCGATCAGAACGCAACGATGACCAAGCGTCTCGCCGATCTTGAAAAGCGCCAGAAGGCTCTCGAAGCCCAGAAGCCCGTGCTCATCAATCCGGTGGACGCGATGGCGGCCGACCTGCCCTACAAGGCGGCGGTCAAGGCCAGGCCGCCGGAGAACGACGATATCTGCATCAAGGGTATCTGCGTTTACGGCAACTTCGATATGGGTGTGACCTATATCCAGCACAGCGCACCGTTCGCTGTCCGTTGCCGCCGGTCCGCTCGATACGCTGGTGTCGAGGAACGGCGGCATGGGCTCCTATTTCGGAGTCGGCGCCAACCAGATGAGCACCTCGTTCATCGGTTTGCGCGGCAAGCAGGAGATCGCGAGACAACCTCTACGCCGTGTTCAACCTGCAAACCCTGTTCAATCCGGCGAGCGGCATGAATGGCAGCGGCACCGGCTCCATCGCGGCGAACAACGGCCTGCCATTTAACAACCTCCAGAACTCCTATGGCGACTCGTCGAAGGGTGGCCAGATGTTCAACAACGCCGCCTACTTCGGTCTGAGTTCACCGACCTACGGCACCTTCACCATGGGCCGTCAGTCAGCTCTGAGTTCGGACCTCATCGTCAACTACGACCCGCTCTCCGGTTCGAACTCCTGGTCGGTCATCACCTATCAGGGTGCGAACGGCGGCGGTGGCGACACCGAGAACCGCATCTACGACAACTCATATGAGTATCGCCTCAACGTCGGGCCGGTGCGGTTGGCGGCTGAAGTTCAGGCCAAGAACGGTGGCAATAGCGGCACCGGTAACGCCTTCGAAGGCAACATCGGCTTCGACTACATGGGCTTCTCGCTGGACGTCGTCGGCGGCAAGATCTTTGACGCCATTGGCTCTGCGCCTCTGACCGTCGGGGTAAATCCGGCGGTTGCCATGGGGTATGGCCAGCTCGGGGTCACGGTCTCCGACGATACCGTGTTCAGTGTCGGCGCCCGCTACACGCTCGGACCTTGGAAGTTCTTCGGTGGCTACGAGCACATCGATTACGCCAACCCGAACAATCCGCTGAACCCGGGTGCCTTCCTCCAGGGCGGCTTCATTGCCAGTACGGTGAACAACCTCGCCTTCCCGTCTGACAAGATCCTGCAAACAGCGTGGTTCGGTGTGAAGTACGCGATCACGCCGGCTCTCGACATCACCGGCGCCTACTACCACGAGTGGGATAACACCTACGCCACATCCCCCACGACGCTCGCCGCCTGTGCCGCTCTTGGAAATTCCCAATCCTCAACGTGCTCTGGCACGCTGGATGCGGTCTCGGTGGTGGCCGATTGGCGCTTCGCCCGGCATGTGGACGTGTATGCCGGCGTGATGTGGTCGCAAGTCACCGGCGGCTTGGCGAGCAACTTCTTCGTCAACAACCTCGGTACGACCACCCAGGCGGTTGGGAGCAACAGGTCTTCCAACTTCGATCCCGGTGTTGGTCTCCGCTACCAGTTCTGACGGAGGCGTAGCGAGCGAAATATGAAGGGGCAGAGGCATCCGACACCGACGTTCCCCCAAAGCGGTTCGTGATGTTTCTGTCCCTCATCTTCGTCTGATCCTCAGATCAAGTGGAATATGACACCTTCGATCACGAGAATTCACGGAAATGAGATCGAATAAAATTGTGACTCACGAAAATGAGAGAATACGTGAATCGAAAATCAGATGATGTTCATCATATTTTGAGCAAGATTCACATGGCCGTTATTGGTGTCGGCTTGCAGTATTCCTGTGGCGAGCCGGTCACAGCATTTCTCTTCCCCCTGATGCACAAGGCTGCACAAGGAGACTCCGTTCGGGGCTCCGTAACCAGGCAGCTCGCGGCGATGGTTGGTGCCGCGTCTCATTTGGGGGATCTACGTGAAAAAGACTTTCATCTCAGCAGCAGCGATTCTGGCCTTCGCTGCGACGGCTCACGCCGATGAACTTACTGATATCCAGGTTCAGGCCAAGCAACTGCGCGATCAGAACGCGACGATGACCAAGCGTCTTGCCGATCTCGAAAAGCGGCAGAAGGCTCTCGAAGCCCAGAAGCCTGTGCTCATCAATCCGGTGGACGCGATGGCGGCCGACCTGCCTTACAAGGCAGCGGTCAAGGCCAGGCCGCCGGAGAACGACGACATCTGCATCAAGGGTATCTGCGTCTACGGCAACTTCGATATGGGCCTGACCTACGAGCAGAAAGGCGCGCCGTTCGCTCCGTCGGCTGGCGGTCCGAACGATACCCTCATTTCGAAGAACGCGACTGGCTCGTACTTCGGCGTCGCCGCCAACCAGATGAGCACCTCGTTCATCGGTCTGCGCGGCAAGCAGGAGATCGCGGATAACCTCTATGCCGTGTTCAACTTGCAGACCCTGTTCAACCCGGCGAGCGGCATGAATGCCAACGGTCAGGGCTCGATCATGCAGAACAACGGTCTGGCCACGAACCTCGGGTTCCAGAACTCGTTCGGCAACTCCTCGAAGTCGGGCCAGATGTTCAACAACGCCGCCTACTTCGGTCTGAGTTCGCCGACCTACGGCACATTCACCATGGGCCGTCAGTCGGCTCTGACCTCGGACCTCATCGTCAACTATGACCCGCTCTCCGGTTCCAACTCCTGGTCGGTGATCACCTTCCAGGGTGCGAACGGCGGCGGCGGCGATACCGAGAACCGCATCTTCGACAACTCGTATGAGTATCGCGTGAATGTCGGCCCGGTGCGGTTGGCGGCTGAAGTTCAGGCCAGAAACGGCGGCAACAGCTCCACCGGCAACGCCTTCGAAGGCAACGTCGGCTTCGACTACATGGGCTTCTCGATCGACTTCGTCGGCGGCAAGGTCTTTGACGCCGTTTCGGCGGCGCCTCTGAGCGTCACTCAGGTCCAACAGGCTGCCGCGCTCGGTCTTGCCTGCGGGCAACGGCCAGATCGCGGCCACGGTCTCCGACAACACCGTGTTCCAGGTTGGGGCCCGGTACACGATCGGACCGTGGAAACTGTTCGGTGGTTACGAGCACATCAATTACGCCAACCCGAATAACCCACTTGCACCGGGTGCCTTCAATTCGGGTGGGTTCATTATCACTGCTCCGAACAACGCGGCGTTCCCGTCTGACAAGATCCTTCAGACGGCCTGGGTCGGCGTGAGGTATGCGATCACGCCGGCGCTCGACATCACCGGTGCCTATTACCACGAGTGGCAGAACCAGTTTGCGACAAGCGCTACGACGCTCGCGCAATGTGCCGCTGACGGCGTTGCCTCGTCCCAGTGCTCCGGCACGCTGGACGCTGTCTCGCTGGTGGTCGATTGGCGCTTTGCCCGGCACGTCGACATGTACGCCGGTGTGATGTGGTCGCAGGTGCAGAACGGTTTGGCTAACGGCTTTGCCGCAGCCGCGACCAGCAACGCCAACGTCACCAACCCGCTCGGCCCCAACAAGGCCTCGACCTTCGATCCCGGTATCGGTCTCCGCTACCAGTTCTGATGGAGGCGTAACGCGAAACAAAACGGACAGAGACATCTGAGATCCACATCGATCTTGCGGCTCGCGATGCTTCTGTCCGTTTCAACTCCCTGGCCCGCCGCTGAATACAAGGGGCGGGGGCCGTCCGGACCAAACCTAAGGGGTGGGCTCACCGGGAATCGGTGGCCCACAACCCGCCGAGAGAGCAGAAAGGAGACAACTATTAGTTGTAAATCGAATAGATAGCCTACCAAAAGTATCAAACTCACTGTGTCGCTGCGGCAACAGGGTCAACCGTTTTGGGACCTTTCTCCCCAAAAGGTGGCTTCATGGCCGACTGTGGCGCGTGGGTTACAGTATTTCCTTGTCCCCTGACGCAGAGTGCCTGCCTAAGGAGTCCTCAGCCGAGGCTCCGTAACAGCAGTCCGCGGCGTACGTTGGTGCCGCGCCTATTTTGGGGGACCTACGTGAAAAGGACTTTCATCTCAGCAGCGGCCATTCTGGCCTTCACGGCGGCAGGCCACGCCGATGAACTCTCGGATATCCAGGCTCAGGCCAAGCAACTGCGCGATCAGAACGCGACGATGACCAAGCGTCTCGCCGATCTTGAAAAGCGCCAGAAGGCTCTCGAAACCCAGAAGCCGGTGCTCATCAATCCGGTGGACGCGATGGCGGCCGACCTGCCCTACAAGGCAGCGGTCAAGGCCAGGCCTCCGGAGAACGACGATATCTGCATCAAGGGTATCTGCGTTTACGGCAACTTCGATATGGGCGTGACCTATATCCAGCACAGCGCTGCGGTTCGCCGGCTCGACTGCCGGTCCGCTGGATGTGCTGGTTTCGAGGAACGGCGGCCAGGGTTCCTATTTCGGAGCCGGCGCCAACCAGTTGAGCACCTCGTTCATCGGCTTGCGCGGCAAGCAGGAGATCGGCGATAACCTCTACGCCGTGTTCAACTTGCAGACCCTGTTCAACCCGGCGTGCGGCATGAATGCCAACGGCACCGCGACGATCGCCCAGAACAACGGCCTGCCCTTTAACGCCCTCCAGAACTCCTTTGGCAACTCGTCGAAGGGTGGCCAGATGTTCAACAACGCCGCCTACTTCGGTCTGAGTTCACCGACCTACGGCACCTTCACCATGGGCCGTCAGTCGGCTCTGACCTCGGACCTGGTCGTCAACTATGACCCGCTCTCCGGTTCCAACTCCTGGTCGGTCATCACCTTCCAGGGCGCGAACGGCGGCGGCGGCGACACCGAGAACCGCATCTACGACAACTCGTATGAGTATCGCGTGAATGTCGGCCCGGTGCGGTTCGCGGCTGAAGTTCAGGCCAAGAACGGCGGCAATAGCGGCACCGGTAACGCCTTCGAAGGCAACATCGGCTTCGACTACATGGGCTTCTCGCTGGACTTCGTCGGCGGCAAGATCTTTGACGCCGTCGGCTCTTCGCCTCTGGGCCTGGGCATCGGGGTAAATCCGGCGGTTGCCATCGGTAATGGCCAGCTCACAGCCACGGTCTCCGACGATACCGTGTTTCAGTGTCGGCGCCCGCTACACGATCGGGCCGTGGAAGTTGTTCGGTGGTTACGAGCACATCAACTACTCCAACCCGAACAACCCGCTGCTGCCGGGCGCCTTCCTCCAGGGCGGCTTCATTGCCGGTGCGGTGAACAACCTCGCCTTCCCGTCCGACAAGATCCTGCAAACGGCGTGGTTCGGTGTTCGCTACGCGATCACGCCGGCTCTCGACATCACCGGCGCCTACTACCACGAGTGGGATAACACCTTCGCCACGGCTCCCGTGACGCTTGCTGGCAATGTGCTTCCTTGGGATCGTTGTCCTCACAGTGCGCTGGCACCCTGGATGCGGTCTCGGCGGTCATCGACTGGCGCTTCGCCCGTCACGTCGACGTCTACGCCGGTATGATGTACTCGCAGGTCACTGGTGGCCTCGCCAACAACTTCATCGTCAACCACGCGGGTCGACGGTCCAGGCCGTTGGGAGCAACAGGTCTTCCAACTTCGATCCGGGTGTCGGTCTCCGCTACCAGTTCTAAGTTAGAACACGTAGACCTGATCTAGGTTAACCATCTGGGGGAAGCGGAATTTCCGCTTCCCCCTTTTCTTTTGCGTTCCGACCGAACAGCCGCTCCCGGGAATAAAGCCGGAAAATCCCGAGTCTCCCTCGCATGGCGCAATCCTGCGCCCATCTGGAGCCGCCTGGCTTCATAGGGAGAATATGACATGGCTAAAAAGGGCCTTGACGATCAAGAGAAGGGGTTAGGCCGCCGCGAGGTGCTTGAATGCATGGTCTGGGCGGGAACCGGGGTGCTTTGGACGGTCAGTGGTGGCGTTCCGCACTCTATCGGATTGATTGGCGAAGCCGCGGCCGCCGAACCCACAACGGGATTTACCTTCCTTCAAATGAGCGACAGCCATATTGGCTTCGACAAGAAAGCCAATCCGGATGCGCTCGGCACGCTGCGTGAAGCGGTTGCCAAAGTGAAGGCGATGCCGACCAAGCCGTCCTTCATCATCCATACCGGCGACATCACCCACCTCTCCAAGCCCACCGAATTCGACGATGCCGACAAGGTATTCGGCGAGACCGGTGTTCAGGTGCACTGGGTTCCCGGCGAGCACGACCTCATCGACGAAGATCGCGGCAAGGCCTATCTCGATCGTTACGGCAAGGGCTCAAAGGGCGCCGGCTGGTACTCTTTCGACGATCGCGGCATCCACTTCATCGGCCTCGTCAACGTCGTCGATCTGAAGGCCGGTGGCCTCGGTAACTTCGGCGCCGAGCAACTCGCCTGGCTAGAGGCCGACCTGAAGGACAAGTCGAACAGCACGCCGATCGTCGTGTTTGCCCATATCCCGCTCCAGATCATCTACAAGGAATGGGGCTGGGGTACCGACGATGGCACGCGCGCGCTCGAGCTGCTCAAGCGCTTCGGCTCAGTCACCATCCTCAACGGCCACATCCACCAGTTGGCCCAGAAGGTCGAGGGCAACATGAGCTTCCACACGGCCTTGTCGACCGCGTTTCCGCAACCGGCTCCCGGCACCGCGCCTTCGCCCGGACCGATGGTGGTTCCGGCCGATCAGCTCCGTAGCAAGCTCGGACTTGCGACCGTGACTGTCGTGCAGGGCAACAAGCCGCTCGCCATCGTCGACAAGACACTGGCCGGCTGATCGAGGAGTCTACATGCAAACGTTCTTGAGTAACCTCCGCCTCGCCGCCGCGCGATTTACTCCCGGTCGGGCCGTGATCGTCGCGGTGCTTTCGGGACCGCTCGTCGGCGCAATGCTGGCGCTAGGCGCGGTCGCGGCGGAGGAGCCCCCTGCCGTTGCGATCGACAATTTTACCTTCGGACCGAAGGAACTGACTGTTCCCGTAGGCACGACGGTGAAGTGGACCAATCGCGACGACATTCCCCATACCGTGGTCGAAACCGGCAGCAGGGTCTTCCGGTCGAAGGCGCTCGATACCGACGATACGTTCTCCTACACGTTCGCCAATGCCGGCACCTTTACCTATTTCTGCAGCCTGCATCCGCAGATGGTCGGAAAGATCATCGTGAAGTAATCGCGTCGCGAGAACTCCGGGGATGAGAACTCCGATGAGAGAAACATGACCACAACGCTATCGGTACACCGGACGGGTTTCCGGTGTACCGAACTCAAAAATGACATGCTAAAAGACCGGCTGGAAGGCTCCGATCAAATGTCGAGCCAGCAGCAAATGTCGGTCTCCGTAGTGCAAGACAAGGACGAAAGAAGCGCGTTTGATGAAGTCTTCCTGCCGCATTTGCCAGAGGCCTATCGCCTCGCGCAGTGGCTTGCCGGCAATGCATCGGATGCGGAAGATATCGTGCAGGAAGCCGCCATCCGGGCGTTTCGGGGTATCAAGGGTTTCGGAGCCGTCAACCCCCGCGCCTGGTCCCTGACCATCGTGCGTAATACGGCTCTGAGCTGGCTGACGAAGAACAGGCCAAGAACCGTCACTTACATCAACGACCTCAATGCGGCGGAGCAACAGGAACTCGAATACGAAGGTCTTCACGGGACGAAAATAGAGACTCCGGAGGAGGCCGCACTTCTCAAGGCGGATGCCGAGGAAATCCAGAAAGCCCTGGCGCAATTGCCGGCGCAGTTTCGTGAAGTGATCGTTTTGCGGGAAATCAATCAGATGAATTATCGCGATATTGCCGAGATCACCAATGTTCCCATCGGCACGGTCATGTCGAGACTGTCGCGCGGAAGGCAGCTGCTGATGGCGCTTCTCGGAGGTCGAAAGCAATCATGATTGCGTCCTTGCGAGACAACGACGAACTGATGTTGACCGCCTATTGCGACGGTGAACTCGACCCGGCTACGGAGGCCGAATTCGAGCGGCGGCTACAGACGCGATGAAGCGTTGAAGGCCCGCTATTCGCGCCTGATGTCGCTGCGGCAGGCCGTTCGCGCGCTCCCACTGGCCGATATGCCCCAGGATTTGCAGGCGCGAATTCAGGCAAGGCTGAAAGCGGAGACGGAGCCGTCGAACTCAGAACGGCCGAACAACGTTACGGTTCTTCGCCGCCGGAGCTGGTCGTTCCAGGCGCTGGCGGCGTCGGCCGTGTTCGGCGCCGTGATCTCGGGCTCCGTGCTGAAAACGATCGATCACTTTGGCCAGAGCGATACCGTCGCGAGCGAGGTCGTTGCCGGCCATATCCGCGGTCTGCTGGCGCCGCAGCCGTTCGATATCGCATCCTCCGACCGCCACACGGTCAAGCCATGGTTCACGTCGCGGCTGCCTGAATCGCCTCAGGTGCCGGATCTCGCCGCGCGGGGCTTCGTGCTGCTGGGCGGCCGGGTCGATGTCATCGGCCATAATCCGGTGGCGACGATCGTCTACAAACATGCCGCGCACACCGTCAGCCTCACGACATTGCGAGCCGGCCAGGCCGTTCCCGATCAGACGATCGCCGGCTACAACGTTCGAAGCTGGAGCGACGGCAATTTCACCTATGTGGCGGTGGGCGATTTGCCGAGCGCGGATCTGGCGGTATTTGAAAGCGCGTTTTCCGCGGCCGAGTCGGCGGCTCCTGAGATAAAGCAATAGAATAGACGTCCAATCCGCCCGGTGTTGCGCCAGCCGCCGCCCGGAGCAGGGCGCAAGCCTTGGACTACAAGCCTTGGACTACAAGCCTTGGACGCAATCGGTCAATTCGTGCTAGCAATGACTCCCAAAGCAACAAGAGCTTGGGACGAATGCCAAAGCCTGGAATCATCGGGGGAGCCGCCCTAGTCGCGCTGATCGGCGGGGCGATCGCGGCCTTTGCCGTTACCTGGCGGCCGGCGATCGAGACGATCGAACCTCCCGCGCCGCAATCGTTTGATCCAGCGCTTGTCAAACGCGGCCGGGACCTGGCCGCCATCGGCAATTGCAGCGATTGCCATACCGCGCCGGGCGGCAAGTCCTTTGCCGGCGGCCTGGCGGTGCCGACGCCGTTCGGCGCCATCTATTCGTCGAACATCACGCCCGATCCCGACACCGGTATCGGCCGGTGGCCGGAAGCGGCGTTCCAGCGCGCCATGCGCTCGGGCGTCGATCGCGCCGGCCATCATCTTTATCCGACCTTTCCTTACGACCACTTCACCAACGTGACCGACGGGGACGATCGCGCGCTCTACGCGTTCCTGATGACGCGGCCGGCGGTTCGCGCGCCCGATCGCAGCAACGATCTTTCCTTCCCGTTCAATCAGCGGTTCGTCGTCGCCGGCTGGAAGCTGCTTTTCCTGAAGAAAGGCGCCTACAAGGCCGATAGCACGCAAAGCGCGGAGTGGAATCGGGGCGCCTATCTGGTCGATGGTTTGGCCCATTGCGGCGCCTGCCATACGCCGCGCAATGCGCTTGGCGCGGAAAAGGTGACTGCGTCATTTTCCGGCGGCGATGTCGACAACTGGCATGCCTATGCCATCAATGCGCAGTCGCGTTCGCCCTTGCCGTGGACCACTGACGCGCTGTTTCACTATCTGCGTCAGGGCTGGGATTCCGATCATGGGGTGGCGCGCGGCCCGATGGCGGAAGTGACCGCCAACCTCGCGTCGGTGCCCGAGAGCGACGTCCGCGCGATTGCTCTCTACATGACGAGCGTATTCGGACCTCCAACGCAGGATCGCCTTAACCAGACCAATGCGACGCGAGCCGAGATCAAATCGCCTCCGGTTCAGCCGGCGTTAGCCGACACTCCCGGCGCATCGATTTATGCGGCGGCCTGCGCAACCTGCCACGACTCCGACCGCCCGCTGCCCTATAGCGGCATCAACCTTCGTCTCAGCACGGCCCTCAGCGCGCCCGACCCGCGTAATGCCGCTAACATCATTTTGTCGGGCATTCGTCCCGTCGGCGGGGAACGCAGCCCCATCATGCCGGGTTTTGCCAACAGCATGACCGACGATCAGATTTCCGCCCTGTTGAACTATCTCCGCGGCCGCTTCAGCTCCCAACCGGCCTGGACCGGTGTCGAACAGATCGTCCGCGACGCCAGGCAGACCGAAACCGTATCTCTCCGTACCTCATCGAGCCCTGACACCGCAGGACGAACTTCGGAAAGAGGGCACTAGCCATGATGACACTGAAGGTCAACGGTCACGATCACCAGATCGATGCCGACCCCGATACGCCGCTGCTTTATGTGTTGCGCGACGATCTCAAGCTCAACGCCGCCAAATTCGGCTGCGGTCTCGGCCAATGCGGTTCTTGCACGGTGATCGTCGACGGCAAGGCGGTGTTGTCCTGCGTAACGCCGCTGCTTCTTCTGAGGGATAAGGAGGTGACGACGCTGGAAGGGCTCGGGACCGTCGAAAAGCCCGCGCCTATCCAGCGCGCCTTCATGGAGGAACAGGCCGCGCAATGCGGTTACTGCATCGCCGGAATGATGATGCGCGCGCAGGCGCTGCTGCAACGGAATTCCAAACCGACGGACTCGCAAATTCGCAGCGAACTGCAAACCAATCTCTGCCGTTGCGGCACCCATATGCGTATTCTTCGCGCCGTGCATCGTGCCGCGCATCTGATGGATACCGCCGAATTGACGACGAACGGTGAGGGGAGCGCGCAATGAACGGTCCCGTCGCTCTCGATCGTCGTCAGGTTCTCGCAGGTGGCGGCGCCCTGATCGTCAGCTTCTCGATACCGGACGCCTTCGCACAGGAGCATGCCGCGGCGGGCGCTCCAAAGCCGCCCGGCAGTCTCGCGAAATCGCCGTATCTCGATGCCTGGATTCGCATCGATGCCGACGGCATCACGGTATTCACCGGCAAGGCTGAACTCGGTCAGGGTTTCAAGACCGCGTTTCAACAGATCGCCGCCGAAGAGCTCGATGTTCCCTTTGCGTCGCTCAAGGTCATCACCGCCGATACGCTTCTCACTGCCGACGAAGGCTACACGGCCGGCAGCCAATCCACGCAATACAGCGGCACCGCGATCCAGAATGCCGCCGCACAGGTGCGCGAGCTTCTGGTGGTGGAAGCCGCGCGGCGGTTCAATCTGCCGGTGGAGAATTTGCGGACCCAGGACGGCGCGGTGGTCGCGCCGGACGGCCAGCGTCTGGGTTATGGCGAATTGGTCGCGGGCGACATGCTTCATGTACAGGCACAGCCGAAATCGAAACTGAAGAATCCCGCGACCTACAAGGTGATGGGCCAGCCGGTACCGCGCGTCGACATTCCGGCCAAGGTGACGGGCGGTCAGGCCTATGTTCAGGACATGCGGTTGCCGGGCATGCTGCATGCCCGCATCGTGCGACCGCCGAGCTATGACGCTCAACTGACGGAGTGCGACACTTCGGCGGTCGAAAAGCTGCCCGGTTTCGTCAAGGTCGTCCGTGACGGCAATTTTCTGGCTGTGGTCGCCCAGAAGGAATTCCAGGCGATCAAGGCCATGAAGGCGTTGTCGGCGGCAGCGAAATGGAAGGAGACGCCGGGCCTGCCGAAGCAGGACGATCTGCTTCGCGTTCTCACGAGCCTGAAGTCGGACGATACGACCATCTTCCAGCAGAGCGATCCGTCGGCTATCGGCCAAAGGACCATTGAGGCCACTTATACGCGCCCCTATCAATCCCACGGCTCGATCGGCCCGTCCTGCGCGGTCGCGCAACTGGTCGGCGATGCCATGACGGTATGGACTCACACGCAAGGCGTTTACCCTGATCGCGAGGGTATCGCCGAAATGCTGAAAGTGCCATTGGCGAGCGTTCGCCTGATCCACGTCGAGGGCTCTGGCTGTTACGGCCACAACGGGGCTGACGATGCTGCCGCCGACGCTGCGCTGATCGCGCGCGCGTTGCCCGGTGCTCCCGTGCGCGTGCAATGGATGCGCGAACAGGAGCACGCCTGGGAACCGTTCGGGCCGGCGATGGTGACCAAGCTGAAGGCGTCGCTCGACGGTAACGGTAGAATTGTCGATTGGAATTTCGACGTTTGGACCAACACCCATTCGATGCGGCCGGGCGGGGCTGGATCGATGCTGGCGGCTCAGCATATGGCCGAGCCTTTCGCGGTTCCGGAGCCGAAGCCGCTGCCCTTGCCGGCAGGCGGCGGCGACCGCAACGCGATCCCGATCTATAAATTTCCCAATGCGCACGTCGTGCACCATTTCATTCCATCGATGCCGGTGCGGATTTCGGCGATGCGTGCGCTCGGCGCCTATCACAACGTATTTTCGATCGAGAGCTTCATGAACGAACTCGCCGAACTCGCCGGCGCAGATCCGGTCGAGTTCAGGCTGAAACATCTGGAGGATAAGCGCGGCCGTGACGTCATTGAGAGGGCGGCGAAGGAGTTCGGCTGGCAGAACGGACAAAAAGCTCCTCCGGATCGCGGCTATGGCTTCGCCTTTGCGCGCTACAAGAGTCTGGCGGCCTACTGCGCCATCGCCAGCGAGGTGGAAGTGAACCGGGAGACCGGGCGTCCGCGCCTGGTGCGCGCAGTCGCGGCTGTCGACAGCGGTCAAGTGGTCAATCCGGACGGGCTGACCAATCAGATCGAGGGCGCGATCATGCAGTCGATGAGCTGGACGTTGTATGAAGCCGTCACTTTTGACGACACGCGGATCACGAGCATCGATTGGCAAACCTATCCAATCCTGCGTTTCGATGCGGTTCCTGACAAAATCGACGTGCACATCATCAACCGTCCTGGCCTGCCGTTCCTGGGTAGCGGCGAGACCGGACAGGGACCGGCGGCGGCATCGATCGCCAACGCGCTCGCCAATGCTACCGGGAAACGCTTGCGCGATCTGCCGTTGACCCGGCAAAAGATCAAGGACGCGATCGACGCCTAGATCGACACAGCTGGCCGTTGCGGCGTGCCGCCGCTATCGCAGCGACAGACCCGTCGCTGCTTCAAGCTCGGCGAGCGCCTGTTTGGCGTCGCGCACCTTGATGGTGGTCATGCCCATGTCGCGCGCCGGCTTCAGGTTGACGCCGAGATCGTCGAGATAGACGCAGCGCTTCGGATCGACCGCAAGCGCTTCTACCATCATGTGATAGATTTTCGGGTCGGGCTTCCTGAGGCCGATCTTGGCCGATTCGATCACGTGATCGAACAGCACCATCACCTCGGTGATGTATAGCGTCCGGCCACCGGCGCTACCGATCGCATTGGCGGGAAGGTTGTTGGTGATACAGCCGGTCTTGAACGTGGACTTGATGCGTCTGAGCGCCTCGACCATTTCAGGCCGCAGATCGCCGGCCAGCAGCGGCAATACGTCCTTGCCGCGGACTTCAGCCCCCAGCGCCAGCGACTCCGCAGCAAACAGCCGGTCGAAAGTCTCGATATCCACCTCGGCCCGTTCGAATTTCGCCCAGGCGTTCTCCAGGTGGTTGGCTGCGTTGGTGCGGCGGATGATGTCGGCGGGCAGGCCGCGCTCGGTCTCGAAGCGAGCGAACGCCTCAAACGGCGAGGACGTCAATACGCCGCCAAAGTCCCAGATTACCGCTTCCAACATCGCTTCCCCGCCGTACCCACGATCGTGGGAAAGCCGCTAACATGGCAGGCAGGTCTGCGCCAGTCCTCGCAAGTAATCTAGCCCGTCCCGGACACCGAAGCTCGCTCGGTGCTGGCGACCGACGCGGGTTGGCGATGGCCGGCTTGTCGCGGCGCAGCGGGCGGCTTCAGCGGAACGGAGAGCCGGCAGATCAGGCCTTCGGGGCGCCAGTCGAACTCGGCCCGGCCTCCGAGCTGGGATTCGATGCTGGCAATCACGCTTCGCGTTCCAAAGCCGCGCGACACCGGTTCCACCACAGCCGGACCCTCCCGCTCTTCCCAAACTATTTTGAGAACGTCCGTCTCGACCTTCCAGTAAATCGCGAGGCGCCCGGTCAGGGTGGACAAAGCCCCGTACTTGGCCGAGTTCGTGACCAGTTCATGCAGCGCCATGGCCAGCGTTTGCGCGGTCGCAGGCAGCAACTGAACGTTCGATCCACTGAATATGATCTGGTCGTTCATCAGATATGGTGCGAGTTCCTCGTCGACGAGCTTTGTGATCTCCGCGCCTTGCCAACTCGACAGAGAGAGGATGGTGTGGACCCGCGCCAACGCACCAATTCGTCCCTCGACCGCCTGCATGTAGGATTTGGCGTTTTCGCCGCGCGTGAGCCGAACGATCGACTGCGCCAGCGCCAGCGCATTCTTGGCGCGGTGATCGACCTCGCGGGTGAGCAGGCTTTGGCGTTCTTCCGCCCGCTTGCGTTCCGTTATATCGACAGTCACGCCGCTGACGCGGATGACTCGGCCGGTTTTGTCAGCGGTGGCGGCGGCGGTGCCGAACAGCCAGCGAATTTCGCCATCCCGGCGTACGATGCGGAATTCGGTCTCGTAGGATTTGACGCCCTTGTCGAGCTGGATCACCGCCTTGCGCAACTCGTCGATATCGTCGGGGTGAAGTAAAGCCCGCACATTCTCCGGATTGACGACAAAGTCTTTCGGATCGACCCCGAATATCCGGAACTGCCCCTCGTCCCACATCCAGTCGCCGTTGACCCAGTCCCAGTCCCAGGAGCCCATTCTCCCTGCAGCCAATGCGAGACTGCGGCGCTGCTCGCTTTCGAGCAGCCGCGCGTTGGAATATTCAAGCTCGCTGGTGCGAGCGCTAACCCGGTCTTCAAGCTCGGCATTGAATCGCTCGAGCTGCCGCGTCTTGCGGTAGAGATCGACGAAGACACGGATCTTGGCGCGCAGCACCTCCGGAACCACAGGTACCGGCACATAATCGACCGCCCCCATTTCGTAACCGCGGAGGCGGTCCAGGTCGGAAACCTGAATCGCTGAGATGAAGATCATCGCTGTCTTCTGAAAGCGGGGGTGTTCGCGGATCATCGCCGCCAGCTCGAAACCGTCGAGCTCGGGCATGCACACATCCACCAGAATCACGGCAACTTCGTTCTTGAGAAGATATTCGAGCGCTTCCCGGCCCGAGGTCGCCACCACGAGGTTTTCGCCGAGCTCCTTGAGAATAACCTCATAGGCCAGCAACTTGGCCGGCTGATCGTCAACCAGAAGAATGTCTATCTTTTCCTGGGCTGTCATTTATCTAGTGCCCGCTTTCCGAAGTTCGTCTCCTGTCGCAGCGCCCATCTTTCACGAACTTCGGAAATCATGGGCACTAGCAAACTCGTATTTTCTGGTGCCGGTTTTCCATTTGAAGTTCCTGGGTAGAATTCGCCTCTTGTGGTTCAGGAACTTCAAATGGGCGGCGCCAGTATGCCAATCAGCGATGAAGCCACATTCTGATAGCAAGTAGCAACTGCTCGGTGTTGACCGGCTTGGCCAGGTAGTCGGAGGCGCCGGCTTCAAGGCATTTCTCCCGGTCGCCCTTCATCGCTTTGGCCGTCAGCGCGATAATGGGGAGCCTCCGGAACGCCGGATCCGTCCGGATGACGCCGATGGTCTGATAACCGTCCATCTGCGGCATCATGATGTCCATCAACACCACCGCGATCTCGGGGTTTGAGCCGACCAGCGCGACCGCCTCGCTGCCGGTCGTTGCGGTGAGCACCTTCATGCCGCGGCGTTCCAGAACGCTCGACAACGCAAAGATGTTACGGGCATCGTCGTCGACCAGGAGCGCGGTGCGGCCCACCAGGTCCTCATCGGAACTGTTGAGCTTTTCCAGCATTCGCTGCTTCTCGATCGGAAGTTCCGTGATGATGCGATGCAGGAACAGCGAGGTTTCGTCCAGCAGGCGCTCGGGCAATTCCACACCTTTCACCACGATACTGCGGGCCATGGTGTGGAGTTCCGCGTCCTCTTCGACCGAAAGTTCCCGGCCGGTGAAGACCACCACCGGTACGTCCGACAGCGAATCGTCCTTGCGGATCGAATCGAGGACCTCGAAACCACTCATGTCAGGTAGCCTGAGATCGAGGACCACGCAGTCGCACGGATGATCCCGGAGCGTGGAGAGGGCGCTCGCCCCAGTGTCCGCGGTAACGATCTCGATGTCATCATGGTCGAGCAGTTCCTTGATGCTCATCTGTTCCACTGCATTGTCCTCGACGATCAAGAGCCGCTTGCGGCGAGGTTTGGCGTATTCCTTGATCTGGGCCAGTGCCGCGGCGACGCCTTCCGTGGTCGTCGGTTTGTTGACGAAGGAGAAGGCGCCGCGCGCCAGCGCGTGCTGGCGATCTTCGTCGAGCGTGATGATCTGGACCGGAATGTGCCGCGTCAGCGGATTATGCTTGAGCTGGCTCAACACCGTCCAGCCGAGCATATCGGGCAGAAAAACGTCGAGCGATATGGCGGTCGGTTGATATTGCTTGGCGAGATCCAGCGCTTCTGCGCCCCTTGCCGCGACCAGAACCTTGAAACCCTTGTCGCGGGCCAGGTCTACCAGCACTCGCGCATAATGCGGATCGTCCTCGACGATCAGCAGAATGGTGTCGCCGGGCTCGAGGCTCAGCCGATCGTCCGACAACTGCTCGATGACCCGCTCCTGCGCCACGACGGGCATCGCCGGCGCCATGCCGTAACGTGCCGGTGCGCCGACGCGCGGCGCGATCGTCGGGCCGGAATATTGCAGTGGCAGATAGAGTGTGAAGATGCTGCCCTTGCCGGGGGTGCTCTGCAAATGGATCTCGCCGCCGAGCAGGCTTGCGAGCTCGCGGCTGATGGCAAGGCCAAGGCCGGTGCCGCCGTATTTTCGGCTGGTGCCGGCATCCGCCTGCTGGAACGCTTCGAAGATCAGCTTCTGCTTGTCCTGGGGAATGCCGATGCCGGTATCCGACACTTCAAAGGCGACCACCGCAGGCGAGTGGTTGAGAACGGGATGTTCGGCGCTCCAGCCGCCAACTGCCGCCGAAACACTGAGGCGCACGCCACCCTCGGCGGTGAACTTGAAGGCGTTGGAAAGCAGGTTCTTCAGTACCTGCTGCAATCGCTTCGAGTCGGTATAGATGCTTCGGCCGAGATGGGGATCGACCGCGACATCGAAGGTGAGCTGGCGATTTTCCGCTTCGTGACGGAATGGCCGGCCGACGGTTTCCAGAAGATTGGTGGTGAGAATATCCTCGGCCTCCACCGTCACCGTGCCGGATTCGATCTTCGAGAGGTCGAGAATGTCGCTGATCAGGTTCAACAGGTCGGTGCCGGCGCCATGGATGGTGCGTGCGAATTCGACCTGCTTGTGCGTCAGGTTGCCGTCGGGGTTTTCGGTCAGTTGCTGACCCAGAATCAGGATGCTGTTGAGCGGCGTCCTGAGTTCGTGGGACATGTTGGCCAGGAATTCCGACTTGTACTTGGAGGTCAGCGAGAGCTCCGTGGCTTTTTCCTCGAGCGCACGGCGGGCCTGCTCGATTTCCTGGTTCTTGCGCTCCACCTCGACGTTGCGTTCGGCGAGCTGCTGCGCCTTCTGCTCGAGCTGCTCGTTGGTCTGCTGCAATTCCTTCTGCTGGGTCTGCAACTCGCCAGCGAGTTGCTGCGATTGCGTCAACAACCCTTCGGTCTGCATCGTGGCTTCGATGCTGTTCAGCACGATGCCGATCGAGTCGGTCAGTTGCTCGAGAAAGGTCATCTGCGATGTCGTGAAGCTCGAGGCGGAAGCGAGCTCGATCACGGCCTTGACCTGGGTCTCGAACAGAACCGGCAGCACCACGAGGTTCTTCGGGGTAATGCGCAACAGCGCCGAGTTGATCGGGATCGTATCGTCGGGAATGTCGGATACCAGCCGTTGCCGCTTGTCCATGGCGCATTGCCCGATCAGGCCTTCGCCCATCTGGATCACCTGCGGGTGCGGACTGACGCCGTCGCTGGCATAGGCCGCGGAAAGACGTAATTGAGGATTGTCTTCGCTTTGAACCTGGTAAATCACGCCCCGATGCGCGTTGACCAGCGGCGTGAGTTCGGTCAAGAGCAGCCGGCCGACCGTGGTCAGGTCGCGCTGGCCCTGCAGCATGTTGGTGAAGCGGGCGAGGTTGGTCTTCAGCCAGTCCTGCTCGGTATTGAGGTCGGTCGTGAGCCGGAGGTTGGTGATCATCGTGTTGATGTTGTCTTTGAGCTCCGAGACTTCGCCTCTGGCGTCGACCTGAATCGAACGCGTCAAGTCGCCCTTGGTCACGGCAGTCGCCACTTCCGCAATAGCGCGAACCTGCGAGGTCAGGTTGGCTGCGAGCAGGTTGACGTTGCCGGTCAGGTCCTTCCATGTGCCGGCAGCACCCGGCACGTTGGCCTGACCGCCGAGGCGGCCTTCGACGCCGACTTCGCGCGCCACGCTCGTGACCTGATCGGCGAAGGTCGCCAGCGTCTCGGTCATGTTGTTGATGGTGTCGGCAAGAGCAGCGACCTCACCCTTCGACTTCACGGTCAGGTTCTGTTTCAGATCGCCGTTCGCGACCGCGGTCACCACCTTGACGATACCGCGCACCTGCTCGGTCAGGTTGGCCGCCATGAAGTTCACGGTGTCGGTCAGGTCTTTCCAGGTGCCGGCGATGGCGGGCACCTGCGCCTGTCCGCCGAGCTTGCCTTCGGTGCCGACTTCGCGGGCGACGCGCGTCACCTCGCCGGCAAACGCGTTGAGCTGGTCCACCATCGTGTTGATGGTGTTTTTCAATTCGAGAATTTCACCCTTCACGTCCACCGTGATCTTGCGCGAGAGGTCGCCGCGCGCCACGGCGGTGGTGACTTCGGCGATGTTGCGGACTTGCGTGGTGAGGTTCGCCGCAAGAAGGTTGACGTTATCGGTGAGATCCTTCCAGGTGCCGCCGACGCCGGGCACCACGGCCTGACCGCCCAACCGGCCTTCGGTGCCGACTTCGCGCGCCACGCGCGTCACTTCGGCCGCGAAGGAGCGAAGCTGCTCCACCATGGTGTTCAAGGTGTCCTTGAGCAGCAGAATTTCGCCGCGCACGTCCACCGTGATCTTCTTCGACAGGTCGCCGCCGGCGATCGCGGTCGCGACTTCGGCGATGTTGCGGACCTGAGCCGTCAGGTTCGACGCCATGAAGTTGACGTTGTCGGTCAGGTCCTTCCAGGTGCCGGCCACTTCAGGCACTTCGGCCTGACCGCCGAGCTTGCCCTCGGTGCCGACTTCGCGCGCCACGCGCGTCACTTCCGAGGCAAAGGCGTTGAGCTGGTCCACCATGGTGTTAATGGTGTTCTTCAGTTCGAGAATTTCGCCCTTCACGTCCACGGTGATCTTGCGCGACAAGTCACCGCGCGCCACGGCGGTGGTGACTTCGGCGATGTTGCGGACTTGAGCCGTCAAGTTGCCCGCCATGGAATTCACACTGTCGGTGAGATCTTTCCAGGTGCCGGCGACGCCCGGCACGTTGGCCTGGCCGCCGAGCCGGCCTTCAGTGCCGACCTCACGCGCCACGCGCGTCACTTCGCCCGCGAAGCGGTTGAGCTGGTCGACCATCGTGTTGAGCGTTTCCTTCAGCTGAAGGATTTCGCCGCGCACGTCCACCGTGATCTTGCGCGACAGGTCGCCGCCGGCAATCGCGGTCGCGACTTCGGCGATGTTACGAACCTGCGCGGTCAGGTTTCCCGCCATCGAGTTGACGGAATCGGTGAGATCCTTCCAGGTGCCGGCCACGCCCGTCACCTGGGCCTGGCCGCCGAGCTTGCCGTCGGTGCCAACCTCGCGCGCCACGCGCGTCACTTCGCCGGCAAAGGCGTTGAGCTGGTCGACCATGGTGTTGAGCGTTTCCTTGAGCTGCAGGATTTCGCCCGACACGTTCACCGTGATCTTTTTCGACAGATCGCCTTTCGCCACGGCGGTGGCCACTTCGGCGATGTTGCGCACCTGCCCGGTCAGGTTGGAGGCCATCGAGTTGACGCTGTCGGTCAAATCCTTCCAGGTGCCGGCCACGCCGCGCACCAGCGCCTGACCGCCGAGCTTGCCTTCGGTGCCGACCTCGCGCGCCACGCGCGTCACTTCGCCGGCGAAGGCGTTGAGCTGGTCCACCATGGTGTTGATGGTGTCTTTCAGCTCCAGAATTTCGCCGCGCACGTCGACCGTGATTTTTTTGGACAGGTCGCCGTTGGCGACCGCCGTCGTCACTTCCGCGATGTTGCGAACCTGCGCCGTCAGGTTGGAAGCCATCGAGTTGACGCTTTCGGTCAAATCCTTCCAGGTGCCGGCGACGCCAAGCACGTTGGCCTGGCCGCCGAGCCGGCCTTCGGTGCCGACCTCGCGCGCCACGCGCGTCACTTCGCCGGCAAAGGCATTGAGCTGGTCGACCATGGTGTTGAGCGTTTCCTTGAGCTGAAGGATTTCGCCCGACACGTTCACCGTGATTTTCTTGGAAAGGTCGCCGCCGGCGATCGCGGTTGCGACGTCGGCGATGTTGCGGACCTGCGCGGTCAGGTTCGACGCCATGAAGTTGACGTTGTCGGTGAGGTCCTTCCAGGTGCCGGCCACACCCGGCACCTGCGCCTGACCGCCGAGCTTGCCCTCGGTGCCGACTTCGCGCGCCACGCGCGTCACTTCCGAAGCGAACGAGTTCAACTGGTCGACCATGGTGTTGATGGTGTCTTTCAGCTCCAGAATTTCGCCACGCACGTCCACCGTGATCTTGCGCGACAAGTCACCGCGGGCGACCGCCGTCGTCACGTTGGCGATGTTGCGGACCTGTGCTGTCAGGTTGCCGCACATCGCGTTCACGGAGTCGGTCAGGTCTTTCCAGGTGCCGGCGACGCCGGGCACGATCGCCTGACCACCGAGCTTGCCGTCGGTGCCGACCTCGCGCGCCACGCGCGTCACTTCCGACGCGAAAGAACGCAGCTGATCCACCATGGTGTTGATGGCTTCCTTCAACTGAAGGATTTCGCCGCGCACGTCGACCGTGATCTTCTTGGACAAGTCGCCGTTGGCGACCGCGATCGTGACTTCGGCGATGTTACGAACCTGGCCGGTCAGGTTGTTGGCCATCGAGTTGACGCTCTCGGTCAGGTCTTTCCACACGCCGGTCACTTCGGGGACCTGCGCCTGACCGCCGAGCTTGCCCTCGGTGCCGACTTCGCGCGCGACGCGCGTCACTTCGGAGGTGAACACGGAAAGCTGCTTGATCATCGTGTTTACGATCGTCGCCGACTGCAGGAATTCGCCGCCCAGCGGGCGACCGTCGACATCGAGCTTCACGGTTTGCAGCAGGTCGCCTTGCGCCACCGCGGCTACGGCGCGCGTCACTTCGCGCGTCGGCCATAGCAAGTCGTCGATCAGCGTGTTGACCGAGCCTTCCATGTCGGCCCATGAGCCGCTGGCTAGTCCAAACCGGACACGCTGGCGCGTCTTTCCTTCGCGGCCCACGACCTGGCCGACGCGCTCGAGCTGTTGCGCCATGCGCTGGTTGGCCGCCACGATTTCGTTGAAGGTGTCGGCGATCTTGCCGTCGATGCCGAGATGATCGCCGGTCATCCGCACCGAGAAGTCGCCGCTGCGCATCGCCTGCAAGGCTTGCAGCAATTCCTGCGACGGATCCTGCTTTCCATTGGTGTAAGGAGGTTTGGCCTTGGCGCGGCGACGCGTGGACGGATTGACCGAACCGAGATCACTCATGGAAGTCCCCTCAAGAGCCGAAAAAAGCGCTGCCAGCCAAGCACATGCGAGTCGACCTTCGCCCGATCAAATCGTGCGTTCGGACGCAAAGCAAGTGAAATACATTAGATATTACAATGTGATAGGCCGGGAGATTCGTGCCAAAAGAAACAATTCGACGGCCGAATAATCGTTCCCGCGAATTCAAAATATTTTTCAATGCGATGTTCGCTAACGCCCTGCTGTTCCGCGCAGGGAACTAACGCTGAGGCCGAAAGCGCTGACCCTTTGGCAGCTATCGCTGCGGTGGCTGCCGTCGCGGCGGGCGCGGGCTAACGGCTTGCGGATCGAACTTCATCGTTATCTTGTTGGCGTCTTCGCTGACGTCGAGAAGGGTCTGGCGCGCTTCCTGCATCACGACCGCGGACTTCTTGTTGAACGTCTGCGCAAATTCGCGGATCGTTTGCATCTTTTCGAACAGCTCGTCGGCCTTTCCGTCCGTAAAGCCGGGCAAAAGGTTGTCGATGCTTGCCAGGGCCTTGTCGAAGCCTGCGAAGGCGGCATCGGCTTTGGCCAGTGTCTGATCGATGATCGCGCCTCGGCTTGCGAGCGAGGCCGTGTAAGTCTCGAAATTCAAAAGCCCGTCCTTGATTGTCGATTGATTGCCGACAAGGAAGTTATCAACATTGTGCAGGGTATCGCGGATCGAGTGGAGTTCGCTCAAATCCGCGGTCAATGTCGGAATGCCGTCCTTGTCGGCCGGCACGGGTGGATCGGATGACTCGCCACCGATCATCGAAATGGCCGCAATGCCGGTGAGCCCCTGAAACTCCAGTCCCACGACGGTGTCCTTGCGGATCGGGGCGCTCTTGTCGACCCTGACAACGGCGACGACCTTGCGCGGGTTGTCCAGTTTGAGCGAGATGACTTCACCGACCTGAACGCCGTCGAAATTCACGCTGCCTCCCCGACGCAGACCGCTGGCCGAGCCGCCCTCGAACACGATACGCATCCGCGTTTCCCCCGAGATAGCGCGATATTTCCGAACCCCCAGTAGGCCGATAAAACCTATCGCCACGATCGTAAGCGTGGTGGTTCCGATCACGAGGTTGCTGGCCCGCATCTTCACCGGGGAAACCCGTTCGATGGATGGTTGAGAGCGTCAAGCTCTCGGCGCGGCCGATTGTACGGGCAAAGCTAAACCGGCGAAAGACCAATTCCCTAGTGCCGCCTATTTGAAGTTCCTGCACCACAAGCGGCGAATTCGATCCAGGAACTTCAAATAGAAAAGCGGCACTAGAATCAATAGGTTTGCTAGTGCCCATAACTTTCCGAAGTTCGTGGAAGCGGGTGCAGCGATGGAGCACGAACTTCGGAAAGTGGGCACTAGGCTATGTCAGCGTCCATTCCTCGGCGCTGGCGCCGGCCAGTGCCCGGACGCGCGCATCGTCGGCCGCAAGTTCGGCGGCCGATCCCGAATAGACGACGATACCGTCGTCCAGCACATAGGCGTCGTCGGCAATTTCCAGGCTCATTCGCGCATTCTGTTCGACCAGCAACACCGAGATGCCCTCGGTCTTCATTTGCTGGACGATGCGGAATACTTCGCGCACGATCAGCGGCGCGAGGCCCTGCGATGGCTCATCGAGAATGAGTAATTTCGGATTCAGAAGGAGTGCCCGGGCAATCGACAACATCTCTTGCTCGCCGCCGGAGAGTTGGCGGCCGCGATTGGACTTGCGCTCTTCCAGGCGAGGAAACAGCTGGTAGATCCGCGGAATGGTCCACGGTCCGCCGCGCTCCAGCGGCACCTTGAGATTTTCCTCGACGCTGAGATTGGCAAATATACGCCGGCCCTCCGGCACATAGCCGACACCCTGGGCTGCGATGCGGAAGGTCGGCCAATGTGTGGTGTCCTGGCCGAATATCGTGATCCTGCCCTCGCGCGCCGGCGTCAAGCCCATCAAACTTCGCAATGTGGTGGTCTTGCCGGCGCCGTTACGTCCAAGCAAAGCGGTGATTTTGCCTTCGGCGGCAGCCAGACTGACGCCTTGCAGGATATGGCTCTTGCCATAATAGGTATGGAGGCCTTCGGCCTTGAGGGCATCGGTCATGCGGCGTTGCCCAAATAGGCAGCTTGAACAGTTTCGTTGGCCGCGATTTCCTGCGGCGTGCCCTGCGCCAGCATCCGGCCCTGATCGAGCACGCAGATGCGGTCGGCCAGGTGAAACACCACCCGCATATCGTGCTCGATCAGCACGATGGTGTAGTTGCTGTCGCGGTGCAGGCGGCGGATCAGCTGCGTGATCTGGTAGGTTTCCTGGTCACCCATTCCCGCGGTGGGCTCGTCGAGCAGAAGAAGATGCGGCTTGAGCGCTAATGCCATGGCGATCTCGGCGGCACGCTGGTCGCCATGGGAGAGCTCGCCCACGAGGCGGGAGGATTTGGCTTCGAGCGACACCAGCTTGAGCGTCTCCTCGACGTTGTTGTGCAGCGTGGCGCTCTCCGCGCGGCTGATCCACGGCCGCAGACGGTATCCGCCGGCGACCTCAGCCGCGATCCGGACGTTTTCAAACACGGTCAGTTCGGGGAAAATTTCGGTGATCTGGAAAGTGCGCGCCATCCCCCGGGTTACGCGCTCATGCGTCGACAGGCGCGTGATGTCGCGGCCGTCAAAGACAATATTGCCGGCGGTCGGGGGAAAGAATCCGCTGATCAAGTTGAAGAAGGTGGTTTTTCCGGCGCCGTTTGGCCCGATGATCGCGCACATCTCTCCTTTCGCCACACTGAGCGAAACATCGCGCACGGCCACCAGGTTTCCGAAGCGCTTGGTGACGCCGCTGATTTCGAGAACGTTCATGCCTTGCTCCGCTGCAGGAAGCCCAATAACCCGCGCGGGAAAAACAGCACGACCAGGACGAAAAGCAGGCCCAGAAACGACATCCAGTTGACGGTGACGCTGGAGAGGTAGTCCTGCACGGACACAAATACGGCGGCGCCGAGCAGGGGTCCCCAGAAACTGCGCATCCCGCCCATCACCGCCATCATGACGAAATCACCGGACTGGCTGTAATGCAGGCCGCGCGGGTCGGCGAAGTTATTGACGAGTGCGTAAAGCGCGCCGGCGAATCCCGCGAAGAAGCAAGACATCGTGAACGCAATCCAGATGTGCCGTTCGACGGGAATGCCGAGGAAGCGCGCGCGGCGCTCGTTTTCCCGGATCGCGATCATGGTCCGGCCGAACGGCGATTGCAGGATGAATCCCATGACACCGACCGCAAGGGCAAAACAGAACAGCACGAAGTAGTAGAAGTTGTTGGCGTTTGACAGGATGTCGAGCTTGAACAGGCCGAAATCGATCGGCTGGCGCGAGAATCCGCGCAGTCCGTCGTCGCCGCCCGTCAGTGAACTCCACTGAAAGGCGATGTAGTAGAACACTTGGCCGAAGGCGATCGTTACCATGGCAAAATAGACGCCGCGCCGCCGCACGATCAGCATGCCGAGAAGGGCGCCGCAAACGCCGCCGAGCAGCATGCCCAGGACGAGCGCCAGCGGGGTGCTTGGCGCCAGAAATTTCAACGCGAGCCCGGTCCCATAGGCCCCAAGCCCGAAATAGGCGGCGTGCCCGAATGACAGGACCCCGGTAAATCCGAGAAGGAAATTCACCGACATGGCCGCCAGACCGAGTACCAGCACGCGGGTCGCCAGCGCGGTATATCCGCCGAGCGGCGCCATCCAATAGGGGGCAAAAATCAGCAGCACCCAGATCGCCGAAAGGACGATGAGCTTGCGGGTTTGTTCGGCACTCAACTCAGCATTCCTTCTTCGCCAAACAATCCGCGCGGGCGCAGCAGCAGAACGACCGCCATCATGACGTAGATAATCGCTTCGCTCGCGGCCGGATAGAATACCGCGGTCAAGCCCGAAGCCACTCCGATCAGCAAGCCTCCAACAAGCGTCCCCGGCAGGCTGCCGATGCCGCCGACGATGATGGCAATGAAGCTTGGCATCAGGAGCCCCGTGCCCATGGTCGGTTCAAGGCCCAATTGGCCGGCGGCGAGCACGCCGCTCAAGCCGGCAAGAAAGATCCCGACGGCGAAATTGAGCGAACGCAGCATCTGCACGTTGATCCCGAGGGCAGCGACCGTTTCGAGGTCGAGCGTGCCGGCCCGAATACGCACGCCCAGACGGGTGTAGCGAAGGAGCACAAAGAGTAGCGCAACGGCCACCATCACCACGGCCACCATGAAGAGGCGATAACCGGTGATGAAGAACAGCTCGTTGCTCAGCGGCTTCGCCAGAAAGGGCGGAATGGTGACCGGCTTGCCTTGCGGGCCCCAGATGAAGCGCGTGCCGTCCTCGATCATGAACGCGAGACCGAAGGTCAGCAGCAGGCTATAGAGCGGATCCCGGCCGTAAAGCGGGCGGATCAAAACGCGCTCGATAATGAGCCCAAGGATAGCCGTCAGCGGCGGGGCCACCAGCAGTGCGCCCCAGAAGCCGATATAGGGAGTGATAGTGTAGGCGATATAGCCGCCAATGACCAGAAATCCGCCATGGGCAAAGTTGATGACGTTACTGAGGTTGAGGATGAGCGACAGGCCAAGGGCCATCAAGACATAGAACGCACCAATGATGAGCCCGTTGGTGACGTTAAACAGAAGCAGTTGCGTCATAGTTCACCGATGATGTCCCCTTGCACCTTCCCCCGGGAGGCGCAAGCTCCCGGGCGCCATGATCGGCCGCCGCTATGTTATGCGGGCCACTGGATAGTGCAACCGGTCTCGCTCACGGCCGGGGCCGTCTTGTCGCCGGGCACGACTTCGTCGACGCGGTAGAGGTCTTCGGGATCGTCCTTGCCCTTGGATTGGGCCTCGCCGACAAAGGCCGACGTCATCAACTGGTGATCGCCCTTGCGATAATAGACCTTGTTGGGTTGCAGCTTGACGTCGTCCGGCAGTTCGAAATTCTCGAGTGCGGCTGCGAGCTTGACGGCGTCGAGCGCTCTTTTCGCGGTTTGCGACGAGCGCAAAACTCGTGGCCGAAACGTAACCGAACCAGTGCCTTGCGGTCGGCACGTTTCCTTTATTGACCTTGCGGATGTCAGCGACGAATTTGTCGACGCCGGGAACACCCGGCTGCTTCCAGTACCATTCGAACATCCAGACGCCGATGCGCGCCTCCGGCGGCAGCCCGGCAAGCAACTCCAGTTCCTGCTGGGTGCCCGCCACGTGAATCTGCTTGTCGAGGCCGAACTGCACGACCTGCTTTAAGCAGTTGATCATGTCGGAACCCTGCACCAGGAGGAGCAGCACATCCGGACTCGCGGCGCGCGCCTTGATCAAATAGGCGGAGAAATCGGTGGTGCCGAGCGGCGTGAGCTCGTTGCCGGTCACGGTGCCGCCGAGCTTCTTGAGATCTGCCGTGCAGGCGTCATACAGCGTATGGCCGAAGGCATAGTCGGGCGTGATGAAGTGCCATTTCTTGCCGTATTTCTTGTACAATACGTCGCAAACCGAGTTCGCCTCCATCCGGGTGGTGTTGCAGACGCGGAAGACGTTCCACTTGCAATCCTTGCCGGTGATCGAATCGGTGTGACCACCCGAAACGATGTGCAGGATTTTCTTTTCGTTGGTGACCTGGGCGATTGCCGCGGCGATGCCGGAATTGACGTCGCCGATCATGAAGTTGACCTGATCGCGTTCGATCAGCTTGCGGGCCTTCTGCACGCCGGTGCCGACGTCGTTGGCGGAGTCTTCCACCAACAGTTCGACCTGACGCCCGAGGATGCCGCCTTTGGCGTTGATCTGTTCGACCGCGAGCTTGGCCCCCATCACCTCGTTGCCGGCGGGCGCGGCGTAGACACCGGTGAGAGGGTCGACCATGCCCATGCGGACCGGCGTCTCACCCCGTGCCTGAATGAGGAAGGGAGACGCCACCTGAAAGGTGCCGATCGCGGCAGCCCCCTTGATCAGGGTGCGCCGGTTAAAGTTGAAAGTCTGCGACGTCATTAGCTTCCTCCGAACAGTCATTATTATCTTGCCCAAAGTCTACATGGAGACCAGAGCGTCAGGCCGAAAATCTTGGATGGTTATGTCTTGGTCAAGCGGGCCATTGTATCTTGCAGCCGGTGGCCTCCGCCGGCCCGGCGGCCTTCTCGCCCGGTACCGGGGCACGTACCGTGAACATATTGTCGGGATCGCCCTTGGGTGGGTGTGCCTCGCCGACAAACACCGTGCTCATCAATTCGTGGTCTCCGGCGCGGAACGCCGGCGCGCCTGGTTGCAAGGCGATCTCCGGAGGCAGTTTGAATCCGGCCAACGCGCGTGACAGCTTCACGGCATCGAGCGTCTTTTCCTGATTGGCGATCGCTGCGAACGTTTGTACCGACGCGAAGCCGAACCAGTTGCGCGCGGTGGCTGAAAGGCCGGTGATTTTTTTCATAGCGGCATTGAATTCCGCAACATGCGGAACGCCCGGCTGGTCCCACCACCATTCCATGGTCCACCAGCCGACCCGCGCGCCATCGGGCACAGCGCGAATGCTTTCAAGCTCGAACAGGGTGCCGCCGACCGCCATCTGCTTGTCGAGCCCAAACTGCACGAATTGCTTGAGGCTCGAGACCTGATCGCCTCCGCCCATGACGTTGATCAGGACCTGCGGGCCGTAGGCCTTCGCCTGGATCAGATAGGCCGAATAGTCCGGCGTGCCCAACGGCACCAGCGATCCGGCCGACGTCCCGCCGGCGGCCTTTAGCAATTTCTCAAAGCCAGCCTGGACCGAGTGTCCATAGGCGTAGTCTGGCGTCAGGAAGTACCATTTCTTGCCGAACTTCTCCATCAGCGTCGATGCAATCGCATTGGCATCCATGGCGGTGGAATTGCAGACCCTGAACACGTTCCATGAACAATTGGAGCCGGTGATCGGATCGGTATGGCCCCCAGATACGATATGGAGCACCTTTTTCTCGCTGGTGACCTGCGCCATCGCGATTGCGATCCCGGAGTTCACGTCGCCGATGATGAGGCTTACCTGGTCGCGCTCGATCAGCTTGCGGGTCTTCTGCACCCCGGTGCCGACATCGTTCGCGGAGTCCTCGACCAGCAGTTCAAGGGGCCGGCCCAGGATGCCGCCCTTCTTGTTGATCTCCTCGGCAGCGAATTTTGCGCCCACCACCTCGTTCTGAGCGATGGCGGCATAGACCCCCGTCAGCGGATCGACCATGCCGATCCGCACCGGCGTTTCGCCTCTGGCCTTGATGATGAAGGGCGACGCAAATTGCACTGCAGCAAGCGTAGCGCCTGTACGTAAAACGGTCCGCCGGTCGACCGGCCAAGATCGTCGCGAGGTACCCATGACTGTCCTCCCAGACAAGGTCGCGAATTTTCCGTCAGGCACTCTCTGGCGCCCTTGACGGGCGGAAAGGTAGCCTTTCCGTAACGGCTTTGCCAATGACCATCCCGGCCAAGAACTTGCGACCTTCGACTTAGGTTGCAGAGTTCTGGAAGGCCGATCGCGGCATAGCGCCGCAAGCTACGGCTTTCGCGACGAAACATAAGCGGCAAGCGAGATCATGTCGTCATGCGTGAGCTTCTCGACCACGGGCGCCATCAGCGCGCCCGCGCTCCCCGCCCGCGCATGCTGCTGGAAGTCATAGAGCTGGCGGACGAGATAGCTCGGCGATCGCCCCGCAATTCCGGGGATGGTGGCGACTCCCTTCAGGTCCGGGCCATGGCAGATGGCGCAGGGCGTGGTGACGCCCGCGCCGCCGGTCGTGACCAGCTTCTCGCCTCTTTCGATGCTTCCCTTCGGCACGTAGGCGATGAACTGCGAACGCGTATCCCGGTGTTCGAACTGTGCCGCATCCTCCGGCACCTCGACGATGCGCTGCCCGATCGGCTCAGTGCCGCCGTCCTTCACCAATGTGTAGAACACCCGCGCGAGCTGCGTCACCGGAACGATGTCGGTCTGAACCACCGTGATGTTGGATTTGGGTTTAAGCGAAGAAAAATAGGCTGCCGCGGCCTTGATCTCTTCGTCGTTACTCGCCTTGGCGATCGCCGTCATCACGACGCTCGGGCTGCGCTGGGGACCGGCGAATTTCCGCGCGCCGCTTTTATAGTCCGCGATCTGTTGGATAATGTAGGCCGCGGGCAGGCCGGCCAGGCTGGCGTTTTCGGGTCCGCCCGTACCTTCGGCGCGATGACATGAACCGCAGGCGCGCACATCCGGCATCCGGCCGTGTGCCACCACGTCCGGCATCGGGGGATGATCGTTCGGGTGCCAATCCGGCACGAAGAACAGATTGCGCTCCTGGGTGATGGTGAAGCTTGCGGTGCTGTCGGGAACATGCCGCGGCACGCCGTCGTCGGGCGCGGCCTTGAAATCCGGAGCCCACGGATAGGCCCATGCCGGGAACGAGGTCGGTGCTGCGGAAGGGGGAGCTGGAGGTTGGCTCTGCGCGATCGAAACGCCGCTTGCGGCCATGCCCATTACCGCCATCGCGGCTAACGCCATTCGCATTGGTTTTCCCCCCGTTATTGTTTTAGTGGCTGCCGGTAGCCTTCGCGGTCTCATTATTGAGAACGATCAAGCCGTCGACCGCAACACCGGCGCGGCTGTTGACCAGAAACGGATTGACGTCGATCGAAGCAATCCGGTTTCCGGCGTCCGCCATGATATTGGACAGGCCGATCAGCGCCTTGACGACGGAAGCTTCATGCAGCGCCGGCTTGCCGCGATAACCGCGAAGCTTGACGCCGGCTTTGGTGCGGCCAATCAGCTTTTTCGCTTCAATCGCATCAAGCGGCGCGCCGGCCAGTGCGACGTCTTTCATCAGTTCGATCTCGACGCCGCCGGTGCCGAACAAGACGACCGGGCCCATCTCGGCATCGAGCGCGGTGCCGACTACCAATTCGAGATCGGCCTTGACCTGCTGGGCGATCAGGATTCCGTCGATTTTCGGCTTGTTCTTGAGTTTCTTCACACGTGCGGAAATCTGGTCGAAGGCTTTTCTGACCTCGGCCGCGCTGTTGATGTTGAGAACCACGCCGCCGACGTCTGATTTATGCAGGATCTCTGCGCTGACGACCTTGGCGACAACGGGAAAGCCGATTGTTTTGGCGATTTTCACCGCCTCCGACGGGGTACGTGCGATGGCTTCCTTCGACACCGGAATGCCATAGGCCTTCAGAAGCTTTTTGGAGGAAACTTCGTCAAGCGCCGCACCCGTGGCGCTCTTGAGGAGACGCTCCAGCGTTGCACGCGCCGAGGCGGAGGAGCTTGAGGCGATCTCCGGCACGTTCTTGGCGAGCTCTGCGTATTCGATCAGCGCCTTGATCGCACCCACGGCACGGTCGAGGCCTTGCATGACAGCGATATGCGGCAGCGATTGTCGCAGGCCCTTGGTGAATTCGGTAAAGCCGATCGACATCGTCGAGATGTAGATCACGGGCTTGCCTGCGCTTGCGGCCATCTCGTCGACGCGCCGCAGGTTGCGCTCGCGCAATTCGTGCGGCGCTTTCGGCAGCTCGGCGTCGATAATGACGATATCGGTATCGGGGTCGTCGATCATGATCTTGATCGACTGGATGTAGACGGATGGATCGACCACTGCCGCAAATCCCGCATCGAGCGGGTTGCCGACGATCGAGCCGGGGCCGAGCATTTTTGCGAGCTTCTCGCTCGCCGCGGGGCTCAAGTTCGCGAAGTTGAGGCCGGCTGCCGAGAACGCATCGATCAGGAGGCCGCGCTTGCCGCCCGACAGGGTCACGGCGGCGAGCCGCGGGCCTTTTGGCAATGCGGCGTGGACAAAGCATTCCGTGGTTTCGACCAATTCATCGAGGCCGCGGGCGCGGATGACGCCTTCGCGCGCCGAGATCGCATCGAAGCTTTCAATCGAACCGGCCAGCGCGCCGGTATGCGCCATCGCGGCGGCACGGCCGCCCTCGGAAGCGCCGAGCTTGATCGCGATCACCGGCTTGCCGGCCGCACGCGCGGCCTTGCAGGCTTCGCGGAAGGCCTTGGTGTCGCGAACGCCTTCGAGGTAAACCACAATGACGCGGATCGACGGATCGATCGCGAAATAGTTCATCAGGTCGGTCGTCTCCAGGCCGGCCTCGTTTCCCGTCGTGACCATATAGCCGACGCCGATACCGCGATCCTCCAGCGCCTGGCGGATGGCCATCACGATCGCGCCGGACTGGCCGGCGATCGCGACCGGACCTGCTTCCATGGTCACGACACGGTCGTCGATGTTGGTGAAGAGTTTTTCGCCCGCGCTCAGATTGCCGAGACAGTTCGGACCGGTGACGGCAAGCCCGGTTTCGCGGATCGCTCGTTGCAGTTCGACAGCCAGCCTCTGGCTTTCGTCGTCCTGCAACTCACTGAAGCCGGAGGTCACGATCGTCGCCGAACGTGCGCCAGCCGCCGCGGCATCCCGGATCACCTGAACCGCAAAACGTGCCGGCACCAGCACCAGCACATGATCGGGCTTATCCGGCAGGCTCGCGAAATCCTTGTAGCAGGGCACACCCCAGATGGTTTCGCGCTTGCTGTTGACCGGGTAGAGGCCGCCTTCGAACCCGTATTTGATCAGGTTGTTCCAGATCCGCTCGGCATAGTTGCCCGGCTTATCGGTGGCGCCGACCAGCACAATATTACGCGGATGCAGCATGGCATGAATTTGCTGAACGACGCGGCTGGCCTCAGGGGAGGGCGACCACCTCTCGGCCGCATTTCGTGAACGGGCTTCCATGGTCCTTGATCGTTACCTCTGATGACGTCCCGGAAATTGATTGTCGGTTGAAAGAAGCCCGGTTTCATTTCTTATTATTGGTAGTCGGCAGGGGTGGCAACTCGCTCTGGGCGAAGACCTGCCCTACCAGGCCGGACGCGGCTGCGATGGCGAGACGATGCCCGCCAGCAGCACCGCCAGAATGCCGGTCAGGAAGATGCCGTCGAACGTGCCTGCGCCTCCGATCGAGGCGACCGGCGCGCCAAGGCCGGTGATCTTGTCGAGGTTGGTAAGGTCGGCGCCGATCAATGTCCCCATCGAGCCGCCGATATAGGCGAGCGGGGCGGCGTATTCGCGCGACAGGATAAAGGCAAGGATCGCGGTCGCAACGACGGGCGCAAAGACCGGCACCGCGATGCCTAGTCCATGCACCGGCGTTGCCATCGAATGAATGATGAACGCGATGACGACGACGGCGATCGTCGCCTTGCCCCATAGCTGGTAGCGGAGCATGAGATAGCTCGACATCAGCGTCGGGATCACGGCCCCGCCCACATTGACCGCAAGCACGGTGCCCGGCCATTGCTGGACCGCGGGCACGACATATTGCATGCCGAAGAAATCCACGACCTCCCCGGATTTCACCATTTCTCCGGGCAGGATCGTCACCGGGATGTTGAAATAGCTGCCGATCAGCGAGCCGAACAACAGGAGCAGCGCGGTTCCCGGGCCAACGCCCAGCTTCATATAGGCGTATCGGAGAATGCGGAGCTGAATCAGGATGATCAGCCCGACGAACAGAAGCACCAGGATGGAAAACAATGCCGGCGTGAGCGGCAGATAGTGAACCTGGGAGCCCATGGCAAAAATCGACTGTTGAGGATCGGTTGCTTGAACCGTTTAAGTTGGGAAGCTGATCGCACGATCGCAAGGTTCGAATTTCGCTTCGTCGCGGCGATGATAAGGTAGATTCTGGCAGCGTCGGCCATGGGGAGATTGTGACGTGATTACACTTTATCACTGCACGGCAGCGCGCTCGTTTCGGCCGCTCTGGGCGCTGGAGGAACTGAAGCTTCCCTATGAGCTCAAGATGCTGCCTTTCCCGCCGCGGGTATTTGCCAAGGAATATCTCGCCCTCAATCCGCTCGGCACCATTCCGCTGATGATGGATGGCGATGTCAGGATGACGGAATCGGCGGCGATCGTTCAATATCTGGCGACGCGCTATGGCCCGACGCCGCTTGCGGTCGGCCTCGACGAGGCTGACTTCGGCGCCTACCTCAACTGGCTGCACTTCGGCGAGGCGACGCTGACATTCCCGCAGACCCTGGTGCTGCGTTATTCCAGGCTCGAGCCGGAGGGTCGGCGCAACCCGCAAGTGGCCGCCGACTATTCAAAGTGGTTCTTGGGCCGATTGCGCGCCGTTGAGGCGGCGGTTGCCAGCCGCGAGACGCTGTGCGGCGGCAGGTTCACGGTCGCCGACGTTTCCGTGGGCTACGCGCTGTTGCTAGCGGAACGTATCGGTCTTGCCGAAAATTTCGGCCCGGCGGTTGCGGCCTATTGGCGGAGATTGCAGCAGCGCGACGGGTTTTGCCGGGCAGTGAACGCCGAAATAGCGGCGGGCGAACAGCAGAAGGTGGCGGCTACTTCGTGGTGAGGGCCGCGGGCGCTCTTCTCAGGTCGCATCTAACAGTTTGTCCAGCCGCAACCGCGTAATGATGTAGACGTTCTGCAAGTCGTTGGCGAATTCGGTTTGGGTGTCGTTTTTCAGACGGCGTTTGAACTCGAAGAAGATGCCTTCCTTGGTGTACATCCTCACCGCGATGATGAATGGAAATCCGAACTTCGCCTTGTAGGCCGCGTTGAGGCCCGACAACTCGGCAAATTCGGCCGAAGAAAGCGTATTCAGTCCGGCGCTCGCCTGCTCGGCGACCGAGGAGGCGGTCATGGTCCCGGCCCGGGCTTCCTTGCCGGCCAGATCAGGATGGCTTTGCAACAAGGCAAGCTGCTGCGGTGCCGGGGCGTTTTTCGCCACGGCAACCATGGCGGCATGCATGTCGTCGAGGCTGGCAAACGGCCGTTTCTCCCAGGCCTTCTCGGCGACCCATGGCGACTTTTCGAAGATGCCGCCGAACTTCTTCACGAAGGCCGCGCGATCCATTGCGTTGATCGGCGCCATGTCGGGCTGGCCGGCAATCGCAGCCGGCCCGAACATCAGGGCGCAAACCAGGGAAGCTGCGAACAAGATGCGACCGAGCATGTTCAGCGTCCTTTCGCCTGGTGCAGGCAACTAGCTGCCGCGGTAGGTCGTGTAGCTCCAGGGCGCTACCAGGATCGGCACATGATAATGCGACTTGGCGTCGGCGATGCCGAATTGGATGACGGCCTTCTCCAGGAAGGGCGGGTTTGGCAGCTGGGTGCCGAGCTTGGCGAAGTACTCGCCGACATAGAATACCAGCTGAAATTTGCCGGTTTTCATGTTTTCCGGCGTCATTAGCGGTTCGGCGTTGCGGCCATCGGCATTGGTGTGCACCGTCTTGATCAGCTTGTAAGTGTCGCCCTCAAGCTCGCTGAACTCGATCTTGATGCCCTCGCCGGGTTTGCCGTTCGCGGTATCGAGCACGTGGGTGGTCAATCCCGGCGTTCCGGCTGCCAGTGCGGTCTTGCTGCCAAGCGCTGCGACTGCCAGCATGGCGGAGCCCGCTCCCAAGAGACCTCTTCGGTTGAGTCCTGTCATCGTCCTGCTCCATTGGGTTTGCCCCGCTCACGATGGCGAGCGCAATCGGATTTAGCGCTGCAAAAACCGCGCCCGGCAAGTCATTTTTGCCGCGTCGCCGACGGCGAAAGGTCAGTCCGGGATCAGCGCTTGGGCGGCGGATTGTCGCGCCCTTTGACGGCCGGCTCGGTCGCAGCACGGACCTTCGCCATCATCGCGTTGCAATATTCGTCGCGGTCGCGATGAAATATCTGCTGGCGGGCGCGGAAGGCCGCAACCCTCCGGCCGATTTCGTCGCGCAGGTCGCCATGACTGATCGGAGAGACATGGCTGATTGGGGAGAGGCGGGCGACCGGCCGGATGTCAGCGGGACGTTCCACCGTTGGAGGCTGAACCGGAGATACCGACGGAAGGCGGGTTTCAAGCTTGCGATCGGCATCCGCCGTCTTTCCGGCGACGGACTGCACAAACGCCATCGTTTGCGCCATCAAGAGATCGCGTTCTTTCTTCCACGTCATGCCGCACCTCAGCCCGAAAAATAGTTCAGCAAGCAGCCGAAGATTATTCAAGCGATGGGTGCGCGAAGTCCATATGGAACACGCGCCGTCCACTGGAATCGTTGCGCAGGTAAAATTCAGCGGTGTTCGGGTCTTCTCACACGATCCGCGAAGTCTTGTTGCCCCAATAGCGGTCGCGCAAGAGCCGCTTGTAGAGTTTGCCGGTGGGAAGGCGGGGCAACTGCTCCTCGAAATCGATCGAGCGCGGCACCTTCTGGCGCGACAACGACCGGCTACAGAAGCCAATCAGTTCTTCCGCCAATTCGGCACACGGCCGAACCCCGGGCATCGGCTGCACCACCGCTTTGACTTCCTCGCCGAGATCGGCATTGGGCACGCCGAAAACGGCAGCGTCGGCAATCTTCGGGTGGGTGATCAGCAGGTTTTCGCATTCCTGCGGGTAGATATTGACGCCTCCGGAGATGATCATGAAGGTTGAGCGGTCGGTGAGGTGAAGATAGCCGTCATTGTCGACATAGCCGACATCGCCCACCGTGCTCATGCTGCCATCCGGCGAGCGGGCTTCGCGGGTTTTGTTGGGGTCGTTGAAATACTCGAACGCGCCTGCAGTCTTGAACCAGATCGTGCCCGGCGTTCCGGCCGGACATGGCTTCATGTCCTCGTCGAGAATGTGAAGATCGCCGAGCAGAACCCGGCCTACCGTGCCGCGATGCGCCAGCCACTCCGCGCTGTTGCAGGCGGTGAAGCCGAGCCCTTCAGTGGCGCCGTAATATTCGTGAATGATCGGCCCCCACCATTTGATCATGTCGTCCTTGACGGCGACCGGGCAAGGAGCAGCGGCATGAACTGCGATTTCAAGCGATGACAGATCGTAACGGGAGCGCACGTCCTCGGGCAGCTTCAGCATGCGTGAAAACATCGTCGGAACCAGCTGGCTGTGGGTGACGCCCCATTTCTCGACCAGTTCGAGGTAACGCTGCGGATCGAAACTCTCCATGATGATGACGGTGCCACCCATCCGGATCGTGAGGCTGACCGCGGCCTGTGGCGCCGCGTGATAGAGCGGCGCGGGCGACAGATAGATCATGCCTTCCCGGTATTGCCAGAGCTTTTGCAGGAAATCGGAGATCGGCAATTGCGCCGCGGGCGATTGCTCCGCCAGCGGACGCAGGATGCCTTTGGGACGTCCTGTTGTGCCCGACGAATAAAGCATCGCGCTGCCGATGCACTCGTCCTCGATCGGCGTTTTGGGAAACCGGGAGGTCGCCTCGTTCAACCCGACGATTCCTTCGCTTTCGCCTGAGCCGTCGGCCACGATGCAGAGCTCAACCTTCGGACATTGCTTGAGCGCCGCGCGGGCGACGTTGAGCTTGGCGACGGAGGTGATGAGAATGCGGGATTCGCTGTTGTTGACGATGTAGGCGAGCTCGTCCGCCGTCAGGTAGGAATTGACGCAGGTGAAATAAAGGCCGGCCTTCTCGCCCGCGCCGCAAGCCTCCAGGTAGCGGCTGTTGTTCTCCATGTAGATCGCATAGTGATCCAGACGCTTCAGGCCGCGGCTGCGAAACAAATGGGCCATGCGGTTGGTGCGTGCCTCCAGTTCGGCATAGCTCACGGACTCGCCGGAGTTCGCCATGATGAAAGCGGGCTGGAGCGGGCGGAGATAAGCGTGCTTGCCGGTATACATCGTCTGCGACTCCCCTCGTACGATCGGCAGACCATGGCGCTGAAGACGACATGCTCCCGGTGCACGCGCTTGTCCTCCCGGACAACTTGTTGGTTCTTTTGGAAGCGATGTTAGCGGAGCCAAAGGGCGGCGTCACCATTGCCTAAGGTTCAAAAAGAATGGCACGGCCGCGTTACCAGCCGTACCAATCTTCGCTCGGGCGGTGCCGCTCCAAGCGCTGCGGCTAGGCCACCAGTCGGGGTTACTGGTGGTATTTGACGGTCAGGTACGCGCCCAGCCCTTCGCCGACAAAGCCGCCGGCGCCGTTGGCGGCGACGAAATAGAGTTTGTTGGTGAAGTTCTTGACGTTCAGCGACACGCCCCAATTCGCGTTCTCCCAGCCGGCCATCAGATTGCCGATCACAAAGCCAGGAACGGAATTGACGTTGGTCGTGTCGCTCCACGTTCGGTCGCGATAGTTGGCGCCAATGCCGGCCTGGAATCCCGAAATGCCGCCGAGCGAGAACTTATAAGTGCTCCAGATATTAGCCATATTGGCCGGCACACCCTGCGGGCGATCGCCAAGGGTTGTCGGCGCGTTCGGAGCATCGGTGACCACGGCCTCCTGATGGGTGGCGTTGGCGAGAATGCTCCATTGATCGGTGACCTTGGCGATCAGCGAGACCTCCTCGCCATTGGTGAGCTGGCTGTCGAAAGTGACCAACTGTACGCCCGCATTGGGGCCGGTGCTTGGGGTGAACAAAGTCGCCACATTGTCACGCGAGACGTTGAAGACGGCGGTGTTCAGGACAATTCTTTCGTTGAGGAACGTGAAGCGAACGCCGGCTTCGTATTGCCGCGCCAATTCTGGCGCGCCGATACCGTTCTGCACGTTCTCCGAGTTGAAGTTGGCCAAATAGCTCTGGGAGGCTCCGATATAGGGCGCCATCCAGTTTGTGAGATGATAGAGCGTGCCGACATTCCAGCTCACCGGTGTATCACTGCGCGTCAACGGCACGCCGGCGAGGATTGGAACGTTCGTCAAAGTGAAAGCGCCAGGCACGCTGATCAGCGGATTAAGGTCGGTGTCATACCGGTCCTGGCGCACCCCGACACGCAGCTTCCACTTGTCGGTCAGATCCATTTGGTCAGTGGCATAGACGCCGTAATAATTCGCGACCAGATGGTCATTGTCGCAGGAATTCGACTTGCCGCACAGAAATCCGCCCGGAATACTGTTTGGTGACGTCTCCGGTGGTGCCGGTGCAAAGATGTTCGCGATGTTCGGCAGATTGGCCGTCACGCGGTTCGTGTCCATGATCTGACGTTGGTACTCGAAACCGGTCAACAGCGTGTGGTGGATTCCGCCGGTATAGAATTTCCAGACCGGTTCGAACTGATAGTCGAAGAAGTTGTCCGAATCGTTCTGTGCGCGCAACTGCCGGCCGTCGAGCGAAATGGTCCCATCAGGATTAGTCACGAGACGAGTGCCGCTGGTGCTATTGGGGGCGGTCATGCTGTCGTTATTGCGCATCGCGTCGATATCGCGGTGTGTGTAGGAAAAGCGATTATTGATCGTCAGAAAGTTCGTGACGTCCCACTGGTCGGTAAAGGTCGGACGGATGTCGTCCTGCTTGGCGAAGGCAAAAGGCGTCGAATATTTAGCGGTGTCTGGGACGCCCGTGATCGGCTGACCACCGAGATAGATCAGGCCGTAGGAATCCGGCGTCTGCTCGATGTGCCGCGCGTCGATCGCGAACGTGAAGGTGTGATCGTCGACGTGCCAGGAGAACGCCGGACGAAACTCGTAATCCTTGCTGTTGAGGTCGCGGAAAGCATCTCCGCCGGTGATGGTGGTATCAATCCGGTAGTTCAGTCCGCCGATTGTCGTCGGGCCCGTGACGTAGTTGCTGTTGGTCACGCCGCCGAACGAATTGACTTGCGTGCTCGTTCCCCAATGGAAGACCGGCGATGGATCATAGTGGACGATGTTGATCGTGCCGCCGGGAGGGCCGCTGCCGAACAGTGCTGAACCCGGCCCCTCGAGGATTTCAATCTGCCTGACGCCATTCAGCGAGTGCACCAGGCCGCCGAGCTGGTCACCGTCCGAGAAGCCGTCGGTATAGACCTGAGCGTTCAGGCCGCGGATCAGGAAGTGATCGAAGTAGCCCAGCAAATCCTGGCCGCCGCTGTTGATGCCACTGGCGTTCCAGATGGCATCTCTCAGCAGTGTACCGCCCTGTTCGGTCACAACCTGGCGCGGAACGATCTGGACGCTGGCAGGCAGGTCGGCCAGTTTGGTGCCGGTTTTTCCCAGCCCGGGCACCTGCTGCAACGGCGGTCCGGAATTGTTGTTGTTCGGACCGTTGCCGTCGTCGGGCGCCGCGGCAGTCTGGGTATTCGGCTTCGGTGGCTTGGTGGTGCGCGCGGCGCGCCGCCGTGTTGATGGCGTCGATGCCGAAGTTTGTTTCGGTGTAGCCCTGGTTTGCGGCGCCTCGACTTGAACCGGCGGAAGCGTGGTCGGCTCTTCTGCGTAGGACGATCCAGCGGCAAATACCGGCAGGGTCGCGCAGAGCAGCATTTTACAACGATTCCGAAAGATACGGCCGAGCTGTTCGTTGTTCTTGCTCGACCTATCTGTATTTCGCCCCATCACCCAAGCGCCCCGCGCAATTTAGAATTAGATTAATGCCAAGTGGAGGTCTGATCCCCGTGCTTGCACGCAGACCTAACACAATGTGGGTGACGGTATTCCGTGGTTCGGTGCGGCGCTGCTTAGAAAGCATCTTAGAAGCCGTCTAGACTGAACGCGTGGACTGAAGCGCGCTGCCGGTTCATTCAATCCGGTAGTGGTCAATCAGAATCGAGGCAGCATCAGCGCAGCACACTGAAGGCGGTTTCGACGGTGATGATGGGTTTTCGATTGGTCGAAGGTTGCGAGCGAACGCATGTTCACGAGAGCTGTTTGACCTCGTGCCGGCCGTTTGGAAAAAAGCGATAAGGCGATTGAGATATCGCGCCACGAGTGACGCAAGCGTCGCATGGGTATTGCGCGTGACCTCGCGCCGATTCATCGACCCGGCTACCACGCTGCCTTTGACAACTTCCCCCGGATATTCGGCTAGTTGCCTCGTGATCTGGCAGCGAAGTAGTCACAGGTGGCTATCAATGTGCCATTTTCCCTGGCGCGTTCGCACGGCCGAGAGTGCCTGCCCAATCGCCACACCTTGCGATGGAATTGCTCGACTAAGCGGAGGCTCACGAAACCTGCGCTCCAACATCGCTGCTGGAATATTATTCCAATATCTTGACGCCCGCGCCGAGGTTTTTGAAAGCCCGACGCGTAGCGCGCCACAGATTTTGCTTGATCCTGGTTGCCGCATGAACAGACTGTTGGACGACTGCTTCTTGGTTCTGTCGCATATCTGGATTACCTCGATCGATCACCGCCATGACTTGAGGGGAAAGAAAATGAGCGCGACTGAGCAATCGATGCGTTCGGCGCAAATCGCCGATACCCGCTCGTTCTGCCGCCTTTCTCCGATCCTCGTTGTCCTCGCAGGGCTTCTCGCAGGCTGCGGCGAAAAGCAGGCGTCGCAGGCCGCAGCCGGCCCGCCGCCCGTCACCGTAGCCCAGCCCGTCAAGCGAACCGTCACCGATTGGGACGAGTTCACGGGACGGTTTGACGCCGTCGAAAGTGTCCAGGTTCGTCCCCGTGTCGGCGGCTTTATCACCGACGTCGAATTCCGCGATGGCGCCTTCGTCAAGGCGGGTGACCTCCTTTATCTCATCGACGCACGCCCGTTCGAGGCGGTCGCCACGCAAGCCGATGGTCAGCTTTCGGATGCGCGCGCCAAGGTCGAACTCGGCAAGCGGGAGCTGGACCGCGCGCTCACCCTGCAACAGTCGCAAAATGTGGCAGACAACATCGTCGATCAGCGGCGCCAGGCGCTACAGGCGGCAAGAGCTGCGGAGACGCAGGCCGAGGGCCTGCTCAAGGCCGCCCAGCTCAACGTCGAATTCACCCACGTCACGGCCCCGATCGGCGGGCGGGTGGGCCGGCATCTCGTCAGTGTCGGCAATCTCGTGCAGGGCAGCGACAGCGGCTCAACTCTGCTCACTACGATCGTTTCGCTCGACCCGATCTACATCTATTTCGACCTGGATGAGGCGACCTACCTCAAATACAACCGGCTGTGGTTCGAAGGCAAACGTCCGAGTTCGCGCGACAACCCCAACCCGGTCGAGGTCAGTCTGACAGGCGAGACCAAACCCTCCCACAAGGGGACGGTGGACTTTCTCGATAACCAGATGGATGTGTCCACCGGCACGCTGCGTGGCCGCGCGGTGATCCCTAACAAGGATCTGTCGATCCTGCCCGGAGAGTTCGGCCGGGTCCGCCTGATTGCGAGCGCGCCTTACGAAGCGTTGCTGGTGCCCGATACCGCCATCGCTACCGATCAGGCCCGCAAGATCCTGTTCGTGGTCAAGGACGACAACACGGTTGAAGCGAGGCCCGTCGTGCTCGGGCCGCTCGACGAGGGCCTGCGCGTGGTCCGCGAAGGCCTCAAACCCGAAGATCGCGTCGTGGTCGATGGATTGCAGCGCGTGCGGGTCGGGGCAAAAGTGACCCCTCATGCCGCGAAGCCTGCTCCCGCCGGTGACAAGACATGAATCTCGGGGCGCTTTCCGTCAACCGGCCGATCCTGGCGATGGTGTTGTCCATCGTGCTGCTGATTGTCGGCGCGATCGCCTATACGACGCTGCCGGTCGCCGAATATCCGCAAGTCGTGCCCCCCACCGTAGTGGTCACCACGCAATATCCCGGCGCCTCGGCGCAAACCGTGTCGGACACCGTCGCAGCTCCCATCGAGCAGCAGATCAACGGCGTCGAGGACATGCTCTACCTCTACAGCCAGGCGACGTCGAACGGGCAGCTCACCATCACCGTGACGTTCAAGCTCGGTACCGATCTCGACAAGGCCCAGGTGCTGGTTCAGAACCGGGTTGCGATTGCAACGCCGCAATTGCCCGATGCGGTCCAGCGCAACGGCGTGGTGACGCGCAAGAACAGCCCCGACATCCTGATGGTCGTGTTCATGTTGTCGCCCGACGACACCTTCGACCAGCTCTATATCAGTAACTATGCGTTGCTTCAGGTTCGCGACCAGTTGCTTCGGCTGGACGGCATCGGCGACATCCAGATCTTCGGCGCGCGCGATTATTCCATGCGCCTGTGGCTTGATCCCGACAAGATCGCCAACCTTGGCCTGACGGCCGGCGACGTGCTGGCTGCCATTCGCTCGCAAAACCTACAGATTGCCGGCGGCCAGCTCGCGGGACCGCCGATCGCGGACCGGGCCTTTCAGCCCAATCTGACCTTCACCGGGCGGTTGAAAGACATCCGGCAATTCGAGGACATTCTCATCAAAGCCGGCGCCGACGGCCGCGTTGTCCGGCTACGTGACGTGGCGCGGATCGAGCTCGGCGCGCTCGACTACACCACCAACAGCTTCCTGTTGCGCAAGACCGCAGTTGCGATGCTGGTGACCCAGCGCCCCGGTTCGAACGCGCTGGCTACTGCCAAGAATATCTCCGACGCAATGGTCAAGCTGAAGGCGAACTTTCCCAAGGGGCTCGACTACAACATCGGTTACAACCCGACCGAGTTCATCGCGCAGTCCGTCAGCGAACTGATCAGGACGATCTACGAGGCGATGGCCCTGGTCGTCATCGTGGTGCTGGTTTTCCTGCAAGGATGGCGTCCGGCAATCATTCCGATCATTGCGATCCCCGTGTCGCTGGTCGGGACTTTCGCCGCGATGGCTGCGCTCGGCTTTGCCGTCAACAACCTGACCCTGTTCGGCCTCGTGCTCGCGGTCGGCATCGTGGTCGACGACGCGATCGTGGTGGTTGAAGATGTCGAGCGGCATCTTCGCGACGGTATGAGCAAGCGCGATGCGGCGCTGCGAACCATGCAGGAAGTCGGCGGTGCGCTGGTCTCGATCGCGCTCGTGCTGTGTGCGGTGTTCGTGCCTACCGCATTCCTCGGCGGGGTTTCCGGACAGTTCTTCCAGCAATTCGCCATTACAATCGCGGTGGCGACCGCGATTTCCTGCTTCTGCTCGTTGACGTTGTCGCCGGCGTTGGCTTCGCAAATCCTGGTGCCTCACGGCGAAAAGCGGCCGCCTGCGAGCTGGAATCTGGTGGCGCGAGGCTGGGAAGCGTTCACCGGCTTCTTTAATCGCGGCTTCGACCGGCTATCCCATGGCTACGGCAGCGCGGCTTCCTTCATGATCCGGCATTCATCGATCATGCTCTTGATCTATCTCGCGCTGATCGGCAGCGCCGGCTGGCTGCTGGCCACGACGCCACAAGGCTTTGTTCCGGCCCAGGATCGCGGCTACATCATCGTCTCCGCGCAATTGCCGGGCGCCGCCTCGCTGGCACGCACCACCGAGATTGTCCGTGAGATCGAAAACATTGCGCTCGATACGCCCGGGATCGTTCGCGTGGCGGCGTTCGCCGGCCTTTCCGGTGCGACGCGGACGCAGGCGGGCAATGCGGCCGCGCTGTTTCCGGTATTTGACGAGCCGGAGGTCCGCCTGAAGAAAGGCCTGACGGCGGCCAGGATCACGAGCGACCTGCGCAAGCGTCTTTCCGTGATCGAGGGTGCTTTCATCATTGTGATTCCTCCGCCATCGATTCCCGGCATCGGCACCGGCGGTGGCTTCGCCATGCGCATCCAGGATCGACAGGGCCGCGGGCCGGAATTGCTGGCGGCGGCGACCGACGAGCTGGTCGCGGCAGCGCGCAAGACACCGGGACTGACCTCGGTATTCTCGCCATATTCGGCCAACACGCCGCAGGTGTTCGTCGACATTGATCGCGTCAAGGCGCAGAAGCTGGGCGTGCCAATCCAGGGCGTGACGGATGCCGTCGAGACTTACTTCGGCTCGACCTATGTCAACGACTTCAACATCCTCGGCCGGACCTATCATGTCACCGCACAGGCCGATTTGCCGTTCCGCAAAGAGGCCGCCGACCTGGCGCGGCTGCGCACCCGCAACGCTGCCGGCGACATGGTGATGCTGGGCAGCGTCGTCGATTTCCGCGATATTTCGGGGCCCGACCGGGTCGCGCGCTACAACCTTTATCCCGCTGCCGAACTTCAGGGGGAATCGACGCCGGGAACGAGTTCGACAACGGCGATCAACATCATGAAGCGGTTGGCGGACGAGACCTTGCCGAGCGGCTTCTCCTACGACTGGACCGATTTGTCCTACCAGCAGGTCAATAGCGCCAATTCAGGCCTCTATATTTTCCCGATTTGCGTGTTGTTCGTCTTCCTGGTGCTGGCGGCGCAGTATGGCAGCTGGAGCTTGCCATTCGCTGTGATCCTGATCGTGCCGATGTGCCTTTTGGCGGCGACACTCGGGGTGCGGATCATGGGGCAGGATGTCAATATCCTGACCCAGATCGGTTTTGTGGTGCTGGTGGGCCTTGCTGCAAAGAACGCCATCCTGATCGTCGAGTTCGCGCGCGATATCGAGCTTCAGGGACGCCCGCGGCTTGAGGCGGTGATCGAGGCCTGCCGTCTGCGCCTGCGCCCGATTCTGATGACATCGTTCGCGTTCATTCTCGGCGTGCTACCGCTTGTCCTCTCAACCGGCTCGGGATCGGAAATGCGCCAGGCGGTCGGCGTCGCCGTGTTCTTCGGCATGCTCGGCGTCACGCTCTTCGGACTGGTGTTCACGCCGATTTTCTACATGGTGGTGCGCAATCTTGCGGACCGCGCGGAGCCGAAAAAGCCGGTTCCGGTGAATTAACCGCGCGATTGCGAAATTCGACGGTGGTTGCCGCAGCACGCAGCGCCCTCGTGACCCTACTTTTGGCCCATTCAAAGTGGGTGGGCAGGGCAAAGGTTATAAAATATCATATTAGTGCGGCGAATTTGAAGTTCCTATCAGTTTCGCTGCAAGTTCGTTATAGAACTTCAAATTCGAAGCCGCACTAAAAACCGTCAGTTGCTAGAGTTCCTTTGATTCCGAAGTTCGCATTAGAGGTCGCTGCGATTGCGTGCGAACTTAGGAATCGGAACTCTAGAACAGAAATCTGGAGAGAGCGATTATGAGTTTGAAACTATTGCCGGCTGCCGTTGCGGCTTTCGGCCTGTTGATTGCGGCGCCGGCGTCGGCGCAGGGCGTCAAGATCGGCATCTTGAACGACCAGTCGGGTGTCTATGCTGACTACGGCGGCAAATATTCGGTCGAAGCCGCCAAGATGGCGATCGAGGATTTCGGTGGCGAAGTGCTCGGCCACAAGATCGAGCTGGTCACAGGCGACCACCAGAACAAGCCGGATCTTGCTGTCAGCATCGCGCGGCGCTGGTATGATGTCGAAGGCGTCGACATGATCACCGAGCTCACGACGTCGTCGGTTGCGCTCGCGGTGCAGGAGCTTTCGAAGGAAAAAAAGAAGATCGACATCGTGGTGGGCGCCGCAAGCTCGCGCCTCACCGGCGATGCCTGCACGCCTTATGGCTTCCACTGGGCTTATGACACGCGCGCACTTGCGGTCGGCACCGGCGGTGCGCTGGCCAGAGCGGGCGGCGACAGCTGGTTTTTCCTGACCGCCGACTACGCGTTCGGCTACTCGCTGGAGAAAGACACCAGCGATATCGTCAGGGAAAACGGCGGCAAGGTGCTGGGCGCTGTCCGTGTCCCGCTGAACTCGTCGGACTTCTCCTCGTTCCTGCTGCAGGCACAGAGCTCCAAGGCCAAGATCATAGGGCTCGCCAATGCCGGCCTCGACACCACCAACTCGATCAAACAGGCAGCGGAATTCGGCATCGTCAAAGGCGGCCAGAAGCTTGCAGCTCTCTTGATGACGATCTCCGAAGTTCACGGGCTCGGACTCGAGGCCGCTCAAGGCCTGGTGCTGACGGAGGGCTTTTACTGGGACCAGAACGACAGGACGCGGGCGTTCTCGGAGCGCTTCTTCAAGCGAACCGGCCGAATGCCGAGCATGATCCATGCGGGCACCTATTCGGCGACGCTGCAATATCTGAAGGCCGTCAAGGCAGCCGGTACCAAGGATTCTGATGCCGTCGTCAAGAAGCTCAAGGAGCTTCCGGTCAACGACGCGTTTACGGATAACGGCAAGGTGCTCGCAAACGGCCGCATGGTGCATGACCTCTATCTGTTCGAGGTCAAGAAGCCGTCTGAATCGAAGAAGCCATGGGACTACTACAAGCAGCTCGCGGTCGTGCCCGGCGACAAGGCGTTCTTCACGGCCAAGGAAAGCGGCTGCCCGCTGACGAAGTGATCGGTGGGCGGCGCTATGACAACGATGTGAAGCGGCGCCAAAATGGCGCCGCTTTTGAGTCAGGACGTCTGCAAAGGTGTGCACCCAAGGGGAACCTGGAGATGCTGGAGTGTTGCAGTCGGGACACGCAGCGCGGATGAAATTGTCTTCTCAACGCGCCTTTTTGTTGCAGATGCGAGCACGCCGAGTCTACGTTCCGGCCACCTGATTTCTCCGAGGGAACCCATGACATTATCCGGCCGCACCACGCAGTTTTTCAACCGTTTGCCCACCCGATGGTGGTTGCGGTTGTTGAAACCCGCGGCCGTGGCGTTGCTGCTGCTTGCTCTTCCGGCCGCGTCGACCGCAACCCGCGCCGTGCCCGCTCAGCCCGCCAATGGCGCAAAAGTCTATATGCTGCGCGGCGTGCTCAACGTTTTTTCCCTCGGCCTCGATGACATCGCTGCGAAGCTGGAAGCCCAAGGCATCCCGGTTGATGTGACCAATTATCTCGGCTGGTCGGCCGTCGCCGACGAGGCCGCGGCTGACTATCGCAGCGGAAAAGTCCGGACGATCATTCTGGTCGGACATTCCTCGGGCGCGACCGTGCTTCCCGATATGGTGGAGCGTCTCAATCGGCTTGGCGTTCCGGTGAAGCTCGCGATCGGTCTCGATTCGGTATTTCGCACCAGCCTGTCCGGCCGCGTCGGACGCTACATCAACTACTACATCGGCAACGGAAATGGAGAGCCGGTCGCGCCGACGAAGCAATTGCATGGCGAGCTCGACAACGTGAATGTGCAGAATGTTCCCGGTGTCGGCCACATCACGATCGACAAGAACGCCATCATGCAGAGGAAGGTGATCGGCGACATCGATGCCGTGGTTTTCGGTGGTCGCCGTAAAGAAGTGTCCGCAGCACCGGGCCCGGAGCGGTAGACCTCTGCGGCCGACCGTTTACGTTAACAGCCGCTCGGGTGACTGCTGCCAGATGCCACAATTCCACCAATTCGTCCTCGCAAAAGGAGCGGGAACGCGCATCGATTGCGCCTTTCCCGCCCTTCGGTTACGCCGGTAACGGCGATCCATCACGGGGCTTCCAGCGTTAGGACGGATCGTGGAGCGCATTATCAATCCGGCGCGAGTTGCAGCCGTTCTTGCCGGGGCGCTGTGTTTGCTCTCGCTGGTTGGTGGCCGTTTTGATCCGGCCGCAGCGCAGCCAATCACCACTTCGGCCGAGGCGCTCATATCGCCGCTGCCTCCAACCACGACCGGCGCGCGCGCGCGGGCTTATCTGTTTCGCGGGGCGCTCGGTCCATTCTTTTCGCGCGGGATCGATCGCCTGACCGAAAAGCTCCAGGATGCCGGCATCACCGCCAATGTCTACGAATTCACCATCTGCCGCCTGATCGCGGAACAAGCGATCAAAGAATATCGCGAAAACCCGGCGCCGATCGTCTTGATCGGGCATTCGATGGGTGGATTTTGCGCGGTGAAGTTTGCAGAAATTCTGGAGGCTGAGGGTATCCGCGCGGCTCTCGTCGTTGCGATCGATCCGGCGCATGTGACGCCTGACGTTCCGCTCAATGTCGACCGCTTCATCAACATCTTCCTGTCGAAGAGCGTCCTTGGTGGCGGCGATGTCAAGCCGAAACCGGGATACCAGGGACATTATGCGAGCTTCGATCTTTCCCTGCACGACGAAGTTTCGCACATCAATATCGAGAAGCTGGACACGGTGCAGCAGCAGCTCGTGACCAAGGTCCTTCAGCTCGCCGCGGCAAAGGTCGAAGGCGGCACCGTGCCCATCCGCTGCGTCGTTCCCGCGAAAGCGGACATCGATCTCTGGGACAGCGGAATGGCAGTGTTCGCACGTCCGGGAGACAGCTTGCAGTCGATCGCGTCCGCCTATCGTGTTCCGTTGTGGTCGGTCATGCAGATCAACAAGGGCGCGGATCGTACGGCGCTGGTTCCAGGCGAACGCGTCGTCGTTCCGCGTCATCTCGAACCGTTGGTCGAGGCATCGGCGCCGCAGTCGGCAAAGCATTGATTGGTGGGCGACCTCAAACGCCTTTCGGCGTTTGAGGCAAGCGGTCAGCGCTGTGGCAGGAACGGCACCAGCATCGGAACACGATGGCAGTAAGGGCCATAGGCATCCGCGCCGAGTTCTTCCGTGAGGAAACCTTCCTCCATCCGCGCTTTTTGCCAGAGACCGAAGGCGATCATGGCGGTGCCGAGCAGGGCGGTCCCGGTTCCAACCGCAACGCCCGTCGCAATCATGGCGCCGATCAGCCCGGTATAGATCGGGTGGCGAACCAATCCGTAAGGTCCGGTGTCGATGACGCGGTGGCCTTCCTTGCGCGTGATGGCGTTGGACCAGAAGCGCCCGAGATGAATGCGTGCCCACCAGGTGAACAGGCAACCGGCCGCGGTCAGCGCAGCGAGGATGTAAGTGCCGGTCGTGCCGACATGCCACAGCGCCTTCTCGCCAAGGATTTGTGCGGTCCAGGGCGTCAGCAGGATGGCGCCGACGAGAATGGGAAAGCGATAGGCCCGCGAGTCCCAGGTCCTGACGTGTTTTTCGGTGCGGCCGGAGAAGAACGAACCTATCAGCCAGCTAAGAAGCCAGGCCACCCAGACCAGCGCCAATAATGCGGTGGGCCAGGTCGCGGTCCATCCGCTCCATACGAAAGCGATAATCGGGTTCATCATGGCCGACCTTATATTCCCGATTGGAGTGGGCTGGCAAATGCCGAAAAAGCCGAAGCGAAGGACGGGTTTACGGCCTCAAGACGTTTTCGGCGTGCTGAGCAGGTAAGCGATGGTATCCCGCAGCGCCGGTTCGATCGGCCGTGGCGCATAGCCAAGTTCCGTTTGCGCCTTTTCGATCGATAGTTCGGTCGCCCGCAGCGCGATCCGCACACCCTCGGCCGTGCCGGACGGTGGCCGGTGCGTGATGTGATCTGAAATGAATTCCAGCACGGCTGCCGATGCTTCCGCGAGCTTGCCGGGGACCGGAATGGCAAGCGGGCTTCGCCCGCTGATGGCCGCCATCAGCTTCAGTATTTTTTTCAGTGAAATGCTTTCTCCGCCGAGGATGTAGCGATGACCAATTTGCCCCCGCTCCATCGTCAGGATCAGCCCGGTGGCGACATCGCGCACATCGACCATGTTCACGATGAAATCGAGATACATCTGTACGCGTCCGTGCAGAAAATGCCGGAGCATCGCGGTGGGAGGCGTCAGGTTGTGATCGTGCGGTCCGATCGGCATGGTCGGTGTGCCGATGACGAGTGGAAACCCTGCCGCCGCCGCTTGCGTCGCCGCCTGCTCGGCCAGCATCTTCGAGCGCGTGTAAAGGCCGGGCATGGCCTGTGGCGGCAAAAGGCTGCGCTCGCCGCTGTCTTGTTGCATCGAGGCCGGCCGGAACAGGATGGATTCGGTCGAGCAATGAAGGAAGCGTGCGACGCCGCGCTTGCGGGCTGCGGCAATCACGACTTCCGTTCCCTGGAAATTCACGGCATGGAAGTCGCCCTTCTTGGGCAGCCACATACCCGGAAGGCCAGCGAGATGATAAACCTCGTCGGCGTCGTGCAGCGCTTCATCCACCAGCCCTGAATCCAGCACCGAACCCGACACGTATTCGACGCCGGCGGTGGCGCAGAGCGGAGAGCGGCGGTCGAGGACGCGGACGTCGCGGCCGCGCGCCACAAGCGCCGACACAAGATGCTGCCCAATGAAGCCGGTGCCGCCCGTAACGAGTGCCCTGGTCATGAACGTGGCAGCGGTTCGACCTGATGTTCCTCGGTAAAGGATGAAGGGCCGCGCTGCGCTTGCGGCGGAGCGGGCTGGATGATGGCCGCCAGATCGCGGCGAAATCCGAGGGCGATGAACAATTTCGCCATCACAAACATCGGTCCGAGCAGGAGATGGGACGGGTTATCGACCAATGCCGGCTGACGGCGCTCGAATACCCGATGTCCGATGACCTGGAAGCCGATGCCGGCGACGATCAAGACAGCTGTTACCGACCACAAGACAGTGGTGCTCGCATGGCTCACGACAAAAGCGGCCGCCGAAAGCAGCGCTACCGCCGCGCCGAGAATGGCCGCACCGATGGCGGCGTCGAGCGCCAGCCAATAAACAAGCACCGGCAGCACCATGATCGGTGCCAGGGTCGTGTGCACCCCCAGCGCCTGAATCGGAACAAGGCTGAGAGGAAGAATGGCCGCAAAGAACAATGCGATGATGCCGAAAACATGCATCGCGCAATTCAGGGGATCGCGATGATATTCGACGTAATCCGCAAGCTGGCGTTTGAAAAAGGCATTCATGTAGGGAGCTCGCTACAGCCTTCGCGCAGATGCACTCAGGCGCTGATGTAATCAAATGAGGCGGTGCGACCTTGTCGCTACAAGGGTTACTTAAACGCGAGAAATGTCCGAAGTCAAATAATGGCCGAGCCTTCAACTAGCTGAATTATTTCGACTAATTACAAACTGCAATAGCGGAGCGCAACATTGCGCCTCACGCGTGGATGAGGCGCCAAAGGATGCCGATGGTCGCGCCAAGCCAGAGAATCATCGTGGCGCCGGCCTGGATACCAAAGCCCGGCCCGCGTTTGTTGGCGGCCTTGGTATAGCCGACCATGTAGAGAATACGCCCGATAATCCAGACGACGCCGAGCGCCGCTGCAATCGCATCACTAACATAAATCGCAAACAGCCAGAGCGCCGGCAGGAAGACCGGCATCCACTCCAGGGTATTCATCTGCACGCGATAGATGCGCTCGAAGTCCGGATTGCCCGACACGGCCGGCGCCTTCACGCCGTAAGTCGCGCGCGCCTTGCCGACCTGAAAACTGATCAGGAAATAGGCAAGGAGCGCAAGGCAGGTGACGAGGGCCGTCAGATGAAACATGGCGAAGCTCTCCTTCGAGCGTCTTGAGGCGGCGCCTTCAGTAACCCGTCATCTCCAGATATCCAACCCCGTTGTGGCTTCCGGAAAAATGGATCGGTCCTTCCCAATAGGGAAAGCGAGTGCCCATCCAGCATTTCGCATTCACCGGCACGCACGAGATCTTCAGCGCCAAAGGCGAAATTGCAATGTCCCAGGCGGTCGGGATGTTGCGTCCCGCAATTTCTGTTGACGCTCTTGGCGTCATGGCGATCTCGGATGACGCGATTTGCCGGCTATTTCCGTCCGGTAAGAACCATTTGCCGGAAATGAAGCGATGACCGTCGGCGCGGCGCAGCCGAAACAGCATGAGTTTTTGGCCCTCGCTGAAATGCAGCGACAGCCAGTCCCATCCGGTCTGATCGGAAGCGAGTGGCTGACTGCTCCATTCGCGATCCATCCAGGCAACGCCAGTGACCTCGACCGTCTTGTCGTCGATGCTGATGCGGCCCGTCGCCCGGAAATAGGGCTGGCTATAGTAATAGGAAGCCTGACCTTGTTCTGACTTCACGCTGTAGCCGGCATCGCCTTGCAAAACCAGAGCGTGGTCAGCTTCGAGGTGCAGGGCGTAGGCGAAATCGGTGCCGGCCGCGTTTAGTTCGAGCGGCGAAATAGCGTCGCTGTTCATCCCCTCGGGCCCGCGCATTTGCCAGGCATCGATCCAGGCATGAAAGGGCGAGGCTTCGACGCTCGCCTGTCCCACGCCGCCGCGGGCGAAGGTTTCGCTGAAGCGATGGGTATCGGCGCGGGTGACCGCCGCGTGTCCCATCCATATCTGCTGATTGGCCCAGCCTTCACCTTGCGCGCCGGGGGCCATGGCCTGTCGGAACAAAGTCCACTGCACGCCGTAAGCCGATCCGGCTGGGTCAGTGAGATTGGCCGTCACGTACCACCACTCGATGCGAAAGTCAGGATGTGGACCGTGATCTCTGGGAAAGACGAGCTTCCTGCCGGGCACGACGGGTGCGAACCCATTGCCGCTCATGCCGAGCCCGGCAAAGCCTTGCGCGCCCGCGTCCCTTTGCGTCAGCGCCAAGAGCAACGCGCCGCCGACGAACGCGCGGCGTGACAATCTCAGATCAACGCTCATCGGCGAAAACCTTGATCAGCGCTGCCGGCTGCAGCCGCACCAGTTTTAAAACCGGAATGGCGGCTGCGGCCAGCGAGGCCATCATGGCCACAGCGAGAAGCTCGGCCAGTTGCATCGGGAACACGTGAAACGGCAGCCGCCAACCGAACGCCTTCACGTTCACCACCGTGATCAGGCACCAGGCGACCAGAAGGCCGAGCGGCAACGCGAGCAGGGCGGTGATCAGCGCAACCGACATCGTCTTGAGAAGCTCGATGACAGCCAATTGCCGTCGCGTGATCCCGATGGCCCAGAGCGGCGCAAGTTGCGGCAGGCGGGAATTGCCGAGCGTGAGCAGGCTCGTCAACAACGCAACGCCGGCAACGCCGAGCGTGAAGGCATTCAACGCGGCGGTCACCGCGAAGGTCCGGTTGAAGATGCTCTTCGACTCCGTCTTCAATGTCGCCTGGTCGATCAGGTTGCGCTCGCCCAATCCGAACTTGTCCCGCAAGCCCGACATCAGTGCAGGGACGGCGGTTCGTTTGGCGAGCAAGCCAATCCGCGTCAGCGGGATGTTGGGGAAGTGGCTAGTCAGCGCGTCAAAATTCACCGCGATCTGCCCCTTGGGATTGCCATAGTCGGCATAGATGCCGACCACCCGGATCTTCCAGTTTCCGTTTGGTGTCGGCACGTCGATGGTGTCGCCGATGGCAAGCTTCATGCGCAGCGCCAGTTGCTCGCTGACGAAAGCGGCATCGCCTGACCGAAGGCGCGCCCAGGCATTTTCAGCCGATCGCAGCAAAGGCCAGCGATCGCGGTAGGTGGGATTGTCGGGAAGGCCGAAAAGTTCCAGCGGCGCGCCCGCGAGTTGCGTTTCGGCCCGGCCCCCGGGAAGGATGGCGGTAACGTCGTGCCGCTCGCGCAGCCACGCGGTGATCGCCTTGGCCTGCGCATCGTCCGACGCATTGATGTAGACATCGGCGGCGAGCCGCCCGTCGAGCCAACTGGCAAAGGTTTGGCTGAAGCTTTCGACCATCGTGCCGACGCCAACATTGACCGACAACGCGAGCAGCAGCGCCATCAGGGCCAGCGACAAACCCGAAAGCTGCTGGCGGCTGTCGGCCCAGAACCATACGGCAAGCGCGCCGCGCGCCTGGCGTTGGCCGCCGGCCAGCACCAGTTCCAGAATTAAGGGCAGTCCCAATGCAGCGCCCAGCAGCATGGCCGCCAGCACGGCAAAACCCGCAACAAGCGAATCGCCGAACCGGAGAAAGACGAGCGCGGCGGTGAACACGACCAGCGCAGCGATCCCTTGTAAAACGACCCATCGGCGCTGCGCCTGACGCCAGGCTTGCGGTTGCGCCGCCGCGAGCACGGACAGCCGGCTCGCTTTCACCAGGCTTGCTGTTGCGGCCAACAGGGCTCCCAACACGCTGATGAGGAGCCCCGCGGCCCACCATTGCGGCCGCAGCGTGAGCTGACCGGGAATTTGCGCGCCATAGAGTCCACGCAGCGATGCGGCGACATCGGGGAGCAGGGCCGCGGCAATCAGATAGCCGCCGACCATTCCCACGAACCCGGCGACGAGCGCGAAAAATACCAGTTCAAGCACCAGTATCGTATTGAGCTGGCGTGCAGAGACGCCGCACGCCCGCAAGGTTCGCAACATCGGCAGCCGCTGTTCGAACGCCAACCCGATCGCGGAGTTAACGATGAACAAGCCGACGAAAAACGAAAGCAAACCGAACGCGGTGAGGTTCAGGTGAAAGCTGTCGGTGAGGCGTTCCAGGTCGGTCTCGGCATCGGGCTTGACCAGGCGCAACTTGTCGCCTGCAACGGTCTCCAGCGCGGCGCGCGGACCTTTGCTCTTGCCGATCAGCAGGCGCGATACCTGATCGGGCATTTTCAGTAGCCGCTGGGCGATGCCGATATCGACCACCAATATTCCCGGCGCCAGTTGCCGTGCGAGACGAAGCGGCGGCAGCCGCATATCGTTGCTCGCTTCGGGTGAGGCGCCTTCGTTGGAGCCTAACTCGGCGAGGGTCTCGGGTGCGACGCGGGTCTCTCCCGGTGGCATGACGAAGGCCTGTAGATCGCCGCTGATGGCCGGCGTGTCACCGACTTCCGCCGGCAGCGTGACAGGTTCAACGCCGAGCACGCGGAATGCGCGTCCATTGATCTGGATACGGCCCTCGAGAACCGGCGACACCGGCCAGCCGGCGCGGCGCAGATCGACGAATAGCTGCTGCGAGAAGGTGGTTCCGTTGCGGGCCACCAGCGTCGCGGTTCTGACGCCGCCGAAGGCTGCGGCCGCGCGATCGTAGCTGTACCGCGCCTGCTGGTTCAGCGCCTGGACTCCGCTCCACAACGCAATTGCCGAGATGAGACCGATCAGCAGGGTCGCGAACTGCATCGGGTGCCGTCGCCAATGGCTGAGCAGGACCGCCAGTATCCACAGACCCCGCGTCATGCGATCAGCCCTCCGCTGAGGTTGACATGACGGTCCAGTGTCGCGGCCAGACGGGTCGAATGGGTTACCATCAGAAGACCGCAGCCGGTCTGCGCGACGAGGTCGCGGGTGAGCGCCAGCACGTCATCGGCGGTTGTTTCGTCAAGATTGCCGGTGGGTTCGTCTGCAAGCAGAAGCAGCGGTTTCACCGCCAGCGCCCGGCCGATCGCGACCCTTTGCTGCTGGCCGCCGGAAAGCTGCTCGGGATAGCGATCGAGACAACCGGCAAGCCCCAGACGTTCCGCAAGCTCGGTCTGCCAGGCGGCATCGTGGCGCCCGGCGATGCGGGACTGGAACGCCAAATTGTCGCGGACATCGAGACTCGGGATCAGGTTGTATTGCTGAAAGACAAGACCCAGCCGGTCGCGTCGCAACGCCGCAAGGCGGGCCTCGCCGAGATCCGAGATCGAAGTTCCCGCGAAATCGATCGTCCCGCCATCGGCGCGATCGAGCCCTGCGATCAAATGTAGCAGCGTACTTTTGCCGCTGCCGGATTCTCCGGTCAGGGCAACCCTCTCGCCGGCCGCCACCGTCAGGTTGACCCCGCGAAGGACGGCGACCCGTTCGCCGGCTGCAGAATAAGCCTTGGTCAGATTGCGAACGCTCAGCACGATCTTTCTGTCCGATGTCATGCGAGGCGACGCACCCTGGTGTCCGGTTCCGACATTCGTATCATGTCGCGGATGGTTCGTTTGCGAATGTCAAATCCGCCACACTGCATATTTCCTTCACTGGTCGTTGAGCATAGCAACACCATGGCTGCAGATCACGTCCCCGCGAATCACGTTCCTGCTGTAGGATGGACTGTACTTTCCGTTGCCCTGGATAGCGTCACATCTAGACCGTTCTAATGGCGAAAAAGCCATCGTGAGGGGACCATGACTGCCCAGCCGACGCCGAAGGGGGCCTGGAGAATAGCGTTTCTCCTGTTTCTGTTCATGCTGCTGAACTTCGCGGACAAGATCGTGGTCGGCCTTGCCGGGGTCCCGATCATGACCGATCTGAAGCTCGAACCGGATCAGTTCGGCCTGCTCGGCTCTTCTTTCTTCTTTCTGTTTTCCATTTCGGCAATCGCCATCGGCTTCCTCGCCAACCGCATCGCGGCGCGCTGGGTACTGTTGACGCTTGCGCTGATCTGGGCGCTGGCCCAGTTTCCGATGGTGAACAATATCGGCTTCACGACGCTTCTGATCTGTCGTGTCATTCTCGGCGCGGGCGAGGGACCGGCGGCTGCGGTCGCGGCACACGCTATCTATAAATGGTTCCCCGATGAAAAGCGGACCCTGCCGACCGCGGTGTTGTCGCAAGGATCGGCCTTCGGGATTATCATCGCGGTGCCCGCGCTGAACTGGCTCATCGTCAATTATAACTGGCACTATGCATTCGGCGCGCTCGGCGTCGCCGGGCTGATCTGGGCGGTAGCGTGGCTGGCCTTGGGTCAAGAAGGACCGCTCGTTCCGGCTTCTGTCGCGGCCGCCGAAGAGCAGCGCATTCCCTACTTCCAGCTTCTCACCTCGCGGACCTTTATCGGCTGCTGCGCGGCGAGCTTCGGCGCATACTGGGCGCTCTCGCTCGGCTTCACCTGGTTCACGCCCTTCATCGTAAAGGCGCTTGGCTTTTCGCAGCAACAGGCCGGCTTGATTTCGATACTTCCCTGGATATTTGGTTCCGTCGTTGTGCTGATGACCGGGTGGATATCGCAAGTACTGATGGCGCGCGGCTTTTCAACGCGCGGTGCGCGCGGGGTTTTGGGTACGATCCCGTTGATCGCCGGAGGGATCATTCTTGCCTTTGTCCCCTATGTCGACGGTGCGAGGCTACAGATTGCCTTGCTGGTGGCGGGTTCGGGGCTTTCCGGATCGATCTATGTGGTGTGCGCGCCGATGATCAGCGAATTCACGCCCGTATCCCAGCGCAGCGCCGTGATCTCGATCTATGGCGCGATCTATACGCTGGCGGGCATTCTGGCGCCTTCGGTGACGGGCAATTTGATCCAGAACGCGTCAGGCTTGTTTGAGGGTTACATGGCCGGCTTCACTATCAATGCGGTCATTCTTGTTGTGTCCGGCCTGCTGGGCCTGTTGTTGCTTTGGCCCAATACCGAACGCGAGCGCTTGTTGGGTGCCGTGCGGCAACCGAAATTCGCCTGACGGCGAACGCGGTCTAGTGCCCACTTTCCGAAGTTCGTGCTCCATCGCTGCACCCACTTCCACGAACTTCGGAAAGTTATGGGCACTAGAAAATCTGTTGATTCTAGTGTCGGGTTTCTATTTGAAGTTCCTGGATAGAATTCGCCGCTTGTGATGCAGGAACTTCAAATAGACGGCACTAGCGGTCCGATTCTAGCATTTGCATCCCGGCCTGGCTGGCACTTTTGCAAATGTCAGAATCAAAGGACCACGAGCAAATATAGCTTTCTAGTGGAGTTTTGCATTTGACATTCGCGTCACGAGCGCGCGGCGACAGGGGAGAGAATGTCAAATCCACTCCACTAATCGCGGGATCAGGCGCGCGCTGGCCTGCTTCTTTCGGGGCGACGCTCGGTCGCGAGCGCAAGGATGACGGTAAGCACCATGAACACGACCGAGCCGCCGAACACCCAATGCGGCAGGTTCCGGTCCATGATCCAGCCAAACAGCAGCGGGCTGATAATACCGCCGATATTGAAGCCGGTTGAGACGATGCCGAACGCCCGGCCTGCCGCGCCTGGAGGGGCAGCATCGCGGACCATCATGTCACGCGAGGGAGCAATTACGCCGCTGAGAAATCCGGCCAATCCCATCAAACCGATCAAGGGCAGCTGGGGCAAATTCGACACCGCAATCACCAGCAGGATGGCGGCATTCACCGCGAAACAGACTGCCGCCACTTGTCCGTGGCGATCGGTATGGTCGGCAAGAAATCCGCCCGCGAGAACGCCGGCTGCACTCGCGCCGAGATAGGCTGTCAGCGCCAGGTTGGCGGCGGAGAATGTCGCGCCATAGCCGCTCATCAGCGCCACGACGCCGAAATTACTGATTCCGGCATTGGAGAGACTGAGCAGCAGGAAGAAGATCGTCAGCGCGGCGAGCGCCGGCGTGACGACGCTTTGCCTGGAGCCACCGCCCGTTCTGCGGTCGACGGCGTTCGCGTCGGGAATACCGACGCCGAAGATAAAAAGCGCCACCAGCGGACCGATTGCGCCCGCCGCGATCAGCGCGCCATGAACACCTACCGTCGCTACCAGACCGGCCATGACGGCGGGCGCAACCGCGCCGCCAAGAAATCCGGCAAAGGTATGAACCGAAAACGCGCGGCCCATGCGCGCCTCGTTCATATGCGCCGAAAGGATCGCATAATTGGCGGGGTGATAGACGCTGTTGGCCAGCCCCAATACGGCCGCGCTCACGATCAGCCACGAATAAGTCAGGTGCAGGCCGAGCCCGATCAACGCCGCGCCGCCGAGGCAAAGACCCATCAGCAGAATCTTTCGTGCGCCGATGTGATCGGCAAGGTAGCCGATCGGCGCCTGCGTCAGGCCGGAACTCACAGCGAAGACGGTCAACGCAAAGCCGAGCTCGATATAGCCGACATTGAGCTGCTGTTTCAGAAAGGGAAACAGCATCGGCAGCGCGAAAATATGGAAATGGCTCACCCAGTGGGCAGCGGAGATCGCGCCCAGCGTGCGAAACTGTTCGTCCCTGTCGGCCTGCTTGGATACGGCTTGCTGCGGCGCGGCCAGAATATCGGCCATTCGGGGGGCGTCCTCGCTGTTGAAGGCGAAAATATCGGCCCTCCCGGTTACTTGTCCATGAATACGGCTGCATGGCAGCCCTCAATGTCACTCCGACATCGAGGGCTTGCGAAGCCGTCGCGCAATTTACCGGATTGCCGGACGGGTTTACGAGGCCGTGTGACCGCGCTTGAACGGGTTGAGCAGCCGGACAATCTCGCACGCAGCGACGAGCCCGATCAGCCAGACGCCATTCAAAACTCCGATGCGTGCAACGATGGCGGCGGTAAAATTGTCTGCGCCGCCGAGGAACGGCGTCGCTGCCAGCAGCGCAACTTCATAGACGCCGTAGCTGCCGATCGAAGCGAGCGCCAGGACGAGCGGGGTAGTGGCCTGCGGCCGCAGGCGCAGGACGGCCGTGGAAGTCGCGGTCGCGGCCAGGGCAGCGATGCCAATCACTACTCCCCAGAGCATCGTATTGCCGTCGATCGGGTAACGCAGTGCGCCGAAACCGATGCCCTGATTGACCAGCCACGCCCCGGTGACGACGAGAAGCGCAGAGCGCAGTGGCAGCATCGCCGCGGCAATCACCGCAAAGGCCGCAAATGGCGTCGCGCAGGCGAGCGCAAAACTCGCAAGCGCACAGGACACCGTCAGCAACACGAAACAGAACAACGGCGCATGACGCGGTTCGACCGGTCCAAGGCGGCAACCGTTGGCCGAGGGCGATAGCAGGCTGAGAGACATGGTCGTTCTCCTTGGCGCCGAGTGCCAGTGTAGCAGCATGCTCAGCCCGTGAGCACGGGTCCGCCGGCCTTCTTCCAGGCATCAATGCCGCCGGCGATATGGGCGGGATTGGTCAACCCCGCTTCCTTCGCGGCGTTGACAGCCATCGCCGAACGCTCGCCATAGGCGCAGAAGAACACGATGCGCCGTCCGGTGGCGGTCGCGACTTCGCGCAACATCCCGCCGGGGTTGAGGCTCTCGCCAATTCCGGGATAGGGCGCATGCAGCGCGCCGGGCAGCGTGCCGTGTTTGGCGCGCTCGCTCGCCTCCCGCAGATCGACCAAAAGAATATCGGGCCGGCCAAGACTCTCGATCGCTTGAGTCGCGGTGAACGCCAATCCCTGTTTGGTGAGTTCGTCCTGATGCAGGCCGACGTGCATATTGGCCGGCACCGCGACGTCCATCATCTTGGGATTGGGCAGTTTCAGATTGTTCATCAGCTCAACATATTCATCGACCGAGCGCACCTGCAGCCGCGGATTGTAGCGCTTCTCTTCGCCGATGGTGGAGACGGTATCGCCCTTGTAGTCATGGGCGGGAAACACCATGGTTTCCTCCGGCAGCTTCAACAGCCGGTTGAAAATCGAGTCGTATTGCGCCCGCGCGCTGCCGTTCTGGAAATCGGTGCGGCCGGTGCCGCGGATCAGAAGCGTATCGCCGGTGAAGACGCGATCACCCATCAAATAGCTGTATGAATCGTCGGTATGGCCGGGCGTGTACATCACATCCAGCGTGATGCCCTCGATCGTTACTTTGTCTCCGTCGGCGACCCGCATCGATACAATATCGGCCTTGGTCTCTTCGCCCATGATGGTGATGCAATGGGTGCGGTCGCGAAGTTCGCCGAGCCCGGTCACGTGGTCGGCATGCAGATGCGTATCGACGGCCTTGACCAGTTTGAGATCGAGTTCGCGCATTAGCTGGCAGTAGCGGTCGACCCTCTCGAGCACGGGATCGAGGATCATGGCCTCGCCGCCGACGCGGCTTGCCAAGAGATAGCTGTAAGTGCCGGACACGCTGTCGAATAGCTGACGAAAGATCATGGCGATGAAATCCGCTAAAGATTCCGCAACAGTATCACGCCGCGTCGTATCCGGGGAGGCACTATCCCCGATCCGCAATCCCGGGATTGCCGCTAACACCCTGCAGCGCAACACCGTTAGCGGGCAGGTCGAGCGGCTTGCCTGACCCAAGATATTTGGTGAGGACGTCCCATACCGGCTTTCCCTGCTGCGGGTTGACCGCAGCCCAGCCGGCGACCGTGTAATGCTTGTTCGGCTCGATGGTGCGTCCGTTTTCGAGTTTGAGGTCGGAAATCCGGCGCCCGATGGCCTCCGACGGTGTGCAGCTATAGGTCAGCCCGCCGATGCGGACCATGTCGCCGCCCTGCTGGTGATAGGGGTCTGGATTGAAGAGATTGTCGCAGACGTCTTCCAGTGTGTTCTTGATCTCGCTTCCGGTCAGTCTCGAGACATAGGTTTCCGGATAGGTAATGGCGGTCTCGGCGAGCGCGTCCTCCATCGTGAAGATCTGGTTCGGCAGGAAGGTCGCGCCCCAGCGAAAGCCCGGCGACATCGCAATCTCGGCATCGAACTCGCGCCGCAGCGCGACGCAGATCATCTGGTCGACGGTGCCGGTGAAATTGTCGCGGCGGTATAGCAGGCGGTCGGTGGTGGCGATTCTGCCGCTCCAGGCCGCCACCTGTGGTGCGCGAACTTTGTCGATCAGCGCGGCCATCTCGGTGTCGGGCTTCAGCAATTCCGAAAACACCGGCAACAGGCGGTACCTCACGTCCCGCACATGACCCTTGGCGAGGTCGAGGTCGAGGACGCCGACAAACTTGCCGTTTGATCCGGCATTGGTGACGAGCGTGGTGCCGCCGGAATTGATCACCGCAATGGGTTGCGGAATGGCGTCGTGGGTGTGGCCACCGAGAATGACGTCGAGGCCACGCACGCGGCTGGCGAGCTTGAGATCGACATCCATGCCGTTGTGCGACAGCAGCAGCACCGCGTCGGGCTTCTCGGTAGCGCGCAGACCATCGATCAGGGTTTGCAGTTCCTGTTCTCGAATGCCGAAGGTCCAGTCCGGCGTGAAACGTTTTGGATGCGCGATCGGAACGTAAGGAAACGCCTGACCGATCACCGCGACACGATAACCGCCGACTTCCTTGATCGAAGCGGGCTTGAACACCCGGCCCGAGGTGGGATCGAACGCCTTGGCGCCGTTGAAGGCGGCCTCTTCGGTCAGGAAGACATTTTGCGCCAGGAACTCGCCCTTGAAGCGCTCGAGGTTGCTGCGCAGCGCATCCTCGCCATAGGTGAATTCCCAGTGCCCGGTCATGGCTTCAACGCCGAGCAGGTTCGCGGCCTCGACCATGTCGGCGCCGCGGAGCGCATTGGCGAGCCCCGTGCCTTGCCAGGCATCGCCGCCATCGAGCAGCAAGGAACGTTGCGGGTTGGCGTCGTTGCGCAAACGATCGATCAGGGTTTTCAGATGGGCAAAGCCGCCGAGCTTGCCGAAACGGGCCGCGGACTTCTCGAAATCGAGGGAAGTGAAGGCATAGGCGTCGGCGCTTTCCACCTTGATGCCGAATCGGTCGAGAAAGGCGTGGCCGACCAGATGCGGCGGCTGTCCAGCCATCGCGCCAATCCCGAGATTGACGCTCGGCTCACGAAAATAGCCGGGCAAAAGCTGCGCATGCGTATCGGTGATGTGCAGGATCCGCGCATTGCCGAAGCGTTCAAGGTCGTAGACGCCGGCATCGGCACTGCGCGCCGGGCGCGGCAGGCTGCCCGCGAGCGCCGCGGCGCCGGTTAATTTCAGAAGATCTCGGCGGCGAATGGTCATGGTCGGCGTTGAGCCATTTTTTTAAGCTTCAACGTATCTCAAGATTTTTCCAGGCCTCTTTCTCGCTTGTCGCCTGGTAAATCGAGGCCTTGGCAAGCGCTTCGGCTTCTTTCGCGGCCGCGACCGCCTGATCGAAGTCATTCTTCTCGGCAGCCTTCTTTGCCTTCTTGAGAGCAGCCTCAGTCACGAGCCATTGGTTGCGCAATTGACCGGCCTGCTTTTCAGCGGTGTCTGCCGCGGCATAGGCGGCCTTGAAGTCGGCTTCGCTACCAGCGGCAAGCGCCGCGCCGCCGAGAGGCATGACGAAGAGCAACCCGCATAATCGCATCAATGTTTTCGAACCAACTCTCATGGCCGTGAGCCCGGTCCGGAAATCGGCAGACCATTGCTGACATAGGACAGAAAATATTCGAGGTCGCGGTATTCGTCGCTTTGCGGCTCGAGCGGTACGCCGCGCACCTGGCTGTTACAGGTAATAAAGCGCCGGCTGGTCGTGCCCATGCCGCCCCATTCGGAGCGGTAGATCGGCATCGCGTTGAGGATTCCAAGCGCCGGCGCGAGCACCTCGGCGCGCAGCCGCTCGCCGGGGTTCTGCACATGGCAGGTCGCGCAGGAAAAATTCAACTGCCCCCGCCGCGTGTAAAAATAGCGCTTGCCGTCTTCATAAGCCTCACGCGCGCGGACATCGTCGGGAATTTTGATGTTGAACGGTTTGCCGCGCGAGGTGAAGGCCATATAGGCGGTCAACGCGGCCATGTCATCGCCGGTATAGGAGATGGCCTTCTCGCCGTTGGCCTCGCGACACTGATTCAGCGCCAGTTCAAGCGTGATGACCTTGCCGCTTTTCCCGTCAAATTGCGGGTAGTTCTGCCTGACGCCAACGCCGGAATCGGGAAAACAATCGGCATAATGCTTGCCGTTGGCAAAAGGCTCGGCGAACAGCTCCTTGCCCGCCTCGAGAGAAAATTCATAAGGCGGAAACTGCTCCTTCTCCTCCCATTGACGCCGCATGTCCTCGTTCAACGCGTAGGGACCGTTGGCGAAATCATCGCGCTTCACGTTGGGAAATTTTTTGAAGAAATAATCCTGGAAGGCGCGCGCCTCCTGCGCTGGGTCGGCGCCATCGGCGGCCTTCGACGTATGCGCGGCCGTGAGCAGCAGCGCGGCGAGAGAAACCAACAGGAAGCGCACGCTCAACGGCCTTGCGGCTCTGCCGACAAAATGGGGAAGCCCGCGATAAGCTGTCATTGGATCTTGAACGTGGCGGTGTCGGTCTGACCCTTGTTGTCGATCCAGCTCACTTTCAGATCGTCGCCCTTGGCTGCCCCCTTGAACGCGAATTTGACATAGGGGTCCTTGGAGACCGCGGTTCCCCAATCGGCAATGAATACCGGCTTGCCGTTATGTTCGAAGGTCAGCTCCTGAATGAAATGCGCCGGGATGAATTCTCCCTTGTCGTTTTTGATGAAGCCCGAATCCATTGGATGCTGGATCAGCGTCTGGACGTCGGTGGTGTCTCCGGTTGTGATCGCGCGCACACGAATGCTCGATGCCATGTTCAGCCTCCGCAGCCGCCGACGGTTACTTTGACTTCCTTGGTCGCGCTAAAGAGCTTGCCGCCGGCTTCCACGATCACAGTGACATTGCTGGTCTTGGCCATTTTGAGGCGGTTGGCCACGTTGGGCATCGTGCCTTGCGGGATTTTGTAATACGCCGCCAATACGTTTGGATTTTCCGGCACCACGAAGGCAATGGACGTGACGTCCGCAAGACTGGTGGAGACCGATATCGGAACTACCGCGCCATTCTCCGCGATCTCCGGCGCGTCGAGCTTGATCTTGTCGGAGGGCTCTGCGGTGCGGCCATAAAGCAGTCGGATCGCTTCCTTGCTGTCCTTTTGCTTGAAAGCGTCTTCCGGATATTTGTCATTGGCGGCGGCAAACACCGAGGGTGCAGGCAGCACAACAACGCCGAGCCCTGCGAGCGCGACGGAGCCTGCGCCGCGAAGGACGAGACGCCGCGTGACCGGCAAGCTGTCATCAAGGGTCGTCATCGTTCACCTCCCCAATTTGTTGCGCGCTTGAGATTGCGTCTTATAGGGTTTGCAGGAAATCCACGATCGCGTCGATTTCCTGTTTGGTCAAAATGCGATTGCGGCCGAACGGGGGCATCGCGGTTTCCGGGTTTCGAACGGTCTCGTCGGTGACAATCGCGACGAGGTCGCTGCGGTCAGGATACTTGCTTTTGATGTCCTTGAGCGCCGGCCCGATGGTGCCGGGCAGATCGCCGTCCTTGATGTTGTGGCAGCTCAAACAGTTGCCTTTGGCGCGGTCGAAAGCGAGCTTCTCGCCCTCGGTAGCCTTGGATTGGGCGTGCGCCGCACCACATGGCAAGGTCATGACGATGAGCGCCATCGTGAGAAGTCTGAATGAGGAGCGATCGGTCAAGACGCGGTTCCAGCTGGTGATGGGACCAATTATAATGGTTCAGAGCATAAAGCCTATCGTCTGACAACGCGGCAGTGCAAACGAAAATCCGGGAGGCAGAGATGGCCGACTATGTCGTTGAGTTTGGCAAGGATGGCGGCCGCAGCGCAGCGGACGGCCGGCTCGACGCGCCCGCCTTTCATCGTAACCATCAGGCGATCAGCGACGTTCTGACGCGGTTTCTGACCGGCAAATCCGGTGACGCGGTTGAGGCCGGCAGCGGCACCGGCCAGCACACCGTCGAATTCGCCCGGCAATTTCCCGAAGTGACGTGGTGGCCAAGCGATCTCAACGAAAATCATCTGACAAGCATCGAGGCGTGGCGGCTGCATTCGCAGTTGGCCAACATCCGTCCGCCGCGGCGGATTGATCTGTCGGATCCCGCCTGGGGCGATGCGGTGAAAGGTGAGGGTGGCCCCGACGAATTGCTGGCGGTATTTTGCGCCAACGTCATTCACATTGCGCCGTGGCATGTCGCCGAAGGGCTCGTCGCCGGTACAGGCCGTTACCTGCGTCGGGGCGGGATGCTTTTCCTTTACGGTCCGTTCCAGCGCGGAGGGCAGCACACCGCCGACAGCAACGCAGCCTTCGACGAGAGCCTGCGCGAGCGAGATCCCGAATGGGGCGTGCGCGATGTCGAGGCCGTGACGAAGCTGGCGGATGGCGCCGGTCTTTCGCTGGTCGACATCACCGAGATGCCCGCCAACAATCTCACGCTGGTGTTCAGCCGGAGCTAGGTCTAGTGGTCCGATTCTAACATTTGCATCCCGGTTTAGCAGGCACATTTGCAAATGTTAGAATCAAAGGACCACTAGCAAAATATAGGTTTCTAGTGGAGTTTTGGATTTGACATTCGCATTGCAAATCCGCGGTTACGGGCGGCGAATGTCAAATCCACTCCACTAGTGCGGCTGCGGTCCAACCTTGGTGCATGGCGCGCGCCCGTTTCCATCGGTTGATCGCGCGGATCGGGCGTTTCATAGTGCATCGAATCGAAGGACGATGCGACTGCGTCCTGCATTTCCGGGGTCGAAACAGCCGATGACCGATATGACCGTAGCCGCGGCGAGCACCGATGACGTGCGCGTTCGCGGCAACGTAATCCGATTGGCTGCGGCGCAGGCGCTGACCGGTGCGAATTCCGCCGTCATTTTTGCCACCGGGCTCGATTGTCGGCGCGGCGCTGGCGCCGAGCGTTTCGCTCGCCACCGTTCCACTCTCGATGTACGTGCTCGGGCTTGCCGCCGGCACCTTGCCGACCGGCATGATTTCGCGCGCCTATGGCCGCCGCGTTGCCTTCATCGCCGGTACCGCATGCGGCGCTTGCACCGGCCTGCTCGCTGCGTTCGCCATCCTGCGCGGCTCGTTCGTGCTGTTTTGCTGCGCGACCTTCCTCGGCGGATTATACGGCTCGGTATCGCAATCCTATCGTTTCGCCGCCGCTGACGGCGCGAGCGCTGCGTTTCGCCCCAAGGCCGTATCTTGGGTGATGGCGGGCGGCGTATTTGCCGGTGTGCTCGGTCCGCAACTCGTGCAGTGGACGATGGATATCTGGTCGCCCTATCTGTTCGCCTTCTCTTTTGTGGTGCAGGCGGCGGTCGCGCTGGTCGCGATGGCGATCCTGTCCGGCGTCGACGCACCAAAGCCTGCGCCGGCGGACCTGCATCGGGGACGTCCTCTGTTCGAAATCGCGCGGCAGCCGCGCTTCATCGCAGCTGCCCTCTGCGGCGTCATTGCCTATCCAACGATGAACCTTGTGATGACCTCGGCGCCGCTCGCCATGAAGATGTGCGGGCTTTCCCTGAGCGATTCCAATTTCGGCATTCAATGGCACATCGTGGCGATGTATGGGCCGAGCTTCTTCACGGGGACGCTGATCGCGCGTTTCGGCGCGCCAAGGGTGGTCGCGGCAGGACTTCTGTTGGAGGCTTGCGGCGCCATCATCGGTCTTTCCGGCATCACCGCCGTCCACTTCTGGGCCACACTGATCGTGCTTGGTTTGGGGTGGAATTTCGGCTTTGTCGGTGCTTCCGCGCTGGTGCTGGAAACGCACCGGCCGGAAGAGCGCAACAAGGTGCAGGCCTTCAACGATTTCCTGGTGTTCGGCATGATGGCGGTGGGATCGTTCTCTTCCGGTCAGTTGCTGGCCAATTACGGCTGGGCTGCGGTCAACTGGGTGGTATTCCCGCCCGTGCTGCTGGGCGTGACGGTGCTTCTCGTCGTGTCGTTCACGCAACGGCGGGCGGCATTGCGCTGACGACCGACAGCACCTAATTCTGCGCGGTTGAAGTTTTTTCCCCGATCGACAGGAGAGATAGATGCCTTCGCGAGCCCGTCTCGATGAGTTCATTGCTGTTGTCGAGGGCGGCGACCATGCCGGCGCCATCGAGCGCTATTACACGGAAGACGCGACCATGCAGGAGAACGCCGCGCCGCAACGGGCTGGGCGCGATGTGCTGGTCGCCCATGAACGCGCCGCGCTGGCGCGGATGTCGGAAGTGTATTCGAAATGCGTGTCGTCGGTGGTCGAAGGCGATCGGGTCGCCATCCACTGGAATTTCGTGCTCACCGAGAAGTCCGGCGTGGTGCGCCGCTTCGACGAGATCGCCTGGCAGGAATGGCGCGGCGACAAGATTTTCCGCGAACGCTTCTTCTACGATCCGACCAAAGTCAGCGGCTGATGACAGCTGCTGACACTTCGATCCATATCGAAGCAATTGACTTGGCGTAGCGTCTGAGTGTCGTACATGATGTCCGGTAACAGGAGATCACGTTTGGACGCTTCAAGTCACCACGCGATTGACGAGAGCTCTATCCGCTATGACGGATGGCGGATCGTCGCCGTTTGTTTCGTGGTTGCGACCTTCGGCTGGGCGTTCGGCTTCTACGGACAGAGCGTTTATCTGGCCGAACTGCACCGGCAGCACGGCTGGTCGGCGTCGTTGATCTCGACCGCGACGACCTTCTTCTATCTGTTCGGGGCGCTGCTCGTTATCTTCGTCGCGGAGACCATCAAGAAGTTCGGTCCGCGAAATTGCCTGCTGGCGGGAACGGTCGCGATGGCAGCCGCCATTGTCCTCATGGGGCAAGTCAATGCGCCCTGGCAGCTTTATCTCGCAGATATCGCATTGTCCTTCGGCTGGGCAGGTACCAGTCTCGCGATGATCAGCACCACGCTCGGTCTCTGGTTCGATCAGAAACGTGGCATGGCGATCAGCCTCGCTTTGAATGGCGCCAGTTTCGGCGGCGTCGCTGGCGTTCCGCTATTGGTGATCGCGATCGGCCAGTTTGGATTTTCTCGCGCGCTGATGTTGGCTGGTGCCGTCATGGTCGTGCTGGTGATCCCCATCGTGTTGATCTTCGTCGGGCCGCCGCCACTGCGCGCAAGCGCTGGGCCTTCTTCAACCGGTGACGCGCCATCGTCTTCGCTCATCCGCGCGCGGGCTTTCCGCGACATCGGCTTTCTGTCGGTATCCACAGCCTTCGCGCTGGTGCTGTTTGCACAGGTCGGCTTCATCGTTCACCTGATCGCGTTCCTTGATCCCGTGATCGGTCGTTCCAGCGCCGCGGTAGCGATCGCGATGTTGACAGCCATGGCGGTGGTCGGGCGCGTGTTGTTTTCCACCGTGATTGACCGGCTCAATCAACGGCTTGCGTCGGCGCTTTCCTTTGTCAGCCAGGCGCTGGCGCTTGCGGTCGTCATCAATTGTCGCAATGAAACCTTGTTGATCGCCGCCTGCGCCGTGTTCGGGTTTTCGGTCGGCAATCTGATCACGCTGCCGTCGTTGATCGTGCAACGCGAGTTTGACGCGCGCTCATTTGGCGTGTTGATCAGCCTGCTCACCGCAATCACGCAGGTGACTTATGCCTTCGGGCCGGGCGTCATCGGCGCACTGCGCGACTTGTCGGGATCCTATACGCTGCCGTTTTACGGTTGCATCGCGCTGGAATTGGCGGCGGCCGTTCTGATCATGCTTCGCCGAAAATCGGCGTGACGGATCAGGCTGGCTCCGATTCCGAAGTTCGCCGACATTGGCCGCACCACCCTATGCGAACTTCGAATCGAGAGTTCTATGGAGTGCGTGATGGAATTCAAATTAGCGACTCGCGCTGCCGCATCAGATCTTCGATATCAAGCCTTCTGGTAAACATCGCCAGCGAACCGTCCGCCGTGCGCGGCCATTCGGCTTGCGGCCGGTCCCAGTAAAGCTCGACACCGTTTTCGTCTGGATCGCGCAAATAAAGTGCCTGGCTCACACCGTGGTCGCTGGCGCCGTCGAGCGGAATGCCGGCGCCGGTGACGCGATGTAGCGCATCCGCCAGCGCTGCGCGGGTCGGATACAGGATCGCGGTGTGAAACAGCCCCGTCGTTCCCGGCGCAGGCGGATGGCCGCCTTTGCTCTCCCAGGTGTTAAGCCCGATGTGGTGATGGTAACCACCCGCCGAGATAAAGGCCGCGTCGGCGCCATAGCGCTGCATCAGCTCGAAGCCGAGCACGCCGCAATAGAAGCCCAGCGCGCGTTCGAGGTCGGCGACCTTGAGATGAACGTGGCCGATTTTCGTGCCGGCGACGATGGGTGGATTTTGCATCGCTGTTCCCTTGGATGGTCGGCTCGTGTTCCGATTCTAACATTCGCATCCCTTCTCAGCGGGCGCTTTTGCGAATGTTAGAATCAAAGGAGCACGAGCAAATCTAGGTTTCTAGTGGAGTTTTGGATTTGACATTCGCTGTACGAACTCGCGGCCAGGCGATAGCGAATGTCAAATCCGCTCCACTAGCATCTAGGGTACGGCCCAAGCTCACGCAAGCTCGGACACCTGTCCGTCGGGCAGACCGAATTCGAAGGTGTTCAGCGTCATCGAGACCATGGTGTAATAGCCGCAAAGGCCGATGACCTCGACGACCCCGCGCTCGGAGAGGACGTCGACGGCTTCGTCATAGAGCGCCTTGGCCAGTCCGTGACCCTCGTGCAGCGATTTGGCGACGTCGTAGATCATCTTCGCCTTGGGATCGTCGAATGTGGGCGTACGCCGATCGCGGATGTCGTCAGCGATCTTGGGGTCCATGCCGCCCTGGAGCGCGAGGCGCTTGTGGGCGAACCACTCGTAATGCGAGGTCCAGTGCCGCGCCGTGACGAGGATGGCGATCTCTGACAATTTGGCCGGAAATATCGTGTCGAAGCGCAACACCTCGCCGAGCCGCGTGGCGTGACGCGCCATTTCCGGGCTATTGAGCCAGGCCATCATCGGTGCCGGTGGCCTGCCGCGCTTGCCGGCGATCGCCTCGTCGTAGGTCTGTTTCTGCTCGGTGCTCATTTCGTCGGGCGAAAGCAATTTCAGCCGCATCTTGGTTTCCTCTTGTTGTTTGGACGGTCGCACAGCCGCCCCGTCATTGCGAGCGCCGACGAAGCAATCCAGCCTTGCCGCCGCGCGCTGATCGATCAATTCTGGATTGCTTCGGAGCTTGCGCTCCCTTGCGCAAACGCGTTCCGCGTTTGTCGCAGGCAATAACGAGGGAGGGCTACCGGATCGGCGGCGCGTATTGAATGCCGCCTGCGCTCCAGAGCTGGTTAAGCCCGCGCGGGATCTTCAGCTTGGATTCCGAGCCGACATTGCGCTCATAGACTTCGCCGTAATTGCCGACATGCCGGATGATGCGAACCGCCCAGTCCTTTGTCAGGCCCAGTTCCTCGCCATAGTTGCCTTCGGTCCCGACCAGCCGCATCACGTCCGGTTTTTTGGACTTGAGCGCCTCGTCGATATTCTTGGACGTGACGCCAAGCTCCTCGGCATTGATCATGGCATAGAGCGTCCATTTCACGATCAGCATCCAGTCGTCGTCGCGCTCCCGCACCACGGGCGCCAGCGGCTCCTTCGAGATCACGTCGGGCAGGATGGTATGCTCGCCCGGCTTGGCGAAGTTGAGCCGCAAGGCATAAAGCTGGGATACGTCGGCGGTCAGCGTGTCGCATTGGCCGGATTCATAGGCTTTGACGACTTCCTCCAGCTTGCCGAACTTTTTCTCCTCATACTTCATGTTGTTGGTGCGGAAGTAGTCGGCGAGGTTGAGTACAGTCGTGGTGCCGTCCTGCACGCAAACCTTGCTGCCATTGAGATCGAGCGCGGAATCGATGTTGCGCGCACGGGGCAGCATGAAGCCCTGGCCGTCATAATAGGCGACGGCCGGGAAATAGAGATCGTAGGCCGTTTCGCGCGACATGCTCCAGGTCGAGTTGCGCGAGAGAATGTCCACTTTGCGATTTTGCAATTCCCGGAAACGCTCGCTGGCGTCGAGCGGAATGAATTTCGCCTTCTTCGGATCGTCGAAGATGGCGGATGCGACCGCGCGGCAGAAATCGACGTCGAACCCGGTCCAGTTGCCCTGGTCGTCGGGAATCGAAAAGCCGGGCAGCCCCTTGTTGACGCCACACAGCACCTCGCCGCGACGAACGGTCCGCTTCAGCGTGCGCGTATCATAGAACTGGTAGATGACGGCAATAGCCGCAACCGCAACTGCGATCGCAAGCCCAATCAGCAGGCCGCCTCGGAATGTCCGCATGATCTGTCCCTCGCCCCGTCGGGAAGTTGAAATGGCTTTTCAAAAATAGACTTTGATCACAAACAGGCTTGGATCACAGTTCCGGCTTTTGCCGCACCACAACCTTGGTGCCGACCGGGACCCGGTCATAGAGATCGGCGACGTCGGCGTTGACGAGCCGGAAGCAGCCGGACGAGATCTTGGTGCCGATCGTATCCGGCCGGTTGGTGCCGTGAATGCGATAGACCGTGGACCCCAGATACATCGCACGCGCCCCGAGCGGATTGCCGGGCCCGCCAGCCATGAAGCGCGGCAAATAAGGTTGGCGCTCGATCATTTCCGGCGGCGGCACCCAGTCCGGCCACTCCGCCTTGCGGGTAATACTCAACAGGCCCTGCCACTGAAAGCCGTCGCGGCCGACACCGATGCCGTAGCGCAGCGCGCGTCCGCCCGGCTGGACCAGATAGAGGTGCCGTTCGGCGGTGGAGATGATGATGGTGCCCGGCGGCTCGGTGGTGCGGTAATACACCATCTGCTTCTGCCACTCCGGATTGAGCTCGTAGGAATCATCGGCGATCAGGCCGGGCTGGTCGCCGGAATCTGCCTGTTGCGCAAAGCTGTGCGAGGCTGAAAGCATCAGGCCTGCCGCCGCAATTGTCATATAGATCAGGTGACGAATTCCGGCTCATTGAATGCCTCTCCCATCGCTCGGCTCGCTCTTTGCCGCACTGCCCCACGTCGTTTGGTGCGTGCGTCGTCTGTCAGGTCCGCTTCCCATCAAATCTCAGGGGCAGCGTAATGGCAAGCAAGCCGGACGTTCCGTGTCCAGCGCCTTTTTGTACAGCAAGGTGGCCGTTTTCAAAAAGCTTTTCAACGCGGTGCGGGTTCGAGGTTTTGAGGCACATCGATGGTGCCTGGGACAAGGCCCGCGGGATCGGACGCTCGAATATGACAGTTATCCGACGTCGCTGTTGCGGCGCGGATTCTGCCATGCGCAATGATGTGGTGGTGCCGTTCAGGCGGCCAGACTCTCCACACCGGCTACCTTGAGCAGATCGGCGAGCTGCTTGCGAGCATAGAACATCCGGGTCTTCACCGTGCTCTGGGGAATGCCGATGATGAGGCCCGCTTCCTCGACCGATTTCTCATGGTAGTAGACGATGTTGATGATCTCGCGATGCGCCGGCGACAGTTTTGCCACGCAGGCGCGCAGGATGGCGCTGGTGGTAGAGCGGTCGAGGCAGGCTTCTGGCGTCTCACCCTCGTCGGCAATCTCAAGCATTTCCTCCTGATCGATGTCCTCGTGCCGGCGCTGACGCAGTGCGGTCAGCGCCTTGAAGCGGGCGATGGACAGGAGCCAGGTGGATACCTGGGAGCGTCCCTGGAATTGGCTTGCGGTCCGCCACACGTCGAGGAAAACCTGGCTGGTCAAATCCTCGGCCGTGGTGGTGTCCCGCACCATTCGCAGGACAAAGCGATAAACCCGCACATGGTGACGCGAATAAAGCGTGTGCATCGCGGTGCGGCCGCCCTCGGCAATGCGTTGAAGCAGCGCTTCATCGGACGTCGCCTGAGCGGCGATGAGGTCCCTTTGAGCTGCGGCATTGATGGCTACGACTTTCGGCATGACGCTCTCCCAGTGTCGCCCTGTAACGGCGCTTCGTTGACCCATTGGTAGTCAGCGAAGGTTTCGGGACGTCTGCACCAAAAGGAAAAAATGGTTTCGTCGCTGAGAAAATTGTTTCGTCGCGGCGCTTGCGACGAAACAATTGGCGGGAAAAAGCCAGCAAATTTAAGAAGATAAATTTTTGTCGGCCGGGACGGCAGTGGTCCCGGACGACAGGGAACAAAAGCCTGGATGGACGACGGCTGCCCTGGCCGGCCGCTTTCGGCGGCGAATCGTCAGCGGCAGCTCGAATTGGCGGCGAGGATGTCGTGCATCACCTGATTCTGGATCGCCGGCGCGGCGGTCAGGGAGACATGTCCGTAGCTGGTTTTACCCATGTCGACGTTTTGCAGGGTGCCGTGGAAGTGTCCGTCGCGTTCCACCGCGGTGCCGACTCCGCTGGAAAGATAGAAATTCCTCAGAAGGTGGACATTATCGGGGGCGACCGTCTTGATGACGGGGTCGATCGTTACGATCAGGGCGACGTGAAGACCGGCCTGCCGCATTTGCTCGGCCATGCTCACGGCCGCGCTCGCGCCCAGCGAATGGCCGACCAGTACGACAGAACCGATCCGCCCACTCTTGCAGTCCTCGATGGCTTCGTGGGCCAGCGCATCCGAAAATGCGTGATTGGCGATGGTCACGTCGATGTTTCGGTGCTGGAGTTCCTCGTTGAGCTGGTCGATCCCCGGTGACAGAACATTGGTCAATCCGCGCAGCAGATAGACCTTCTTGTGCGCTGGCGCTGCGGCGGAGACCGCCGGAGCACGCTGATTGTCATCAGCACCAGAAGCAGACATGCATTGGAAAAGCGGAAAATCGCACGGAGCAGAGAGAGCATCGGAACGGCTGTCCTTAACGTACAATACGGCGCCCGCTCGGAGTGACAGGCCGGCAGGCGCTTTGGCCCGAGGCCGGATCGCCATCGTGAATGAGTTTATGGATCAAGTATGATCGTCGCGCGAACGCTTTTTCAGAGCGGTTGCGTCGGAAACCGGTTTTTCCCACAGGGCGTTTCACGCGGACCGCCCGCACCGAAACCGCGCGTTTTTGAATCGATATCGGTTCAGGTCTTGTCGCCGGCGGGCGAGAACAGGTATCCGCCGCCGCGAATCGTCCTGATAACGGCCGGCTTGGTGGGATCGACCTCGATCTTGCGGCGAATTCGCATGATGCGAAGATCGACGGCGCGATCGAAAGCCTCGCTGTCGCGGGCGTTGGCAAGCTCCAGGAGCCGCTCGCGCGACAGCACGCGCTTCGGATTGGCCGCAAACACCTTGAGCAGGCCGAACTCGGAGGCCGTCAGTGGATGCTCGTTGCCTTCGTCGTCACGTAGCGCTTGCGCCTGAAGGTCGAGCCACTTGGTTCCGAATCGCACCAGCGCATCCTTCGTCTTGGCGCCACCGGCATCGGTTTGCGCCCGGGCCGGCGTGCTTCGCCGCAGGACAGAGCGGATCCGCGCCATGAGTTCACGCAATTCGCAGGGTTTTGCGACGTAGTCGTCGGCGCCGAGTTCGAGTCCGACCACGCGATCGATCGGGCTTGCAGTGGCCGTCAGCATGATCACCGGTACGTTGGTACGGCTCTTCAAATCGCGGATGATAGAAAGTCCGTCTTCCTCCGGCATGTTCAGATCGAGCACCACCAAATCAGGCACGCCGGCTTCGATGGCGGTGCGCAAGCTCTTGCCGCCGTCGCAAAGCGTCACGACGAAACCGTGCATCTTGAGATAGTCGCCGACCATTTCGCGGGCCGGCGCCTCGTCATCGACAATGATGATGTGCGGACTTTGGCTCATAGGATCATGCGTCCGACGGCAAAGTGATGGTGAATGTTGCGCCCTGTCCGGGGCCGGCGCTGTTGGCTATGACTTCGCCGCCATGCATGTCGACAATGCGTTTGACGATCGATAGGCCCAAGCCGGTCGAACTCTCGCCCGCTGTGGGCTTGGCAGACAACCGCTGGAAACGCCCGAACAGCCGGCCGATATCCTCCGGTGACAGGCCAGCGCCTTCGTCGACGACGCGGATGACGATCTTGTTCAACTCCTGGCCGACCTGCACCGAAATCTTGCCGCCGACGGGACTGTACTTGATGGCGTTGCTGATGAGGTTATCGATCGCTTCGCGGATCCGGTCCGCGTCGCAGGCTGCGATCAGGTTGGGCGCGGCCGAAACCGTAATCGATTGCTGCTTGTTGACGGCCAACGGCTGGTTGGCATCGGTCACTTCGCCGACCAATGCGGCGATGTCGACCGGCTCGCGGCGGATCGTGATGTCGAAGGCGTCCGCCATCGCATCCGAGATCAGGTGATCGACCATCGAGGTCAGACGCTTGGTCGCGTCGCGAATGTGGTCGACCTGGGCGTTGATGTTGTCGCGGGAGGAGGCAGCGGCGATCAGTTCGGTCAGCATTTCGGTGCGGCCGAGGATGACGCTCAGCGGATTCTTCAGGTCGTGGGCGACGGTGCCGAGAATTTCGTTCTTGAAGCCGTTGGCGCGCTGCAGCCGCAGCCATTGCGCCGACAGCCTGCGATTGGCCTGCATCAGCGCGCGGGTCCGTTGGGCCACGCGGTCCTCGAGCTGGGTATTGGCTTGCTGAAGCTGCTGGTAAAGGATCACGTTGTCGAACGCGATCGAAAGCCGGCTGCCGAAGATCTCGACCAGCGAGCGGTCAGTCTCCGACAATGGCCGCTCGGCCTGAAGCAGCACCACGACCTCACGCCCGCTGCCGGTGCGAATGTAGAGGACGGTGCGGTGATCGACGAATTCATGCTTGCGCCGGCGGAAGGCGGCCTCGACCATCGAGCGCAAATCGGGGTCGAGCGAACTGGCGCCCGAGCTGCCGATGAAGCGGCTGTAGCAGCCTGAACCGGCCAGCACGGAAAAATGGTCGTTCACATCGCCGCCGTCGCGCAGCACCAGAATGCCGGCGCAATCGACATTGAGGAGCGAGGCGATTTGCGTGAGCACGCCTTCGGCAAGGCGCTGCATCGACTTAAAATCGTACAGCGTCGAGGCCGCGTCGATAATGATCTCAAGCCCGCGCCGGGTCTGGACCATGCGTTCGAGCTGCTGATAGCTGCGCAGCGCCGCCGTGAGCGAGGTGAACAGCTTGTCGGCCGTGAGCTCCGTCTTCGCCTTGTAGTCGTTGATGTCGTACTGGACGATGACACGGCGTTCCGGTGCCTGTCCGGGCTGTCCGGTGCGCAGGATAATGCGGACTGTCTCGTTGCGGAGCTCGTTGCGGATATATTCGACGAGGTCGAGGCCGGCGGCGTCGGTCTCCATGATGACGTCGAGTAGCACCGCGGCGATATCGGGATGCGCGCGCATCAGCGCGCGCCCCTCGCTGCCCGAATAGGCCGACAAGATCTCGAGGCCCTGTCCGTTGAGGCTGTAGTCGCTCAGCGCAAAGCGCGTGCCCTCATGCACCGCCTGATCGTCGTCGATGACCGCGATCTTCCATTTGCGTGTCCCCGATGCCTCCGGGACGGCGCCGGAATCGTCGATCAGGTGGAGGACATCGTCCTGTTCGGCCATGAAGAAGTCCTGTCGCGATCCTGGGTTTCGATGGGCTGACCGCCCCTCGCGGCTTTGGGCATGATAATGCGAAATGTGGCGCCTTGTCCCGGTCTTGACTCCAGCATCATCCGGCCGCCCAGCTGCTGGGTGACGAGATTGTAAACGATGTGCAGGCCAAGTCCGGTCCCGCCCTCGTTGCGGCGTGTGGTGAAGAACGGGTCGAACGCCTGCCGCTGGACATCGGGGGTCATGCCGGCGCCATCGTCGGCAAAGATGATCTCGACGTCGTCATTGCCGCGCGGCTTGGCCGAGATCGTGATGGTCCCGGAGCGCCCGTCGGGGAAGGCATGGTTGGCGGCGTTGAGGAACAGGTTGGTCAGGATCTGGCCATAGGAGCCCGGATAGCCATCGATCACGAGGTTTTCGGGCACCTCGACCGACAGCGCGATCGACGCCTTCTTCAGCGCCGGGCGCAGGCTTGCGATGATCTGGTCGGTCGCCTCGCTCAGGCGGAACGTTCGCCGCTCGGCATGGGAGCGGTCCACCGCGACCTGCTTGAAGGACTGGATGAGTTCGCCGGCGCGATGCAGATTGCCGACCAGTTGCTGGGCGGCGTCGCGCGAGGTCTTGACGAATTCGTCGAGCTGCGAGCGCCGCAACCCGTTACCGCTGTTCAGCTCGGCCTCGAAGGCCTCGGTGCGGCGGGCGAAGCTCGAGGCGACCGTCAGGCTGATGCCGATCGGGTTGTTCACTTCATGCGCAACGCCCGCGACCAGGCCGCCGAGCGCGGCCAGCCGTTCGGCGTCGATCAGGTTTTGCTGGGCGGTATTCAGTTCGTGCAGCGCGTTTTCCGCCTTCTCCTTGGACGCGCGCAACTCGTCCTCGGTCTTGCGCTTGGCAATGGCGTTCTCGCGGAACACCTCCACCGCGCGCGCCATCTCGCCGACCTCGTCCTTGGCGCCGGTGCCCTGGACCTTGCGGTTAAAGTCGCCCGACGTGATTGCGTGCATCGCCGTCATGATCTGCTGCAGGGGCAGGCGGATCGAGAGCGCGATCAACACGCCCGCGGTGATGATGATGCCTAAGAAGATCACGGCGATCGAGAGCATTTTTCTGGAAATATCGGCCAGCGTCTGGTCGAAGGTTTCCTGCGCCTTTTGCTCGCGCTGCCTCATTTTGACCGATAGCTCGTCGATGACGTTGGACGCCTCGACCTGGCTGGCGTCGATCGCATCGCGCAGCAATTCGGTGCGGCTCGTGAGCCGCGCCGACAGTTCGGCGAGCCCTTCGCTGAGCGCCTTGGCGCGCGTACCCAAACGCTGCAACGCCATCCGCTGCAGATCGTTGTCGGCCAGGTCCCTCATGACAGGAATGGTCTGCTGGATGGTTTCGGTATTGCGGCCGGCTTCTTCGGCCGAGGCGGTCGCGAGCGAGAGGTAATACGAATTGGCGGCGACCAGCATCGCCGTGAACGCCTCGCGGGATTTGCCAAGCGATGGCCAGATCAGCGCATCGCGATGGCCGGTTGCGCCTTCGATGATCGAATAAAGCCCGGCCATGTCGCGGGCCGGCGTCAGGACCCCGTCCTCATAGGTCTTCGATATCGTCGCCTGCACCGCGCGCAATTGGCTGAAGCCGTTAAGGAAGCGCTCGGTGACATGTTCAAGCCGCTGCACCGAACCCGACAACATCGGGTCGGTCGAGGCTCGCGTCTTCAGCGTGCCCAACACCGTCTCGCGCGAATGCGAGATCTCGGCGAAGGTTTCGGGGCTCGGCTGATTGATGTAGCGATGGATCAGGTTTTGCAGATGGCCGGTTTCGCTCTCGAGCGTGGCCAGGATCTTGTCGGAGTCCCGCACCTGCCGCACATCGTCCCAGGCCGACCCCAGCACCTGGACGCCGTTCCAGATCAACGCGACCAGCACCACGACAACCGCCGAGTTCAGCGCCGCGATCGACAGGATGCGCCAGCGGATCGGCACCGCTCGGACCAGCGCGACCAGCCGCGAATGGCCGCGCCCCGCGAAACTCGCGGGCGCATCCAAGGTCTCCTGCTGGTCGTCGGCCTGATCCAATTCAGTTGACCTTGCGAATTCGCTCGATCAGCGCGGCTGCTGCCGGATCGCGCCGGGCCTTGGCGTAAATGCCGGCCATGGCCGCTTCGAACGGCTTGCGGTCGAAATCGCTCACGATGGTCACGCCGGCTGCCTGCGCCTGCCGGCGCGATTTCTCTTCGAGATCCTTCCATTGCGCGCGCATGAAATGGCTCGACTGCCGCGCCGCCTCGCGAAACAGCGCCCGGTCTTCGGTCGACAGGCTACTCCAGGCCTTGAGCGACATCACCAGCACTTCGGGGCTCATCGTATGTTCGGTCAACGTATAGAAGCCGGCATATTTGTAGTGGTCGGTGGTGACAAAGGACGGCCAGTTGTTTTCGGCGCCGTCGATCAGCTTGGTGGCAAGACCTGTGCGTACCTGACCATAGGGCAGCTCAATCGGCTCGGCGCCGAGCGCCTTGATCATGTCGGACATCAATTCCGATTGCTGCACGCGAAGCCTCAGGCCCTTCATATCGGCGATCGTGCGGATCGGCCTGACGCTGTTGTAGATCGACCTTGCGCCGGAATCGTAGAAGGCGAGGCCGACGAATCCGTAAGGCTCGAAGCTGCCCAGGATTTCGTCGCCAATCGGGCCGTCCAGGACTTTCTGCAAATGCTCGATGGAGCGAAACAAAAACGGCATTGCCAACACATTCATGGACGGTACGAAAGTTCCGATCAGCGCTACGTTGGTACGATTGAGATCGATGGCGCCGGCACGGGTCTGTTCGATCGTTTCCTTTTCCTCGCCAAGCTGGCGCGAATGAAAGACGCGAATCTGTAATCGCCCCCCGGTTTTGTCCTCGATCAGCCGGCCCATGAAGCGAAGCGCCTGGACGGTCGGATAATCCTCGCTCTGGGTGTCGGCGGCGCGAAACTCGCGTGCCGGCGCATTCGTGGTGACAGCCGTCAGAAGCAGGGCGGCGATGATCGTGGTGGTCCGCGATAGGCCAGCGCAGGTGAACACTAGTGCCGCCCATTTGAGGCGTAACACGAACTTCGGAAAGCGAGCACCGGCAACTTAGCCCCCTGTAATAAGGTCGATGGCGGGAAAAAAAGGTTCAACGCGATCTCACAGTGGATTTTTAAAGCATAAATCCGCGCAAACCGCCGCGCAGTTCGCGCGTGACGGTCGCGTGCGGCCTGCCTGCCGGACCGGCCATCGCCGGCCGACAATGAGGCCACGAGCGGGCTGGCATCCTGCTCATTTATTCAGCAAGTTTATTCCTTTGTATGCAATGTGTTTTTGCGCCCGCGCCGTTGCGGCTAACGCGGCCGGCTCGCGATCCATTAGCCAAATCAAGGATTTAACGCTAGGTTAACGAAACGCTAAGCCTTGGCACAAACCTTGCGAAGCCTGCTTCAGAACTGATCCCTCTTGGGCTGGAGCAGCCAATGAAGCGCCGCGATTTTCTCAAATCCGTATCGGGCATCGCCGTCGGCGCCGCGGTTCAGGCACCCGCGATCTGGTCGCCGGCGAGGGCCGACGCGCGCTCCGAGACGTTGCTGGTGGTGACGGAAGGCGGTCCCAACAATCTCGACATTCATGGCGTGGGTACCAACCGTCCGGGCTACGAGACATCGTGGAATTGCTACGACCGGCTAATCACCCACGAGACCAAGACGCTGTCCGACGGCTCGCTGTCTTACGACCGCGACAAGTTCAAGCCGGAATTGGCGGACGACATGAACCTCAGTGACATGTCGGTGACGTTCAAACTGAAGAAGAACGCCAAATTCCACGACGGCGCACCGGTGACGGCGAAGGATGTCAAATGGTCGCTCGATCGGGCGGTCACTGTCGGCGGCTTCCCGACGGTACAGATGAAGGCCGGCTTGCTCTCCGACAAGGAGCAGTTTGTTGTCGTCGACGACAGCATTGTTCGCGTCGATTTTGCCAAAAAGGACAGGCTGACGATTCCGGACCTCGCGGTGATCGTGCCGGGCATCTACAATTCCGAACTCCTGAAAAAGAAGGCCACGGAAAAAGATCCGTGGGCGATGGATTATACCAAGAGCAACATCGCCGGCAGCGGCGCCTACAAGGTGACAAGCTGGAAACCCGGCGTTGAAGTCGTCTACCAGCGCAATGACGATTGGGTCGGCGGCAAATTGCCCCAGCTCAAGAAGGTGATCTGGCGCACCGTTCCTTCGCAGGGCAATCGCCGCGCCTTGATGGAACGCGGCGATGCCGACATCTCGTTCGATCTGTCGAGCAAGGACACCTCCGAGATGAAGAAGGAGGGCAAGCTGGTCATAATCTCCCATCCGATCGGCAACGGCATGTATTCGATCGACATGAACGTGAAAAATCCGCCGTTCGATAACCCCAAGGTTCGTCAGGCGGTCGCTTACGCGCTGCCGTACCAGAAGATCATGGATGCGGCGATGTTCGGCCTCGCCAATCCCTTGTTCGGCGGCCCGTCGAACACCATCGCCGACGTCGCCTGGCCGGCGAGGACGGGTTACGCCAACGACATGGCTAAAGCCAAGGCGCTGATGGCCGAAAGCGGTGCTTCAGCCATCGAGACCACGATTTCCTATGATCTCGGTTCTGGCGACATCAGCGAGCCGGTCGCGGTGCTGGTGCAGGAAAGCCTCGGTCAGATCGGCATCAAGACGACGATCAACAAGGTGCCGGGCGCCAATTGGCGCAGCGAAATGGCCAAGAAGACCATGCCGCTGATGGTCAACTTCTTCTCCGGTTGGCTCGACTATCCCGAATACTTCTTCTTCTGGTGCTATTCCGGCCAGAACGCCATCTTCAACACGCCAAGCTACGTCAATGCCGACATGGACCTGCTGATCGACAGCGCACGCGCGGCCGCAGCCGTCGGAGACAAGGAAAAATATGCGAGGAACGTCGAGGGCTTCATTTCCAAGGCCTACGCCGAAGTGCCGCGGATTCCGCTGTTTCAGCCGTTCGTCAACGTCGCCACGCAGAAGAACATTTCAGGCTATGTCTACTGGTTTCACCGCCAGCTTGATTACCGCTCGATCGTGAAGGGCTGAAACGGTTCGCGGCGCCGTAGACCGCTATACGATGCAAGGACCCGGCCCGGACCATTCTGGAGCTCGAACATCATGGTGATCCTCAAGCGGCTCGCAACCGTCATCCCGACCCTGATCGGTGTGATCGTCGTGACGTTTCTGCTCACGCGTGTGCTGCCCGGCGATCCCGCCGTCTATTTCGCCGGCCCCGCGGCAACCCCGCAATCGATTGCCGAAATTCGAAAATCGCTCGGCCTCGACCGGTCGCTGCCCGATCAGTTTCTGCGTTACGTGAACGATCTGGCGCATGGCAATTTCGGCAATTCGTTGTCGACCGGGCGCCCCGTCGCCGCTGAAATCTCGAGCCGCCTGCCGGCCTCGGCCGAACTCACGCTGTTCGGCCTGTTTCTGGCAATTGCGATTGCGGTGCCGCTGGGGATCTTTGCCGCGGTTAAGCAGGGCTCCTTGATCGATCACCTCTGTCGTGTGATCGCTACCGCCGGCGTTTCGCTGCCGGTGTTCTTCACCGGGCTTCTATTGGTCTACCTGTTCTACTTCCGCCTGGGCTGGTCGCCGGCACCGCTCGGCCGGCTGGATGCTTTTGCGACATCTCCGCGCGACATCACCGGCTTCTATCTGGTCGACAGCCTGATTACGGGCAATTTCGAAACGTTTCGCGCCGCGCTCGCTCAACTGATTTTGCCGGCGGTGACGCTTGCGGTGTTTTCGCTGGCGCCGATCACGCGCATGACCCGCGCCTCGATGCTGGCGGTGCTGGCAGCCGAATTCATCCGGACCGCACGGGCCAGCGGCCTTGACCGCCGCACCGTGATCCTGACCTACGCATTTCGCAATGCGATGCTGCCGGTCGTGACCACGCTCGGCATGGTGTTCTCGTTTTTGCTCGGGGCCAATGTGCTGGTGGAAAAGGTGTTCGCATGGCCCGGCATCGGCTCCTATGCGGTTGAGGCGCTATTGCAGTCGGATTTCGCGCCGGTGCAGGGTTTTGTGCTGACCATGGCGGTGCTTTATGTGGCGCTCAACCTGATCATCGACATGCTCTACGGCGTGATCGATCCGCGCGTGAGGGTCGAGGCATGAGCGAAGCCGGCCTCGCTGCGACGTCACGCGCCAGCATTTCGACCACCCCCCCGAGCAATTCGATTTTCCGCCACGCGGCCTATCTGGTGGCCGAAAATCCCGTCACCGGATTATCGTTTGGCCTGTTCATCCTGATCGCGCTCTGCGCCGTGCTCGGCCCGTATGCCGTGCCCTACGATCCGCTCTCCAGCGACACGTCCGCGACGTTGCAGTCGCCCTCGCTGCACCATTGGTTCGGAACCGACCTGCTCGGGCGCGATATTTTCAGCCGCGTAATTGCCGCGACCCGGCTCGACTTCACAATCGCGATTGCTTCCGTCGCGCTGGTACTTGTTATTGGCGGGCTTGCCGGAACCGGCGCCGGATTTTTCGGAGGCTGGACCGATCGCATCGTCGGACGCATTTCCGATACGATCATGGCGTTCCCGCTGTTCGTTCTGGCGATGGGCATCGTGGCCGCGCTCGGCAACAGCGTCACCAACATTGTGATTGCGACCGCGATCATCAATTTTCCGCTTTACGTCCGAGTCGCGCGCGCGGAAGCTAATGTGCGGCGCGAGGCCGGTTTCGTGCAGGCTGCTCGACTTTCCGGCAACAGCGACATGCGGATTCTACTGACGCATATCCTGCCCAACATCATGCCGATCATGATGGTGCAGGTGTCGCTGACCATGGGCTATGCCATCCTCAACGCTGCCGGCCTGTCGTTCATCGGGCTCGGCGTCAAGCCGCCGACCCCGGAGTGGGGGATCATGGTAGCGGAGGGCGCCACCAACATCATCTCCGGCGAGTGGTGGGTGGCCTTCTTTCCTGGCGGCGCGCTGATGATTGCGGTGTTCTGCTTCAACCTGCTTGGCGACGGGTTGCGCGATCTGGTCGATCCGCAACGAAGGACGTGAGAAGCATGATCCGGAAAAGTGGGTACCGGTTTTCCTTGCGACAAACGCGAGGCGTTTGCGCGGAGATCATGCTCAAGAAAAAAAGTCTGACATGACCGCGCTGCCGCTGCTCGAGGTCAACAATCTTACGGTGGAATTTTCCACGCGGCGCGGCATCGTCAAGGCCGTACAGCATGTCAACATCGCCGTCGCCAAGGGCGAGACGCTCGGTATTGTCGGCGAGTCGGGTTCCGGCAAGTCGGTGACGTCCTACGCGGTGATGCGAATTCTCGACCGCGCCGGCAAGATCGCCGAGGGCTCGGTTCACTTCTCCGGTGTTGACGTCAAGGCGGCGACCGAAGACCAGATGCGCGATCTGCGCGGGCGTGAAATGTCGATGATCTTCCAGAGCCCACGGCTCGCGCTCAATCCGATCCGCAAGATCGGCCGTCAGATCGAGGACGTGCTGCTGCAACACGTCCAGGTCGATCGCTCGCAAGTCACGGAACGGGCCATCGAAGCGCTGGAGCAGGTCAAGATCGCGCGTCCGCGCGAGCGCTACCACGCCTATCCATTCCAACTCTCAGGCGGCATGTGCCAGCGGGTGGTGATTGCGTTGGCGCTGGCCTGCGGTCCGAGGCTCCTGATCGCCGACGAGCCGACTACCGGTCTCGATGTCACAACGCAGAAAGCGGTGATGGACCTCGTCGTCGAGCTGACGAAGCAACGGAACATGTCGACGATCTTGATCACGCATGATCTCGGATTGGCGGCGGCCTATTGCGATCGCGTCGTGGTGATGGAGAAGGGGCGAGTGGTCGAAACCGCGCCGTCGGCGAATATCTTCGCCAAGCCGGAACATCCCTATACGCGAAAACTGATGCGCGCGACGCCGCGGCTCGGCGTTTCCCTGCGCGATCTGTTGCCGGAAGAGGAGGCTCTTTCTTCAACCTCGCCCCGCTTGCGGGGAGAGCATAGGCCGCCTTCGGCGGCCGTTCTTGAACAAGAACGCCGAGGCGAAGCGTCGGCGACGGCGTCTTGCGTGCCGGGTGAGGGGGACTCTCCGGAAGTTGGGTCTGCGGAAAGTCACCCTGACCCTCTCAGAGCGAGCTCGTCTCGTCTCGACCCCGCAAGCGGGGCGAGGGAACGGACCGCAAGCGTTGCTGCTTCCGCCAAACCGCTTCTCATCGTCGAAAAGCTGGTGAAGGAATATCCGCGTCAGGGCGCGCCGGCCATGCTCGCCAGGTTATTCGCGCGCAAGCCGCCAGTCGAACCCGATACGCTTCGCGCGGTTGATGGCATCAGCTTTGCCGTAGGTCATGGCGAGAGCGTCGGTCTGGTCGGTGAATCCGGCTGCGGCAAGTCCACGACATCGCTGATGGTGATGCGGCTGTTGGACCAGACTTCCGGCCGCATCATGTTCGACGGCCAAGAGATCGACGGGATCCTGCCGAACGCCTTTGCGCGATTGCCTCAGCGCAAGAGCATCCAGATGGTGTTTCAGGATCCGACCGATAGTCTCAACCCGCGCTTTACCGCAGTGCGCGCGATCGCCGATCCGATTTTGAGGCTCGGCGGCATCAAAGGGCGCGACGCCTTGCGGGCCCGCTGCGAGGATCTCGCCACGCTCGTCGGTCTGCCACTCCATCTGCTCGATCGCTTTCCGCATCAGATGTCGGGCGGCCAGAAGGCTCGCGTCGGCATTGCGCGCGCAATCGCGCTCAATCCGAAGCTCGTCGTCCTTGACGAGCCGACCGCGGCGCTTGATGTCTCGGTGCAGGCGGTGGTCTTGAATTTGCTTCAGGAGCTCAAGCAGTCGCTCGGCATGAGTTATTTGTTCGTCTCGCACGATTTGAACGTGGTGCGGCTATTGTGCGATCGTGTCATTGTGATGCGGACGGGACGGATCGTAGAGCAGGGGACTTCCGACCAGGTCTTGGGCGATCCGCAGAATGCCTATACAAGGGAGCTGCTGACGGCTATTTCCCATCCGCCGTTTGCCGGTCAGTTGAAGGAAGAACGAAGAGAATAAGGGCTGAAATGGCTGAAGATTCGCTGGACGATTATATCGACGCTGCCTCGAAAGCGCTGAGGCTTCCGGTCAAGGAAGCCTGGAAACCCGCGGTGCGGGCCAATCTCGAAGTGTCCATGAGATTGGCGCGACTGGTCGAGGAGTTTGTCTTGTCTGACGCCGCCGAGCCCGCCGATGTCTTCACAGCGTGATGCATGACAGGCGCTGGAGACGGAATGTCAGCGCTCGACATCGCGCAGGCGGTCAAGGGTAAAAAGTTTTCAGCCCTCGATGCCGTCGAAGCGGCGCTGGCGCGGATCGCCAAGCACGACTCAGTTCTGAATTCCTTTACCGACGTCACCGCGGAACGCGCGCGAGCCAAGGCCCGTGAAGTCGATGCTACGATTGCGGCCGGAAAAAATCCGGGATCGCTGGCCGGCGTGCCGTTTGCCGTGAAGAACTTGTTCGACGTCAAGGGCCTGCCGACCCGCGCCGGATCGAAGATCAATCGCGATCTTCCCGCCGCCGCCCGCGATGCCACGCTGATCGAGCGGCTGGAAGCCGCCGGCGCCGTGCTGGTCGGCGCGCTCAACATGGGCGAATACGCCTACGACTTCACCGGCGAGAACATTCACGATGGTCCCTCGCGCAATCCGCACGATGTGACGCGGATGACCGGCGGTTCGTCCGGCGGCTCCGGCGCGGCCGTCGGCGGCGCGCTGGTTCCGCTGACGCTCGGCTCGGACACCAACGGCTCGATCCGGGTGCCGTCGTCGTTTTGCGGCATCTTCGGACTAAAGCCGACCTACGGCCGGCTCTCCCGCGCGCGCTCGTTTCCGTTTGTCTTCAGCTTCGATCACGTCGGCCCGCTTGCGCGATCCGCCGGCGATCTCGCGCTGGCCTATGATGCGATGCAGGGGCCGGACGCTGGCGATGCGGCCTGCACGACGCGGCCGGTCGAGCCGGCATTCCCGTCGCTCGCCGAGGGTATCGGCGATTTGCGGATCGTGGTTGCCGGCGGCTATTTCCAGAACAATGTCTTTCCCGAAGCGACCGAGGCGGTCGGGCGTGTTGCGAAAGCGCTTGGGCGTAAATCGCACGATCGAAATTCCGGAAGCAGCGCGCGCCCGCGCTGCGGCTTACGTCATTTCCACTTGCGAAGGGGCTTCGCTTCACCTCGACCGGCTGCGCACGCGGCCGGACGATTTCGATCCCGCGGTGCGCGACCGACTGATCGCGGGCGCGATGATCCCGGCGCCGATGGTCGATCACGCGCAAAAATTCCGGCGCTGGTATCGTACGCAGGTTCTCGAGCTGTTCAAATCGGTCGACGTTATCCTGGCGCCGGCGACGCCTTGCGTCGCGCCAAAACTCGGACAGGTGAATTTCACCCTTGATGGCGTCGAAATGCCGGTGCGCGCCAATATCGGCATCCACACCCAGCCGATCTCCTTTATCGGCCTGCCGGTGGTCGCGGTCCCGGTACCGCTGGAGCCGATGCCGATCGGCGTGCAGATTATCGCCGCGCCCTGGCGCGAGGATATTGCGCTGCGCGTCGCAGCCGCTCTGGAGCGCGAAGGGGTCGTGTCTGCGCCAGCGCCGAAGGGAATTTGAAATGCAGCTCGATCTTCCCGATGTGCTCGCTGAAGTGACTGCGCAATTTGCGCGTTATGAAAAGGCGCTGGTGAGCAACGACGTTGCGGTGCTCGATGAACTGTTCCGCGACGACCCGCGCACGCTGCGCTATGGCGGCGGCGAAAACCTCTACGGCTATCGAGAGATCATGGCGTTTCGCGCAGGCCGCCCGGCGGTCGGCCTGATGCGGCGGATCGAGCGCACCTTGATCACGACCTACGGCCGCGACATGGCGGTCGCCTCGACATTGTTTTATCGCGATTCCGTGCCCGGCAAAGTCGGGCGGCAGATGCAGACCTGGGTGCGGTTTGCCGAGGGGTGGAAAATCGTGGCCGCCCATGTCAGCGTGATCGACGAACCGCGGGATCAAAAGGCATGAGCCTCGAGGATATTCCGGATACCGCTTTGCTTCGCTCCATGAGGGCCGCGCAAAACGACCGTCCGTCCCGGCGGCCAGGGCGGGCGCACCGACAAGCTGACGCGTGCCGAGGAGTTGCGCCTGCAACTGGCCGACGAGATCGTGCGCGGCGCGCTGGCGCCCGGTGCGGCGCTCGACGAGACCGACATCGCGCGACGCTTCAACGTATCGCGCACGCCGGTGCGCGAAGCGTTGCGGCAGTTGTCGGCTTCAGGGCTGATCGAGGCGCGCGCCCATCGCGGCGCGGTGGTCGCGCAGCCATCGATCGAACGCCTGGGCGGAATGTTTGAGGCGATGGCGGAGCTCGAAGCGCTCTGTGCGGGGCTGGCCGCCGAGCGAATGACGCCGGTCGAGCGCCATCGGCTCGAGGCTATCCACGAGGAATTGCGGGTGCTGAGCCATGCCGGCAATCCCGATCGCTTCAATGCGGTCAACGAGCGGTTTCATGCTTTCATCTATGCGGGCTCGCAGAACGGCCATATCGCCGAGATCACGCTGGCGACGCGCAAGCGTGTGCAGCCGTTCCGGCGCGCCCAGTTCCGCAATCTCGGACGGCTCGCCCAATCGCATGCCGAGCATGACCGCGTAGTGGTAGCTATTCTGCGTGGCGACCGGACGGGCGCGGCAGGCGCGATGCGCGCACATATCGAGCGGGTGCACGGCGAATACGAGATTTACGCCGTTTCGGTATAACGACTTAAGCGGACGTCGCCGCCTTCGCCATGAAAGCGCGCCAGCCGCCAAAGGCGGAGATATCCCGCGCCCCGGCGATATCGGCAGCTTCCACGATAAAGCCCTTGACGCCGCGGCCGTCCTTCAGGCGCACCGTGCCGATCGATAGCGGCGAGGGGATCGCAGCCACGAATTTCGCAAAAGCCACTGCCGGCAGCGCCCACACCTCAAGCTCGATCGAGGTGCCAGCGCCGGCTTCGACGCGCAGCATCCCGGGTTTTTGCGGCGTGGTGGAGAGCGCATAGAGCCGGTAATCCGGCGCAGTTGAAGTCGCCTCGATCAGCCGGCCGTCAAGTTCCTTCAATTCGCCGTTCAGCGCCATCCCGGAAAGATGCGCACCGACCACCGCGATCGGAATTTCGTCGTCCGTCAAAGCGAGGTCGATGTCGGCCAGCGGCGGCAGAGCCACGCCCTTGGCGCCCAACGTCAGTTTAGTTTGCGCCTGAAAGACGCGGCCGATGCTGGCGAGCAGCGCGTCCTGGCCGGCGGGCGCCAGCAGCGTGATGCCGAACGGAATTTCGTCAGGCCGGATCGCCGACGGCAATGCGAGGCCGCAGAGGTCGAGCAGGTTGACGAAATTGGTATAGGTCCCAAGCCTTGAGTTGAGTTCGATCGGATTGGCGAGCACCTGAGCCGTTGAATAAGCGGTCGGCGCGGTCGGCAACACCAGCGCGTCGACGCCGGAAAAGGCGTGCTCGGCGGTGCGCCGCAGCGTCTGTAAGCGATAGAGCGCGGCAAAGGTGTCGGCTGCGGAAATCCGGCTGCCGGCAATCGTGATCTCGCGCGTCACCGGATGAATCGCATCGGGCGAAGACGCCAGAAGATTGCGGATCACGAGATAGCGCTCGGCCACCCACGGCCCCTCATAAAGCAACCGTGCGGTTTCATAGAACGGCTCGAGATCGAAGCTGACAAGGGTGGCCCCTAACGAACGCCATCGTTCAAGCGCTGCTGCGTAGGCTGCTTCCTGCGCCTTGTCGCCGAAGAAGATGAGCTGGCCGTCGTGAGGCACGCCGAGCCGCAGGCCCTGCGGAAACGGACTCAGTCTCGAAAGCGTCCGGTTACGCGAAAACGGATCTGATTGGTCGGGGCCAGCCATCACCGAGAGCGCCGAAACCGCGTCGTCGACGGTGAGCGAAAACACCGACACGCAATCGAGCGTGCGGCAGGCTGGCACGACGCCTGCGGTCGGAACGAGGCCGAGGCTCGGCTTCAACCCGACGATATTGTTGAGCATCGCCGGCACGCGGCCGCTTCCCGCCGTATCGGTGCCGAGCGAGAGCGGCACCAGCCCGGCCGAGACGGCAACCGCCGATCCCGAACTCGATCCGCCCGGAATGAGATCGGCGCGCATCGGATTGATCGGAATGCCGTAAGGCGAGCGCACACCGACAAGACCGGTCGCGAATTGGTCGAGATTGGTCTTGCCGATAATGATGGCGCCGGCCTGGCGCAGCCGCGCCACCACGGCGGCGTCCCGCGTCGGTGTGTAGGCGTAGGCCGGGCAGGCGGCCGTAGTCGGCAATCCCGCCACGTCGATATTGTCCTTCACCGCAACGGGAACACCGTAGAGCGGAAGTGCGGCAGTATCCTTTGCGGCCAGCCGCTCGGCTTCCGCAATCGCATCGTTTTCCTCGCGCAAGGAGATGAAGATGGCGGGGTCGTTGTGCTCGCGGATGCGTTTGAAGCTGCGCGCGACGGTTTGCGCCGGCGACTGGCTCCCTGCGCGATGCGCAGCAACGATGGCAGCGACGGTCTCGGTCACGCTTCGCCCCGATCCGGTGTGCGGGCGGGTTGAATCCAGATCGATATGGATGCGAACATCATGACGGACCGTGTTCTGAAGACGCAGGGATTTCTTCCGCTTTGAAGCAATTGGTGTGCCATTGTGTACATTGGTTGGATCAGCTCATCTCCGGTGATGGTCCAGTCATATCAACTGTTTGAGAGAAAGCCACGCGATCGGAAGCGTTGCTTTCGCACGACCCGCTGCCGATTTTGCGGGCAGCGCCGTGGCCCGCCTCCTTTAGCGTCCCACCTTGCTGGAGCCTTGTGTAATCAGCCGCGCCGCGCGCTGGTTGCGTGCGTGATTCCAGAGCCAGCTGATGGCGACGGTGAGCCGGTTGCGCAGGCCGATCAGGAAATAGATGTGGGCAATGCCCCAGATCCACCACGCCAGCGTCCCGCGCAGCTTGATCGTACCGAAATCGATCACCGCCTTGCGCTTGCCGATCTGGGCCAGGCTGCCGGCATGGCTGTAGCGAAATGGCGTGGACGTTTGTCCTGAAAGCCGCGCCTTGATCGATGCGGCGACATGGCGACCCTGCTGTTTGGCAGCGGGCGCGATGCCCGGCACCGGCTTTCCCTCCTGGTCTGCGATCGTGATCGTATCTCCAACCGCGAAGATATCGGGATAGCCGGGCACGGTAAGGTCAGGCAAAACCTGCAACCGTCCGGCGCGGTCGGCCGCCGCATGCAGCCATTCGGCCGCAGGCGAAGCGCGCACACCGGCAGCCCAGATCAAGGTTCGTGCTTGCAGGCGCTTGCCATCATAGACGACGCCGTCGGCGGAGCATTCGGTGACGGCCTGTCCCAGCATCACCTCGACGCCGATGCTTTCCAGCGAGGCTTGCGCGTAGGCCGAGAGATCGTCGGCAAAGCCCGCCAGCACCCGTGGGCCTGCCTCGATCAGCACGACGCGCGCCCGACGAGTGTCGATATTGCGAAACTCGGGCCGCAGCGTGTCGCGCGCCAGTTCGGAGATCGTGCCGGCGAGTTCGACGCCGGTCGGCCCGGCGCCGATAATGACAAAGGTCAGAAGGGCCGCGCGCCTCTCGGGATCGCTTTCGCGTTCGGCGCGCTCAAAAGCGACCAGGATTCGCCGCCGCAAGGTGGTGGCGTCTTCGAGGGTTTTCAGTCCGGGCGCGAACGGCTCCCATTCGTCGTGGCCGAAATAGGCGTGACGCACGCCGGTCGCAAGCACCAGCGTATCGTAAGCGAGCGTATCGCCATCCTCGAACAGCACGCGCTTGTTGTCGGCATCGACGCCGCTGACGGTCGCGAACAGGGTTGTGACATCGCTCCTGTCGCGCATCAGATGACGAATCGGCCAGGCGATTTCAGACGTGGCGAGCGAAGCGGTTGCGACCTGGTACAATAGCGGCTGAAACAAATGGTGGTTGCGGCGATCGATCAGTGTGATCTTCACCGGCGCGCCCTTTAGCCCCAGCGCGCATTCCAAACCGCCGAAGCCCGCGCCCACGATCACGACGCGATGGGCGTCTTTCGGATGAAGCGCTTGCGTCGTCATGGCGGCCCCAGGGATTTCGAACAGCTCCGACTCTTGGTGTAAGCGTTTGTGCGTTGCGCTCAAGGCCGGATTTTCGATGGGCCGATAGTCAAAGTCGATTGCCGTCAGTCCAATGGCTATATCCGCTTCATAGCAAACCGGCACTATAATTCTTGCCATCCGCGCCGCCGGCGAATTATGGTGCATATCGTCAAGGGCATGGTCCGAAGGTTCAACGGGAAAGCCGTCGGTTCGTGCTTGCTGCCGGTCGGCTAATTCGAGCACAAAACAAGGCAAAAGAACCAGGCGCTTGTCGAAGCGGCGAAGACGGCCGATGGACGGCATGAATTACGGCATGAATTAAAGAGTGAGGAGGGAGACGGCAATGAGAACGGCATTCTGGCTGGCGGGCGTGACCGCGCTTGCCTTGGCGCACCCCGCGGCGGCGGGAGACACAATCAAGATCGGTTTTGTTTCGACCTTCAGCGGGCCGACCGCTGTCATCGGCAACGACATGCGCAATTCCTTCGAGCTTGCGCTCGACCATCTTGGCCGCAAGATGGGCGGCAAGCCCGTCGAAGTGATCTATGAGGACGACCAGCAGAAGCCGGATATCGGCAAGCAGAAGACCGAAAAGTTGGTGCAGTCCGACCACGTCGATTTCCTCGCCGGCTATATCTGGTCGAACGTGCTGCTCGCCTCGCTCAAGACCGCGGTCGATTCGCAGACCTTCCTGATCGACGCCAATGCCGGCCCCAACCAGCTCGCCGGCGAATTGTGCTCGCCCTATGTGTTCTCGACCTCCTGGCAAAATGACCAGACGCCGGCGGCGATGGGCCTTTACATGAACCAGAAGGGCGTCAAGTCGGTGTTCCTGATTGGGCCGAACTACGCGGCCGGCAAGGACATGCTGGCCGGCGTCAAGAGCACGTTCAAGGGCGAGATCAAGGGCGAGGAATACACGGTCTGGCCGACCCAACTCGATTTTTCGGCTGAGCTCACCAAGGCGCGCAATTCAGGCGCAGCTTCGATCTTCGTGTTCTATCCGGGCGCGGCCGGAGTGCAGTTCCTCAATCAGTATGTCCAGGCCGGCCTCAAGCAGCAGATGCCGCTTTATACCGCCTTCACCGTCGACGAATTGTCGCTGCCCCTGCAGAAGGACAATGCGCTCGGCATCCCCGGTGCGCAGGAGTGGGTGAACGACCTGCCGAACGAGCAGAACAAGAAGTTCGTTGAGGATTACCGCAAGAAATATGCGCCCGCGCGTCCCACCTACTACGGCGCGCAGGCCTATGACGCGGCGCAGTTGATCAACAGCGCGGTGGTCGCGGTCAAGGGCGACACGTCCAAGAAGGACGCGATGAAGGCCGAGATGGAGAAGGCCGATTTCAAGTCACTGCGCGGCTCCTACAAATACGGCAACAACCACATTCCGATCCAGAATTTCTACTTGCAGGACGTGGTCAAGGGCGCCGACGGTCAGCTCTCGCTCAAGACGGTCGCCACCATCGTCAAGGACAATCAGGACAACTTCCACGGCAAATGCCCGATGAAGTAGCCGAGGAACTTGCTTTAAGCTTAAAATATCTAGTAGATGGCGGCAGCGTCTCGTTTGGCTGCCGCCGTTTTGCTGGGTTTGACGCCTTGAGCTTGGTGTAGGGGGCGCATGCTTCTCGTCGTCGAACAATTTTTGAACGGGTTGCAGTTCGGCCTGCTGCTGTTCCTGCTGGCGGCTGGGCTGACGCTCGTCTTCGGCATCATGGATCTCGTCAACCTCGCCCACGGCTCGCTCTACATGATGGGCGCCTATTTCGCGGCTACGTTCGTGGCATGGACCGGGAGCTTCATTCTCGGCATCGTGCTGGCGCTGGGCGCGACGCTGTTGCTCGGCATTGTGCTGGAGGTTGTGGCGTTACGGCATCTGTACGGTCGCGACCATCTCGACCATGTGCTGGCGACCTTTGGGCTGATTTTATTTTTCAACGATCTGGTGCGGCTGGTCTGGGGCCCGGCCGGTCTGGCGCTGCCGCTTCCGGCCTGGCTCACCGTGCCGGTGCAGATCATCCCCGGCGTGTTTTACCCCGCCTTTCGGCTCGCCATTATCACGGTCGCACTGGCCGTCGCATTGATGCTCTATCTCGTGGTGATGCGCACCCGCGTTGGCATGTTGATCCGCGCCGGCGCGTCGAACCGCGAAATGATCGGCGCGCTCGGCATCAACATCAAGCTGCTCTACACGCTGGTGTTCGGATTGGGAGCGGCGCTTGCCGGCCTTGCGGGGCTGATGGAAGCGCCGATTCTCACCGTGCAGATAGGGATGGGTGAGAACATTCTCATTCTCGCTTTCGTCATTATCGTGATCGGCGGCATCGGCTCGATCCGCGGCGCGTTCGTCGCGGCGATCCTGGTCGGCATGATCGATACACTCGGCCGCGCCTTCCTGCCCGACTTCCTGCGGCATATCCTGAGTTCATCGGCGGCCTCGACGGCAGCACCCGCGCTCTCCTCGATGCTGATTTACCTTCTGATGGCGATCGTGCTGGTGGCAAGGCCGGAGGGGCTGTTCCCGGCCAACCGTCGATGAGCATCTCTTTCAATTCCCGCAATCTGATTGCGGTGGCCGTGGTCGCCGGTCTCTTGTTGTTGCCGCTGTATTCGCACCTCACCGGCAACACCTTCGTGCTGACGTTGTTCACGCGCATCGTCATCTTTGCGCTCGCCGCCGTCAGCCTCAATCTCATCATGGGCTATGGCGGGATGATGAGTTTTGGCCATGCCGCCTATCTCGGCATCGGCGGCTATGCGGTCGGTATCCTCGCCGCCGAGGGTTTCGGCTCCGGCTTTGTGCAGTGGCCGGTCGCGCTTCTCGTCTCCGCGTTGTTTGCACTCGTCATTGGGGCGCTCTCCTTGCGCACGCGCGGCGTCTATTTCATCATGATCACGCTCGCCTTCGCGCAGATGGCGTACTACGTCGCTTCCGGCCTTTCGCGTTATGGCGGCGACGACGGTTTGACGATCTACAAACGCAGCACCTTCGGCGGCCTGATCAACCTGTCGAACCGCGTCCAGTTCTATTACCTCTGCCTGTTCTGCCTGCTCAGTGGCATCTACCTGGTCTGGCGCATCGTCAATTCGCGCTTCGGCCTCGTCGTGCAGGGCCTGCGCTCGAACGAGCAGCGCATGCAGGCGATCGGTTTTCCGGCGACGCGATACCGGCTCGTGTGCTTCGTCATCGCCGGCACGATGTGTGGCCTGGCCGGGGCGCTGCTGGCCAACAACACCGATTTCATCAGCCCGGCGGTGATGTACTGGACCCGCTCCGGCGATCTGATGGTGATGGTCATTCTCGGCGGCATGGGGTCGCTGTTTGGTCCCGTGGTCGGCGCCATCGTCTATCTCGTGCTGGAGGAATTTCTGTCGCAAGTCACCGAATACTGGGCGATGATCATGGGGCCGCTGCTGCTTCTGATCGTGCTGTTCGGGCGCGGTGGCATTCTCGGTCTCGTCGGGAGATTTTCCCGTGGCTGAACCCTTGCTTCACGTCGACAGTCTGGTGAAACGGTTCGGCGGCATTGTCGCCACCGACAATCTCTCGCTCGACATCGCACGCGGCGAACTGCACGCGATCATCGGACCGAACGGCGCCGGCAAGACCACGCTGATCAGCCAGTTGATCGGACAATTGCGCCCCAGCGCCGGCACCATCCGCTTTGCCGGTGAAGACATTACCCATCTGCCGGCGTGGAAGCGCAGCCGGCTCGGGCTGGCGCGCTCGTTCCAGATCACTTCGCTGCTGCCGGACTTCACCGCGGCCGACAATGTCGCGCTGGCCGCCCAGGCCAAAGACGGTCATTCGTTTCGCTTCTTCGCCAATGCGCGCAAGGAAGCCGCACTCCGCGAGGCGGCGCATGCGGCGCTGAAACGGGTAGGGCTTGGCGATCGCGCCGATGTCGTGGTTTCCAGGTTGAGCCATGGCGAACAGCGCGAGCTCGAATTGGCGGTTGCGCTCGCCACGAAGCCGCAATTGCTGCTGCTCGATGAGCCGATGGCCGGTCTTGGCGCCACCGAATTGGGGCGCATGGTCAAGCTGCTCGCGGACTTGCGGAAGGAAGTGACGATCGTCCTGGTCGAGCACGACATGAATGCGGTGTTCGCGCTCGCCGACCGCATCACCGTGCTGGTCTATGGACGGGTGATCGCCTCCGATGCGCCGGCAGCTATCCGCATCAATGAAGAGGTCAAGCGCGCCTATCTCGGCGACCAGCACGTGGTGACGAGCCATGACTAAGGGAACGCCGGCTGACGCGACGCCGCTGCTCGAAGTCGAGGGAATCGAGACCTGCTATGGTCTCAGCCAGGTGCTGTTCGGCCTGTCGCTGTCGGTCGGCGCGGGCGAGATGGTCGCCCTGATGGGCCGCAACGGCATGGGCAAGACCACAACCATCCGCTCGATCATGGGCCTGACGCCGCCACGTGCCGGCGCGGTTCGTCTCGGTGGCAGGGACGTCCGGGGACTGGCCGCATTCCGCATCGCGCAGCTCGGGATTGGCCTTGTTCCCGAGGGCCGTCAGATTTTTCCGAATCTCACCGTGCGCGAAAATCTCGTTGCGGCCTCCGCCAACCGTCTCGGCGCTGACGACCCCTGGACGCTCGACAAGATCCACGCGCTGTTTCCGCGTCTGGCCGAGCGCGGCGGCAATATGGGCAACCAGCTTTCCGGCGGCGAGCAGCAGATGCTGGCGATCGGGCGGGCGCTGATGACCAATCCGCGGCTACTGATTCTGGATGAGGCGACGGAAGGGCTGGCGCCACTGATCCGCGAAGAAATCTGGAATTGCCTGTCGCTGCTCAAGGCGCGTGGCCAATCCGTGCTCGTGATCGACAAGAATGTCGAGAATCTGGCCCGCATCGCCGACCGTCACTACATCATCGAGCGCGGCCGCGCGGTGTGGAGCGGCACGTCAGAGCAACTGATCGCCGAGCCCGATCTGCAACACCGCTATCTCGGAATTTGAACGCGGTGTGACGGGCCGTGCATATGGTGCTGCCGGCGATGTCAAATTTTGCGATGAGAAAAGACTTCTTCCGCGCGCGGCCGATAAAGCATTCCATTATCGCCTGATCGTCAAGCTCAAACAGCTTCATCCCCGATTTGACAACATTTCTTTCGCTGATCTTGATGCCCCGAATCCAAATCTGGTTTTGGGGGTACCATGCGTTCGGAAACTGGCGGTTACACCGTATCAAGAAGCGTGCGCGCATCGTCACGTTTCGCTCTCTCCTTTCTTCTAGCCTCGAGCGCGTGTGCATCACGAATGCCGGCGCGCGCGCCGACGATGCCGCCACGTTGCAACGGCTGGAAGCGAAGATTCAGCAGCTGGAAGAACGGCACGAAAACGAGATCAAGACCTTGCAGGCCGAGGTCAAACGGCTGCGCAAGCAAAAGCCGGTCGCGACGGCAGCCGCTGCGCCATCGCCCGCCACGGAGCCGCCGCGATCTGCGCTATTGCCGCCCGGCCTGCCGCCGCCGGCGGTGCCGGCCAAGGTGCTGATGACCTATGACCGCGGTTATCACTTCGGTTTTTCGGATGCGACCGGCGACAACACCGTCGAACTCTTTGGCCGTCTCCAGGTCGATACCGGCGGCTACACCGGCTACACGCCTGGACCGGAGACGCTCGACCGCAAGGGCCTTTCGGATGGCGTCGATCTGCGCCGCGCGCGTATCGGCGTAATCGGAACGTTCATGAGCGACTGGCACTACGCCTTTGTCTACGATTTCGGAAATTCGTCCGATAGCAGCAGTATCAACAACGCACTGGCCAGCGCGAATTCGAGCACCAGCCCGACCACGAGCAACACGTTTTTGTCCGGCGTCGAGAACGCGTTCATCACCTACAACGGCTTCTACAGCCACGGTCAGCAATTTCCTGTCGCGTTCGATTTCGGCATCATGGATGTGCCATGGACGATGGAGGAGGCCACCAGTTCGAACGACCTGATGTTTATGGAGCGCTCGAGCGCGCAAGTCATCGCCACGACGTTTGGCGGCGGCGATTTCCGCTCGGCGATCGACGTGCGCTCCAACAACGACCGCTACTGGCTCGGCGCCTACCTGACCGGGCCGAATTCCGGCGATCTGCATACCGCCGGCGCGTCGTGCAACACCGGCACGGTTGCCGTCACGCCGGGAACGCCCTGCGTCACCAGTGCGCAGATGACCGGGAATGGGCCGCAACTCGCGTTCCTGGCGCGCGGCGCCTATCAACTGATTCAGCAAAAGGATGCGACCTTTCACGTCGGATTCAACTACGCCAATTTGTTCGATCCGAGTATCGGCCCCAATCTTCAAGCGGTGTCGTTGTCAGACCGGCCGGAGCTTCGCATCGATCCGACCTCGTTCCTCACCACCGGCAATATTCCGGCGCGCGGCGGACAGGTGTTCGGCGCGGAAGTCGCCGCCACCTACAAGAACTTTTTCGCGCAAGGCGAGTACTATCACTACGTCGTCGATACGCGCGCGGCGGTGCCGACTTCGCCGGGCAATCTGCAAGGTGGCGTTGCCGGACCCACGCTCAATTTCGACGGCGGATATCTGCAGGCAAGCTACAGCATCGGTGGTGTCAGGCACTATGATCCGACGCGCGGCGCCTATACCGGTGTCATTCCGGAAGCGCCGCTGGCGCCGGGGACCTCGGGCTGGGGTGCGCTTGAATTTGCAACACGCTTTACCGTCATCAACCTCAACAGCCCCTATCTGACGACGGCCGTGCTCGGCCCGGCCTATTCGGCGCCCGGCGTCTTCACCGGCGGCACGACCACCTATGGCGGCGGCAAGGAGACCAGCTATGGCATCGGTCTCAACTGGTATCCGAACCTCAATATGAAATTCATGCTCGATTACGAGCACGTCGTCATCGACAATCCGCAATTCTTCGGCGGGCCGAACTATCGAGGCGCGACGGTCGACTGGATTGCCGCACGCACGCAGTTGGTGTTCTGAGGATCTCTTATCCCTCCCTCCGCGAAGCGGTGGGGAAGGATCGTCAAAACATTTCGAAATATTCGCGATGTTCCCAGTCCGAGACTTCGGCCTGGAAGCGCTCGATCTCCGCGTTCTTGATGTGGAGATAATAATCAACAAAGCCCGCGCCGAGTTTTTCGCGGAAGAAGGTGTCGGCCTTGAGTGCGTCCAGCGCCTCGCGCAGCGTTTTCGGCAACGCGGGGGCTTGGGTTTCGTAAGGGGTGTCGGCGGGCGGAGGAGGTTCGAGTGCCCGATCGATGCCGTCGAGCCCGGCAAGAATTTGCGAGGCCATATAGAGATAGGGGTTGGCGGCGGGCTCTCCAATTCGGTTCTCCAGCCGTGTCGCCGGATCGTTCGGTGCGCCGAGCATGCGCACCATCACGCCTCTGTTGTCGCGTCCCCAGATCGCGCGATCCGGCGCCAGCGAATAGGCGCGGTAGCGTTTATAGCCGTTGATCGTTGGCGAGGCGAACACCGCCGAGGCGCGCGCATGCTGCAACAGGCCGGCGAGATAGTGACGGCCGAGCGGACTCAACACCGCATCGCTTTCGGTCGCCATGAAGGCGTTCTCGCCGCTACCGCGCGAGACAATCGACTGATGCAGATGCCAGCCGGAAGCGAACACGTTGGGCAATTTCGGCCGGCACATGAAAGTCGCGTGATAGCCGTGGCGCCGCGCGATCTGCTTCACGGCGCTGCGAAACAGCACCATGTTGTCGGCGGGCTCGAGTCCTTTTCGCGGGGCAAAGGTGAATTCGCACTGGCTCGGGCCGAATTCGACTTCGACGGAGCGCAAGGGCAGGCCGAGGGAGAGAATATCGCGCCGGATAATATCAAGCACTGGCGCCATCTGGTCGTAGCGCTGCTCGGTCAGATATTGGTAGCCGTGCGAGAGCAGGCTCACCTCCGGCGGCCGGCCGGGCTGGCCCGCATCTTCGGGCGACGTATGTGCGTCTTCGAGCTTGAAGATGTGAAACTCGACTTCGAGGCCGGCGACGAAATCGAGGCCGCGTTGCCCGAGCTGGTCCAGCACCTTGCGAAACAGATGCCGCGTCGCAAACGGTACTGACCGTCCGTCGGCAAAATGCAGGTCGCATAACAGCCAGCCGGTCGAGGGCGCCCATGGCAGCACGCGAAAGCTTGTGGGATCGGCCACCATCAGGACATCGGCCGCGCCTTCCATCTCCGGCATGCCGAAGCCGCCGCCGGAGGTGAACACCGGAAACACCGTGCGGTGCGCGGTGTCCTTGGCGAGCATCGTCGTGGTGATGGCGCAGCCGCTTTCAAGCGAGGCAAGCGCCTCGCTTGCGACCAGCGTCTTGCCCCGGAGGATGCCGTGCTGATCGGGAAACGACAGGCGGATGGTCTCTAACTTCTGTTCCTCGACGATGCGGCGAAGGCGGTTGGCCGCCTCTTTCTGCTCGTTCGTCCAAAGACCGTGACGCTCAACGAAACTCACGCGTCACCTCTCGCATCCACCGTCATTGCGAGGAGCGAAGCGACGAAGCAATCCAGAATCTTCGTGCGGCCGCTTTCCTGGATTGCTTCGTGGAGCCTGTCGTCGGGCGCGCGTTCTGCGCGACCCGTTGCTCGCAATGACGAACAGCTGGGATCACTACACCACCCTCAGCTGCGGCGTCGGGTCCGCGATCTCCTCGGGCACCGGCGTGGCCCAGGGCGCGCCGCGGCGGCGCTTGACGTCGACTTCCATCCAGAAGGTTTCCCAGCCGCGCGTTGGCCCAATGCCATCCATGGTCGCCGGGCCCTTGAATGCTTCGGGCGTGCGCAGCATCGAGGAACATGAAAGGCCTCTCGCCCTTGGTTGCCTTCTCGATCTCCTGGCGCAACAGGCGGCGGAATTGCACGATCGCCTTGTCGGCGGTGCCGAGATGTTCGCGGGTGCGGTCCTGGATCGGGCCCATGGACTCAACCGCCCACTGGTCGTGCACGTTGATGTCATTGCCCATGCCGGTATAGGTCGTGGTCTGCTGTTCGTGCGGATCGAAGCCGTAGTCGTTTGATCTGTTCTTGCGCGAGACATAATCGGGCAATTCATAGAGTTCGAGCCGCTGCTCGCGCATCTTCTTCTTGTCGACCGGCGCCGAATAGGACGTGAAGATCGCGTACCAGTAACAGTTCTCGTCGTCGATCGGCACATGCCACTGCGTGATCGTCATCTCCGTGCTCATGGGGATGACGAAGGCATTGGGAAAAAGCTGGTTGGTAACGCGCACATGTGTGCGCTCCTGGTCGATCTCACGCAGTGCGATCAGCCTCAGGCCATATTCGGTCTGCTCGACATTGATGATGGGACGATCGTACTCGCGCAGGATCTTGGTCATCGGCAGCTCGGTACCGGCAGAGGTGCCGCGGAACTGACGACCGTAAGCAGCGGAGGTGTCTTCATCCTCGAAGAAGCGATGCAGGAAGGAGGCGTGCGAGGGGTCGATGCCGACTTCAAGCGCCTGCAACCAGTTGCAGTTGATGTGGCCCTTGAAGGCGAAGGTATGGCTGTCGGGTGCGACGAAGCAGTCGATCTCGGGAAAGGCCGGCGGTTCGCCTTCGCCGAGGTAGGCCCAGAGAATGCCGCGCTTTTCCACGACCGGATAGGCGCGTTGCTTGATGCCCTGGCAGAGTTTGGAATCCGCAGGCTCAGCCGGCGTCTCCAGGCATTGCCCGGAGGCGTCGAACAGCCAGCCATGGAAGGCGCAACGCAAGCCGCCATGTTCGAGCCGGCCGAAGGCGAGATCGGCGCCGCGATGCGCGCAGTGGCGTTCGATCAAACCGTAGCTCCCCTGTTCGTCGCGAAACAGCACGAGGTCTTCGCCGAGCAGTTTGACGGGGCGCACGGGCCGTGGCCCTTCGAGTTCGTCGACCAGCGCCGCCGGCTGCCAGTACATCCGCATCAGCCTGCCGCAAGGGTCTTTTGGCCCGGTGCGGGTGATCAGGTCGTTCTGTTCCTGGCTCATCATGGCGCGTTACCTCACTCTAAAAAGGCTTGCGATGGAAGGCAGTCGCAGCTAGATTGTTCGTCTATTGAACAACTGTTCAATATGATAGCACGATCGAGACGCTTCGCAAGAGACTTCCATGGTCAAGCCCAAGCGCACCGACGGCGAACCCCGCGCCACCGATTTTGTCGAGAGCCTCGATCGGGGCTTGCGGCTGTTGCAGGCGTTCGGCGCACGGCCTTCGCCGATGACGCTCAGCGAAATTGCTGGTCTCGCCGGCCTGCCGCGCGCCACCGCGCGGCGCATTCTCTTCACGCTTCAGCACGTCAGGCTATGTCTCAAGCGACGGCAAACTGTTTGCGCCGACGCCGCATGTCCTCACGCTCGCCGGCGCTTACTTACGCTCGAACCAGATCGTGACGGTGCTGCAACCCGCACTCGACCAGATTGCTGCCGCGGCGCAGGAGATCAGTTCGCTCGCGGTGCTCGACGGGGACGACGTGGTGTTCGTCGCGCGCGGCAGCCCGACCCGGATCTTCTCAGGCGGCGTCGACATCGGCTACCGCTTGCCTTCTTTCTGCGCGGCGGTCGGTCGCGTCCTGCTCGGCCGGCTCAGCGATGCCGAGTTGAAGACGCGCTTAAGTGCGATGAAACGCGAAGCACTCACACCGCAAACGCTGACCGATCCGAAGCGGCTGCTCGCCGCCATCATCGCCGACCGCGCACGCGGCTATTCCCTGGTCGATCGCGAGGCCGAGCCGCATTTTCGTTCGATCGCGGTGCCCGTGAAGCGCTACGACGGCATCGTTGTCGCGGCGATCAATATCGGCGCGCATGTCGACCGCATTTCCACCGACGAAATGAACAAGCGCTTCCTGCCGCTGTTGCGCGAGAATGCGGAGAAAGTGACGGCAACGCTGGTTTAATCGGCCGTGCGCAACGATCGGCTGCATCAAATGCCAAAGCTCGCCGGAAACCTTTCGGATCGTCTAATAATGCTTGAGGGCCGCGGCAATCGCTTCAAAGCGAGCTACGATCTGCGGTGCAACCAGATAACGGAGAGCGCCAGCAACGGATACGCCGACAATGAATGCGACGATCGTGTACTGCGCGGTTGCTATCGCCAGAAGCATCGCAAGCAGTCGTCGCCGTCGGGGTTTCGGCGTGATCGCGACGGTCGTGATGACGGAATCGTGGTCTTCTGCGATACTCATTCAGGTTTTCGACATGAGGGGTTCACGGCAGCTCCAAATCTAGTGCTCAGACGCAAGCTGATCGATGCGGGCCTGGAGTTGTCGATTGATGCGTTCGCTGTTGCGCAGCTTGCGCGCCAGCTCAATTGGAACGACATCGCTAGCCCAAGCCGCCGGAGAAAACGCCAAGCCGGCGGCATTTGTGTCGCGCCAGACGAGACGCGCCAGCCACGACAGCCCTTTCCGCTCGATGGTAAAATCGAGCTGGTCGGGAAACAGGCCCGGATTCTCAAGTTCGATTTTGGCGCCGAGCCGGTTGAAGTTGCGCACGACGCAGGCGACCGTCGAGTTGCGCGCGTTGAACGCAACCATTCCGCCGTAATAGACACGGTTTCGGTGCAGTTGCCGCCGTTCGCGCATGGCTTTTCTCGCGTTGTGTTCACCCTTCGGTAACACTACCGAAAGGTGTATGGCCATGACTGCTGCCGCGGAACTGCCGGTGTGGTTAATGGCTGCGGCCTCCGGCGGGAGTGAAGCGTGCCTGCATGCGCTGAATTTTCGTGAGGTGCGATCAGCGCGCGGCGCTGCGCAAGCCGGCCGCCTTCGGTTCGTTTTGCAGCACGGGCGCCACCGCCTCGGTCAGCCTTGCGGCGGCGGCTTCAATCGTGAGCCCCGCGGTATCGACCACCGCGGACGCGCGTGCATAAAGCGGCTCGCGGCTCACCAGGATGTTGCGCAACTCCGCCATCGCCGAACGGTCGTCGGCCATCGGGCGCAGATCGCCTTGCTTGCGGACGCGGGCCATATGTTCTTCCGGTTCGGCCTTGAGCCAGATCGTATAAAACGACGACAGGATGAGGTCGAAAGTCAGTGGCTCGGAAACGATGCCGCCGCCGGTCGCAAGCACCGTCAACTCTTTCCGCGCCAATAGTTGCGTCAGCGCCGCCTGCTCGAGGCGGCGAAAGCCTTCCTGGCCGTAAAGCGCGATGATTTCGGCAACGGAAAGGCCGTTCTGCGCCTCGATCTCCTTGTTGAGCTCGACGAAATTCCAGCCGATTTTTTTGGCGAGCATTCTGCCGAGCGTCGACTTGCCGGCGCCGCGCAGCCCTATCAGCGCAATGCCGGCAAACGAGCCGCGACGCTGCATCGACGCATTCTGGCCAGCGAGAAGTTCCTTGGCCTGTGCGATTTGCGCAGGCGAGGCTTTGCGCAGGAGGTCGCGGATCACGGCCCATTCCGGTGACGGCTCGGCGGCCGGGATCAAATCTTCCAGGTGTGCGCCCATCGCGTTCGACACCCGCCGCAGCAGCACGATCGAAACATTGCCGCGGCCAGCTTCGAGTTGCGCGATATAGCGTTCGGAAATGCCGGAAACCTTGGCCAGCACCTTGCGCGACATGCCGCGCAAGGCGCGCATATTGCGGACGCGCTGGCCGAGTTGTTCGAGAAAGCCGGTTTCGGGATCGCTAGTGCCGCCCATTTGAAGTTCCTGCATTACAAGCGGCGAATTCGTCCAGGAACTTCAAATGGGGAAGCGGCACTAGCATCATAAGTTTGCCAGTACCCATGACTTTCCGAAGTTCGCGAAAGTGGGTGCTGAGGTGGAGCACGAACTTCGGAAAGTGGGCACTGGTTTTCGGTCATGATCCCCTGCGAGCAGCGCGCGAATTCGGCGAAAGGCTATAGGAAACATAATGCCGAAGAGGATTGACAGCAAGCGTGCGGAGTGCCTTTCTATGAATTATAATTCTTAAAAATCCGGACGAGCCGCGACGACGCGCTTTCGCCTGACGTGAGGAAGCCTAGGGGATCGGCATGAGCGAAACATCTGGCGCTTACAATGCAGTGACCTATCTGCTCGACCGCAATATCGATGAGGGCCGAGCCGACAAGCTCGCCTATACCGACACCGTCTCCGAACTGACCTATGGCGAATTGCGGCGGCAAAGCTGCCGTGTCGCCAATCTGCTGCGCCGGCTTGGCGTTCGTCGCGAAGAGCGCGTGGCGATGATCATGCTCGACACGGTGGATTTTCCCGCGGTGTTTTTAGGCTCCATCCGCGCCGGCATCGTGCCGGTGCCGCTCAATACGCTTTTGACATCAGATCAATATGCCTATGTGCTCGCCGATTGCCGCGCGCGGGTATTGTTTATTTCCGAAGCGCTGTATCCGGTCGTGAAAGATGTTGTCGGGCGGATAAGCGATCTCGAATGCGTCGTCGTCTCCGGCAAAAATGCGTTCGGGCATAAATTGCTGTCCGAAGAACTCAAAGGCGAAAGCGATACGTTCACGACCGCCGCGGCGCATCCCGACGAGCCCGCGTTCTGGCTCTATTCGTCCGGCTCGACCGGCATGCCCAAGGGCGTGCGGCACCTGCACGCCAATCTCGCCGCGACGGCTGAGACCTATGCCAGGCAAGTGCTCGGCATTCGCGAGGACGATGTGTGCCTGTCGGCGGCGAAATTGTTCTTCGCCTATGGCCTCGGCAATGCGCTGACCTTCCCGATGTCGGTCGGCGCTACCACCGTTCTCAATCCCGAGCGGCCGACGCCGGCGGCGATGTTCGCGCTGATGAATAAATATCAACCCCAGCATCTTCTACGGCGTGCCGACGCTGTTCGCCGCGATGCTGAACGATGAATCGCTTAAAGCGCAGCGCGGTGGCGCGCGCCTGCGGGTCTGCACCTCGGCGGGCGAGGCATTGCCGGAATCGGTCGGCAATGCGTGGAAGGCGCGCTTCGGCGTCGACATTCTCGACGGCGTCGGCTCGACGGAGCTATTGCATATCTTTCTGTCGAACGCGCCGGGTGACATCAAATATGGCTGCTCGGGCCGCCCGGTGCCGGGCTACAACGTGCGGCTGGTCAACGAGGCCGGCGCTGATGTGCCCGACGGCGAGGTCGGCGAACTCCTGGTGGATGCGCCTTCCGCCGGCGAAGGCTACTGGAATCAGCGCAGCAAGAGCCGGAGAACTTTCGAGGGCCACTGGACCCGGACCGGCGATAAATACATTCGCGATGCCGACGGGCGTTATACCTTCTGCGGCCGCAGCGACGACATGTTCAAGGTCTCCGGCATCTGGGTATCGCCGTTCGAGGTCGAGAGCGCGCTGATCACCCATCCTGCGGTGCTTGAGGCCGCCGTGGTGCCTGAGGCGGATAGCGAGGGCTTGCTCAAGCCCAAGGCATTCGTGGTGCTGCGCGCCGGCGCCAAGACGGACGGTCTTGACGAGCGCGTTGAAAGAGCACGTCAAGCAGAAGATCGGCGTCTGGAAATATCCACGCTGGATCGAGACCGTCGAGGCGTTGCCGAAAACCGCAACCGGCAAGATCCAGCGCTTCAAGCTGCGGGATGGCGACACTGCGAAGCCATGACGTGCTTGCTGAGTGACATGCAAGGTGTAGCCGCGAGCGAGAGGCACGCTCTCGTCTCCCCTTGTGGGGGAGGGTAGGAGCGAAGGGTTGCGAAGCGGTGACTGTGTTCATCCCTCCCCACCCTCCCCCAAGCGGGGCATCGACGAGCGGGGAGAGGGCCAGCGCGTGTGATGACGATCAGGCTCCGCATGACCTCAATTCCACCTACCGGCTTTCTCCATATCGGAAACAGCGATCTCGAATATCGCATGATCGGGCCTCAGCCTTCCGACGCGCCGACCATTGTCATGCTGCATGAGGGGCTGGGTTCTGCGGCGCTGTGGGGAGATTTTCCCGACCGCTTGCAGGCCGCAACCGGAATGGGCGTGTTCGTCTATTCGCGTGCCGGGTACGGCGCCTCGTCGCCGGTCGCGCTGCCGCGTCCGCTCGACTACATGAGCCGCGAGGCGCTCGATGTGCTGCCCGCGTTGCTCAACGCAATCGGCTTTCAGCACGGCGTGTTGCTCGGCCATTCCGATGGCGCCTCAATCGCTGCGATCTATGCCGGCGGCACCAACGATCACAGGTTGCGTGGCGTTGTGCTGATTGCTCCGCATTTTGTCGTCGAAGATGTCTCGGTAGCCTCGATCGCCGGGATTAAACAGACCTACGAGACCACGGATTTGCGCAGCAAGCTCGCGCGCTGGCACCGCGATGTCGACAACGCCTTCTACGGCTGGAACGATGCCTGGCTTGATCCCGACTTTCGTCGATGGGACATCAGCGAATATCTCGCCTACGTTCGGGTGCCTGTCGCGATCCTGCAAGGTGAAGACGACCAATATGGGACAATTCGCCAGATCGAGATCGCGAAGGAGGAATGCTATTGCCCCGTCGATGTGACGGTGATACCGGGCGCAGGGCATTCGCCGCAGCGTGAGGCGGCTGAACTGACGCTCGTAACCATTTCGGAATTCGTCAGACGTATTTTTTGATTTTGCATGAAAACTTAAAACACCCAGTCTCGTAAATTTTTCAGTTGTGGCTTTTGGTCAATGAATATGACGTCGTCAACCGCGGCTGATTTGCCGCTGCCGGGCTGGGCCTACGTGCCGGGCGAACCGGCCGATTCCGAACCGGATCATGAAACGCTGGGCCACGCCAAAGCGTTGGTGCCGGCGCAATTCTTTGGCTTCGTGCCGACCCGCCATCCGGCGCTGCGCTATGGCATGGCGCTCAATGACGCCGGCTATTTCTGGGAATCCCAGCAGGTCCTGGAGGCCGTCTGGGCGGCCGCGCCGCAAGGCGGGCGTGAGCGTATTCTGCTGCGCGCCTGTATCCAGGTCGCCAACGCCAATTTGAAACTGCGAATGCGAAAGCCCAATGCGGCCGCGCGGCTGTGGGGCGAGGCGCTGGCGGAGATAAACGATCTGTTGTCGCGCCGGTCGGCGGCTGGCGGTGACGGTTTTGCCGACCGCTTCCAGGCAGCTAGCCTCGTCAAACTGTTGAAGACCAGGCTGGCGCAGCCCACCCTGTCCAAGGCCGACTGGATCGCCCTCGGCTCGATCACCTGAATATGCAAAAAAATGCAGATTTTTTGTCTCGTCGGCCCCTAGACTTGCACCATAACATGCATTATTGTGCATATATTCGTTAACAAAGAACCGCATTCAGGGATAGGCTCATGGCCGGTGACGAGCGTGTTCTCGCAGGAGGCGCGAGCTATATCGACTTCCAGACCGACCCGTCGCGCTACCGGCACTGGAAGCTTGATGTCGAGGGCGATGTCGCGACGCTGACGATGGACGTCGACGAGAATGGCGGGCTGTTCGAAGGCTATCAGCTCAAGCTCAATTCCTACGATCTCGGCGTCGATATCGAGTTGGCCGACGTCGTGCAGCGGCTCCGCTTCGAGCATCCGAACGTGAAAGTGGTGATCCTGCGCTCCGGCAAAAATCGGGTGTTTTGCGCTGGCGCCAATATCCGCATGCTGGCCGGCTCGACCCATGCCCACAAGGTGAATTTCTGCAAATTCACCAACGAGACCCGCAATGGTCTCGAAGATTCATCGGAGAATTCCGGGCAGCGCTTCATCACCGTGGTCAACGGCACCGCAGCCGGCGGCGGCTATGAACTTGCGCTCGCCACCGATCACATCATGCTCGCCGATGACGGCGCTGCCGCTGTCGCATTGCCGGAAGTGCCGCTGCTCGCGGTGTTGCCGGGCACCGGCGGCCTGACGCGCGTGGTCGACAAGCGCAAGGTGCGCCGCGACCACGCCGATTATTTCTGCACCATTGAAGAAGGCATCAAGGGCAAGCGCGCGGTCGCCTGGCGTCTGGTCGACGAGATCGTTCCGAACAGCAAACTCGAAGCCAAGGTCGCCGAGCGCGCGAAGGAATTTGCAGCCAGCTCGAAGCGCAACGGCAGCGGGAAGGGGATTGCGCTGACGCCGCTCTCGCGCACGATCGGCGACAGCTCCATCCGATACGGCACGGTCAGCGTCGAGATTGACCGCACAGCCCGCATCGCCACCATCTCGATTGCGGCGCCCGAGACGCCGCCGCCCGCGGACATTGACGGCCTGATCGCGCAAGGCGCTGGCTTCTGGCCGCTCCAGGTCGCGCGCGAGCTTGACGATGCGATCCTGCATTTGCGTATCAACGAACTTCAGATCGCCATGCTCGTCTTCAAGTCGCATGGCGAGGCCGCCCACGTGCTCGCTTACGATGATTTTCTCGAAGCCAACAAGGCGCACTGGCTGGTCAACGAGATCAGGCAATACTGGAAGCGGGTGCTCAAGCGCATCGACGTCACCTCGCGCACGCTGGTTGCGCTCGTCGAACCCGGTTCATGCTTTGTCGGGACGCTCGCCGAACTCGTGCTCGCAGCCGACCGCTCCTACATGCTGATCGGCTCGCGCCAGGGCGACAATCGCGCCGCCCCGACCGTCGAACTCTCCGCGCTGAATTTCGGCGCCTATCCGATGAGCCATGGATTGACGCGGCTTGAATCGCGCTTCCAGGCCGACCCTTCCGATCTCGAGCGCGCGCGCGAACGCGATCGGCGAAGCGCTCGATGCCGAGGGGGCCGAGGCGCTTGGGCTTGTGACCTTTGCGCTCGACGACATCGACTGGGACGACGAGGTCAGGGTGTTCCTCGAGGAGCGCGCCAGCTTCTCGCCCGATGGTCTCACCGGCATGGAAGCGAACCTGCGCTTCGTCGGCCCCGAAACCATGGAATCCAAGATCTTTTCGCGCCTCACCGCCTGGCAGAACTGGATCTTCCAGCGGCCCAATGCGGTCGGCGAGGAGGGCGCGCTGCGCCGCTACGGCACCGGCCAGAAAGCGCAGTTCGATACGACGCGGGTTTGATTTCGTGTCCCGGGTGCTGCGCGGCACGTTGGTGACGCGCTGCTGAACCGGGACCCATATGGACCGTCATTGATGAGGTCCCGGCTCTGCGGCGCACCGCTTCGCGTCGCACCGCGTCCGGGACACGAGCGAGCAGGGAGTACGCCATGAACGTCAACATCATGAACGTCGACTATTCGACCAAGATTCCGAACAACGTGAATCTGAGCGAGGACCGGCAAGTGCTCAAGGCGCTGGAAGGCTGGCACCCCGGCTACATGAACTGGTGGAGCGACATGGGGCCGGAAGGTTTTCAGCAGTCGCTGGTGTACTTGCGCACCGCCTATTCGGTCGATCCGCGCGGCTGGGCCAAGTTCGATTACGTCAAGATGCCGGATTATCGCTGGGGCATCCTGCTGGCGCCGGAGGAAGAAAACCGCGTCATTCCGTTCGGCGAGCATTATGGCGAGCCCGCGTGGCAGGAAGTGCCCGGCGAATACCGCGCGATGTTGCGGCGGCTGATCGTGATCCAGGGCGACACGGAGCCTGCTTCCGTCGAGCAGCAGCGTCATCTCGGCAAGACTGCGCCCTCGCTTTACGACCTGCGCAACCTGTTCCAGGTCAATGTCGAGGAGGGCCGTCATCTCTGGGCGATGGTTTATCTGTTGCAGAAATATTTCGGCCGCGACGGCCGCGAGGAAGCCGACGAATTGTTGCGCCGCCGCTCCGGCGATGCGGACAGCCCACGCATGTTGGGCGCCTTCAATGAGGCGACGCCGGACTGGCTGTCGTTCTTCATGTTCACCTATTTCACCGATCGCGACGGCAAGATGCAATTGCACTCGCTGGCGCAATCCGGCTTCGATCCGTTGTCGCGCACTTGCCGCTTCATGCTGACGGAGGAAGCTCATCACATGTTTGTCGGCGAGACCGGCATCACCCGTGTGGTGCAGCGGACCTGCGAGGCGATGCGAGAGGCCGGCATCAGTCCGACCCCGCCGATATCGCCAAGGTCCGCGCGTTGGGCGTGATCGATCTGCCGACCATCCAGAAGAAGCTGAACCTGCATTACTCGTTGTCGCTCGATCTGTTCGGCTCGGAAGTCTCGACCAATGCGGCGAACGCCTTCAATGCCGGCATCAAGGGCCGCTTCCACGAGACCCAGATCAAGGACGATCATCGCCTGCGCGACGACATCTATCCGGTGCTGAAATTCGTAGACGGCAAGATCACGCGCGTCGACGAGCCGGCGCTGACCGCGCTCAACATGCGGCTGCGCGACGACTACACGCAGGATTGCGTCAAGGGACTGCTGCGCTGGAACAAGGTCATTTCCACCGCCGGCTACGACTTCAAGCTGACGCTGCCCAATGTCGCTTTCCACCGCGCCATCGGCGAGTTCAGGGATATTCACGCCACGCCCGAAGGCGTGCTGATCGACGATGCGGCATGGAATGCGAAAAAGGGCGCGTGGCTTCCCTCGACGGAAGACGGCGACTTTATCGCTTCGCTAATGACGCCGGTCACAAGCGCCGGCGAATTCGCTTCCTGGATTTCGCCGCCCAAGATCGGCATCAATAACAAGCCGGGCGATTTCGAGTATGTGAAGATCGAGACGTGAACTCTTTTATCCCTCCCCCGCGGAGCGCGGGGAAGGTGCGAGCAGAGCGCAGCGAAGATCGGGGTGGGGGTCTATTGCTGGCCGGTTTGGTGGTGCCCCCACCCGTCACTGATGTTCGCTTTGTCTCCCAACACGCCACCCTCCCCCGCTCGGGCGAGGGCGAAGGATGACCAGTCGCGTTTGTTGCGTCCTTGTTGCTTCAGCTATCCCACCCATCTCCCTTGATGCCGGGATTGGCATAGACGATGCCGCCATCGACCGCGATGGTGGCGCCTACCACGTAATCGCCGGCGCGCGAGGCGAGATAAATTGCAGCGCCCGCCATGTCCTCGTCGGTGCCGATCCTTCCCGCGGGTACGCGCCTTGCCACTTCATCCGCATTGTCGCGTGCTGCCTTGTTCATGTCGGACTTGAAGGGACCCGGCGCGATCGCCGATACCACGATGTGGTCGGAGATGAGCTTGACGGCCATCCGGCGCGTCAGGTGGATGAGGCCGGATTTGCTGGCGGCATAGGAATAGGTCTCCAGCGGATTGACGAAAATCCCGTCGATCGAGGCGATGTTGATCACCTTCGCCGGCCGCTCGCGGCTTGCGGCGGCTCGCAAGGATCCGGCGAGCGCCTTGGTGAGAAAGAACGGTGTCTTGAGGTTGAGATTGATCACCTTGTCCCAGCCGCTCTCCGGAAATTCGTCGAAATCCGCGCCCCAGGCCGCACCGGCATTGTTGACGAGAATATCGAGCTTGCCTTCGCGCTTCTTGATCTCGCCCGCCAGCATCTCGATGCCTGCCATGGTCGAGATATCGATCGGGAGCGCGATGCATTCGCCGTCATAGGCGGCGCTCAGCTCCTTGGCGGTGGCCTCGCAAGCGGCCGCCTTGCGCGCGGTGATGTAGACCTTGGCCGCGCCTTGATTGAGAAAGCCCGCGGCGATCATCTTGCCGATGCCGCGCGATCCGCCGGTCACCAATGCGACACGGCCGCGAAGCGAAAACAGGTCCTTGAACATGCGTATCCTCCCTCGGCTTTTGACCAAGGGTTCTGGGCGTGGGGTAGGGGCGAGTCAAGCTGTCGTCGTCATTGCCTGCGACAAACGCGAAGCGTTTGCGCAAGGGAGCGTAAGCGACGACCCGCCGTCGCTCGCTTGCGAGCTATGGCGCGCTTGGAGTCCGCCGCAGCGTCCTTACGCGTAGGCGGAAGCAATCCAGAAATTTTCTCGCTGGATCGCGTCGCTTCGCTCGCGATGACGCGGGGTGAGGGCGGAAATCACGCCGCGTCAACGCGCCGAAAACCGTTCCACATCGCGGTGGCCACGCCTGAGGTGAGCACGGGAAGGATACGCTCGTCCTGATAATTGCCGTTGAGCGAAACCCGCGGCAGGGCCGTCGGATACTCCGCGCTTTCGGGAAAGATCATGCCCGGCCGCGTCGTTACCGCCGTCTTGAATCCGGCGGCCTTGACCAGCGCAAATTCGCGGCTGCCGGCTGCGAGCCTGTCGCCATAGGGATAGGCGAAGTGAAGGGCGGGGCGCTGCAAGGCGCTTTCGATGCGCGCCCGGCTCGTTGCGATTTCCTGGCTCGCGATCTCGTCCGGCTGCTGGGCAAGGTTGCAATGGGTCACCGAATGCGCGCCGATGCTGACAAGCGGCTCGTCGGCAAATGGCTTCAGCTCGTCCCAGGACATGCAGAGTTCGCGGCAGATCGCGGCTTGGTCGATGCCACAACGGGCCGAGAGCGCGCCGATCTCGCGGGCCAGATCGTCGCGGCCGGGAAGTGCGCGCAGCCAGTCGTGCAGCCGTTCGAAGGCTGAGCGCTTGGCCGAAAGCGTTGACGTATCGATGCGGGTGGCCACGCCATCGATCTCGGCCTCGATGGTGGAGGCCTTGGCAATCGCGCTCTCGAGCGCGACCCACCACAGGTTTCCAGTGCCTTGCGCAAAATCGCTGGCCACATACACCGTAAAGGGTGCGTCAAATTCCCGCATGACCGGAAGCGCAAAATCCCGGTTGTCGCGATAGCCGTCGTCAAAAGTAAAGCAGGCGAAATGCCGCGAGAAGTCGCGCTCCGTCAGCCGGCGGTGAAATTCATCCATAGTGATGATGTCGATGCCGCGCGCGCGCAGATGGGCAAGCACCGCGCGCAGGAATTGCGGCGTGATTTCGAGGTGGCTGTTGGGCTGAAAGGCGGCGTCTCGTGCCGGGCGCACGTGGTGGAGCATGAAAATGCAGCCCGCGCCGGCAAAAATCGGGCGAAACAGGCGGTGCATGCCGGTGAGACAAAGCGCTTCCAGGCCGGCGCGGATGACGGTGCTGCGTAACTGCTTCATCGGGGCTGGATTGCCGGTTGGAAGGGGCATCTCAAGCTATCGTTAGACCCTTGAAGAAAGGGTTAGCCGCGCCTGCCGTCCGCCGGACCATCCCCCCGCTATTTCGGGTTTGACAGCCCCGCAAGGGTTTGTTTTCTCTCTCTTTCCGCGTGCCTGTGCTTTGCGGTCCGGGCGCTGCCTTGGAGAGAAATCGAGAGGGTTGCGTCAAGCCGAAAAGCGATAGCAGATCAGAGTGTTACTGGTGTGGTGGATTTGACATTCGATTCAGTCTCGCGGCGAACCCTCCAAGCGAATGTCAAATCCAAAACCACACCAGAATCTTATGTTTGCCAGTGGTCCTATGATTCTGACGTTCGCAAAAGTGGCCGCTGAAAAAGGGATGCGAACGTTAGAATCGGACCACTAGTCCCCCTGTTTACCGAAATTCGCCAAAGGGGGCAGTTTGCAGATTCCTTGCGAATTTCGGAAATGACGCGGCGTCTCGCCTCGTGGGATATCGGATGCGCGGACTAGTCAGGTGGAGCAGCAAATGGTGGCCGGGCACGATACCGCTGGCCGTCCTTTGGGCTTTGGCGGCCTGGACCAGCACCGCGCCTCTGGAAGCCGAACTGGCCGGCCGTTCGACGGCTGCGCTGAAGGATATTCTGCTCGACAAGAGCCAGATCGCCGTGAGCGGCCGCGACGTCACGCTCACCGCCGACGCCTTTTCCGAAGACGGGCGCCGTAGCGCCGTTGCCGCTATCGAAGTCGTGCCGGGCGTGCGTCTCGTCAACGACGAGACCCGCCTCGTTCCAGAGGCCACGCCGTTCGTCTGGTCGGCCGAGCGCGACGTCGTCAGGGTTACCTTGACCGGCAGTACTCCGTTGCCTGCGAGCAAGGGCAAATTGCTGGAAGCCGCCCGCGCCGATCTCGGCGGCGTCGAGGTGGTCGACCAGACAAACCTGTCGCGCGGCGCGCCGCCGCGTTTCGACGATGCCGCGCTCTTGCTGCTTGACCAGGTCGCCAAACTGAAAGACGGCAAGATCACCATTTCGGATACCAAGGTCAGCCTGTCCGGCATGGCGCGTGACCTCGGCGGCCGCGAGGCGATTGCGGCTTCGCTGAAGAACCTGCCTGAGGGTTTTTCGGTCGCGTCGAACGAGATCAAGGCTCCGCCCTATATTTTCCAGGCCAACAAGGATCCGGTGGCGCAGACGCTGACGCTGACGGGCTACGTGCCCGACAACAATGTGCGTGCCGCGATCGTGGCGGCGGCGGGCCGTAAATTCTTCAACGAAAAGGTCGTCAACAACCTCAAGGAAAGCCTCGGGGCGCCGCCCGGCTTCGCCGGCGCCGTGGCACCGGCGCTCGGCGCGCTGTCGCGGCTGTCGACCGGGACGCTGGTGGTCTCCGATCGCGAGGTCAAGCTGTCGGGCGATGCGCTCTACGAGGCAGCGCCCGGTCAGCTTCGCGGCAGCCTGCTCAAGGATTTTCCGCAAGGCTGGCAGGTCAAGGCGGATATTTCGGTCAAACCGGCGGCAGCGCCCGTGGATGCGACCGTCTGCCAGCAGCTGTTTTCGGAAGTGCTCGGCAAGGGAACGATCCGCTTTGAATCCGGGCGCTCCAATCTTGACCCGGATTCGGCGGGTCTGCTCGATCATCTGATCGAAATCGCGCTGCGTTGTCCGGCCACCAATATCGAGGTCGCCGGCCATACCGACGCCGACGGCGACAACGCCACCAACCAGGCCCTGTCGGAAAAGCGGGCCCAGGCCGTGGTCGACTATCTGGTGAAGGCAGGTCTTCCCGCAGGCCGGTTTACCGCGATCGGTTATGGCAGCGCCCAGCCGGTGGCCGCCAACGGCACCGACGAAGGCAAGGCGCGAAATCGCCGCATCGAATTCGTCGTGAAGGAGCAGCCATGATTTTTCTCGCGACATTTCACTGGGGCTGGCTTCTCGCCGCGCTGCTGCTCGGTTTCGCGATGGGCTGGATCGCGGTGGTGCAACGCGGGCACGGCGTATCGAAGAATCTGGCGCGCTGGCTCGCTGCGCTGGTGGCAGCCCTGCTCGCCGCGGCGCTGGCGCGCGTGGTTCCTGGCCGGCCGGGCTATTGGCTGGACCTTGGCCTTTTGATGCTCGCGCTCTATCTGATTGGGTGTGGAATCGGATCGTGTTTGCGCGACCGGGTGTTGCCCGGCCCTGCGGGTGCAAGTTGAAGGCGAATTCACATGGCCGATGGATCCTGCACGCTTGCGGACCACCACCGGATGTTCGGCGGCTACAACCGCAGCAGGCACAATACGAACGTCAAACCCGCTCTATTAAGGGCGTGCGCGGGGTTCTCCTAAGTGCTGAAGGGGCGGGCCTTTCCGGATGAAGCGAATTCCACTACGGCTCAAAACAAGCTACCAGATGGACCAGGGGACGGATTGGGGCAGCCATCACATTCGCTCCAAATGCGTGCGCGAGACCGGAAGCAAATGTTAGAACAGGGCCGCTGGGCAATGTGCGATCGGCGGCATTGTCCGCGCAACGAGGTCTAGATGCTGGAACCAATACGCAGAGCGATTTCGTTTCTGCGCCACCGACAGATCCTGCATAAACTGGGCGTCGCGGTCAGCATCACCGTTATCGGTCTCGCGTGCTACGTGCTTTTTCACATGCTCCGCGACATCGATGTTTTCGAGGTCATCGAGGCGATCAAAAGCACCGAGCTCCGATCGATCGCGATGGCGGCGTTGTTCGTGGCGGCCGGTTATTTCACGCTCACGTTCTACGACATGTTCGCGACGCGCGCGATTGGCCGAAATGAGATCCCTTACCGCATCAACGCACTTGCCGCTTTCACCAGCTATTCCATCGGGCACAATGTCGGGGCCAGCGTCTTCACCGGCGGCGCGGTGCGCTACCGCATTTATTCGGCCTCGGGCCTGAATGCGATCGATGTCGCCAAGATCTGTTTTATCGCCGGGTTGACGTTCTGGCTCGGCAACGCGGCGGTGCTGGGGATCGGGGTCGTCTGGCACCCGGAGGCCGCCTCCGCGGTCGATCAATTGCCGTCCTGGCTGAACCGGATCATTGCCATCGGCATCGTCATCGGCCTCGCGGGCTACGTGATCTGGGTCTGGATACAGCCCCGCAATGTCGGACGCGGGCCATGGACGGTCGTGCTGCCGGGCGGACCGCTGACGCTGTTGCAGATCATGATCGGCATCGTCGATCTCGGCTTCTGTGCGCTTGCGATGTACACGCTGGTGCCCGACGAACCCAATCTCGGCTTCGTCGTGGTCGCGGTAATTTTCGTCTCGGCGACGCTGCTCGGCTTTGCCAGCCACTCCCCTGGCGGGCTGGGTGTCTTCGACGCCGCCATGCTGGTTGGCCTGTGGCAGATGGACAAGGAGGAGTTGCTTGCCGGAATGCTGCTGTTCCGCCTCCTCTATTATATTGCGCCGTTCGTTATATCTGTAATCATACTGACGTTTCGGGAGGTTATCGTCGGAGCCCGGTCGAAACGGTTGCGGCAGGCGGCGTCTGCGATCGCCGGGGAGCCGCAGCACGAAGCCGTTTACGTGCGGGAGCGCAACGAGCCCGGCGCCTGACGTGACCGCCTAAGCGGGGATGACGTTGAGAATTTTGGAGTCGGAGTTTTAGCCCGATGGCAATAGACGACACTCCCTCCTTCTTTTTCTCGCCGTGGCCAGACCGCTTGAGGCATTCAGCGATCATCCTGCTCGCTGCGGCGCTGGCGCTGTCGGTGGTGGTCGTGCTCGGCGAATTGTCCGCGGTGCGGGCGGCCGTAATTTTCGCCTGTATTGCCGCGGCGGCGCTGGTGCCCTGGCGCCTGCACGACACGGCGGCTTCGCGCGAAGACGTCCGCGGCACCAATCCGGTGGAATCTGCGGCGGTCGCCGCCGTCGTTGCCGGCATGCCGGATCCCGCCGTGCTGCTCGACCGCGCCGGCCGCGTCATTCACCTCAATGCGGCCGCGGCCCAGCTTGCGCCGGCATTGCGCAAGAACGAGCTTGCCCAGTTTGCGCTGCGCTCGCCCGAAATCATCACCGCGCTTCGCGAAGCGATCGCAACCACCGAACCCCGCCGCGCCACCTATCTCGATCACGTTCCGGTCGATCGCTGGATGGAGCTTGTCATCATACCGGTGCCGGTGCCGACTTTGTTCGGCAGCACAGATAAATGCATGCTGATGACTTTCCACGATCAGACGCCGCTGCGGCGGGTCGAGGAGATGCGCGCCGATTTCGTGGCCAATGCCAGCCACGAATTGCGCACGCCGCTGGCGGCGCTGTCGGGCTTTATCGATACGCTGCAGGGGCCGGCCCGCGACGACCCCAAAGCCCGCGAGCGCTTTCTCGGCATCATGCATGCCCAGGCGACGCGGATGGCGCGGCTCATCGACGACCTGTTGTCGCTGTCGCGGGTCGAACTATCAGCCCATGTCCGCCCGGATACGCTGGTGGATATTGTGCCCATTATCGGGCAGGTGATCGACGGGCTGGAGCCGCTGGCGCGCGAACGCCAGGTCGAGGTCGAGGTCGATCTGCCGGAGGCGCCGGCCTGGATCGCAGGCGATCGCGAGGAACTGCTGCGAGTGTTTGAGAACCTGGTCGAGAACGCGCTGAAATATGGCGCTTCGGGCGGCAAGGTGATCGTCTCCCTGACCACGGCCGTATCCAGCGAAGGCCAGCCGGAAGTGCGGGTTCTGGTGCGCGATTTCGGTCCGGGCATTGCCCCGGAACATCTGCCGCGGCTGACCGAGCGGTTTTACCGGGTGGATGTTGGCGACAGCCGCGCGCAAGGTGGAACCGGCTTGGGGCTATCGCTGGTCAAACATATTGTGAACCGCCATCGCGGCCGGCTTTTGATCGAAAGCGTCTTGAAAAACGGCGCTACTTTTACCGCCTGTTTTCCCCAGGCCAAACCTCCGCTCTCGACCTGAAGTCAAGTAATTTCAAGGATTTGGTGGCGTCATCCAACTGTCATCAAACCTTCGTAAAAGCAGCATTGACGGCTCCTAAACGGACCCGCGTGAGCGCTTGGCTTACGAGATGGAGACCAGCAATGAATTTCATGAAAACGATCGTCGCTGTCGGCCTGGTCGCCGCATCGACGTCGGCGTTCGCCGCGGACATCACCGGAGCGGGTGCGACGTTCCCGTTCCCGATCTATTCGAAGTGGGCCGACGCCTACAAGAAAGAGACCGGCAACGGCCTGAACTACCAGTCGATCGGTTCCGGTGGCGGCATCAAGCAGATCCAGGCCAAAACCGTGACGTTCGGCGCCACCGATATGCCGCTGAAGGCCGAGCAGCTCGAGAAGGACGGCTTGGTTCAATGGCCGATGGTCATGGGCGCCATCGTTCCGGTGGTGAATCTGGAAGGCGTGAAGCCGGGCGAACTGGTGTTTGACGGCACGACGCTCGCCGACATCTATCTCGGCAAGATTACCAAATGGGACGATCCGGCGATCAAGAAGCTCAATCCGAATGTGAAGCTGCCGAGCGAGGCGATCACCGTGGTTCGCCGCTCCGATGGATCGGGCACGACGTTCAATTTCACCGACTACCTTTCCAAGGTGAGCGCGGAGTGGAAGACCAAGGTCGGCTCCGGCACCGCGGTCGAATGGCCGACGGGTGTTGGCGCCAAGGGTAACGAGGGCGTCTCCGGCAATATCGGCCAGACCAGAAATTCGATCGGTTACGTCGAATATGCCTATGCCAAGCAGAACAAGCTGACCTACGCCGCGCTGGTCAACAAGGCCGGCAAGACCGTGCAGCCGACGGTGGCCTCATTCCAGGCGGCGGCCTCGAACGCCGACTGGGCGAAAGCGCCCGGCTATTATGTGATCCTCACCGACCAGCCGGGCGAACAGTCATGGCCGGTCACGGCTTCGACCTTTATCCTGATGCAGAAGGAACCGACCGACAAGGCGGCCTCCGCGGAAGCCATCAAGTTCTTCAAATGGGCTTTCGCCAGCGGTGGCAAGATGGCCGAGGAGCTCGATTACATTCCGATGCCGGAGGCTGTCGTCAAGCTGATCGAGAAGACCTGGTCGGCCGACATCAAGAGCTGACACGGCAAGTCTTTCAAGACCTCGCGCTCCGTCCTTTCGGGGCGCGAGTACAACGAGCGAACCCGGAATCTCGAGAGGATTCCGGATCTGGTCCTGAAAGCACCATCCCGGAATGACGCCGGACCGATCGTCAGCAAGACCGCCACCGACAAGGCGGCCTCCGAGGCAGGCGATGGGCGAAACTTTGAACCAGACAGAGGGAATTGGCGTGGCAGAGATGGCGGTTCAAAGCGATGCAATGGAAGTCGCAGGACCCTACGATCGCGCCAAGGCGCTGAGCGCATTCAAGCTCGGCGACGTCACCTTCTACTGGATCACCCGCACCTGCGCGATCTCGGTCCTGCTCATTCTCGGCGGCATCATTCTTTCGCTGATCGTCGGTGCCTGGCCGGCGATGAAGGAATACGGCTTCGCGTTCCTGTGGACCCAGCGCTGGGCGCCGTCGGCCGATCCTCCCGTACTCGGCGCGTTGGGCCCGATGTACGGCACGCTGGTCACCTCATTCATCGCGATGCTGATCGCGATTCCGGTCGGTCTCGGCATCGCGATTTTTCTCACCGAGCTTTGCCCGCAATGGCTGCGCCGCCCGATCGGCATCGCCATCGAACTGCTCGCCGGCATTCCCTCCATCATCTACGGCATGTGGGGATTTTTCGTGCTCGGTCCGTTTTTGGCCTACACGTTCCAGCCGTTCATGATCAGCCTGTTCGACGGCATCCCGGTGCTGGGTTCGATCTTTGGAGGGCCGCCGTCCTACCTGAGCATGTTCAACGCGGCGCTCATTCTGGCGATCATGGTGCTGCCTTTCATCACCGCGATCTCCGTCGACGTCTTCAAGACCGTGCCGCCGGTGTTGAAGGAGGCCGCCTATGGCGTCGGCTGCACGACGTGGGAGGTGGTTCGCAACGTCGTGATCCCCTATACCCGCGTCGGCGTCATCGGCGGCGTCATGCTGGCGCTTGGGCGAGCGCTCGGCGAAACCATGGCGGTCACCTTCATCATCGGAAATTCATTCCGCATCTCGTCCTCGATCTTTGCGCCGGGCACCACCATCTCGGCGGCGATCGCATCCGAATTCGCCGAAAGCGACGGCTTGCATCAGTCCGCGCTGATGCTGCTCGGCCTGCTCCTGTTCGTGCTGACCTTCCTGGTGCTTTCGGCGGCGCGGCTGATGCTGATGCGCCTGGAAAAGAAGGCGGGCAACTAGCATGAATCCGATTTACGCAAAGCGCCGCCGCCGCGACATCATCATCCGCACGCTGTGCTTCGGTGCGGCCTTGTTCGGCGTCACCTGGCTGGCGCTGATCCTGTTCACGTTGTTTTTCAATGGCCTCAAGGGCATCAATCTCGAACTCTTCACCCAGAACACGCCGCCGCCCGGCGCCAATGAAGGCGGCCTTCTGAACGCCATCACCGGCTCCATCATCATGACCGCGATCGGCGTCGGCCTCGGCGCGCCGCTCGGCCTGTTTGCCGGGACTTACTTGGCCGAATACGGCAGGAACGACCGCCTCACATCCGTGATCCGCTTCATCAACGACATCCTCCTGAGCGCGCCGTCGATCATCATCGGCCTGTTCATCTATGGCGCCATCGTGGTGCCGATGCGAGGCTTCTCGGCCCTGGCGGGTTCGCTGGCGCTTGCGGTGATCGTGATTCCGGTCGTGCTGCGCACCACCGAGGACATGCTGCTGCTGGTTCCCAATCCGCTGCGCGAGGCAGCCTCGGCGCTCGGATTGCCGCGCTCGCTGGTCATCAAGCGTATCGCCTACCGCGCAGCGCGCTCGGGCCTGATCACCGGCGTGCTGCTCGCAACCGCCCGCGTCGCCGGTGAGACCGCGCCCTTGTTGTTCACCGCGCTCTCCAACCAGTTTTTCAGCCTCGACCTGACCAAGACGATGGCGAACCTGCCGGTGACCATCAACAATTTCGTCCAGAGCCCCTACGCTTACTGGAAGCAATTGGCCTGGAGCGGGGCCCTCATAATTACGCTCGCCGTGCTCGCTCTCAACATTGGCGCTCGCATTCTTGGCGCCGAGAGGACTGCAAAATGAACGACGTTTCCGCTTCCGCCAGTGTTCCCGCGACGCCGGTGCCGTCGGTGGTCGGTCACCCTCACGCATCCGGCCATGCGGAACCGCCGGCCAAGGTCACCGCACGCGGGCTGAATTTCCATTACGGCGAGCACCACGCGCTGAAGAATATCAACATCACGCTCGGCACCAACCGCGTCACCGCTTTCATCGGCCCGTCGGGCTGCGGCAAGTCCACGCTGCTGCGGATTTTCAACCGGATGTACGATCTTTATCCGGGCCAGCGCGCCACCGGCCAGTTGATGCTCGATCAGACCAATATTCTGGATCCCAAGCTCGATCTCAATCTGCTGCGGGCCCGCGTCGGCATGGTATTTCAGAAACCGACGCCGTTCCCGATGACGATCTACGAGAACATCGCCTTCGGCATTCGCCTATACGAGAAGATTTCCCGCTCGGAAATGGACGGTCGCGTCGAGAAGGCGCTGCGCGGCGGCGCGCTCTGGAACGAGGTCAAGGACAAGCTCAACGCGTCGGGCTTGAGCCTGTCCGGCGGCCAGCAGCAGCGGCTATGCATCGCGCGCACAGTCGCGGTGCGCCCCGAGGTGATTTTGTTTGACGAGCCGTGCTCGGCGCTCGATCCGATCTCGACCGCCAAGGTCGAGGAATTGATCCAGGAACTGGCCGAGAACTACACCATCGCCATCGTCACCCATAACATGCAGCAGGCCGCTCGCGTCTCCGACAAGACGGCGTTCATGTATCTCGGCGAATTGATCGAGTTCGACGAGACCAACAAGATTTTCACGTCGCCGAACGACCGGCGGACCCAGGACTACATCACCGGCCGTTTCGGCTAGCAGTCAGAAGGCGAAAGCTTTCGAAACGATCGTGCTCACATCAGGGAATGAGATCAGGTTTCGGTTCGTATCCAGCCGGAACATGGTTTAAGGAGAATAAGATGGCCGCAGAACATACCGCCAAGGCGTTCGACAGCGATCTGCAGGAATTGACCCGGCTGGTGGCCGAAATGGGCGGCCTCGCCGAACGCATGATCGTGGATGCCGTCGATGCGTTGATCCGCCGCGACGTCGCGCTGGGCCGGCGGGTGGTCGAGACCGATGCCGAGATCGACAATTTGCAGCGCGTGATCGAGGAGCGCGCGGTGCTGACCATCGCGCGGCGTCAGCCGATGGCGATCGATTTGCGCGAGATCGTCGGCGCGATGCGGGTCGCAACCGACCTCGAACGGATCGGCGACCTCGCCAAGAACATGGGCAAGCGGGTTGCGGCGCTGGAGAGCGACTTTCAGCCCTTGAAGCTGATCCGCGGGCTCGAGCACATGACCGATCTCGTGCAGTCGCAGGTGAAGTCGGTGCTCGACGCCTATGCGGCGCACGACCTGCCGGCGGCGATGACGGTCTGGAAGGGCGACGAGGAAGTCGACGCGATCTGCACCTCGCTGTTCCGCGAACTCTTGACCTACATGATGGAAGATCCGCGCAACATCAGCTTCTGCATTCACCTGATGTTCTGCGCCAAGAACATCGAGCGGATCGGCGACCACGCGACCAATATCGCCGAGACCGTATTCTACATGATCGAAGGCCAGCAGATTCTCGACAAGCGGCCGAAGGGTGACATGACGACCTTTGCTACAACCGTGCCTGGAAGCTGATCGCCGTTTCCGGGGTAGATGCATCACACGATAAGGACGAAAGAAGGCTACGCACATGAGCGCACGCATTCTGGTGGTGGAAGACGAGGAAGCGCTGACGACGCTGCTGCGCTACAACCTCGACGCCGAGGGGTATGACGTCGAAACGGTCGGGCGCGGCGACGACGCCGACACCCGCTTGAAGGAGCGGGTTCCCGATCTGATCGTGCTGGACTGGATGCTGCCGGGCTTGTCCGGCATCGAGCTGTGCCGGCGCCTGCGCGCCCGGCCGGAGACCAAACAGCTTCCGATCATCATGCTGACCGCGCGCGGTGAGGAAAGCGAGCGGGTGAGGGGGCTTGCGACCGGCGCTGACGACTACATCGTCAAGCCGTTCTCGGTTCCTGAATTGCTGGCGCGGGTCCGCGGCCTGTTGCGGCGCGCCAGCCCCGAGCGGCTCGCCACCGTGCTGACCTATGGCGACATCGAACTCGACCGCGAGAAGCGCCGCGTCGCCCGCTCCGGCCGTCCGGTCGATCTCGGACCGACGGAGTACCGGCTGCTCGAATTCTTCCTGGAACATCCGGGCCGGGTGTTCAGCCGCGAGCAGTTGCTCGACAGCGTCTGGGGCCGCGACATCTATATCGATGAGCGCACGGTGGACGTGCATATCGGGCGCTTGCGCAAATTGCTCAATCCCGGGCAGGAACAGGATCCGATCCGCACGGTGCGCGGCGCCGGCTACGCGCTCGACGATCGTTTCGCCAAGGTGGAGTAGGGCGGGGCTACATTCTCGGTGTCGTCCCTGCGAAAGCAGGGACCCATACCGCGGAATCTGTCCGTAGCGTGCGGTGGTCAAAACCCTTCGTAACGACGAAGGCCTGTGGTTATGGGTCCCCGCGTGCGCGGGGACGACAACTAAATTCGATAAGTCTATCTTGTCGTCTTCGGCGCCTGGCGGCGACGATCGCCGGTCGGCTGATAGGCGATCCGCGAGTGATGCGCGCAATAGGGCAGGCTGGGCAGCGCCTTGCCGCCGCAGAAGAAGAATTCCGCGCTTGAGGGGTCACCGACCGGCCAGTGACAGGTCGCCTCATTCAGCTCGAGCAGCGACAGCCGCTGGCTCATCGGCACCACATTGTCATAGGCGATCGGATCGGGCTCCAGCTCGACCTCGAAGGCATGCGCCAGCGCCGTGTTGCCGCGCGATGCCGGGCGCGACACCCGCATCATGTGTTGCGGCGCGCGCGCCTTGCGCGGGCGGGGTGCGGCGGAAGAGGGGCTCTTGGCGCGGCCGGAAAGGCCCAGCCGGTGCACTTTTCCGATCACGGCATTTCGCGTGACATTGCCGAGTTCGGCGGCGATCTGGCTCGCCGAAAGCCCTGCTTCCCAGAGCTTCTTCAATTGTTCGACGCGATCGTCAGACCAGGTCAATACCGTCATCGCACTCTTTCCTTCGCGTCGCGCCGGCCAGTTATCGGGGCAGCGCTGCGATGCCAATCGTCTTAAAAATCCCTTCCGGCAGAATCCCTTAGCCTTCGCTGGGCGCAATAAAACGCCCGAACGTTTACGCAGAACATTGGCGACTTAGAGGAGCAAGTACTACCGCACGAGATGTCGTATCCGACGTCTCGAAAACTACAATATGGCGTGACTCCCGCGCAAGAGTTGACGCGCGTGCGTCCACATGTTCCGCTGTTTTTAACGCTTGTGTTGCGGTTTTTAACGTTTGTGTTGCGCAAGAGAGACCGCAGATTTACGGCAATCCGTTGACACGGATCGCCACACGCCTAGAATGCTGGCCACGTGCCGCCTCGAAAAGGCGGCACGTTCCGTTTCCGACCTCGGGTCGTCCACCTTTGGTCGTAGCTTTGCGGCCGCACCAATGCCCGCAACACGATCGGCCTTTAACTCTTAGTGATTGCCATGACCAACAGCGCGACGTCGCATCTGCTTCCGGTATTTGCCAGGGTTGATCTCGGCTTTACGCACGGCGAGGGCTGCTGGCTGTTTGCCACCAATGGCGAGCGCTATCTGGATTTCACGTCCGGCGTTGCGGTGAACGCGCTCGGACATGCGCACCCGCATCTGGTCAAAGCGCTGCAGGAACAGGCGACCAAGCTCTGGCACATGTCGAACCTGTTCAAGAGCCCCGACGGCGAAAAGCTGGCCGCGCGGCTGTGCGAGCAGAGTTTTGCCGACTTCGTGTTCTTCTGCAATTCCGGCGCGGAGGCGCTGGAAGGCGTGATCAAGCTGGTGCGCCATTATCACTTCTCGAAGGGAAACCCCGAGCGCTATCGCATCGTCACCTTCGAAGGCGCGTTCCACGGACGTACGCTGGCGACGCTGGCGGCCACGGGTGCCGCGAAATATCTCGAAGGGTTTGGGCCGCCGATGGACGGCTTCGATCAAGTGCCGCATGGCGATCTGGAGGCGGTGAAGAAGGCGATCGGTCCGCATACCGCCGGCATCCTGATCGAGCCGGTGCAGGGCGAGGGCGGCGTGCGCGCGGCGCCGCATGCCTTCTTCAAGGCGCTGCGCGCGCTCTGCGACGAGCGCGGCCTGTTGCTCGCCTTCGACGAGGTGCAGACCGGCATGGGCCGCACCGGCGATCTCTTCGCCTACAAGCGCCTCGGCATTGAGCCGGACGTAATGTCGCTGGCGAAGGCGCTCGGCGGCGGTTTCCCGATCGGGGCGGTACTCGCGACGGCCGAAGCCGCCTCCGGCATGGCGCCGGGCTCGCACGGCTCGACCTTCGGCGGCAATCCACTCGCGGTCGCCGCTGCCAATGCCGTGCTCGATGTCATGCTCAAACCCGGCTTCTTCGATCATGTGCAGAAGATGTCGTTGCTGCTCAAACAGAAGCTCGCTTCCGTGGTCGATCGCTACCCTACCGTGCTTTCGGAAGTGCGCGGCGAGGGGCTTCTGATCGGCGTCAAGGCGGTGGTCCCGTCAGCCGATCTTGTGACCGCGCTGCGCGAGCAAAAGCTGCTCACGGTCGGCGCCGGCGACAATGTCGTGCGCTTTTTGGCGCCGCTGATCGTCTCGGAGGACGAGATCGAGCAATCCGTGCAGTCGCTGGAGCGCGCATGTGCGGCGCTTTCGGCCGCGCATGGCAAGAAGGCAGCTGCGTCATGAGCAAGGCGCTGCGCCATTTTCTGGATCTCAACGAGCTCCCTCTGAAAGAGCTGCGCGAGGTGCTCGCTGCCAGCGTCGCCATGAAGGCGAAGCTGAAGGCGCAAAAGGGCGGTGGGCAGGAGGCCGACAAGCCCCTCAAGGGCAAGACGCTCGCGATGATTTTCGAAAAGCCCTCGACGCGCACGCGGGTGTCGTTCGATGTCGGCATGCGCCAGCTCGGCGGCGAGGCGATCATGCTGACGGGCGCCGAAATGCAGCTCGGCCGCGGCGAGACCATCTCCGACACCGCGCGCGTGCTGTCGCGCTATGTCGACATCATCATGATCCGCATTCTCAACCACGAGGCGCTGCTGGAACTGGCTGCGCACGCCACCGTGCCCGTCATCAACGGGCTGACGCGCCGCTCCCATCCCTGTCAGGTGATGGCGGATGTGATGACGTTCGAGGAGCATCGTGGTCCGATCCAGGGCCGCACGGTGGCCTGGAGCGGCGATGACAACAACGTGCTGGCGTCCTGGGCGCATGCGGCCGAGCGCTTCAAGTTCAAGCTGAACGTGGCGACCCCGCCCGAGCTCGCGCCCAACAAAACGATGAGGGACTGGATCAAGGCGACGCAGGCGCCGATTGTGCTCGGTTCGGATCCGGAGGCCGCGGTGCGCGGCGCCGATTGCGTGGTCACCGACACCTGGTTCTCGATGGGCGACAAGGACGGCGAGCATCGCCATAACCTGCTCAGGCCGTATCAGGTCAATGCGCGGCTGATGTCGCTGGCCAAGCCCGATGCGCTGTTCATGCACTGCCTGCCCGCGCACCGTGGCGATGAGGTCACCGATGAAGTCATCGACGGCCCGCAATCGGTGGTGTTCGACGAAGCCGAAAACCGCCTGCATGTGCAAAAGGGCATTCTGGCCTGGTGCCTCGAGGCGGTGGGGTAGTCCGCGCTACATCGACGCTCTTACCCTCTCCCGCAAGGGAAGAGGGTACTCCGAGTTCGCGGCGGCATTGCCCCGACTAGCCCCTTCCACTTCTCACCATCCGACCCCAGATAAAGCGCCATGACTTCCAATTCTCCCGACATCAAAATCAAGGAAACGCCGGTGCGTGCGCCGTCGCACGTGCCGCAGGACGACGCCGTGCTGCCTTTCGAGGTTGCAGCGCTCGACCTTCGCGGGCGGCTGACCCGGCTCGGTCCCGGCCTCGACGACCTTCTCGCCAAGCACGACTATCCGCCGCCGGTCGCCAAGCTACTCGGCGAGGCGATCGTGCTGACGACGCTGCTAGGCTCGTCCTTGAAGTTCGATGGCCGCTTCATCCTGCAGACCCAGACCGACGGGCCGGTGTCATTCTTGATCGTGGATTTCCAGGCGCCCGATCGCCTGCGCGCCTATGCGCGGTTCGATGCAAGCCAGATCAAGGAGGGGCAGGATTCAGGCAGCCTGCTCGGCAAGGGACATCTCGCGATGACCATCGATCAGGGGCCGGAGATGAGCCGCTATCAAGGCCTGGTCGCGTTGCACGGCGGCAGTCTGGAGGACGCCGCGCATGAGTATTTCCTGCGCTCCGAACAAATACCGACCCGCGTGCGGCTCGCTGTCGGCGAGGAATGGCGGGGCGGCGAGGGCGGTGCACGCCGCCGATGGCGCGGCGGCGGCATGCTGCTGCAATTTCTGCCCAAGGCGCCAGAGCGCGCGCGGCAGGCCGATCTCGATCCGGGCGACGCGCCGGAGGGCACGCTGACGCATACGGTTGCGGAGGATGACGCCTGGGTCGAAGGCCAGTCGCTGATCTCGACGGTTGAGGATGTCGAGCTGATCGATCCCGATTTGTCGGGCGAGCGGCTGCTCTATCGGCTGTTTCATGAACGCGGTGTCCGGGTGTTCAGCCCGCTTGCCTTGCAGGCCAAATGCTCGTGCTCGCGCGATGCGGTCTCCGCGATGCTCAAGAGCTTCGCCCCGCAGGACCGCGCCGAGATGGTCAAGGACGGCAAGGTGGTGGTGACCTGCGAGTTCTGTTCGTCGGTCTATCAGTTCACGCCGCAAGAAGCCGGCGCCGAAGATGGCGCGGCTCCCTAGGAGCCACTGAGCTTTTCCATCGTCTCCTTGATCCAAATGTAGTTCGGCGCGATCGCGATCGCCAAATTCGGTTTGTCGCCGACAATGATTCCCGCAAGCCAAAATGCCCGTACAAACACGCTCGTCATGCCCGGACTTGATCCGGGCATCCATCGCTTCTTGGAACGAGATGGATCACCGGCACAGGCGAGCAAAAGCGACGCCGTTCCTTCGAACGGCTATGCCCGGTGATGACGCGCCCGAGGGCGCGTCAATTCAACACGCGCTTCGCTTCGGGGCTGTCGAGCGAAAAAGTCGGCACGTCGATCTCGAACTTCTCGCCGCCCTCGCTCACCATCTGGTAGCGGCCGGTCATGAAGCCGGAAGCCGTCGGCAGCGGCACGCCGGAGGTGTATTCGAAGCGTTCGCCCGGGCCTAGCACCGGCTGTTCGCCAACCACCCCTTCGCCGCGGATTTCCTGCCGGCGGCCGGTGGCGTCCGTGATGATCCAGTGCCGCGTGCGTAGCTGCACGGTCTCACGACCGGAATTGGTGATGACGATGGTGTAGGACCAGAAATATTGCTGTTTTTCCACCGACGAGCGCTCGGGGAGGAAGTTCGGCTCTACGGTCACTTCGATGTCGCGGGTAACGGCGCGGTACATGCAGGCTCGATCGTGTCTTCAAATCACGCGGGTATTCTATCCGATCGCCGCAACAGAACCAAATGCGCCGGGGCGCCGGACACGGTCTTTTTCCATCGCCGTTTCACCACAGTTGGGGGCTAAGCGCGGCCGAACTGTGCTATCGTTTTTCGTCACCCGCCTGCTTCAGACGGTTTAAGAGATGACCTCGGTTGCCGATCAGATTTCCGGACCGCCGCTCGCGGCTAAAGCAGGCGAGGCCCTGCTTGCACAGCCGGCAGCAGCGGCGATCGCGCGCCCTGCGGCAACCGAGCGCGAATTGCGGCTCGATCTGTTCCGCGGGCTCGCGCTGTGGCTGATCTTCATCGACCATCTGCCGCAGAATCTTCTGACCTGGCTCACCATCCGCAACTACGGATTTTCCGACGCCACCGAAATCTTCATTTTCATTTCCGGCTACACCGCCTCCTTCGTCTATGGCCGCGCGATGCGCGAGGCCGGCTTTGTGGTGGCGACCGCCCGCATCCTGCGGCGGGTCTGGCAGATCTACGTCGCGCACGTCTTTCTGTTCACGATCTTCCTGGCCGAGATCTCCTACGTCGCCACCAGCTTCGAGAATCCCCTCTACAGCGAAGAAATGGGGATCATGGATTTTCTGAAAGAGCCCGACGTCACCATCATCCAGGCGCTGCTGTTGCGATTCCGTCCCGTCAACATGGACGTGCTTCCGCTTTACATCGTGCTGATGCTGTGGCTGCCGCTCATCCTTTGGCTGATGCGGCGTAGCGCCGACCTGACTTTGGGGCTGTCGGTCCTGTTTTACGCCGCGACCTGGCAATTCGATCTTCACTTCTCGGCCTATCCGAACGGGGCCTGGTTCTTCAATCCCTTCGCCTGGCAGTTGCTGTTCGTGTTCGGCGCCTGGTGTGCGCAAGGCGGCGCGCAGCGGATGTCGCGCATTATCGCCTCGCCCATCACGCTGTGGACGTGCGGCGCCTATCTCTTGTTCGCCTTCTTCGTCACGCTGACCTGGTATGTGCCGCAGTTCGGCCATTTGATGCCCAAGCGGCTCGAGCAGTGGATGTATCCCATCAGCAAGACCGACCTAGACGTGCTGCGGTTTGCGCACTTCCTGGCGCTCGCGGCCCTCACCGTGCATTTCCTGCCGAAGGACTGGCCGGGCCTGAAATCGCCCTGGCTGCGACCTTTAATCCTCTGTGGCCAGCATTCCCTCGAGATATTCTGTCTCGGCGTGTTCCTGGCCTTCGCCGGCCATTTCATCCTGGCGGAGCTGTCAGGGGGAACCGGGTTGCACTTTGTTATCAGTATTTCGGGAATCCTGATCATGTCAGCCGCTGCTTGGCTCTTTTCGTGGTACAAACACTCCGCCGACAAGAGTGGCCGAGCCAAGGCTACCGGCGGCAACGCCGATTTGGCGGGAGGGGGCGCATGAAGTTCGTCTCGGGGTCAATCCTGAGCGTGAGCCTGCTGGCCGGTTTTCTGGCCGCTGCTCATGCGCGCGCCGAGGATGCGCCCACCGCACCTGCTCCGCCTCCGGCCTGCGAAGTTCCCGACTATTTCCTCTCCGGCGATATCCCGCTGCCGAAGGTCGCGGAGGCGATCAAGGCAGGTGGCCCGCTGAATATTATGGTGGTCGGCAGCCGGTCATCCATGATCGGCGCTAACCCGAGCGCCTCCGAGACCGCGGCCTATCCGGGCCAGATGCTGGCGGCGCTGAAAGCGAAGCTGCCGGTGATCCAGGTCAATTTATCCGTAGAAATACAGGCCAAAAAAACCGCCGAAGAGGTCGCGCCCGGCCTTTCCAAGCTGGTAGAAGGCAAGAAGCCTACTTTGGTGATATGGCAGACGGGAACCGTCGATGCTATGCGCTCCGTTGATCCGGATGATTTCCGCGCGGCGATCGACCAGGGTGTTGTGGCGTTGCGGGACGCGGGAGCGGACGCGATCCTGGTTAATCCGCAATATAGTCCACGCACGGAGTCGATGATTTCTGCCTCGGCCTATCTGGATAATATGCGTGTCGTGGCGCAGGAGCATGAGGTTCCGTTGTTTGACCGTTTCGCGCTGATGCAAAAATGGTCCGAGGCCGGCGAGTTTGATCTGTTCACCACGGTTCACAGCGCGGAGCTCGCCAAACAGGTCCATAGTTGTTTGGGACGCGCATTGTCGGAATTCATTATGGCCGCGGCTCACCCGAAGCCCGCGCAGGAGAATTGAGGAAGTCTGCCATTGACGACGTTTGGAAGTTATTGCCGCCCTTTTTGCCTACTGACGTGGCGGGCTTTGGCTACCGCGCTCTTGCTGCTGATCCCGGCCGCAACGGCGACCGTTGGCGCCGAGAGCGCGCAGCAGTCGACAGTTTCCGATAGCGTCAAGTCTGATGCCGCTAGGCCTGCTGCCGACAATGCCGGCCAGGCGCCGCCGGCAAATCAGGCGCCGTCGGCAACCCAGATGCAGCCGGACAGCCAGGCGCGACCGAAGAGCCTCACCGACAAGGCGATCGAGAAGGTCAAACAGGTTGCAAAAACGGCGAGCGACATTTTCAGCCGTGTGCCATGCCTGCCGCCGAAGGGCGCCCCACGAACGGTTGGCTCGCTGCGGCGTGTCGCTCACAAGCTCGCCGCAGGCGAACCTGTCGTGATCGTCGCTTTCGGATCGTCCTCGACGCAGGGTTACGGCACATCCGCGCCGGAGTTCACCTATCCCAATCGCCTCGCGGCGCAATTGCATCGGAAATATCCGACCGCCGATATCACCGTCATCAACCGCGGCCACGGCGGCGACGATGCGCGAGAGATGATGATGCGGTTACAGAATGAAGTGATCGACATGCATCCCGACATGGTGATCTGGCAGGTCGGCACCAACGCGGTGATACGCGATCTCGATCCCGATGCGACCGTGCAGCTGGTGCAGGACGGCGTGGCTCGCATTCAGGCTGCCGGCGCCGATGTTGTGCTGGTCGATCCGCAATATTCGCCGCGGGTGACCGAGCATCAGGAAAACGCCAGCAAGATGGTCAGGCTGCTCAGCCGGGTTGGCCAGCTTCGCCATATCGGTGTGTTCCCGCGCTTCGAGGTGATGCGGCAGTGGCACGAGAACCAGGCGTTGCCGATCGACAGTTTCGTGATCGCCGACGGATTGCACATGAACGATTGGGGCTATGCCTGCTTCGCTCAATTGCTTGGCGACGACATCATCCGCTCGGTCGGCCAGATCAAGCTCGGCATCAACGTGCCCAACGCGCCAATCAACCGGCCGATGTGACGCCGCTAGGCGTCATCCCGGGGCGCGCTACGCGCGAACCCGGGATCTTCATCCGCAAATCCCAGTATGGACCCCGGATCAGCAGCGCATCGCCATGGTGCACCGAAGACACGTGTGTGCGTGGCTTGTGGCGCTGCGCAGCATCCGGGGTTGGGCTCACGCCTTCTCCAGCGCCGTGTGCAAATCCTCGATCAGATCGTCGGCGTGTTCGAGGCCGGTGGAAAAGCGGATGAAGCCGTCGCTGATCCCGAGCTCCGTGCGCGCTTCCGGGCTGAGCCGCTGATGCGTGGTGGTTGCGGGATGCGTGACAAGGCTCTTGGCGTCGCCGAGATTGTTGGAGATGCGCGCGAGCTTCAACCCGTTGAGCGTGCGGAATGCACCGGCCTTGCCGCCCTTGACCTCGAAGCCGACCAGCGTCGATCCGGCGCGCATCTGCTTCTTCACAAGCTGAGCCTGCGGATGATCGTCGCGGCCGGGATAGATCAGCCGCGAGATTTTCGGATGCCGCGCCAACACGTCTGCCACCTTGGCGGCGGTTTCGGTCTGGGCGCGAACCCTGACCGCCAGCGTCTCCAGCCCCTTGAGCAGCACCCACGCATTGAACGGCGAAATCGAGGGGCCGGTCTGGCGCATGAAGTTATGCAGGTGTTCGGCAACGAAGGCTTCGGTAGCGAGGATCATGCCGCCGAGACAGCGGCCCTGGCCGTCAATGTGCTTGGTCGCGGAATAGACCACGACATCGGCGCCGAGCGACAACGGGCTTTGCCAGATCGGTGTTGCAAAGACGTTGTCGACGATCAGCCGCGCGCCGCCCGCGTGAGCAATCTCGGCGATCGCGGAAATATCGAGCACGTCGAGCGTCGGGTTGGTCGGGCTTTCGAGGAAAAAGCTCTTGGTGTTCGGCCGCACCGCGCGCTTCCATTGGTCGAGATCAAGCCCATCGACCAATGTGGAGGCGATGCCGTAGCGCGGCAGCAAATCTTCCACCACATAACGGCAGGACCCGAACATCTGTTTCGCCGCCACGACATGATCGCCGGCTTTCAGCGGCGCCAGAATGGCCGTCGTCACCGCGGCCATGCCGGTTGCGGTCGAGCGGCCGGCCTCGGCGCCTTCGAGCTCGATCATGCGCCGTTCGAACATCGCGATCGTCGGATTGGAATAGCGCGAGTAGATGTAGCCGGGGTCTTCACCCTTGAAGCGCGCCTCGCATTGCTCGGCGGTGTCGTAGACATAGCCCTGGGTGAGAAACAGCGCCTCGGACGTTTCGCCGAATTCCGAGCGGATGGTTCCGGAATGGACCAGCCGGGTCTCGGGGCGGTAGCGGGAAGTGGGCGAAGTGGTAGACTTGGTAGGCGCAGAACTGGACATGTGACCTCCGTCGTGACCGTTCCTCGAAAACGGTCACAAAAAAACCGGCCTGGAAAATTCCACAGGGCCGGGATCACATTGTCCCCGGCCTGTTTAGCGACTTATTTAACGTGGCTGCAAGCCGGCCGGCTCAAATCACCACGGGATAAGTCATGCTCTATTCCCTCGCACTCTTTCCGTCAAGGCGACCATCGGATAACCGGTAAAAGGCCCTGTTTTCAGCGTTTAAGGACCGCACCCCGTGAGCTTCACGCTTCAGCCCGGCGCCAATGGCATCCTGCCCGACCGCATGATCGCGGCGATGGCGGATGCGGGCCTGATCTTGCCGGCCTATCCGTTCGTCGAAAGCCAGATCCAGCCCGCCAGCCTCGATCTGCGTCTCGGCGACATCGCCTACCGGGTGCGGGCGAGCTTTCTGCCGGGCCCCGGCGCCACCGTGGCTGAACGCATCGATGAACTGAAGCTGCACGAGATCAGCCTTGCCGACGGCGCGGTGCTCGAGACCAACTGCGTCTACATCGTGCCGCTATTGGAGTCGCTGGCGCTGCCCTCGGAAATCGTCGCCGCCGCGAACCCCAAGAGTTCCACGGGCCGGCTCGACGTCTTCACCCGTGTCATCGCCGACGGTACGCGTCGTTTCGACATGATCGGCGCGGGCTATCACGGACCGCTCTATGCCGAGATCAGCCCAAAGACCTTTCCGGTGCTGTTGCGCGAGGGATCGCGGCTCTCACAGGTGCGCTTCCGTACCGGCGACGCGATCCTCAGCGCCGGTGAACTCGGTGCGCTGCATACGCTGGAAAAGCTGGTTGACGTCGATAACGCCGATCTCGTCAATGGCGTGGCGCTCAGCGTCGATCTCTCGGGCGAGAAAGCCAGTGGCTTCGTCGGCTACCGCGCCAAGCGCCATACCGGCGTGGTCGATGTCGATCGCCGCGGCGGCTATTCGGTGGAGGAGTTCTGGGAACCGATCGCAGCGCGGCCTGACGGCAGCCTTATTCTCGATCCGGGCGAGTTCTACATTCTCGCCTCCAAGGAAGCCGTGCAGGTGCCGCCGGATTACGCCGCCGAGATGGTGCCATTCGATCCGCTGGTCGGCGAATTCCGCGTGCATTACGCCGGCTTCTTCGATCCCGGCTTCGGCTATGCCGGCGCTGGCGGCAAGGGTTCACGCGCCGTGTTGGAAGTACGCTCGCGCGAAGTGCCGTTCATTCTCGAGCATGGTCAGATCGTCGGCCGCCTGGTCTACGAAAAAATGCTGGGGCGTCCCAATGCGATGTACGGCCAGCGCATCGGCTCCAACTATCAGGCGCAGGGCCTGAAACTCTCCAAGCATTTTCGCGTGCCGGCTTGATCACTGCTTGGCTGGCGTGACGCGCCAGACGGCGTTGCCGACATCATCTGCCACGAGCAGCGCGCCCTGCTTGTCGATGGCGACCCCCACGGGGCGGCCTTGTGCCTCGCCGTCGTTGTTGAGAAAGCCGGTCAGCACGTCCCGCGGCGCGCCGGAAGGCATGCCATTGGCAAACGGCACGAAGATGACCTTGTAGCCGGCGCGCGGCTTGCGATTCCACGAGCCGTGCTGGCCAACGAAGGCGCCATTGGCCATATCGGGCGGAAACAACTTGCCGGTATTGAAGGCTAAGCCCAGCGAAGCGGTGTGCGCACCGAGCGCGTAATCCGGCGCAATCGCCTTGGCGACGAGTTCCGGGCGCTGCGGTTGGATGCGGGCATCGACATGCCGGCCGTAATAGCTGTACGGCCAGCCGTAAAATCCGCCGTCCTTCACCGACGTCATGTAGTCGGGCACGAGATCGTTGCCGAGTTCGTCGCGCTCATTGACGACGACCCACAAGGCGCCGCTTTGCGGCTGCCAGGATGGCCCGTTCGGATTTCGAATGCCGGAGGCGAATAGGCGCCATTTACCCGTGGCGCGATCGACTTCAAGAACGGCAGCGCGATTGGTTTCGACCTCCATGCCATTTTCGCCGATATTGCTGTTGGAGCCGACGGTCGCATAGAGCTTCGATCCATCCGGAGAGGCGACGAGATCCTTGGTCCAGTGATGGTTGAGCGGGCCGCCCGGCAAGTCGGCGAGCTTGACGCCCGGCTGCGGTGATTTTCGTGTCGCCCGTATGGTAGGGAAATTTCATGATCGCGTCGGAATTGGCGACGTAGAAATCGTTGCCGACCAGCGCCATGCCGAATGGCGAGTTCAGCCCTTCGAGAAAAACGCTCTTGGTCTCGGCGATGCCGTCGCCGTCGGTATCACGCAACAGCGTGATGCGATTGGCGCTCGTCGTGTCGGCGCCGGCGCGGCCCATGACCCATTTGGTGATCCAGCCCTTGATGCCCTTCTCTTCGTCAGGCCTTGACGGCGCGTTGGTCTCGGCCACCAGCACGTCGCCATTGGGCAGGACATGGATCGTTCGCGGATGATCGAGCCCGGTCGCAAACGCGCTGACTGTCATGCCGTTGGCCGCAATCGGCTTGCCGCCAGCGGGCCAACCGATCGCCTTGGCGACATTGACCGTCGGGAGCAGCGATTTTTCTGGCTCGACCAGCGTGGGCTTGGGCCCGAAGGTCTGTCCGACCGTGGTGGTTTCCTGCTCGTTACAGGCGGCGAGCAGCAAAGCGAGACCCGTGATACAAACCGCAAGCACGGGCTTTGCGGACGAAAGAAACAGGTTGCGCATGTGGAGCCCTCGCCAAGATAGCACCATACGGAAAGCCGGAACGCGTTCACAGCATCAACTAGTATATTTCGAGGCGGACGACATGACCAATGTTGGGGGACAGAGATGACAGGCGCCCAACCGGAAACGCAGCAAGCCGAATGGCAGCGTTGGCGAGGTGTCGCCGAGCTCTATCACGCCTATTTCACCGGCCTCATTCTCACGATGGTGACGCGGCGCGGGGTTTCTGAAGCCGCGGAGTTCGTGTTTCGGGTCTTTCGCCGTCAGCAGGAGGAACGCTTCCTGCCGGGTCTCGAAAAGCTCGGCCTCACCGGCCTGCCGCCGGCGGTCGCAGCCGCGCAATATCATTATCTCTCGAACTGGATCGGCGGCGTCCACGTCGAATACATGTATGAGACGGATCGCAAAGCCTGGATCCGTTACCCGCCGCCGCGCTGGATCTGGAAGGGAACGGCGATCTGCGGCGTGCCCGGCGAGGTCTCGCGTGCGATGCTGCGCGGCTGGCACGCCAATAACGGCGTCTCACTCGGAAATCCGAGATTGGGCTTTGTCTGCACCAAACAGAGCGTGGACGGCCAGGACGGTCTCGAAGGTTACTACCGCGAATACGACCACGCGATCGAGGCCGATCAGCGGCTGGTGTTTGCGCGTCATCTCGATGCGCCCTTGTTCGATCCGGCCCTCGCGCCGGCCTTGCCGGTGTCAAATTGGCCGAAGCCGCGGCTTGAGAAGGCATACCGGAATTACGCGATGGAATATGTACGCACGGCAGCGCCCGTCCTGGTGCAGTTGTTGGGGCCTGAGGAAGCCAGCCACCTGTTGAAGCTGACCGGCAAGCTGATCGGCATGCAATATTTCGACGAGGTCGCGGGCTGCTTTGCTTGCGGCGGAGGGGATGCCGGAGCTTTCGCGGCGTTCCTGCATGCGCTGCTCGTGGCGCAAGGCGATTCCGCCGAACTCTCGCAGTCCGGCAACGTGTTCGAAGTCAGGCAACAGAGCTGGAAACTGATGGCGGATGTTGGCGATCATCATCCGGCCTGCGTGAGTGCCTTGCAAGGATTGTGCGAAGGTCTCGCGGCCGCTTGCGGCCGGCGGATCGGCGTTACCATGACGGCGTCGGCGGAAGGTCTCGCCCCCTTTGTCTGGACGATCACCTAGGCGGCTCGCTCCGCGCGGGGCGGAATGAAGGCCATTTGAGCAGGCGGCCTATGCGCTCGCCACACTAGCGCTGCATCGCCTCGCCGCTTACGAAAACAATGTGAACCGCCAAACGATCGGCTCGCCCGCGCGGGGGAAGAAATGTCCGAAATGGGGGGTGCCGCGATTGCCGGCGCCGATAACGCCAATACGGCGCTGCCGTTGAAAGATGCGCTGATCGACGCGCCGATCCTGCGCACCCTGCTTCGTCTGGCTTGGCCGAATGTCATCGCGCTCAGCGCCGGCACCTGCGTGGTGATTGCGGAAACGTCCTATATCGGCCGGATCGGCGTCGAGCCGCTGGCGGCGATGGCGCTGGTATTTCCGTTCGTGATCCTCACCTTGACGATGTCCGGCGGCGCGATGGGCGGCGGTGTCGCCTCCGCGATTGCACGCGCACTCGGCAGCGGCGATGCCGACCGCGCCTCGACGCTGGCCTCGCACGCCTTGCTGATCGGCTTCTGTTTTGGGCTGTTCTTCATGGTCGGCATGCTGATCTTCGGCCCCGCTTTGCTGGAAATGCTCGGTGGCCGCGGCGGGGTGCTCGTCCATGCGATGGCTTATACGCAGGTGTTTTTCAGCGGCGCGGTTCTGCCCTGGCTGATGAATTCGATGGCGGGAATTTTGCGCGGCACCGGCAATATGAAATTGCCGTCGATGATGATTCTCGGCGCGGCGGTGCTTCAGATTATCTGCGGCGGCGCGCTTGGGCTTGGCATCGGTCCGATCCCGCAATTCGGCATGCGCGGCGTCGCGGCTGGCGCCCTGATCGCGTTTTCGGCCAGCATCGGCGTGATGTCGTGGTATCTGTTTTCCGGGCGCGCGCAGGTCGTTCCGAAGATCGTGGGCCTGCAAATTCAGTGGGAAATGCTCGCCGACATCCTCAAGGTCGGCGTCATTTCGTGCTTCTCGCCGTTGCAGTCGGTGCTGAGCATCAGCATTTTCACGCATTTCCTGGCGCGTTTTGGCACGGAGGTCCTCGCCGGTTTCGGTATCGGCTCCCGGCTTGAATTCATGTTGACGTCGCTGGCCTTCTCGTTCGGGATTGCCTCGGTCCCGATGGTCGGCATGGCGATTGGCGCCGAGCGAATTATGCGCGCGCGAAAAGTTGCCTTGGTGGCAGGTGTGGTCTCGTTCGTCGCCGTCGGTGTGATCGCAACGGTGATCGCTATCCATCCTGACATCTGGGTCGATATCTTCACGGGCGATCCCGGCGTGCGCGCGGCGGGCCGGCAATATCTGTCGACGGCAGCTCCGATGTACGCCTTCATTGGCCTTGCGATGTCGATGTACTTCTCCTCGCAAGGCGCGGCCAAGATGCTGGGCCCGGTGCTGGCGCAAACTGCGCGCCTGGCGTTTATCGCAGGCGGCGGCTGGTGGCTGGTGACGCGCAACGCCACAGTCGCGGATTTCTTCATTTTGGCCGCAGCATCGATGGTGCTCCTTGGCGTGCTGTCGGCCGGAAGCGTCTTTCTGACGCGATGGGGGCCAAAGAGCGGGGCGGTTTTGGCGGGCCCTCCGGTGCTGTCAGGGGTGATCGATTAGCGCGTCGCCGCTACAAGTGGCGGCGGTGATGCCGGATCAATCTTTCCGTCCGAGCGTTTTCTGCATCGCCGGGACCGCAAGATCCATCTGGCTCGCGATATAGGGTGCGACGTCGTTCGGCAGCACGTCGATGATCCAGATGATCCGGCTGCGGGCCTCGCCATCCTCAAGGACCTGCACCGACCCGTTATAATGTCTGATGCCTTCGCGGCCGAGGATCGCATAGACCAGACGCCGCCTCGCGTCGTCGCAATCGACGAACTCCTCCGATATCACGTTGCCGTTGTGGAAGGTCACGATGCGTGCGTTGCCGTCGAGGCGGCAGTCGGTGACAAAACCCGGATTCAGCCGTTGGTGCACGGCGCCGAAATCGCGCACCGCGTCCCAGACCGTGTCGGCGGGCGCATTGATCGGAATGTCCTTGCGGATCGAAGCCATATGAAATCCTCAGCTATGAACCGCTTCGACATTATTGCCGTCGGGGTCGATCAGGAATGCCGCAAAATAGCTGGGACTATAATCCTTCCGCGCGCCCGGTGCGCCGTTGTCACGACCGCCGGCCTTCAGACCTTCGCTGTGGAATTTGCCGATGGCGCCGTGATTGGGTGCACGGAACGCGATGTGGGCGCCGGTGGCGGCAGGGCCCTTGTGCAGATGCAGCCATAGCGCCGGCTCGCCTTTGGGCCCAAACCCCGCCCCGCTTGCATCCTTCGAACACAGGACATAGCCAAGCGGCGCCAGCGCCGCCGTGTAGAATTTTACGCTTGTCTCGAGATTGCCGACTCTAATTCCGACGTGATCGTACATGGTCGTCTCCATTCGTCATGGCGGCGTTGAGCCCACCAAAGATGAAGACGATCCTAGTCAGTGCAGCGCTTGGCTCTCTTGGAGAATCTTGCGCTTTCCTCGCGCGGCCTCGCGGAAGGCGCCGGGCGAAACGCCGGCGGCGCGATGGAAGGTGCGCACGAAATTGGAGAGGTCGCCAAAGCCGACATCATAGGCGATGTCAGTGATCGCGGTATTCTCCTCCGTCAACAGGCGCGCCGCATGGCGCAGCCGCGAACGCACCAGATATTGGTGCGGGGTGACGCCGAGCACCTTGGCAAACAGGCGCAGGAAGTGGAACGCGCTGGTGCCGGCCTGGTTTGCGGCGGCGTCAAGGTCGATTGGTTGATGCGAATTCGCCTCGATCCAGTGCGCGGTTTCCACCGCGCGGCGGCGGTCGCGGGCTTTGATCGCAACAGGCTTGCGCGCCCGGTCCGACACCGCATCGACAAAGCGGCTCGCGAACAGATGCCCGACCTCGTCAAGCCCGATGTCGCTGCGGCCATCTACAGCGGCCTGGGCCAACTCGCCGAACACCATCAATTCAGGCAGTGGCGGCGCGGCGCCAACCCGCCATGCGTCACGCTGGCCGCCGATAGTCTCGACCACTTCCGGGTCCAGAAAGAACGACAGGCATTCGTCGCCGCAGACGTGGTGGTCGTGGGTGCAGACATATTCATCGCCGGGAAAGCCAACCAGGACCGATCCCGGCACCAGATCGAACGACCGGCCGCGGCTTTGGCAGCCGAAGCTGCCCTTGCGCACAAAGGAGACGGAGTGACAGTGAAACTGTTCCGTGAACGGCTTGTCGCCGGGTCCCGCGGTACAGCGGAAATCCGACACCGAGATCGAGCGGTGCTTCAGCAGGGTCGTTCTGATCATGTGCGGAAAATTAGCCGGACAGCCGCGGCGGGGCAACCGGGAGCAGCACGTCGAGCAGGGTCTGGCGCGCGGAACTACCGGTGCCCTCGATCGACAGCAGCCGCCGTTTGGAGATCAACCCGCCATGGAGAGACATCTTGTCGGTGTAGCCGCCCGTCTCCAGCACGCGATGGCAGGGGACGATGACGACAAAGGGATTGCGGGCAACGGCCTGGGCGACCGATCGCACGGCGCCGGAAGCCCCCAGCCTGGCCGCGATCTCGTTATAGGTGAGGGTCTCGCCGCGCGGAATCCGTTGTGTGATCTGATAGACCCGTTGATCGAAGACATGAATGCCGCCCATGTCGAGTGCGACCTCGGAGAAATCAGCCGTCTCTCCGCGCAACAGGGCGACGATACCTTCGATCGCCGTTTCGACATTGCTCGCCGGCCGCGTTTCACGGGCCTCGGGATAAAGCTGAAAGAGCCGGCGGCGGGTTTCGATCTCGCGGGCCTCGGGAAGCTGCACGCCAACGATGCCTGACGGGCCCCATGCGATGCCGCACCGGCCAATCGCGGTGTCGAATATGGTGTACGCCCGCCCCAACATCGCATTCCCCGACGTCATCATAACACTGTCATAAACCACCGCACTCTGAAAATTCGACTTCGGTTAAGACGGTGAGGGCTTTTGCACCGAGGATAGCGGTCAGTTTTGCTTCCCCTTGATGGAGACGGCCATTGCCGCCCGCATTACAGCCTCGACCATTTCATCGTGGGTCAACGGCTCGTACATGAACGGCCTGAAGCGGCCGACATGGTCGAGCGTCAGGAAACCGTGGGCGGTCGAGGTCATGATGATGGTGCGCACCTTGACCTCGGTGTCATCGGCGTCGGGATAGGCGTCCGCGACCAGCTTCCACAGCAGGCGGTAGGATTTTTCCGCGGGCGCTAGCAGGATGGCCGGCGGCTCAGCACGGTTCAGGAAGTCGCCCTCGAACATCAGCCGATAGAGCCCCGGCCGTTTGGTCGCAAAATCGTAGAACGCGCGACCGCCGGCGCGCAGCCGCGCGCGGCCGTCGCCAGGACTTTCAAGGGCCGCTTCATAGAGCGCGACCAGGTCTTCGAACCCGCGCGCCGCAACGGTCGCAAGCAGGGCGTCGCGGTCGGGGAAGTGCCGGTAGGGCGCCGCGCGCGACACGCCAAGCGACTGCGCCAGGTCGCGCAGCGACACCGCTTCGGCACCGCCTTGTTCAACCTGCTTGAGGGCGGCATCGACGAGGGCAGAGGCAAGGTTGCCGTGATGGTAGGTCGATTTGGTCATTTTCGGATGTTGACACAGCTTACATTTAGAGTACAATGTAAGCGGCGACAACATTGGAGCCGACATGACCTTTATCCCCGCCAAATTCGCCAAGACGACTGGACTAGCCTTGTTTGCCGCGGCCCTGCTTTCGGCCGCCCCAGTTCGCGCCGAGGCCACCGAGGTCGGGTTTTCCGAGCTGAGAATTGCCAATGGGCAAGAGAAGCCGCTGGTCGTCGGGGTCTGGTACCCGACCGCCGCGCCGGCCCAAGACCATCCGCTCGGCGCCTACGTTCAGACCGTCGCCCCTAGCGCGCCGGTGGCGGGCGAGCATCTACCGCTGATCGTCATGTCCCATGGCAATGGCGGCAACTACCAGAACAACTACGACACGGCCCTGGCCCTCGCGAAGGCAGGCTTCGTCGCGGTCGCCGTCAGCCACACCGGCGACACCCATGAGGACCAGAGCCGCGCCGTCTACGTCATGGACCGGCCGCAGCATATGCACCGGCTGATCGACTACATGCTTTCCGAATGGCCTGACCACACACGGCTGGACGCCGGCCGCGTCGGCGTATTCGGTTTTTCGATCGGCGGCTTCACCGCGCTGGTCGCGGTTGGCGGTATTCCCGACCTCAGCTTCACCGAAGCGCACGCCAAGGCGCATCCCGAATATTATGATGCACAGGTCGCCAAGCGCAGCGGCGCGAGCCCGGAAGCGATCGCGATGTTGCGCTCGAAATTGCCGGCCTCGACCTGGGTGCATGATTCGCGCATCAAGGCCGCGGTGGTCGCAGCGCCCGCGCTCGGATACACCTTCGGCCGCGAAGGCATGAAGGACGTCACGGTCCCGGTCCAGCTCTGGCGCGCCGCCGAGGACCACATCCTGCCGCATCCGGATTATGCCGAGGCCGTGCGCATCGCATTGCCGGCCCCGCCGGAATATCACGTGGTCGACAACGCCGATCATTTCGACTTCCTTGCGCCCTGCACGGATATGCTGCGGCAGGTCGCGCCCATGATCTGCGTTTCCCGGTCCGGTTTCGACCGCACCCGGTTCCATCAGACTTTCAATGCCGAGGTGGTGCGCTTCTTCCAGGAGACGCTGAAGGTAAAGTAAGCCGCGAAAATTCGCTCGCATTGAGCGTCGCACACGCGCCGATCAACTATTGTTCAGTTCGTGCGGCGCGGTTGTCCTGCTAGAGGTCTCGCTCCGGACCTCCCCCGTCCGGAACAACCTGGCAAGGCCGTCAAGCGATTCGCTTGGCGGCCTTGCTGTTTGCGTGAGGTGCAATACTCGCGCGTACTCAATCCGACCGACGGATGAAATCGTGTGAGCTTGCGCGGGTAGCGTGAACCAGTTCGCGAAACCGGCGTCCTCGATGCGATCCGCGATCATGCTCCCGGTTGACGATGACGAAGTTCATTTTGCAAAAGTTTTACGACGTTGCTCGGAAAGTTTTTCGAACGGGTCTGACTTCGTGGTGATCGAGATCGTTACCGTTCTCACATTTGCGCCGATACGCCTCATTTTACAGCCTTTGCCAACCGCTGTTGCGGGTGCGCTACAGAAATTTTGCGCAAGCTGAAGCAGAAGCTCGCGCGGGGTTCCCGTCGGGGACTCGGTCATCCCTTTTTTCGCGGGGCGCGTATGTGTCGCGATCGTTCTTTAAGGAACCAACATGAAGAAGACTTTCATATCGGCAGCGGCGGTGCTGGCTTTCGCCGCGGCGGCTCACGCCGACGAACTCTCCGATATTCAATCCCAGGCCAGGCAACTGCGCGACCAGAACGCAGCGATGACCAGACGTCTCGCTGACCTCGAAAAGCGCCAGAAGGCGCTCGAAACCCAGAAGCCGGTGACGATCAATCCGGTGGACGCGATGGCTGCCGACCTGCCTTACAAGGCGGCGGTCAAGGCGAAGGCCCCGGAGAACGACGATCTCTGCATCAAGGGCATCTGCGTCTACGGCAACATCGATATGGGCGTCACCTATCAGAACCACGGCGCGCCGCTGAGCCCGCTCGCCGTCGGCCCGCTCGACTATCTGGTGTCGAAGAATTCGAACGGGGCATATTTCGGCGCCGGCCCCAACCAGCTCTCCACATCCTTCATCGGCCTGAGGGGAAAACAGGAAATCGCCGACAATTTGTACGCCGTCTTCAACCTGCAAACGCAGTTTGATCCGGCAAGCGGATCGACTTCCAGCGGCATCGGCTCGGTCGCGCAGAACAACGGGCTGACCGCTGCGCAGCAGAACGCGTTCAGCGATTCGTCCAAGGCTGGCCAGATGTTCAACAACGCCGCCTATTTCGGCTTGAGTTCGCCGACCTACGGCACGTTGACCATGGGCCGCCAGAGCGCGCTGAGCTCTGACCTCGTCACCAACTATGACGCACTCGGAGGCGCTAATGCCTTTTCGTTGCTCACCTACCAGGGTGGAAACGGCGGCGGCGGCGACACCGAAGATCGCATTTACGACAACTCGTTCGAGTACCGGGTGAATGTCGGCCCTGTCCGGTTCGCGGCTGAAACGCAACTGCGCAACGGCGGCAACAGCGGTACCGGTAACGCCTTCGAAGGTGATGTCGGCTTCGACTATATGGGCTTCTCGATCGACTTCCTCGGCGGCAAAATCTATGACGCCGTCTCGGCTTCGCCCTTGTCCGCCGCGCAAGTGTCCGCCGCCAACGCCCTTGGTCTTGCCACCGGCAATGGCCAGGTCGCGGGCAACGTCTCCGACAACACCGTGTTCCAGGTCGGTGCGCGCTACACGATCGGAGCGTGGAAGCTCTTCGCCGGTTACGAGCACATCGATTTTGCCAACCCGAACAATCCGCTGGCGCCCGGTGCGTTCCTCGATGGCGGGTACATTCTGACCAACCCCAACAACGCCAATTTCCCGAACGACAAGATCCTGCAGACGGCCTGGATCGGCGTGAAGTACTCGGTCACGTCCACCCTCGACGTCACCGGGTCCTATTACCACGAATGGCAGAATGCCTTCGCGGCCACTGGCTCGGCGAATGCCGGCTGTAGCACGGTCGTATCCTCACAGTGCAGCGGCACGCTGGATGCCGTTTCGCTGGTGGTCGATTGGCGCTTCGCCCGGCACATGGACATGTATGCCGGCGCGATGTGGTCGCAGGTTCAGAATGGTCTTGCCAACGGCTTCCTGCAGACCAACGGCAACACTGGCAACAAGGCGAACTCCGTCGATCCCGGCATCGGGCTCCGTTACCAGTTCTGATGATCTGACAAACACGGCGGAGACATTTGAGAACGCGCTTCAGTCAGGCACGTTCGAGAGTGTCTCCGCTACTTTTCGTGCTCGACCAGATGCGAACGCGAGGGTGAAGGGTCAAACCGATCGGCAAAATATTGCGTTTCGTGAGCCACCCGTCCTTCGCGGAATTCCATGATGCTCACCGCGTAAGACGGTATGCCGTCGTAGGTGAGTATGAATTCGGTGATCCAGAGATCGCCGCTGCCGATCATTCGCCGGACCGTAAATCGCTTCTTGTTCGGCTGGACAGTCCGGCTCTCCTGAATGTTGTGCCGGCCGCGGATCCGCTCGCCCGATTGCGGATAATCAAGCACGGCATCCTCGCGGTAGATTTCATGTTCGACCTTGAAATCGCTCGCGTCCGAGGCCTCCCAATGGCGTTCCAGCGCAAGGCGCGCCGTTCGGTCATCCATCTCATTCTCCCATCTCGCAGGCCTCGACCTTTGGAAGAAGCGGCATATCAATGCAGGAGTGTGTCACCAACGAGACAGGCGTGTTAGTCATCTGCCGGGATTTATCGAAGATCGACTAACCGCAAGCCGGCTGAATTTAGTTACCGAGGGACCGCGATGAGCAATCGAATCCTCGTTTTTTACGGCTCCTATCGTTCCGACCGGATGGGTATCCGCCTCGCCGAATTCGTGGTCGAGCGGTTCCGGCGCCGCGGCGACGACGTCGAACTGATCGACGCCAAGGCGATCAACCTTCCGATGCTCGACCGGATGTACAAGGAATATCCGCACGGCGAAGCACCCGAACAGCTTGAGCGCCTGGCCGGCAAGATTCGCGATGCGGATGGCTTCGTCTTCGTCACCGGCGAATATAATTGGGGCGTGCAGCCCGGATTGAAAAACCTGACGGATCATTTTCTCGAGGAATGGTTCTGGCGCCCGGCTGCGATCGCGAGCTATTCCGCGGGACGCTTTGCCGGCGCACGGGCCGCAACCGCCTGGCACGGCACGCTCTCGGAGATGGGAATGGTGGTGACTTCCAGCACGATCGCCGTTGGTCCCATTGCACAGACCCTCAACGCCGATGGCTGCGCCCACGGGTGAAGGCGGCAAGGCTCTCGAACGCGCATTTCCGCGCTTTTCCGACGATCTGACGTGGTGGATGGAGGCGGCCAAGATGCAACGGCAGCGCAAGCCGCCGCCGTATTGATCGTCTGCCGTCGCGAAGGTGCCTGGTCTAGGGCTGGCATTTGAGACACTCGGCCAGGAGATCGCCGCCTTCCGTCATCGGAACCATTTCATTATGCCCGACTTCTCTCACCCAAACGCTCCTGTGAGGAGGCTGGTGTGGTCGAAAAGCGCTCGGGCGATAAACCGCAAGTCATCGCGGCGCTTTTCTCACTGAATTTCTTTATGGCTGATATACAGGCGGGCATCGGTCCATTCCTGGGCGTATTTTTGCTGGCCCATGGCTGGGAAAGCGGCATGATCGGTACCGTGATGACCGTTGGCGGCATCGCGGGCATGACCATGACCACGCCGGCGGGCGCGATGATCGACGCGACGACGAACAAGCGCACCTTTGTCATCGTTCCCGGCATCTTCACGGTCATTGCCTCCGCAGTCATACTTGTCTCACAGAGCTTCTGGGTTGTTGCCGCGTCGCAGGTTGCAACCGCGATAGCGGGAGCCGCAATCGTGCCTGCGGTCACGGGCATTACACTGGGGATCGTGCACCAGGCGGGTTTCAACCGGCAGAACGGTCGGAATCAGGCTTTCAATCACGCGGGCAATATGGTGGGCGCGGCCCTGTCTGGCTTCCTGGGATGGAAATTTGGTTTCGGCGCGGTGTTCATTTTAGCCGCTGTGTTCGGTGCGCTGTCGATCATTTCGGTATTGATCATCCCCAGGCAAGCAATTGATGATCATGTTGCGCGAGGTTCGGGCGACGATAGCAGTCGGGAGCCTGCAAGCGCATGGCGGGTCATGTTGGAATGCAAGCCACTTCTTGTCCTGGCTGCTGCTCTGGCGTTTTTCCATTTGGGCAATGCCGCAATGCTACCGCTCTATGGTCTGGCGGTCGTCTCGGGACAGCAAGGCAACGGCGCGGGCTTTGTCGCCATGACGATCGTCGTCGCGCAGGCCGTAATGATCGTCGCATCGATCGCAGCGATGCGGATGGCGGAGAAAGAGGGTTATTGGCTGGTGTTGCTCATATCGTTTATCGCGCTCCCAATTCGCGGATTGATCGCGGCATCGGTGATCAAATATTGGGGGGTGTTTCCGGTTCAGGCGCTCGACGGCATCGGCGCGGGCTTGCAAAGCGTGGCGGTTCCGGGCCTCGTGGCTCGTATTCTGAATGGCACGGGGCGGGTCAATGTCGGTCAAGGTGCAGTAATGACCGTTCAAGGTGTAGGGGCTGCGCTAAGTCCGGCGATTGGCGGGTGGCTCGCGCAGGAGCTTGGATATCCGGCTGCGTTTACGAGCCTTGGATGCTTTGCCATCGGCTCAATCGTAATCTGGCTTTCGTTCGCCTCCTTGCTCAAACCAGCCTGCGCGGGGAAGCGAGCCGGTGACAGCGCCGTAGTCCCGGTCCCGGCGTCCTAGTGGAGTGGATTTGACATTCGCTACCCACTTGGCCACAGGCTCGCCCAGCGAATGTCAAATCCACTACTCCACTAGCAACCTATATTTGTTAGTGGTCCTTTGATTCCAACATTCGCAAAAGTGGCCGCTGAGAAGGGATGCGAATGTTAGAATCGGACCACTAGTCGATGAACCACAATGCCCTGATCCTTGCTGTCGCTGCCTGCGCCACCCTTGGGGTGATCATCCGTCCCCTGCGGATACCGGAATATGTCTGGGCCGTGCTCGGCGCCGTTGTGCTGATCGCGTTCGGCTTGCTTCCCTGGCGCAATGCAGTCGCCGCAGCGGCCAAGGGGATGGATGTCTATCTCTTTCTGATCGGCATGATGCTACTTGCCGAGGTCGCGCGTCAGGAAGGGCTATTCGATTGGCTGGCGGCGCTCGCCATTCGGCACGCAAGAGGGTCGGCGCGACGACTGTTCCTGATCATTTATGTCGTGGGTACGATTGTCACCGTGTTCCTGTCGAATGACGCAACAGCCGTTGTGCTGACGCCTGCCGTATATGCCGCCGCTAAAGCCGCCCGCGTTGAGCCGCTGCCGTACCTGTTCATATGTGCGTTCATCGCCAATGCCGCGAGCTTCGTGCTGCCAATCTCCAATCCGGCGAATTTGGTCATCTTTGGCACTCACATGCCTCCACTCGCACAGTGGCTCTACCAATTCACGCTGCCGTCGGTCGCCGCGATACTCATAACCTATCTTCTCCTGCGACTTACCCAGCGCGCCGCGATAGACCAGAAAATTTCCGGGGATTTCCAAACCGAACTGCTTTCTGTTGGTGGGAAATGCGTTGCAGTCGGCATTGCTCTTACTGCGGTTGCACTTCTCGGCGCATCGTCGCTCGACCGGCAGCTCGGCTTGCCAACATTTATTGCAGGGACCGTAGTAACCATCATCGTGCTCATCATCAGCCGGCAGTCTCCGCTGCCTGTGTTGCGGGACATCTCATGGGGAGTGTTGCCGCTGGTTGCCGGGCTGTTCATATTGGTCGCGGGTGTCGAGCAGACCGGTATTTTGAGCTCGGTCACGCAGACGCTTCGTGACGTGGCGGCATACTCGCCCGGAAAGGCTTCCTTCGGCGCGGGCATCGTCGTCGCTTTCGCTTCAAATCTGATGAACAACCTTCCGACCGGCTTGGTCGCCGCCACCGTCAGCCAAAGTGCCGATGTCTCCCTGCAAGTGACGAGCGGAATATTGATAGGCGTCGATCTTGGCCCCAACCTCTCGGTGACGGGTTCGCTCGCGACAATCCTTTGGCTAATCGCCCTGAGGCGAGAAGGCGAAGCCGTGACAGCCTGGCAGTTCCTGAAACTTGGAATTGTCGTCATGCCCCCGGCATTGGTGGTCGCCCTGTTGGCAATCACGCCATGAGCTCTCGCCTGCACAATTCCAGGCGGTGCGAGCCGTTCACCAAACGACCGTTTTGTACGGCTGCGGAACCCGGTTTTTGCTGGCTAAAAGAGGAAGTGCGTGCTTAATCGTTAGTCTAACAAAGCGCCGATCAGGGTTCTGGAGTGGAAAAGATAACCGCGAAATCGACCGTCGTGTCGATGAACGACGAGTTGTCCGCGGCAGGTAACGGCCTTGCAGGCAACGACGACGTATTGCGCGGCGTTCTCAGCGGCTGTGGGGACTGCATCAAAATTCTGGACCTCAATGGCCGCCTCCAATTCATGAGCGAAGGCGGCAAGCGGGTAATGGAGGTCGAAGACTTCGGAAAATTGAAGGGCTGCCCATGGCCGGACTTCTGGGCCGGGGCGGGTAATACCGAAGCCAAGCGCGCAATCGAAGTTGCCAGTGCGGGTGGTATTCATCGGTTTAAGGGCAGTGCAAGCACGGCCAAGGGAAATCCTCGTCATTGGGATGTTCAAGTATCGCCAATCTTTGGAAAAGACGGCAAACCTTCACACCTGCTTTCGATATCTCGCGACATTACCGACGAATGGCGTGCCGTGTCCGCAATGAAAGAGGCCATCGAGCGTCAAGGCTTGCTAACAGGAGAGTTGCAGCATCGCATCAAGAACACGCTTGCAATGGTCCATGCGATTGCCCGCCAGACGATGCGTGGTGACAGCGTCGATGCTGCCCGCGAAGCGTTCGAGGCGCGTCTCACGACCCTGGGCCACGCGCACGACATTTTGACCCAATCGAGTTGGGCAAGTGCGCCAATCAAGGCAGTCGTCGAAGGCGCTCTGGCACCTCATCGTTCTGGTCGAGCGCGCATCCACGCGAGCGGCGAAGAATTTCAGTTACTCCCAAATCAGGCACTCGCGCTATCGGTAGCAGTGCACGAACTTGCGACAAACGCGACGAAGTACGGTTCATTGTCTGAGCAAGGGAAAGTCGAAATTAGCTGGTCGAGCGAGTTAGTCGATGACCAGCCAGTCTTTCGTTTCCTGTGGAATGAAAGCGGCGGTCCGAAAGTCACTGAACCCGCTCCAGGCAAGAAGGGTTTTGGCTCCCGCCTGATTGAGCGGATGCTGGCGCAAGATTTTTCAGGAAAAGTAAACATTCACTATCGCCGGGACGGCGTCGTTTGCGAACTGATCGCTCCGCTGTCCGCTCTTAAGGCGAGAGAACAACTTTCCGAAAGCGTGTCGTTCGCCGAATGACGGCGGACTCGTTGTGCAAATTCGAGTGCATCACAAAGCTACCGAGGTTGCGCTTTCGTACGTTCAAACGACGATGGCACCATGCAACTGGGCCTCAAGTATCCGCGCAGTAACTGCAGGGACGTGACGAAAACGTCACGCTCAACGAGAGCGTAAACGGCTTCGCCCGGTCCCCACAATCGAGCCGATCTTGCCGCTCGGCTTGGAGGAGGTCTATAGAAGGGGGCCGAGACTGGAACGCTGCAACACGATTTACGGCATGAAAAGAAAGACGGTCCGGCCAAAAGCGAAATAATGATTTGATATTATTGTAGAATTTGCGGGCGTAGTTCAATGGTAGAACGGCAGCTTCCCAAGCTGCATACGAGGGTTCGATTCCCTTCGCCCGCTCCAAATTCTCAAGCAGGCTCCACATTCAATCCGCTTTCGCCGGCGATGTCGTGAGACAGCCGGCGCGATTGGAATTTCCAGCCCGCAGGCGTTCTCACCACCGTGTCGTCATAGGTGCCGGCAACCGAAATGACGGGACCAGCTTCGCTGTCACGCACCACCAGAAAGTTCGAGACCACCGTGGCGCTGTCGCCTGACAGTTCAATGATGATGTTGGTCGTAAAATGCTTGCGGCGTTTGCCGGGCGCAGGCTCGGGAACGAGGCCGCGCAGCAAACGCTCGACCGCCTCACGCCCTGCCGCGTTACCGTTGCGCGAGATCCACTCGCCATCGGCGGTGAACAGCGCCGCAAACTCCCTCAGCTTGTAGCCATCGAGCAGAAAGCAATAGCGCGCGAGCAGCTGGCGGATCGCATCCTTATCTTCAATCACGCTCATTGCGCGGCCTTGTAAGCCAGCTCAGCGCTGCTGCCTGTCTCTTCCTCCGGTGCAATCGGATCGCGGGTGAAGATCAGGCAGACGCTGGCGCCGACGAGCAGCAAAATGCCCGCCGTGAGGAAGGCGTAGTCATAATTCCCGGTGCCGGAGACGACATAGCCGGTCACGATCGGGGCGGCGACGCCGAACAGGTTGCCGCCGGTGACGAGAATGCCGTTGGCGCGGCCGATATTGGCGGGGTTGCGCAGGAGGTCGTTGAGCAGCGCGATATTGAGACCGACCGCGCCGCCGATCGAGGTGAGCGAGATCGAGAACACGGCAAGGATCAACGTGGTGCCGGTGATCCAGGGCGTGAGCAGGATGCCCGAGGAACAAAGCATCAAGATGGCGACGAGCGTTCGGCGCCGGCCGCTTTCAACCGGCGAGCCGCGCAACAGACGATCGCTCAGCCAGCCGATCAGGATGGTACCGGGCACCGCAACCGCGTAAGGCACGGCGGTGTAGAAGCCGCTCTTGAGGATGGTGAGGCCGCGCGTGGCCTGAAGATAGGTCGGCAGCCAGGTCAGGAAGAGATAGACAGTGTAGACCGCGCAGCCTTGCGTGACGAACGTGCCCCAGATCGAGCGGCAACGCAGCAGCGCCGAGACCGGTGCGGCGCTGCCGGGAATGGTGTCGCCGCCGCGCTCCGCCAAAATCTTGCGCCGCTCTTCCTCGCCGATGAAGGTCGCAGTCTCCGGTTGCCGGAAAAAGACCAGCCATGCGATCAGCCAGATGAAGCCGATCATTCCCGCCGTAAAGAAACCCACGCGCCAGCCATACGCCGTGACGACAAAGCCCATCAGGATCGAGCCAAGCGCAGGCCCGGCATAGCCGCCGCAATTGAACACGGTGGTCGCAATGCCGCGCTCGCCGGCCGGCATCCATTCGCGGATGGTGCGGGCGCCGGCCGGGTAGGTCGAGGATTCGCCAAAACCCATCAGCAGGCGGGTGGAGAACGCCGCGCTGAAGTTCCAGCTCAGGCCGGTCAAGAGCGTTGCGATCGACCAGATCGCCATGCCGTTTGCGGTGGAGACGCGGGTGCCGACGCGGTCGACATAGACGCCCCAGGGAAGGACGCAGACGAGGTAGCTCCACAGGAAGGCGGAAAACAGATAGCCGAGTTCGATGGTCGAGATGCCGAAGTCTTTGACGATCTGCGGCGCCGACACCGACAGCACCACCCGGTCGATGTAGTTGATGGTGCATGCCGTAAAGAGCAGCACATAGATAAGTATTCGCCCCTTGCCCATTCCGTTTCTCCCTTGGCTCCCACCCGTTCAAAGGCCGACACGCGTCTCCTTGTGGGAGCGTGCGCTGATCGCATCGACCAGCGGCGCCAGAGTGGGCGTGCGTCAGTCTTGCGATTCTTCTTCATCGGCTTGGTCGGCAAACGGTGATTGCCGAGCGCGAGGAATACTAGGTCGCCACACGACTATTGACAAAAACCTTTATTCAACCCCTCCCTATGCCGGAACGGCATAGGTGCGAAATCGCGGCCTGGACTCAAGGTATCCACGATGGATTTCAAGGAAGTGCGCTATTTCCTGCAGGTTGCGCGCGCCGGCAGCTTCAATAAAGCCGCACGCGAACTCAACATCGCGCAACCCGCCCTGAGCCGGCAGGTGCGGAAGCTCGAAACGTCGCTCGGCGTCGATCTCTTCGTTCGTCACGGCCGCGGCGTGCGGCTGACGAGCGCCGGTTCGCTCCTCTTTGAGGGTGCGGAATCGATCCACCACTTGGTCAAGCGAACCACCGAGCGCATCCGCGCCGGCGGAGAAAACCTCGCCGGCCACGTCACGTTCGGAGTTCCGCCTGCCGCTGGACTCCTGATCGCGCCGGCAGCGGTCGAAAGCTTCCGCAAGGAGTGGCCACACGTCACCCTGCACGTACGGGAAGGCATCTCGAGTTCATTGCAGGAATGGCTGCTCGACCGGCGCATCGACGTCGGCGTGATGCATAATCCGCCGCCGGTTGAGGGCTTCGAAATCCGGCCGGTGCTCGCAGAGCAGATGGTGCTGATCGCTCCACGCAAGCGAGGCATCGGTCCACCCTTCCCGGCAACGACGAAGAGCGTGCGGCTGCGGGATATTGTCGATCTGCCGCTCATCATGCCCGGCGCGCCGCATTCAAACCGGCGCCTGCTCGATCAGGCTGCGGTGCAACACGGCGTAAGCTTGCGAGTAACGCTGGAGGCCGACAGCGTGGTTCTTACCAAGGCGATGGTGAAGCGCGGGCTCGGCTACACCGTGCTGACGATGGCCGCCGTGCAGGACGACGTTGCGCGTGGTGAGCTTTACGCTTATCCGATCATGCGGCCGCCGCTGACCAACAGCTTGTCGATTGTCGTGCTACGCGACACCAAGTCGTCGCGGTTCGTCGGGCCGTTGACGCGGCACCTGGAAAAGATCATGCGCGACCTCGTTGTGGAAGGAACCTGGCAGGGCGCGGTGATACGTCGATAGCTCGTCGGGCAACGATGCACCTCGTTCTTGAAGCAGGCGCTAACCGGCGTCCGCTTTACCGGGTTCATGCGCGGCATCCGCATTCGCGGGGCCGATCGGGCTATCGAACCACGATATCATTTATATCGTCCTGAAATTCGTATGACTGTCGCCCAGGGTGCAACTTATTTGCTCCAGCACAGTAACTTAAGGAGCGGCCAAACCGAAAGACTGACTTATGGAACGCCCCCAGCAAGAAAACGCGCTGAGTCGCAGGGTGCCCGTGACGGTGGCCGCTGTTCTAGCGGTGGTCGGAGCGGTCACCTTGTACCTCATGGATTTCGGCCCGAAAAACGAGGTTGAGCGCGGCGCTATCAACATGATCACAGCCGCTTCGGTTGACAGGGCTGGGGCAACCGCACTTCCGACCACGCCAACGACCCAACCTGCCGCAAGCGTTCAAAACAGCAGCAGTTCACACCAATAATAAAGCGAGCCTCCGCCGCGCAGGGAGGACCTTAGGGGCGACGGCCCTTCATCCCCAGTCGTACCCAGACTTGAGGCGCCTGTCGTCCGGCGCGGACCGCCATGACCGATGCGCCAGCGCCGGTTAAGGCTCCTTGCTGGCCGATCCTTCAAGATTTCGTGTGACGTGTTGCGGAGTGTAACGACACGTCATTCGATTGCGAAGAAGGTGAACCACTGACAGGAGGATCGTCATGTTCTCGCGCCTTGCTTTATCGCTCGGATTGCTCGCCGGCCTGTCGCCGGCTGCAGGCTTTGCCGCAGAGCGGCCCGTCGTTGTTGAGTTGTTCACCTCTCAGGGCTGTTCGTCCTGTCCGCCCGCCAATGCGTATTTGAACGAGCTATCGCGGAGCCGCCGCGACGTGCTGGCGCTCGCTTTTCACGTCACCTATTGGGATCGTCTCGGCTGGAGGGATCCATTCTCGCTTGCAGCCGCGACCGATCGGCAAGGTGTATATGGCGGCCGCTTTGGCGACGGGTCCTATACGCCGGAAATCGTGGTCGACGGCGCGGCCAGCATGGTCGGCTCCGATCGCGGCGAGGTCGGCTCGGCGATCGAGAACGCCAAGCGCCAGGGGCGCAACGCCGCCGCAGTCAATGTGACGAAAAACGGCGAGCAGGTTTCGATTGAGGTCGGCGCTGGTTCGGGCAGTGGAAGAATCTTGCTGATCGGCTTCGATCACGAGCATACCACTGCGATCGGCCGCGGCGAGAACGGCGGCCGCACTCTGACAGAAGCCAACGTGGTCCGCTCGATCCGCTCGATCGGTCAATGGTCGGGCGCGGCGCTGCGCCTCAATGAGCACTTCCCGGAAGGACAGGACGTGGCCATTCTGCTTGAGGCGCCCGACGGCCGCATTATCGGTGCGGCCCGCCTGGGGTTGGCTGGTTCAACCTGATCGGATGGTTAGCTGCCGCGTCAGGGTGCGACGGTCAGCGTAGCCTTCATGTTGGGATGAAAGCGGCAGTAATATTCGAACGTGCCTGCTTTCTTCAGAACCAGGGTGCCGCTTTTCTTCGGCGGCAACATCACGTCCCAGTCGCCGTTACGCGCGGTCGCGGTGTGGGCAAACGCGTCATTGTTGACCCATTCGACGGTATCGCCGACCTTGGCCGAAACCTCGGCCGGCGATATTTCGAGCTTGTCCATCGTAATCTGGACGGTTGCTGCCAGCGCCGAGATGGATGCACCCGACACAAGTCCTGCGGCGACGGCAAGAATGATCCACCTCGGCCTCATGGCGCTTGCCTCCTACTTCAGCATCGAAGCGACGTGTTCGGCGTGCTGCTCATGGCCCTGGAAAATCTTCAGGCCGGTCTGCAACAGGCTCTTCAGTTCGGCGTTGCTCGCATCCGGAATGAGCGTGGTCTCCAGCGCACTGTCGACCGCCTTGTGATAGGCGACTTCGTTGGCGACATAGGCCTTGTCGAAAGCGGCGCCGTTGAGCTTGCTGAGTTCGTCAAGCTTGGCGGCGGCATTCTTCACAGGGTCTTGCTGGTGTCGTTGTCTTCCGGCGTGACCTTGAGTTTCTTGACGAGGTCGAGCGCCTGCTTGTTCACGGCTTCATGGTCGCGCACCATGTCTTCCGCAAAGGCCTTGACGTCCTTGTTGCTGGTTTTGCCGAGGCCTGTTTGGCGGCTGCGATGTCGATCACGCCGGCGGTATAGGCGATATGGGCGATCTGCGGATCGGTTGGCTTGGCGCCTTGCGCCAGTACCGGGCTGCCTAAAAGCGTAACGGCGGCGAGCGCCGCACCTAATCGAACGAACATGTTTAACCCTCCTGTGGCGCCGATGGCGCACTTTGCTTGCACAGGAGTTGGATGGAGAAAGGCGCTGGAGGTTCCCGGAATTTTTACTCGAAGCCGAGCCGCTTCAATACCGCGTCCGTCAAGCGATCGCACCGCTTGCCGGCGAACGGAAACGCTTCCATGACGACGGGGCCGATTTTCTTCTCGACGTTCTCGCGCAGCATGGTGCGGGCGCGATGCAGCCTGGTCTTCACGGTCTCCGGCTTCAGCCCGAGAATTTCGGCGGTTTCCTCGACATTCATTCCCTCGACGACACGAGTTATGAAGACGAGCCGAAAGGCTTCGGGAAGATCATCGATCGCGTGCTCGACGACGTGCTGGATTTCGCGCTGAGCCATGGTCTTTTCCGGATCAGTTGGTGCGGAGTGCGGAAACTGGATGATCTGGGCCTCGAGCGTTCCCGGAGGAAGCGATGTCCATTCGACACCGGGCCGCCGGGCGCGCAGCCGGCCCAAGGCCTCATTCATGGCGATCCGCGCCAGCCAGGTGGCAAGGCTTGAGTCGCCGCGAAAACTGTCGAGATGCGTGAAAGCGCGGACGTAGGTCTCCTGGACCACGTCTTCAGCCTCGCTGTCGTTGCGCAGGATGCCGCGGGCGAGCCGGTATAGCCTGCGGTTGTTGTCCTTGATGATCGCGCGAACGGCCGTCTCGTCGCGCGCCAGCGCGCGAGCCACGAGTTCGGTGTCGCCAACTGGCGCGGTTTTCGGTGCGGTGGCCTCGTGCATGACGGTCTCACCCTTAAATTTAGCAGATACGAAGCATTGGATGCCGCAAGGGCGCAAAGGTTCCCAAGAATCGTAAGCCAAATTGGTTAACCGGGCAGGGGTTCGGCCACCATCGCAGCGCCGCCATGGGCATGCGTTTCCAGGGCGTCGAGGAAGCAGCGGACCTTGGCCGGAACGAATTGGCGCGTGGGCAGCAGGGCATGCACGCTAAGGGGTTCGCAGACGTGGTCAGGCAGCAGGGGCGTGAGCGAGCCGGCTTCGACAGCGGCGCGGGTGAAACTCGACGTCACCCGCACGACGCCGAGACCGGCCAGCGCCGCCTGAAGCCTGATATGGGCGTTCGAACTCACCAGTTTCGCTCTCTCCACGCCGAGGTGTTCGGTCTTGCCGCCCGGCGTCGTGATCGCCCAGGCTTTATCGCCGGGGCCGGCGAGTAACGGCAGTTGGCCGAGATCCTCCAGCGTCTGTGGTTTCCCAAGGCGTTCCAACAGCGAGGGTGCGGCGAACAGGCCGCGCTCGAGCGTGAACACCCTGCGGATAACGATGTCCGTGGAGGGCAGCGGGGCTTCCAGCATCGCGAAGACGATATCGTAGTTCTCGGCGATCGGGTTGATGATCTCGTGCTCGACGTCGATCCGGATCGTGAGATCCGGATAGCGCTCCATCAATTCGCAAGCGACGGGTCCGGCGTGGTGGGCGCCGAATTCGTAGGGCGATTTGATGCGTAGCGTACCGACAACGGCGCCGCTCATCGCGAGCGCTTCGCTTTGAGTATCGTGCAATGCGCTGAACAACGGCTTGATCCGCCGATAGATCGTGTTGCCCTCATCTGTCAGCCGTAGATGCCGCGTCGTGCGCTCGATCAGCCGTAACCCGAGATGGCCTTCCAGCCGCTGCACGGCGGCACTCAGACTGGATTTGGGATGACCAAGCGCGCGGGTGGCGGCGCTGAAGCCGCCATGCTCGACCACCTCACAAAACAGCTCCCAGTCGCGCCAATCCATTATGCGTGAACTCGGGCTAGACGAAAGGCGAGGGCGAAACCCGTCCGCTCCCGATTGTCCATCCAGCTGGACGGTGTGTCCAGACAAATCCCATTCTCCGGTCGGGGCCGTTGACCTAAGAATTGGAAAAAGTCTAACCGGGAGGGTGACATGAACGACGACGGAATCTTTCTCTACAATTCCTGGTACGTCGCGGCGTGGAATCACGAGCTGATCGACGGCAAGAAGCTGGCGCGCACCATTCTGGAACGGCCGATCGTGCTTTATCGCGGTGCGAGCGGCAAAGTCGTTGCGCTAGACGACCGCTGCTGCCATCGCGCGGCGCCGCTATCGATGGGACGCATCGAAGGCGACGATATCCGCTGCATGTATCACGGCATGAAGTTCGCCTCCGACGGCAAGTGCATCCAGATTCCGGGACAAGACAGCATCCCGGCGAAGCTCGGCGTGCGCAGCTATCCGGTGGTCGAGCGCTACAATCTGGTTTTCATCTGGACCGGCGATCCCGAGAAGGCCGACCCGAAGCTGATCCTCGATTATCCGCCGCTTGAAGATCCCAAGTGGCGCGGCCTGCCCGGCTACATGCACTACAAGGCCAACTGGCTTTTGATCGTCGATAACCTCAGCGACTTCGCCCATCTCGCCTTCGTGCACACCAATACGCTCGGCGGCTCCGAGGAATATGCCTACAAGACCAAGCCGGTTGCGATCGAGAAACTGGACGACGGTTTTAAGGTCGAGCGCTGGCACATGGGTGCCGAGCCGCCGCCCTATCACAAGAAGGTCATCCCGAACAAAACCGACAAGATCGATCGCCGCAATATCGGGCGCATGATCATTCCCGGCATCTTCACGCTCGACACGACGTTTGCCCCGGCAGGCGGCGGCGTCGAGAAGGGCGTTGCCGTTCCCGGTACGCGGCAATACCGCAATGCCCAGTTCATGACGCCGGAAACGCGCAGCTCGACGCATTTCTTCTGGAATTACCTGCATGACTTCGACATCGGCAATCCAAACATTGCGTTGTCGCTGCGGCACTCGCTCGAAGAAGGTTTTAACGAGGACAAGGACATCATCGAGGCGCAGCAGAAGGTGTTCGACGCCGATCCGAACTATCAGCTTCTCGCCATCGGGGCCGATGCGCCGCTGACCTATTTCCGCTGGCTGTTTGCGCGGAAAATCGAGGCTGAAAAGAACGCCGCCCGCGCGGCCTGAGCCAAACGAAGCCCCTGAAAGAAAAAGAGCGGCGGCACCGTGGCAGGTTGCCGCCGCTCTCGCATTTTTGGGTGAGGGGCGCGTTTACTTCGCCGCCGTCACCATGATCTCGACATTGTATTTCGGGTTGGCAAGCTTGACCTCGACGGTGGCGCGCGCCGGCGTATTGCCCGGCGAGACCCAGGCGTCCCATGCCGCGTTCATTTCGGGGAACGTCTTCATGTCGGTGATGTAAATCGTCGTGGTCAAAAGCTTCGATTTATTGGTGCCGGCTTTCGCCAGATGGCCGTCGATGATCGAGAGGATTTCCTGCGTCTGCTTGGTGACGCTTTCTCCGGCAGTCGTATTGGCGACGATGCCGGCGAGATAGACGGTGTCGCCATGGACGACGACCTGGCTCATGCGCGGTCCGGCTTCGAAACGTTGAATGGTCATTTTTTTGTTCTCCCAGTGGAGTGGATTTGACATTCGCTAACCTGTAACCGCACGTTCGCGATGCGAATGTCAAATCCAAAACTCCACTAGAAATCTAAATTTGCTAGTGGTCCTTTAACATTTGCAAAAACGCCTGCCTCACCGGGATGAAATATAATTGGACGCTAGGATGATGTCGCCATTAGCCTGCTTGAGAGTTCGCCGCTACAGGCTTGTTGCAGCGGAGGCCTGCGAGGACGCTACCCGACAGCTTTGGCCGCGGCGCGGCCCGCATTGCGGCCCGAGAACAGGCAGCCGCCGAGAAAAGTGCCTTCGAGCGAGCGGTAGCCGTGCATGCCGCCGCCGCCGAAGCCGGCCGCTTCGCCCGCGGCATAAAGTCCAGGCATGATCTTGCCGTCCTGGCCGAAGACGCGGCAATCAAGATCGGTCTCAAAACCGCCGAGCGTCTTGCGGGTCAGGATGTTGAGCTTGACCGCGATCAGCGGGCCGTGCGCGGGATCGAGAATCCGGTGTGGCGCGGCGGTGCGGATCAGGCGGTCGCCGATATAGCGGCGCGCATTGTGGATGTTGATGACCTGCGTGTCCTTGGCATAGGCGTTGGTGATTTCACGGTCGCGCGCCTCGATCTGGGCCTTGATGGCCTCACACTTCAGAAGATCGTTGCCGACGAGCGCATTCATGGCGCTGACGAGATCGGCGATGTTATCGCGCACGATGAAGTCGGCGCCATGGCTCTTGAAGGCTTCGACAGGAGCGGGCGCGCCCTTGTTGATGGCGCGACGCGCGGTCATCAGCCAGCTCTTGCCGGTGAGATCGGGGTTTTGCTCGGAGCCCGACAGCGCAAATTCCTTCTTGATGATGCTCTGGGTCAAGACGAACCACGAATAGTCGTGGCCGGTGGAGACGATGTATTCGAGCTGGCCGAGCGTGTCGGAGCCGGGAAACAGCGGCGACGGCAACCGTTTGCCTGATCGCGTCGAACCACATCGACGATGGTCCCGGCAGGATGCGAATGCCGTGGCGCGGCCAGATCGGCGACCAGTTCCGGATGCCCTCGACATAATGCCACATGCGGTCGCGGTTGATCAGCCGCGCGCCGGCGGCTTCCGTAATCCCGATCATGCGGCCGTCGACATGTTCGGGCACGCCGGAGATCATGTTGGCGGGCGCCGGTCCCAGCCGCGCCGGCCAGTTCTGCCGCACCAACTCGTGGTTGCCGCCGATGCCGCCGGAGGCGACGATGACGGCCTGCGCGCGCAGCGTGAAGTCGCCGGTTACCTTGCGTGAGCTGCTTTGGCCCCGCTCGACCGGGTCTGTCTCGAGGATTACGCCCTGGATGCCGTCGATGCTGCCGTTTTGAAAAGTCAACGCATCGACGCGGTGACGAAATTTGAATGTCAGCAATCCCGCTTTTTCCGCCTCCCGGGCGCGGTGCTCGAACGGCTCGACGATGCCGGGCCCGGTGCCCCAGGTCACATGGAACCGGGGCACCGAATTGCCGTGGCCCATGGCGTCATAGCCGCCGCGTTCCGCCCAGCCGACCACCGGAAAAATGCGGTGTCCCATTGCCCGCAACCAGCTTCGTTTCTCGCCGGCGGCGAAAGCGAGATAGGCCTCCGCCCAGCGCCGCGGCCAGAGGTCCTCATCGCGGTCGAACCCCGCCGTGCCCATCCAGTCCTGGTGCGCCAGCTCAAAACTGTCCTTGATGCCAAGCCGGCGCTGCTCGGGAGAATTGACCAGAAAAAGCCCGCCAAATGACCAGAACGCTTGCCCGCCAAGGCTTTGTTCGCCTTCCTGATCGACGACGATGACGCGCTTGCCGGCCCCCGCGATCTCGGTCGCGGCGACAAGGCCGGCGAGCCCCGCGCCCACCACGATGACGTCAACTTCGCCTGCCATCGCTTTCCCCTACTTATGGATCAATGAAGCCCGCAACTCCCCGGATGGTCAACAGCCAGCCGGATGGTCAAAATGGGCCGCTCGCCGAGCTGCCGCTGCCAAAGGATTTTGTTCCAGTTTGGGATCGGGCAAGGCAAGGTGGCGGCAGGGTGCAGCGCGCCGGCAACACTCGACTTGAATTTAATTTGAAACACCGTGCGCATCTGGACAAAATAGCGAACTCGAAACACCCTTGTGACGCATCACAACGCCGTCGGATTCAAGTCCGGCAGGTTCAAACCGGGGCCGGATAATGAAATTCATGATGGGGCTGCTCGCTGCGGTTGTTTTGCTGGCGAGCATCGGGGCAAGCCATGCCGTGGTTCGTATCGGCGAGGACCGCGGCGGCCGGATCGGCACCTACGTGGACAAGTACCAGGAAGTGCGCACCTCCGGCGAGATGGTGATCATTGACGGCCTCTGCGCCTCGGCCTGCACCATCGTGCTCGGCGCCATTCCCCACGACAAGATATGCGTGACGTCTCACGCCGCTCTCGGCTTCCACGCGGCCTGGGACATGGACGACGACGGTCATGCCATCACCAATCCCGAAGCCACCCACATGCTCTATTCGATGTATCCCACGCCGGTGAAAAAGTGGATCAACCAGCGCGGCGGGCTGACCTCGCACATGATCTATCTGCGCGGCAAAGAGCTGACGGGCATGTACCACCCCTGTTACCTCGACGCCCGGGCCTCATCGGCGCATTAATCGCGCCATTTCCAGTCAGCATGACGTGATTGAGGCCGTGGCCCCAGCGCTTGCCGGGGCCTTCGGCAGGCTTTATCTGAGCCATGAGAACCTTGGGGCGCGGCCACAGGCTGGCTTCCAAGACCTCTCAGATAAGATCGGTAGATCGGTCATAGATGGCGCACCCCCTTACCACGCCACAGTCGTTAACGCGGGCCGAGCCCGCGAATCGGTTGGCGCGTGGAGTGGTGTTCGGCGGAGTTGGGCTTGGCGCCATGCTTCTGCTCGCAGCAGTGATCTTGTGGGTCCGTTACGGAACCACGGTCTTCTTCGAGATGATCGCTTCCGGCTTCGCCGCGTGTTTCTAAAACAGGGATTTGGATGATGGACCGGACCGCCCGCCCGCTGGTCATTATTGGAGCGTTTGCCGGGAGCCTTGTCGTCGGGCTAGTCCTGATGCTGTGGGCGATGGGCGGGCTGCGCCATGTCACGGCTCCGGCCGCGATCGGCGGCCCGTTCCAGCTGACCGACCAGACCGGCCAGACCGTGACCGAAAAATCCATGGAGGGCCATCCCACCCTGGTCTTCTTCGGCTTCACCCACTGTCCCGACGTCTGCCCGACGACGCTGTTTGAGATGTCAGAAGTGCTGCAGGCCATGGGCAAGGACGCCGACCGCGTCAACGCCTACTACATTTCCGTCGACCCCGAGCGCGACACCCAGGCTGCGATGAAGGAATATTTGTCGAGCTTCGATCCGCGCCTGAAAGGTCTCACCGGCAATACCGAAGAGATTGCCAAGGTGCTTTCCGAATACCGCGTCTATGCCAAGAAAGTCCCGTTGAAGGACGGCGACTACACCATGGACCACACCGCGCTGATCTATCTGATGGATCGCGACGGCAAATTCGTCTCGCCATTCAACCTCAACCGGAAGCCTGAGGAAGCGGCAACCGACCTCAAGCGTTATCTCTGAGGGCAGGCAGTTCCACGGGGCGCACTCAGGCGCCATTGGCCTTTGGAGTGAATCGCGAGCGAATGCTGGAATCGGACCACGAGATCGGTCTATAAGGCCCCGATTTCCCTGAAAAATCGGCGAGCGATGCAGGCCAACCTGACCAGCTTTATCGGACATAGGCCACGCGGCTCGCTGCGGGCGGTGCTGAAACCATATCGGATTCTTTCGGCGGTCGCGTTCGCCCTGACGCTGACGGGTGGCGTCGCTCACGCCCAGAGCGCGCCGGCGCCAAGCGAGACCGCACAACCAGATCAGCCCCTGCCGAATCTAGCCGCCCCCAAGCCGGTTGCCGGAGCCGCCCCCCAGGCTGTACCGGGCTTCTGGGACCCGCGGCGTCGGCCGGACCGGCCGGATTTGTCGCGTCTCACGGTGATCCGGTTTCTGACCGAGACCGATTATCCGCCGTTCAATTTCACCGGGCCCGACGGCAATCCCGCGGGCTTCAATGTCGACCTGGCGCGGATGATCTGCGACGAGATCAAGGTCACCTGCACCGTCCAGATGCGGCGCTTCGAGACCTTGCTCGATGCGATTTCCAGCAACCGGGGTGACGCTATCATTGCGTCGCTCGCGGTGACGCCGCAATTGCGCGCGCGTCTCGATTTCAGCGATCCCTACTATCGTGCACCGGCGCGGTTCGTGTCGCGGCGGGATTCGGTGATGCGTGACGTGCGACCCGAATTTCTCGAGGGCCGGAAGGTCGGCGTCATCGCGGGTACTTCGCATGAGGCTTATCTGAAGGCCATGTTCACCGATGCGGAATTGCACCCCTATCCGAACGACGAGGCGCTGCGGGCCGGCTTGAGGCGCGGCGAGGTCGATTTCATTTTCGGCGATGCGATTGCGCTCGCCTACTGGATCAACGGCACGGATTCAGGCGACTGCTGCGCATTCTCGGGCGGGCCTTTTGTCGAAAGCCGCTATTTCGGTGAAGGCATCGGGATTGGCGTGCGCAAGGGCAACGACCTGTTGCGGCAGGCCCTGAATTGGGCGCTGTTCCGGCTCTGGGAAAAAGGCCGCTACACCGATCTGTGGCTGCGCTATTTCTCGGTCAGCCCGTTTTAGGGTTATTCGTAACCCGGCGTCGTCCCCGCGAAAGCGGGGACCCATAACCACAAGTGTTGCGGCGGACGGCAGGTCTCGGCCCCGGCCTTGCCTATTCTTGCCATCGGTGGTTATGGGTCCCGGCTCGCGCTCTGCTTGGCCGGGACGACGCCGTTTTGATGGTCTTTTGCATTCGAACGCGGTCCCGTTTAGCTTTCGCGACCCGGAGAAAGTCCTTTAGATGTCTACGATCGACCTCACCACCAGCCCGAGCGACCTGCGCGCGCTCGCCGAACAATCCAACGCCTGGCCGTTCGAGCAGGCGAAGGCGATTGTGGCGCGGCTGAAAAAGAAGCCGAAAGACGAGGTGCTGTTCGAGACCGGTTATGGTCCGTCGGGCCTGCCGCATATCGGTACCTTCGGCGAGGTCGCGCGCACCACCATGGTGCGTCACGCCTTCCGCGTGCTGACGGAAGACAAGATCAAGACCCGCCTGCTGGCGTTCTCCGACGACATGGATGGCCTGCGCAAGGTGCCAGACAACGTGCCTAACAAGGAGATGCTGTCGGAATATCTCGGCAAGCCGCTGACCAAGGTGCCGGATCCCTTTGGCACGCATTCCAGCTTCGGTGCCCATAACAATGCGCGGCTGCGGTCGTTTCTCGATACCTTCGGCTTCGACTACGAATTCGCAAGCTCGACTGACTACTACACGTCGGGAAAGTTCGACGCGACGCTTCTGAAGATGCTGGAGCGAATCGAGAAGGTGATGGCGATCATGCTGCCGTCGCTGCGCGAAGAGCGCGCGGCAAGCTATTCGCCGTTTTTGCCGATCTGTCCGCGCACTGGTGTGGTGCTGCAGGTACCGATCGTAGCTCATGACGTCAAAGCCGGTACGATCTCCTATGACGATCCGGAGACGACGGAGCGCGTCACGCTTCCCGTGACTGGCGGCCATTGCAAGCTGCAATGGAAGCCAGACTGGGCGATGCGCTGGATTGCGCTCGGCGTCGATTATGAAATGGCCGGCAAGGACCTGATCGATTCGGTCAAGCTCTCGGGGAAAATCTGCGCGGCGCTCGACGGCACGCCGCCCGAAGGTTTCAACTACGAGCTTTTCCTGGACGAGAAGGGCCAGAAGATTTCGAAGTCGAAGGGCAACGGCCTCACCATCGACGAATGGCTGCGCTATGCCTCGCCGGAATCCGTGTCGCTGTTCATGTATCGCGAGCCGAAGGCGGCCAAGCGGCTGTACTTCGACGTGATCCCGCGCAACGTCGACGACTATCAGCAGTTCCTCGACGGATTTCCGCGCCAGGATTCAAGGCAGCAGCTCGGCAATCCGGTCTGGCATATTCATGCCGGGCATCCGCCCAAGGCCGATATGCCCGTCACGTTCCAGTTGCTGCTGACGCTGGTGTCGTCGTCGAACGCCGAGAATGCCTCGACGCTGTGGGGGTTCATCGGGCGTTACCGGCCCGGTGTGACGCCTGCGACCCATCCCAAGCTCGATGCGATGGTCGGCTACGCCATCAACTACTATCGCGACTTCGTGGCGCCGACGAAACAATTCCGCGAACCGACGGAAGGTGAACGCGCGGCGTTGCAGGATTTGCGCGACGCGCTCGCGAACATGCCCGACGGCTCGAGCGCGGAAGACATCCAGAACGTCGTCTACGAGATCGGCCGGCGCGAACCGTTCCTCGACGCGATCAAGAAGGGCAAGGACGGCCGGCCCGGCGTCTCGCTCGACTGGTTCAACATGCTCTATCAGGTGCTGCTCGGTCAGGAAAAAGGCCCGCGCTTTGGCTCGTTCGTCGCGGTCTATGGCCTCTCCAATGCGGTCGCGATGATCGACGGCGCGCTGGCAAGATCGGCAGCCTAACTGCCTTTTGGCGCAGGCGAAGCGCTTGCCGCGCGCGCGAGCGTCAGCAGCATGCGCAAAAGCGGTGTCGGCACGCGATGGCGTTCGGCGGCTTCCACCACGGCGCCCGTCAGCGCATCGATCTCGAGCGGGCGGCCCGCAACGCGATCGAAATACATCGAGGAACCGGCATCGGGCGGGATGGCTGTGAGCCTCGCCATCGTCTGTGCGGCCTCGTCGGCCGCAAGCCGCGCGCCATCGGCGCGTCCGACCGTGGCGGCCTCTTCCAGCAGCGCCAGGCAAAGTGCTGCAACATCGTCGCGCAGAAACACCGCGTTCCGCTGCAGCGTGAGCGCGGAGACGGGATTGCCCACCGCGTTGATCAGCAGCTTTCGCCACGAGAGCGTTTTGAAGTCGCCACTCAAGAGGGTCCGTAACGGCGTGCCTTCGAACAACGCCGCGAATGCCTGTCCATCGGCGCCATCGGCAACGGCGAAGTCGTGTTCGCCACCACGGCGGTAGCGAACCCGATCGGGCGCCAGCCGCTCGCCGTTGTAGTAGACGATGGTCGGGATCACGGTCGCGTCGCCGACGAATGGCGCAAGGCCTTCGGCGTGCCCGATGCCATTTTGCAGTGCTGCAACTCGCGTCGCAGGGCCGCACATCCGTTGCAGCCACGGCCCGCTCGATGCCGTGTCCTGGACCTTGGTGCAGAGGAGGACCCAATCCAGCGGTTGCGCCCGGGACGGATCGGTCAGTGCGGAAATCGGAGATTCGACGATGCCCTCGGTCAGTTCGACGGTCATTTGCTCGATGGGGCGCCTGACGCACGCGACGATGTCATGCCGCCCGGCCGCAGCCAGCAACCCGGCGACCACGCCGCCGATGCTGCCGAGCCCAATGACGGCAATGCGTTGGCGTTCGGAATTGGCGGTTGTTGGCGGCATGTGGAGCCTCGCTGGATTCGAAACTGCAAAGCGGAATGGCCGGTCTGCGGCAATTTCAACGGATGTCGCCGCCGAACTGGATTATGATGGGGCGGAATATCAGGCCCGATCGGTCCGAGCGATATGGACCAGAAGATACAGAACCATTCAAGCGGAGGATGCTCATGCAGTACAGGGTTTCGCCGGAGACGGTTTCGGATAGCAGCGCCGAGCAATGGCAGGCGCGGGTTGATCTCGCGGCTGCGCACCGTCTCGCCTACATGCACGGCTTCAACGAAGGTATTTTCAATCACCTGACCTACGTGGTTCCCGGGCAAAGCGACCGCTACTACCAGATCCCGTTCGGCACGCACTGGTCGGAGGTCACGGCCTCCTGCTTCATGGAAGTCGGCATCGACGATGGCGAGGTCAAGCGCGGCGAAGGCGATGTCGAGCGCTCCTGCTTTTGCATCCATGCACCGATCCACAAGGCGCTGCCGCAGGCCAAGGCGGTGTTTCACACCCACATGCCGTTTGCGAGCGCGCTGACGCGGCTGGAAGACCCCCGCATCAAGGAAATCGGACAAACCGAAGTGGGCATGTCCGGCAAGATCGCCTATGACGACGAATATACCGGGCCTGCGCTCGATCCGGCCGAAGGCGCGCGGCTCGCGAAAGTCATTGGCGACAAGACCATCCTGTTCATGGCCAATCACGGCATCTCTACGGTCGGCCAGACCGTCGCCGAGGCCTATGACCGGCTCTATTACATCGAGCGCGCCGCCCAGGTGCAAATCTATGCGATGTGGACCGGCCAGCCCTTGAAGAAGCTGCCGGAACCGGTGGTCGAGAAGACCAAACGGGATATCAGCGGAACGCGCTTCTATGCCAGCCTGTCCCCGGCGCAACGGCATTTTGCGGCGCTCAAGCGCATCCTCGACCGCAACGAGCCGGACTACGCGACCTGAGGCTAGTGCCGCCCATTTGAAGTTCCTGCACCGCAAGCGGCAAATCCCGTTCAGGAACTTCAAATGGAAAGCATCACTAGAATCATAGGATTGCTAGTGCCCATAGCTTTCCGAAGTTCGTGGAAGGTGCGTGCTGAGGCGTAGCACGAACTTCGGAAAGTGGGCACTAGTGGAAGACCTGAGCCTGTGCAGGACCGGCTTGCCATTTGACGCCGTCCCTGCGAAATCAGGGCATTGCGGCTGAACGCGGTGAGCCAGGGGGATTGGAGCTTCGTGCGTAAGATCTACAAGATCTGCCCGGCTTCGGCCTGGCGCGAAGCGGAGCGGCAGGGTGTGTTCCGGGGCAGCCCCGTCGATCTCCGCGACGGCTTCATTCATTTCTCGACCGCTTCGCAGGTCGAGGAGACCGCCCGAAAACATTTTTCCGGCCAGACTGGCCTGTTCCTGATCGCGATCGATGCCGACGCGCTCGGCGATGCCTTGCGCTGGGAACATTCGCGCAACGACGAGCTGTTTCCGCACCTCTACGGCGAACTCGATCTCGGAGCCGTTGCGGACATCCATTCCATGCGCGCACGCTCCGACGGCTTTCACGACATCCCGGAGCTTGAGCCGTGATCCGCGCCTTTGACGCCCTGTCGCTGCCGCTGTTGCGGTGGCTCGATCCAGAGGACGCTCACCGGTTGGCCGTGCACGGGTTGAAAATGCTGCCGCCGGCGCGGCCGCGGGCCGACGATCCCAAGCTCGCGGTACGGGCCTTTGGCTTGAATTTCCCCAACCCGATCGGCATGGCGGCTGGCTTCGACAAGAACGGCGAGGTAGCGGATGCGGTGCTGCGGCTCGGCTTCGGGTTTATCGAGATCGGAACGGTGACGCTGAAGCCGCAAGGCGGCAATCCGCGGCCGCGAATCTTCCGGCTCGAGCGCGATGAAGGCATCATCAATCGGCTCGGGTTCAACGGTGACGGCGCGGAAGTTGTGCTGCGGCGGCTCGCAGCGCGCGCCCATCACGGCGGCATTGTCGGTGTCAATATCGGCGCCAACAAGGACTCTCCCGATCGCCACGCCGACTATGTCAAGCTGATCGAGACCTTTGCGCCGGTGGCGAGCTATTTCACCGTGAACGTGTCCTCGCCCAACACGCCGGGCCTGCGCAGCCTGCAGCAGGCGGACGCGCTCGATGATCTCCTGGCGCGGGTGATCGATGCGCGGGAGCGGGTGCGAAAGAACGCCGGCGATTCACCGATCCTGTTGAAGGTCGCGCCGGATCTCAGCCTCGCCGAGCTCGACGACGTCGTTCACATCGCGCGCTCGCGCCGCGCCGACGGCATGATCGTGACCAACACCACATTGGGGCGGCCCTCGACCTTGCGCGAAACAAATCGCGCCAAGGAATCGGGAGGACTCTCCGGCCGTCCGCTGTATCGGCTGTCGACGCGGATGGTGGCGGAGACCTATGTGCGCGCGGAGGGCGCATTTCCGCTTGTAGGCGTCGGCGGCATCGATTCCGGCGGCGGTGCGCTGACCAAGATCCGCGCCGGTGCCAGCCTGATCCAGCTTTATTCGGCGCTGGTGTACAAGGGACTGGGCCTTGTCGAGGACATCAAGCGCGACCTTGCCTCGACGCTGTTGCGCACCGGGCGTGATTCTCTTTCCGAAATCGTCGGCGCGGATGCGGCCACGATCACAGCCGAGGATTGGCCGATCAGTTAGATATCGACCACGAGGCCATCGCTTGCGGCCTCGTAGGGGAGACCATCAAGCCGTTCGAGCATGTCATCGCTCATATGGGTCAGGATCAGCCGCTTCGGCTTGATGTCGGCAAGCCGTGCCTCCAGCGCTTTCAGGCTGAGGTGATTTTTGACCGACCGGTCGTAGGTGTAGGCTTCCGCAATGAACAGATCGGCATCACGGCCTAGCGGGACCAGCGCCTCGGTCCATTCGGTGTCGGCGGTATAGGCGATGACCCGTCCTTCGGTTTCGATCCGGTAGCCGAGAAACGGACCGCCGGATTCGCCATGCACCACCGGAAACGGCGTGACGCTGACCGCGCCGAACTGGATCGTTGTTCCCGGCGCCAGCGTGATGATGTTGAGATCGAAACGCTGTTTGGTCTTCGACGAGTTCTCGAACATCACCTCCATCGCCTGTTTGAGGCGCGTCTCAATTCCTTCCGGCCCTGCGATCACAAGCGGCCGGGCGCGGCGGGTGAATTGCGCGTCCAGCAGCAGAAACGGCAGGCCGCCAAAATGATCGCCGTGGAAATGCGTGATCAGGATGAGTTTGACCTCGTCTCTGGCAACGTTCTGGCGCTTCAGCGCCGGCAGGGACGATGCGCCGCAATCGATCAGAAAATTGATGCGCTCGCCCGAGACGTGAAAACAGGTGTTGTTCCTGCCGCCGGAACCGAATGCGTCGCCGCAGCCAACAAAACGCAATTGCATCGGTTGCTCCTTCAGCCGGCGCCCGCGGCCGCAATCTGGGCGAACGATGCGCGCAGATTGACCGGATAGCGCAGCGCCTGCAATCCGCCGCGCGCCGCATAATGCACGAGAAAGGCAATCCAGAGACCCGTGTTGCCCAGTCCGCGCAGCACGAACCATGTGGCAAGGAAAGCCAGCAGGGAGAGAATCATCAGGTTGCGCATCTCGCGCGCCCAGGTCGCACCGATGAAGACGCCGTCATAACCGAAGGCGAATACCGCCAGCAGCGGCGAGGCCACCACAAACCAGAGATAGTCCTGCGCGGTCTGCTGCACGTTATCGCTCGCGGTCATGGTGTGGATCAGCCACGGACCGAACAGCGCAAACACCAGCGCGACCACGATTGCAAAGCCGAATCCCCACGAGAGCACCAGACGAACCGCATCGGAGAAGGCGCTCCGGTCGCGGGCCCCACAAGCCTGCCCGCACAATTGCTGGGCGGCGTTAGCAAGCCCATCAAGGAAGAACGCGCTGATCAAAAGGAAATTGTTCAACACGGCGTTGGCGGCGAGGATCACGTCACCGGAGCGCGCACCCTGCGCGGTAAAAAACAGGAACGCGGCAATCAGCGCCGCGGTGCGGATCATGATGTCACGGTTGACCGACAGCATGCGCCACAGCTTGGCGCGATCGAGTAGCGTTGCGCGCGGCACATTGAGCGGCTGGTGGGTGATGGAGCGTGCGACGACAACTCCCAGCACCAGCCCAACTGTTTCCGCCATCACGGCCGCAATTGCAGCGCCTTCGATCCCCGCCTTCATGCCGGTCACGAGTGCAACGGTCGCAGCCATGTTGATGACGTTGATGACGATCTGGATCGCGAGCGCAAGCCCGGCGCGCGCCTGGCCGATCAGCCAGCCGAGCACGACGAAATTCGCCAGCACAATCGGCGCCGACCAGATTCGAATTGCGAAGTAGGCCCTTGCGGCGCGGGTAACGCCTTCGCTGCCGCCCATGGCGTCGAGCAGGGCGATGCCAAGCGGTATCTGAAGAATAATCAAGGCGAACCCGACCAGCGCTGCTATGGCGAGCCCGCGCACCAGCAGCGCGCGGACTTCCTGCGTCTCTCCCGCACCGAGTGCTTGCGCGGTGAAGGCGACCGTGCTGGTGCGCAAAAAGGAGAACAGCCAGAACAGACAGTCGAAAACCACCGAAGCGATGGCGACGCCCCCGAGCAGCGTCGGATCGCCGAGCCGTCCGATTGCGATGGTCGAGACCACGCCGATCAGCGGCGTCGTGAGGTTTGCGACCATCGCGGGACCCGCGATGGCAAAAACCCGCGCGCTCGTAACCTGGGAATTCAAGAGAGAATGGCCTATTGATTATCGCCCGCGCGGCGCGCCGAACATCCGCATCAAGAGCCAGATCGGAATGACGATCACCGCGCCGAGCAGGAAATAACGCCACAGCCAGTTGACCGCATCAAAGCCGAGATTCCAGATCCGGTGAAACAGAAGCTCAATGCTGCGCAGGATGTTCCAGGGATCGAAGCCGATCGCCGCCAGGACGACGCCTACCAGGATCGAGAGCAGGATCAGCCGGAACGCCACGGCCAGAGGCGAGCCGCCGAGAAAGCGGTGCAGGGTGTCGGTATTGGCCGCCGGAATTTGTCCCGTCTCGTTATGTGGCATCGGCATCTTTCGTCTCCGCAGGTCGGGTGCGTATTTTAGAGCATGATTGGCCAAGGTGGGAACCTGTTTTCCGGCGTTTTCGATTGCGGCTTGTTAATCCGAGCCGGATTCCGCGGGCACTGATAGCGCTGGGCTTTTCAATAGCCGTTCCAGGGTCTCGAGCCGGTCGGCTTCGCGCGGCGGCTTGTCCCAGCGCAGCCGGTTGATGCGTGGAAATCGCATCGCGACGCCGGATTTATGCCGGGTCGAACGTTGCAGGCCTTCGAACGCGACTTCCAGCACCAGCCCTTGATCGGGTTCATGCACCACGTGCCGCACAGGCCCGAATTTCTCCGTGGTGTTGCGGCGAACGAAGCGATCGATTTGCAACAGCTCTTCGTCGGTGAAGCCGAAATAAGCCTTGCCGACCGGCACGAGCTCCGCGTCCCCTTCGGCGCCGGTCCAGACCCCGAAGGTATAATCGGAGTAGTAGGACGAACGTTTGCCGTGGCCGCGCTGCGCATACATCAGCACGGCATCGATGATGTGCGGGTCGCGCTTCCATTTCCACCATTGGCCCTTCGGACGTCCCGGCAAATACGGCGCGTCGCGGCGCTTGAGCATTACCCCTTCCACGGCTTCAGCGTCTTCGCCGGCGCCGGCGCTTGCGGGGTCGCGCCGTGCTGCGGCCAAGGCATCCCAAGTGTCGAAGGCGATCGTGGGGGAGAGGTCGACCCTGGGATCGCCAAGTCTCGCGACGAAAGCTTCCAGCCGCGCGCGGCGTTCGGCAAAGGTGAGATCGCGCAGGTCGGTCTCATCGTCGGCGAGCAGATCGTAGGCCCGCAGGTGAACACGATATTCCTTGATCAGCTTTGGCGAGACGACTTTGCGGTTGAGACGCTGTTGCAGCACATTGAAACTCTGCACGCGGCCGTCGCGTACCACCAACAGTTCGCCGTCGATCGCGCCCGCCAGATGCAGCGAAGGCAACAAATCGGGAAAGCTTTTGGAGATGTCTTCGCCGCCGCGAGAATACAGCCGGGATACGATGTGGCCGTTCACGTCGCGGCCGCTTGAGGCCTGCACGCGAATGCCGTCCCACTTCCATTCGGCGATGAAGTCGGCAGCGTTCAGATTGGCAAAATCCGTCTCTTCAATCGCATGTGCCAGCATCACCGGCCGGAACGGCGCCGGATCGAGGTTGACGGGCTTCTCGCCGCGCCCTTCCAGCCATGCGAACAGATCGAGATAGGGCGGAGAAATTCCCGGCCAGATCAGTTCGACCTCGTGGGCGTCCTTGCCGTCGAGCGCCGCCGCCGCAGTTTTCGCGAGCCGCGCGGAAATGCCGATCCGCATCGCGCCGGTCACGAGCTTCAACAGCGCCCAGCGGCCGGTTTCATCGAGGTCATCGAGCCAGCGCGCAAGCTGCTTCGGTATTTCGGTCTTGCCAAGCGTGCGCAGCGTGGTCACCACTTCGGTCAGGGTTGGCGGCGGCGGATTGTTGTGGAGGCGATCGGTCGACGCTTTCGGCCACATCAACGCCACCGTCTCCGAGAGGTCGCCGACATAGTCATAGGACAGCCCAAACAAGGTCGGATCGGTGCGCTCGGCGATCAGGTCGCGAATGAGACCGGGCTTGGCATGTTTGAACGAGAGTGCGCCGGTGAGTGCAGCGAGCGCGTAGCCGCGGTCGGGATCCTCCACAGTGCGAAAATAGTTCGTGATCAGGCGCAGCTTGTTGTTGCGGCCGGGCTCATAGGCGAGACGATCGAGCAGTTCGGCAAAGCGATTCATGCGCCGTCGCCTTCGCCCGTGGTAGCCGTCTCGTCTTCACCGCTATCCTCGTCGCCGTAGCCGACGAGATCGAGCGGGCGCGCTGCAAGTCCTTGGGTCTTGCACCAATGCACCAGCGCATCCTCCTGGCCGTGGGTGACCCAGATTTCGCCGGCGCCGGTCGCCTGGATGGTTCTGGTCAAGCCGTCCCAGTCGGCGTGGTCGGAAATCACCAACGGCAGTTCGATACCGCCCTGCCGAGCCCGCGCCCGCACCCGCATCCACCCCGAAGCAAAGGCGGTGACGGGATCGGGAAATCGCCGTGTCCAGACGTCGGAAGTGGCCGACGGCGGCGCGAGCGTGATCGTGCCGGCGAGATCGGCCTTCTTCATGCCCTTGACGGGACGCAACTCGCCGAGGTCGATGCCGCGGCTCTGGTAATAGTGCGTGATCTTCTCCATGGCGCCGTGCAGATAAATCGGCGCGTCGTAGCCGGCGGCGCGCAACAGCGCGATCACCCGCTGGGCCTTGCCGAGCGAATAGGCCCCGACCAGATGCGCCCGCTCCGGAAACAGCGCCACCGAAGCAAGAAGTTTCTTCACCTGATCCGCCGCGTCGCCGTGGCGGAATACCGGTAGACCAAATGTCGCTTCCGTAATGAAGACATCGCAGCGCACGACCTCGAATGGCACACAGGTTGGATCGGGCGCATCCTTGTAATCGCCGGAGGCGACCACGCGCGTACCACTGCTGCTGACGGCGATCTGCGCCGAACCCAGCACATGCCCAGCCGGATGGAACTTGACCGTGACGTCGCCGAGCCGCAATTCCTCGCCGTAAGCAATTGCCTGCGTGCTGCGGGCGAAGTTCTCGCCATAGCGCAGCCGCATCATGTCGAGCGTCTCCCGGGTGGCCAGCACCGCGCCGTGGCCGGCCCGGGCATGGTCGGAATGGCCGTGGGTAATCAACGCGCGCTCGACCGGCCGCACCGGATCGATATGGAAGCCGCCCGGCTTGCAGCACAGGCCGGCCGGCTGGGGCGTCAGGATGTCTTGCGGGCGCATGTTGTTTATATAGGCTGACGAACAGTTCATTCGAGTCCCGCTTTTATCCTCGCAACCACTATCGGCCCTGAAATGCCCGCGCGCCTATTCCTGTCCTCCGGCGATCTGATTGCCGACCGCCGCTATGAATTTGCGCGCGACCTTCAGCTCAAGGGCGACCTCGTGGCCGCCGCCGATTTGCTGGAGCAGGCGATCGAGCTCGCCCCCGCTTTTGTGTCGGCGTGGTTTACGCTCGGCGAAATTCGCCAGCAGCTCGGCGAGCATGACGCGGCGATTGCAGCGTTCAGGAAGGCTTGCGAGGCCGATGGCAGCGATCCGCATGGTGCCAGCCTGAAGCTGATGCGGTTGGGCGCGGAACAATTGTCGGCGATGCCGCCGGCCTATGTGCGCACGCTGTTCGATCAATATGCGCCGCGATTCGACCGTGCATTGATCGACGATCTCGGCTACCGCGGGCCTTCGCTGTTGTTCAAGGCGGTGCTGTCGGCGCGCCATGTAGCGAAGAAGCCGTCCTTCTTCAAGCGGGCGATTGATCTTGGCTGCGGCACGGGCCTCGCGGCGATGGCCTTTGCCAAGGGGGTCGATCATTTCACCGGCATCGATCTCTCGCCCGGCATGATCGAGAAGGCAAAGACCACCGGGCTTTATGCCGAGCTTGAGGTCAACGACATGCTGGAGGGCTTGCGGATGAGGCCTGAATCCAGCGCCGATCTCGTTCTCGCCGCCGATGCTATGGTTTACGTTCCCGATCTCGTTCCCGTGCTGACGGAGATCCGCCGCGTCCTCGCGGCGGGCGGGCTCGTGGCGTTCACGCTCGAACGGCATCCGGGTGATGGCGTCATCCTCGGCGAGGGCCTGCGTTACGCCCACAGCGCCCATTATGTCCGCAATTCGCTGATGGCAGCGCGGCTGACGCTGTCGCAGATCGAGGAGCAGTCTTTCCGCAACGAGAATAACATGCCCGTGCCGGGTCTCGTGGTGGTTGCGGCAAAGTCGTGACATCAGCTCAACCAGATCTCTTTGCCCATGCGCCGTTGCCCGAAGTCTTCTTGCGTTGGTTCGCTTCGCGCGGCTGGTCGCCGCGGGAGCATCAACTGGCTTTGCTGGAAAAGGCGCGCGAAGACCGTTCTGCATTGCTGATCGCGCCGACCGGCGCCGGCAAGACGCTGGCGGGATTTTTGCCGACGTTGGTGGAGTTAAGTGAGGAGACTAACCTCCCCCTGAAAGGCGGAGGTCGGTACGCGGAGCGTGCCGGGAGGGGGTCCGAAGAGATCGAAACCGATGACCCCCACCCCAACCCTCCCCCTTCCAGAGGGAGGGAGCTTGGCCAGCGCAGCACTCTCACCTCCACCGGACGCGGCGTGACGCGCAGCCGCGGCCTGCACACGCTCTACATCTCGCCACTCAAGGCGCTCGCGGTTGATATCGCGCGCAACCTGGAAACGCCGATCGCCGAAATGGGGTCGCCGATCAAGGTCGAAACCCGCACCGGCGACACGCCGGTATCGCGGCGTCAGCGGCAGCGGCGCTATCCGCCGGATATTCTGCTCACCACGCCTGAGCAGCTGGCGCTGTTGCTGTCGTCAGACGATGCGCCGTTTTTGTTCTCGTCGTTGAAACGCATCGTGCTCGACGAGTTGCATGCACTGGTGACCTCCAAGCGTGGCGATCTGCTGTCGCTTGGGCTGGCGCGCTTGTGGCGGCTTGCGCCGCAGATTCGCGCGATCGGATTGTCGGCGACCGTCGCGGAGCCGGAGCAACTGTCGCGATTTCTGGTGCCGCAGCAAAACGGCGAGCGCCAATCGGCCGATGTCGTGATCGCGGGCGGGGCGGCCGCGCCCATCGTCGAAATGCTAGATACGCGCGAACGCCTGCCCTGGGCCGGGCATAGTGCGCGCCACGCCCTGGGCGAAATCTACGATCTCATCAAGCACAACAAGACCACGCTCGTGTTCGTCAACGCCCGCAGCCAGGCCGAGATGCTGTTTCAGGATCTGTGGCGGATGAACGATGACGGGCTGGCGATCGCGCTGCATCATGGTTCGCTCGACGTGGCGCAGCGCCGCAAGGTCGAAGACGCCATGACCAGGGGCAGGCTGCGCGGTGTGGTCTGCACTTCCTCGCTCGATCTCGGCATCGACTGGGGCGATGTCGATCTCGTCATCAATGTCGGCGCGCCCAAGGGCGCCTCGAGGCTGATGCAGCGGATCGGCCGCGCCAACCACCGCCTTGATGAGGCTTCCCGCGCGGTGCTGGTGCCGGCGAATCGATTCGAAGTTCTGGAATGCCGAGTTGCAATTGATGCTGTTGCGGAGAACGCACAGGACACGCCGCCGCTGCGGACCGGCGCGCTGGATGTACTGGCGCAGCATGTGTTGGGCTGCGCCTGCGGGGAGCCGTTCCTGTCCGATCAACTTTACGAAGAGGTTCGTACCGCCGCGCCCTATACCGACTTGAGCCGCACGGATTTCGACGACGTGGTCGATTTCGTCGCGACCGGCGGCTACGCGCTCAAGACCTATGAGCGCTTTGCCCGCATCAAGCAGGCGAAGGACGGCCGCTGGCGCGTCACCAATCCGAAGGTGCGGCAGAGCTACCGCCTCAATGTCGGCACCATCGTCGAGGAGCCGATGCTGAAAGTGCGGCTGGTGCGTTCGCGCAGCCGTGGCTCCGGCTCGACCGGCGCGATTGCGCGCGGCGGCCGCATGCTCGGCGAGATCGAGGAATATTTCATCGAGGGGCTTTCGGTCGGCGATACCTTCGTATTCGCAGGCGAAGTCGTGCGCTACGAGCAGATGTCGGAAGATCAGGTCTACGTCTCGCGCGCCAACGATTCCGATCCGAAAGTGCCGTCCTATATGGGCGGCAAGTTTCCGCTCTCGACCTATCTCGCCGAACGCGTGCGTAATCTGCTCGCCGACAAGCGGGCATGGAACGGACTGCCGGATCAGGTGCGCGACTGGCTCTCGCTGCAGGCGCATCTGTCACGGGTGCCCGGCGCGCGCGAACTGGTGGTGGAAACATTCCCGCGCGGCAACAAGCATTATCTCGTCTGCTACCCGTTCGAAGGCCGGCTGGCGCACCAGACGCTCGGCATGCTGCTGACGCGGCGATTGGAGCGCGCCCGCGCGCGGCCGCTCGGCTTTGTCGCCAATGAATATGCACTTGCCGTCTGGGGGCTCGGCGACATGTCGTTCATGATCAGGCAAGGCCGGCTCGATCTGAACGCGCTGTTCGATCCAGACATGCTGGGCGACGATCTCGAAGCGTGGCTCGCCGAATCCGCGCTGATGAAACGTACCTTCCGCACTTGCGCGCTGATCTCGGGCCTGATCGCGCGGCGCTTTACCGATGAAGAGAAGACCCGTCGTCAGGTACTGTTCTCGACCGACCTGATCTATGACGTCTTGCACAAGCATCAGCCCGATCATGTGCTTCTGCGCGCGGCCCGGGCCGATGCTGCGACCGGCTTGCTCGATCTGCGCCGATTGAGTGATATGCTGATGCGAATCAAGGGCCGAATCATCCACCGGGAACTCGACCGCGTTTCGCCGCTGGCGGTGCCGGTGATGCTGGAAATCGGCCGTGAAGCCGTCTATGGCGAGGCGTCCGATGAACTGCTGGCTGAAGCTGCCGAGGAACTGGTGAAAGAGGCGACGGGGTAGCGTCGCACGGCGCTCTCTCCACTCCCTCCCCCCTTGCGGGGGAGGGTCGGGGAGGGGGCAGGTGTTAGGAGCAACGGCGCTGACGATCTCTTTCAATTTTACCCCCACCCCCAACCCCTCCCCGCAAGGGGGAGGGGAGTTCACCATCGCTGGCGTCGATATGCGGGCCGACCTCTCCGGCGCGTTGTTCTGGGAAGAGCAAAGCCTGCTCGTCGTTTCCGATCTTCACCTCGAAAAGGGATCGAGCTTTGCCGCCCGTGGCGTGCTGCTGCCGCCTTACGATACGGTCGCGACGCTGAGCCGGCTCGCTTCGGTCATGGCGCGCCACGATCCGAAAACCGTGATCGCGCTCGGCGACAGTTTTCACGACCGCACGGCTCATGAGCGCTTGTCGGCCCGAGACCGTGAGGCGATCGCGGCGTTGCAGGCGCGGCGCGACTGGATCTGGATTTCCGGCAATCACGATCCGGCGTTGCCGTCCGATCTCGGCGGCATTGTCGCGAGCGAAGTGGCGATCGGACCGATCGTGTTCCGGCACGAGCCGACGGGAGCAGTTGGCGAAATTGCCGGACACCTTCATCCCAAGGCGCGGGTCGCCACGCGCGCGCGCTGGATGGAGCGGCGTTGTTTTGCCAGCGATGGCGAGCGCGTCGTGATGCCGGCCTTCGGCGCCTATACCGGCGGCCTGAGCATTCGCGACGACGCGTTTGCGAAAGTTTTTCGCTCAGCCGCTTTCATGGCGCATGTGCTTGGCGATGTCAGACTGTACACCATCGCCGCGTCGCGCTGTTATTGATCTTTCTTTCACCTCTCCCGCGCGGGCAGGAAATTTCTTCCGGCATCGAGAGCCCATCAAGGATGACCGGCCGCACTCTGCGTCCGGCGCATGGCGATACGAAAAATCCAGGCGGACATCGGGCTCGACAGGCGTTGGCGATGCGCTAACCTCCGGCACAAAGACGTGGCGGCGGCCAAAGGCCGCGCGACCCGTCATCACGGGGGGATTGTCATGAAGGCGATAACGGCTGCGGTCGTGGTGGTTATGTTCGCGGGCGCGGCATCGGCGCAGACGCTCGACGATCTCAAGAACGACGGCAAGAACCCCGACAACGTGCTGACCTATGGCATGGGCTATAGCCTTAACCGCTATAGCCCGCTCAAACAGATCGACAAGACGACGGTCAAACGCCTGGTGCCGATCTGGAACCTCGGCCTCGACAATCCATGGGGCGAGCAGGCGCAGCCGCTGGTGCTCGACGGGGTGATGTATGTCACCAACGCCAAGGCGACGGTGGCGATCGACGTCGGCACCGGCAAGCAGATCTGGAAAACGCCGGTCGACTGGGTGCCGGAGACGCCGCGCGTCGTGTGTTGCGGTGTTTCCAACAAGGGCGCCGCGATTCTCAACGGCAAGCTCTACCGCACCACGCTCGACGCGCATGTCGTCGCGCTCGACATGAAGACCGGCAAGGAGATCTGGAACCAGAAGGCGGCCGAGTGGAAGGAAGGTTATTCCATGACGGTCGCGCCGCTGATCGCCGACAACGTGCTGATCACCGGCATCTCTGGCGCGGAGTTCGGCATTCGCGGTTTCATCGACGGCTGGGACCCGGAAACCGGCAAACATTTGTGGCGTCGCTACACGATTCCGGCGCGCGGTGAACCCGGCAACGAAACCTGGCCGCAGGACACCGACGCCTGGAAGACCGGCGGCGGCTCGAGCTGGATTACCGGCTCCTACGATCCCGACCTTGACCTGACCTATTGGGGCACCGGCAATCCGGCACCTTGGGCGTCGCAATCGCGGCCCGGCGACAACCTTTTCACCGCCTCGGTGCTGGCGATGCGGCCGAAGACCGGCGAGATCGTCTGGCACTACCAGTTCACGCCCAACGACCAGTACGATTACGACGGCAACTGGGAAATGATCCTCGGCGAGCTCAACGTCGACGGCGCCAAGCGCAAGGTGCTGATGCAGCTCAACCGCAACGGCTTCCTTTATGTGATCGACCGGGCCAGCGGCAAACTGATTTCCGCCAAGCCGTTCGAGCGGGTGAACTGGGCGAGCGGCGTCGATCCGGAATCCGGCCGCCCGATCGAGACCGACATTGCCAAGAAACTGCGCGCTGGAGAGCAGGTCGAGATCTGGCCGACGCAGCGCGGCGCCAAGAACTGGCCGCATGCCGCGTTCAACCCCGAGACCGGTCTGCTCTATGCGAACACCATGCATTCGGCGCGGTTGTTCAAGGCATTGCCGACCGGACCTTACGTGCCGGGACAGCGTTACCAGTTCGTGGAAAATCTGCCGGCCAAGCAGCCCGAGGGCGAGCCGATAGGCCATGTCGACGCGATCGAGCCGCTGACCGCCAAACAAGTGTGGCGCGCGCCGCTATGGGACCATCCGCAATGGTCGGCGATCGTAGCGACCGGCGGTGGATTGCTGTTCACGGGCAAGGAAACCGGTGAGTTCGTCGCCATCGATGCGGCGGACGGCAAGACGCTCTGGCAGTTCCAGACCGGCTCCGGCATCAACGCGCAGCCGATCACCTACACCTACAAGGGTAGGCAATACGTCACCGTGTTGTCGGGACTCGGCGGCGTGTACGCGAACCAGGCGCGCGAGGCGCTCAAGAGCGTGCCGCCCGGTGGATCGGTGTGGACCTTCGCCCTGATGCCGGATTGAAGACGCGTAAGGTTTCAGGGATGACAGGACTGACGACAGGCATAAGTCTCGCGGCGATCGTTGCGCTGTGGTGCGCGACGGCCGACGCCCAAGAAAAGGACCAAGGCCAAAATTTTCCGCCACAGCAGATCGCAACCGGCGCCGAAATCTTCGCCCGCAACTGTTCGCCGTGTCATGGGCCGCGGATGCAGGATCCGGAAAGTGCGTTCGACCTGCGGAAGTTTCCGCCCGGCGAGCACGACCGCTTCGTGCGTTCGGTGACCAACGGCAAGAACCAGATGCCGCCGTGGGGCGACCTGCTCAAGGGCGACGACATCGAGGCATTGTGGGCCTATGTCACGATGGGCGAGAAAAAATAAGCGCCCCGCGCGCCGGATGGAGCGGCGTTGTTTCGCCGGTGGTAAGCGGCGTGAAGACTGTTATTGAACTGCCGCGCTAGTCCTGAGGTGTAATACGAACTTCGGAAAGTGGGCACTAGTCCACGGGCGCGGTTGATTTAAGTTGTTTGCCGGCCGGGATACTGGCGGCCGCATCGGTAAGCGTTGGCTGGATCGACGGAGCGACAACCATCGCGGCGGAGGTGATTTCATCCTCGCTCACGCGAACGCGTCCGCGACTGACGACGATCGTGGCCGCACAGACGGCATAGAAGGCCACGCCGATCGAGAAGGTGTTGGCAATGCCGAATGCGATGGACAAGGCCATGCCGAGCACCGAGGCAAACATCGACGTGATGCCGTTGGCGCTCCAGAAGAACGGAAGCAACTCCGAATGGCGCCGCCAGACGCTCAGTCCCATCGGAAACATCATCCCCATGCAGAATGCCGGCGGCGCCAGCAACAGCACGGACAGCAGAATGCGCATGTCGGTGGCCGCCGAGCGGGCCGAGGCAGTCAACGAGGGAGTCAAAAGTCCTGCGACCGCGAGCGTTGTCAGGAGCGCAATAACCCTCGCGACGACCGCACCCGGTCGAGGCTCATCCGAGCCGACCGTGGTGCTGCCGATGCCGCTGAAAAGAAGAATCGTGAAAAGCACGACCGCAAGTCCGTAGACGGGATGTCCGAGGAAGACCATCAGCCGCTGCATCTGCGATATCTCGACCAGCATGAAGCCCATGCCGATCGCGCAGAAATACAAGACTGGCGGCGTCAGCACCGCCAGCGGCACCCGCTTCGCGAGACGGATGAACGGCGTGACGATGTAGTAGATGCAGGCCAAAAATCCCATCACGAGCAGAAGCAGCGTCATGCTGATCGCTGCGTTGTTGTTGGAAAGCGTGGCCGCGGGCTTGGTGAGAAGATTCGTGAAGCGTTCGGTAAAGAAGAAGAACGGATTATCGTCCGTCGATGGAGTGATATTTTCAGCCAGCGAGGCAAAGAACGCCTTGTCTGCCTTGCCGGACATCAGCGTCGAGGTGATGCTGTCGTAACTGACGTCCGGTCCCAGGAATATCTTGAAGCCCTGGGCTTCAAGTCTCGTGCGCGCCGCGCGCCACTGGTTTTTCGTAAAGGCGTCCGGACGGGTAATCACGGTGACGATGTTGTCGACGTTCACCGCGATGACATGATCGGACAGTTCAGTCGCCGGCACGCCTTGGCGCTCGAGCGCGCTCGCTGCGATCGAGACCAGGCGATAGAGCTCGACGCGATGAGTTTTCGGGTCGAACCAGCGCGATACCGACAGCATCCCGCCCGGCTTCAACGCATGGTAAAAGTCGTCCCAAGCGTCTGTCGTGTAAAGGCGGTTTTCGGTGAGCGTCAATCCGCCGGCCGCCGTTGCCGCCCAGGTATCGATCAGCGAGATCTGCACGAGGTCGTATCGCTCGGATGAATGATTGATGTAGCTGCGAGCCTCGGCATTGACCAGGGACACGCCGGGCTGACGATCGAGATGGCCGGAGAAGTCGGCGAACTTGTCGGTCAGGACTTCGAAGATCGCGGGGTTGATCTCGATCGCGCGGATGCGCTTGGCGCCGAAAAGCAGCCCGGAAAGAATGTCGCGGCCGCCGCCCACGCCGACAACTGCGACGTCGGCCATCGGCTGCACCTGATAGGCGGCGTTGATGACGTCGTCCTTCAGGTAAGCGAGCTTGCTGAGGTCGCCATCGTTGCGCGTGATGACGGTATTCGCTCCGGCATCGATATCGAGAATGTGCTGGTCTATCTTCGTCGCCGGCGTATGGGCAAAGCCCCAGCCGAATGGCTCGGACTTGCCGAGCCCTATCACTCTGATGCGGGAGTAGGTGTTCCAGCGCTCGAACAGTGTTCCCATCTGCGGCGTGCCCTTGGCCCAGAACACGCCGAGATGGCTGTTGCCGGAAACAGCGAGCCCGGTGTGCAAGGCGGCTCCGGCAGCGAGCGTCAGCGCGACGGCGCCGCTCAGGCGAAGGCTGCGGAAGTCCCCGCTACCCCGTACCATGATCCAGCCGGCGCCGGCGGCGAAAGCCCCGATCCCCAATGTTGCACTCACGGGATCGACGACGAGCAACAGGACTATAACCCCGATGCATCCGAACGCTGCGCCAGCAAGGTCGGCCGCATAGAGCCAGCCGCCGCTATAGGGCAGGCGTGTCAGCAGAAGCGTGATGCAGACGCCGCTTTCGGTAAACGGCCTCACGAACGCGACCGTCGCGATCCCGAGGGCGACCATCACGTAGTCTGCGGGAACGACGAGCGGCACGCACAGAAACGCAATCATGGCGCCAGCGCCGGTCATCGCAAACCACGCGGCGTGGCTGGCGAATTCCACGCCTACCCGCTCGGGGGCGTAGCGGGCCGGCTTGTTGTAAACCTCCATCGCTCCGCGCGTGAGGCCGAGCATGGCGAGAGAAATGGCAGCAAACGCGAAATGGTAATACAGCATCACGCTGAAGAAACGCGTGATCAGGATCTGGTAGGACAGGGTCGCGGTGGCTAATATGAAAATTGCGAAATAACAGCGGCCAGGAATTCGGGGAGATGCCGGCAAGATAGTGTCCTCGATGAAGTCACGACCAATCTGCGGTGCTCTCGCTCCCTACGCTACCTTCGATAATGTTTGCTTAAAAAGCGCCCGGGGTTGCCCGGCAATCCGGTAGCCAGCATTGACTGTAGCCAATGCGGGAAAGGCGAAAAACGCGGCTTTTGCCAGTGTTAATCCTTGCGGAAAACGATCGACGCCATCCAGCCGGTCATCAGCGCCATGAAAGCGGTGAACGCGCCATATAACAGCCCGTCCTGACGGGCGCTCGTCGCGACGAACTGCTCGAAGCCGACCTTGACGATGTCGAAGGCGGTTTCGGTGCGCGTGACCAATGCGCCGTCGGAGAAAAGCTTGATCTCGACCGTGTAGGTGCCGATCGGCACTTCGGCCGGCAGTGGAATGCCGGTGCGAAACAGCGTCGGCGTCAGGAAGGTCACCGCCGAGGTTTCTTCGCGGTAGAGGCCATGCTCGGTGCGCAGCCGCACAAAAGCGCTGCGGAACGCGTCGTTGGGTACGACGTCGGCGTAATCCGTTCCAACGCGCTGGGTGAGCAGCACGTTGTTGAGACCGAGCTGCTGTCGCCGTTCCACGTCCGTCGAGGCGATCGCATCGAACGGGCGGTTGGAAAACAGCGCGAGATAAGTCGGCACCTGAAGAAATTGGCGGTAATCGGTGTTGATCCAGATGCCGAACTTGCGTTCCTTCCGGCGTGTCACCATGTCGGCGCGCGGGCCCATGACGGTGACGACGAGGTCGTAGTTGTTGCGGGTGGCGGGCGTCGAAGAGTCCTTTTCGACCGAGCCGAACAGCACCAGTTCCTCGCCTGAATAGTTCGGCGTCACGGTTACGCGATGGTTGGAGACCGAGACGATCAGCCGTTCCGCTTGCGCCGGCGAAGACGCCGGCCGCGCCGAGCGCGAACATCGTCCCGATCACTACGCCGACGAAACGTCCGCTCATGCGGCGCCTCCGGCTTCGCGGATGGTGAAGAGATCGTCGGGGCGAATGACCAATTCGACGGCAAAGCGAATGCCGACCGCGAGAATCAGAAGCCCGAGCAATAGCCGCAGGTGTTCGCCGCGAATCTTCTGCCCCGCACGCGCGCCAAACTGGGCGCCGGTCACGCCACCGATCATCAGGATCAACGCCAGCACGGCATCGACCAGATGGTTGGTGGCGGCGTGCAACAGGGTGGCGAACGTCATGGTGACGAGCGTCAGCACCATGGAGGTTCCGATCACGGTCGAGGTCGGCACCCGCAGGAAATAGATCATGATCGGAACCAGGATGAAGCCGCCGCCGATGCCCATGATGGCGCCGATGAAGCCGATGATCGCGCCGACGCCAATCACGGGAATGACGGACAGGTAAATCTTGGAGCGCTTGAAGCGCATCTTGAACGGCAGGCCGTGGACCCAGCCATGGCTGCCGGACCGGCGCAGCGACACCGCGATGCCGCGCCGGACGCGAAGCATCGAACGCAGGCCTTCCCAGAACATCAGCCCGCCCACCGTGGTGAGCAGCACGACATAGGAGAGCGCGATCATCAGGTCGAGCTGGCCGAGCGCCCGCAATTGTGTGAAGGTCCACACGCCAAGCGCTGTGCCGATCACGCCGCCGCTTAACAGCACGAGCGCCAGTGCCGGATCGATGGCGCGACGCCGCCAGTAGGAAATGGCGCCGGAAAAGGATGAGGCGGCGATGTGGCTGGCGACGGAGGCGACGGCAACCGCAGGCGCAATGCCGATGAAGATCAGCAACGGCGTCATCAGGAAGCCGCCGCCGATGCCGAACATGCCCGAGACGAAGCCAACCGCCGCGCCCATCGCAAGAATGAGAAAAATATTGACCGGAATGTCGGCGATCGGGAGATAAAGCTGCACGCGCGTCGCTTCCGGATAAGCCGTGAGGCTGGCCGAAACCGCCTATGGCATGGTTTCCTGGGAGTGCGGGTGTAAAGCCGCGTCTCTGCATAGCCGAATTCGGCAGCCGAAGGGATTAAAGAATGCGCGCGGGGCAGTTTTTTTGCCGCATTTCGTCCGGTAACTTCCGATGTAGTGAAAAATAAGGATTAACGGCGAGGCACCTCCGCCTTTCCAATCGGCCCGGTCGTGAGGTTCATCGTCAAGGCTTCGGTTGGGCTTAGCCAGCGGACGTCGCGGGTTGCGGACATCGCCTCTACAACGGCGGAGGAGACTCCCATTTTGGTCATGTAGCTCAAGACCATCCCAGTGGTGCGCTGCGCGTCGGCAACGGGGTCGTGGCTGGGCAAGGTCGCCGTAAACCGGTGGACGCCGAGCGCCGAGCCCTCGACGCCGTAACGCGGCGTGCCGCCGGCATAGAGGAGAACGCAAGCGCTGGCGCAGTAGGATCGCGTCAACCGGCCCGAAGCGTCCGCGGTTCCGACCGCTGTCGCGAGCCCGCGCGAACGGATAATCTCTCCCATGATGAGCGCCTGATCGAGATCTCCGCCAGGCGAGGACAGCAACAAGACATCGCCCGCTGAGAGATGAGCTTCGTCGAGCCGCTCACGCAACCAGCTTGCGCTGGCTGCGCCGATCTTTCCGCTAATTGCCAATGCGGGTCGCCCACGATTAGCGCCATCAAGATCGAGCTTTGCGATCAAGGAAGACGTTATGCTTGGTGAGAGATAGGATTCCCTCCAATAGTCCCATGCCTCCGGCCGCGAGAGGTCCCGATAGGCGCGGATGCCGACGCCGAGGACCAGAAGAGCAAAAAATATCGCCGACCAGATCGGCCGCCGCGTCCTGCTCCCGGCTACGCGTTGCGGTGCCGGAGACGGATGAGCGGTGGGAGCGCGCGGCGGCGCGCTCCAGGGACCGGTCGGCTTGTTCTGGAATGGACCTGGGCGGCCCTCGCGATCGTCCAGCAACACAAACTCCCAAGCATTCTGGACCGGCGCCAACGGCCGCCAAGGATTGCTGTGCTGTTTAATCGGGTTTGTCGGTGGCGGATAGGTCGGCGGCGCCACACTAGTGCGGCGAATTTGAAGTTCCTATCAGTGTTGCGGTGAGTTCGCTCCAGGAACTTCACCCTAGAAACAATAAGTTGCTGGAGCTCCTTTGATTCCGAAGTTCGCGTCAGAGATTGCCGCGATATCATGCGAACTTCGGAATCGGAGCTCTAGCCGCCGATAATCTCAGTGCGCCGCTGCCGTGCGCTTGCTCGCGACCGGCTTGACGGCGGGCCTGGTGTTTCCTGCCTGCGCCGGTGCAGAGTCCCAGCCGCCCGCGGGGCTTGCCACATTGACGGCGTCGTTGGGCTGGGGTTCGGGCGTGAAGGTCTGGATCGCAAGCTTGGCGGCAGCGAGCGATTGCGGGTCAAGCCGCTTGGCGATGTCATCGCGCTTGCGACCGGCATCGCTGTCACCCTGGGCCGCAGCCAGGCTGAACCATTTGAAGGATTCGGCGAGGTTCTGGTCGACGCCGATGCCGCGGGCGTAAAGAATGCCGAGATTGTACTGGCTGTCGGCGATGCCGCGATCGGCGGCCTTGCGGAACCATTGCGCCGCGCTCTTGTAGTCGGCGCCCTTGCCGCCGCCGTCTGCGTCCAGCACTGCGAGATTGTGCATCGCCTTGGCGTTACCGCGTTCGGCGGCCTGCATGTAGTAGTGGCGGGCGATATCGACATCCTTCTTCACGCTCAGGCCCTTCTCGTAGAAGGTGCCGAGCCGGAAGATCGCCGGCACCACGCCGGCCTGCGCCGCGCGGTCGAGCCATTTGGCCGCTTCGTCATAATTCGGCGCGACGCCTTTGCCTTCGGCGAAGCGCACGCCGACCTCAAAGGCCGCCGCCGGATCGCCCTTGAGCACCGCGGCGCGCAGGACGGGACCGCCAATGGCGTCGGGCAGCCTTTCGGTCGGCGGGACCTGGATGATCGCCAGCTTGTCCGTGCTCGACGAAAGCGGGATCGTTCCGGTCACATCGTTGGCCGCAGAGGCCGAAGACGAAACGCTGTTCTGCGGAATGGCTAGTGAAGCCATTCCGTCGCTGCTGCCTGATGTGACGTTGTTGAACGACTGCCGTCCGATCGGCGTTGGCGACGTCATCGAGGGCAGTGTCTGCGCCGGCATCGCCGGGCTTGCGCCAATGCCGCCAGGAGAAGCGGCTGACGGTGCAACGCTGGAGTTTTCCACCGCAGGCATGGCCGGCGGCGCGCCGGTGTCGAGCAGCGTCATGGCCATCTTGAACGTGCCGAGCACGATCACGACGACGCTCGCGCCAACGAGCAGGGAACGGATCTTCGAGGTAATGGTCGATGCTGTCTTGGCCTGGCCACCAGCCAATACGGCTTTCGGCTGCTTGCCGGCCTTGTCGGGCGGCGGCGCGGCGGCGGCGGCCTGCGCGGCACGGCGCGCGGCGGCGATGAAGCTCGATGTGCTGACGGGCTCCTTCGGAGCGGCGGCAGGAATATTGCTGATGGCGTTTTCAGAGGCCGCGATGCGCTCCGACGGCGAAGCGACGCGCGCGGACGGCCGCGTACCCGGTTCAAGCGGGTGATCGGGCGGCAACTCCGGGGCAATCGCAACGCGCGACGGCGCTGTATGCGGCTCCAGAATTTCGCTGATGGTGCGGGGCGGAACGACGGGCGGCTGTGCCGGCGCGGCGGAATGGAAATCCCGCGGGGCGGCCGCGAAATGCTCTGGCGCTACGACAGAATTCGGCAATTCGGGCTCGAATTGCGGTGCAGGAGCTACTTGCTCAGGGCTCGTGGCCTCCGGTTCCGCATAAGCCGGCTCAGCGGCGGCTTCTTCCGGCGCAGAGTATGCAGAGTATGAGGGCTCGGGATCGGAGAGGGCGGGGGCAGTAAAGCTTGGTGTCGCAGCGGCTACGGCCGATGGTGCGGCAGGTTGCGCGCGCACGGTCCGCAAATCGCCCTCGATCGTGGAGAGACGATCGACCACATGCCCCAGCGTGCTGTGGACGGCATCGAGCGAATCCTGCGTGTGACGATCGGTTTCCACCTGGCTGAAACGGATATCCGACAATTCGCGCTTGACGAGATCGGCAAGGCCGGTGTCCTGAACGACCGGCTCGCTCCGGCTATTGGTGATGAAGCTGGCAATGCTGGTTTGCTGTCGTTCGAGCTGATGCAGAACATCCTGCAAGCCTTCCTCGACCCGTCCGAGATTGCCGGACCTGTGATCGCTGGAAGCTTCCAGCCTTTCGAGCAAATAGGATACGCGCTGCTCGAGATGGGCCAATGCAGAGGCGCTGTCATTGCCGACCGGCATCCGGTCGAGACGATCGGACAGCGCCAGTAAGGCGCGCTCGATCTGTTCGGAATTCTCGCCGGCCGGTGGCCGCTGTTCGCGGCTCTCGAGCGAAGACGTCAATGCCGAGATGCGCTGCTCCAGCATCGCGAGCGAGCCGGACCGGTCATCGGCGCGGGTAAGCTGATCGACCTTCGCCGACAAAGCATGCACGTCGTCGCTGAGCCGCGCCAGCGCGTCGTTGGAGGCGACATTGGAGACGATGGCGCGGAGTGCTGCGATCGCGCCTTCGAGCTGGTGGATCGTGGACGGATCGTCGTTGGCTCGCAGGATCTGATCGAGCTTGGCGGTCAGGTTGCGGATGGCCTGGTCGTAGCCGGCAAGCTGCTCGGCCGGCGTGAGTGAGCGCAATACTTCGCGGATTTCGTCGAGCGCGCGTTCGACACCGGCAAGCGCCTGGTTGTCGCTGCCGTTCTGGCGGTTATCGTCGATGCGGCGGGCCAGCGAACGGACTTCGTTTTCGATCAATTCGATCGCCCGGCGCGGCATGGCCTCGGTGATGGCATGGCGAATTTCGGAGAGTTCGGTGCGGAAGGCTGAAATCGACTGATCGATGTGATCGGGCCGCCGCAGAGTTTCGATCTGGCTCGTGATTTTGACGAGATGCCGCTCGAGCGACGAAAAATCGGGGCTCGCCGCCGGAGGCGACGCAACGTAGGCGGCAGCAGGCGGCGCGACCGGTGGAGCGCTGCGCAGCATTGGCGGCGCTGCGAAATTGTCGAGTTCGTTCTGGCGCGCTGAAATTTCCGCGATCGCCGAATCGAACGAGCCCGGATTGAGCGGCGGCGAGGGACGATAGACCTGTGCGGCCGCGCGCTCGACCATCTCGGCCTGGCGCTGCTTTTCCTGCGTCTGGCGCTGGCGCACCGGCGCAGGATTGGAAATCTGCGAGAGCCGCGCATCGAGCCGCGCGATCGCTTCGTTCAATTGCTGCGCGACGGCTGGCTCGCCGCGCGGGGCGTCGTTGTGCGCCGTCTCGCCGCGCGACTTGCCTTGCGAAATCTGTTCAATCTGACGGGTGATGGCGTCCAGCCGCTGGTGGATGTCGGCGACGTCCCGGCTTTCCTGGGCGGGCATGGCCGGTCGCTGATCGGAAGGGCTGCGGAAGTTCGGAGGAGCCGTGTCGGCTGAATTGAGATTGAGCCAGTCGCTCAACGACACGCCGGCCCGTCGCGCAGCGGCCTCGGCGCGCTCCCGGACGGCAGGATCGATGCCTTCAGTACTCCACGATACGCGCGAATTCATGCTTTCGTCCGGTTCCGCTGCGGCGCCCCACCTGGCGCCTTCAGCCTCCCCGCGCGTCCCGAAGAAGAGACAATCGAATTCGGCGCGGGTCGTCTGCCTCTACAGATCGACTTTTTCGCGTTACGGTAAATAACCGGTTAAGGAACGGCGCCGGGCCGCCGTAAAGTTTGCGGCCAGCTTGCGATTTTCCCGCGCGGCTTCAGTCGCCGGAGCCGGTGGGCTGCCGGATTCCCGCGTCAAGCTCAACGAGATTCGCCGTGCCCGAAATCGCCGAAAGTGCCGCGATCGCTTCCTCGCACCAGTCGGCGACCATCCGTTCGTGTTGCAGGCCAATGCGAAGCCCAAGCAGCTTGCCCATGTCGGCAGGCGAAGCGGTTCGTTCCAGGAAACGCTTCTTCAGGATGCGCTCGTAGCGCTCATAACGGTCGCGGTGATGTTCCTGCCGCGCCATGAGATCGGCGCGCAGGGGCTCGATGTCGACGGCATCGAGCGCGTAAATCCGGACCAGAAGATCGTCCTTGATCGACGCAGGCGTCGAGGGCCGGGCCGCCCAATGCCGGAAGGCGGCTTTGCCTTCGGCCGTCAGCGTATAAACGAGCTTGTTGGGCTTGCCGGATTGGACCACCTCGCGGCCCTGGATGTGGCCGCGCTCGCGCAGCTTGGAAAGCTCGCGGTAGATCTGCTGATGGTCGGCCTTCCAGAAAAAGCCGATCGAGGAATCGAATGTCTTGGCGAGCTCATAGCCCGTCATCGGCCGTTCCGTCAGGCAGGCGAGGATAGCGTCGGCGAGGGCCAAGGGCCGGATCCCTGTTGGGTGGGATTGATCTGCAATTAACACGTGCTTGACTTTATGCGCATTGATGCATATGCGTCAATATGCATATAAGCGAGCGAACCGGTCGATCCGGTGATGGGTCCGCGGGAGGCATCCTTTGACAATGATCGGCCTTCAAAGATGGCACGGCTTCATCAAGTCCCAGGACCGCGCCGAACTTTGGGATCTGCTCCATCCCGATGTCGTGTTCGAAAGCCCGGTGGTGCACACGCCGCAGCGTGGCCGCGACACCACTTTCAAATATCTGACCAGCGCGACCAAGGTGTTGGGCGGCCCGACCTTCACCTATGTCGGCGAATGGACCGGTGAGTCCGGCGCCGTGCTGGAATTCACCAGCGAAATCGAAGGCATCACGATCAACGGCGTCGACATCATTACTTTCGACGCGGAAGATCGCATCACGCGTTTCAAGGTGATGGTCCGCCCGCTGAAAGCCATCAATCTGCTGCATCGCTTGATGGGGGAGCAACTAGTGGTCCGATTCTAACATTCGCCCCCTTTGGGGCGGGCACCTTTGCGAATGTTAGAATCATAGGACCACTAGCAAATATTGGATTCTGGTGTGGTTTTGGATTTGACATTCGCTTGGAGGACTCGCGGTGATACTGAATCGAATGTCAAATCCGCCACACCAGCCGAAGCCTTAGATGACGTGTCGCAAGACTATCGCGCGATTGCGATAGGGCTGCCCCCGACTCAGGGAAGCGGTTAAGGTCGCTTCAGATATTGCCAGCTACACTACCCAGGATCTCGCCGGGAGAATTTCATGCCGATCTACAAAGCGCCTCTTGAAGACGTCAATTTCCTGCTCAATGACGTGTTTCAGATCGACCGTTACGACAATCTGCCTGGATTCAGCGATGCGTCGGCCGATGTGCGCGAGGCGGTCTTGGGCGAAGCCGCAAAGCTCAGCGAAGAAGTCTTGCAGCCGCTCAACCGCACCGGCGATCTCGAGGGCTGCACGCGCCATGATGACGGCAGCGTGACGACGCCGAAGGGATTCAAGGCGGCGTTCAAGCAGGTTACCGAAGGCGGCTGGCTTGGTCTTTCGGCGCCGACCGAATTTGGCGGCCAGGGCCTGCCGGTGACGTTGAGCCAAGCCGTCACGGAATTCCAGTGTTCGGCGAACATGGCTTTTTCGATGTATGGCGGCCTCACCATGGGCGCGACCGCGGCGCTGATCGTGCACGGCAAGCCTGAGCAGAAAGCGATGTTCGTGCCGAAGATGGTGGCGGGCGAATGGACCGGCACCATGAATCTCACCGAGCCGCAATGCGGCACCGATCTCGGCCTGTTGCGCACCAAAGCCGCCAAGCAAAGCGACGGCAGCTATAAAATCACCGGCACCAAGATTTTCATTTCTGCCGGCGAGCATGATTTCACCGACAACATCATCCATCTCGTGCTGGCACGCATCGAAGGCGCACCGGCCGGCATCAAAGGCGTCTCGCTGTTCGTGGTGCCGAAGATCCTCGTCAATGCCGACGGCTCGCTCGGCGCGCGCAACGGCGTCAGCTGCGGCTCGATCGAGCACAAGATGGGCATTCACGGCAATTCGACCTGCGTGATGAACTACGACGGCGCCACCGGCTGGCTGATCGGCGAGGAAAACAAGGGCATGCAGGGCATGTTCGTGATGATGAACGAGGCTCGGCTTGGGGTTGCCGTGCAGGGCCTGGCGCAGTCGGAGGTCGCCTATCAGAACGCGGCAGCCTACGCCCGCGATCGCTTGCAGGGCCGTGCATTGACAGGTGCGCAGGCACCCGACAAGCCGGCCGATCCGATCATCGTGCATCCGGATGTGCGGCGTACACTGCTCACCATTCGCGCCTTCAACGAGGCGGCGCGGGCGATGGTGATCTGGACCGCGCTCAAGAGCGATGTCGCGCATCGATCGAGCGATCCCAAGGATCGCCAGGAGGCGGACGACCATATGGGGCTGATGACGCCGGTGCTGAAAGGCTTTCTCACCGAGATCGGCTTTGCCAATGCGGTCCAGGCCCAGCAGATGTATGGCGGCCACGGCTATATCGCCGAGCAGGGCATGGAGCAGTTCGTGCGCGATGCGCGCATCGCCATGATCTATGAGGGCGCGAACGGCATTCAGGCGCTTGATCTCGTCGGGCGCAAATTGCCGCGCGACGGCGGCCGCGCCGTGATGGCCTTCTTCGGCGAAGTCGCTTCCTTTGCCAAGGAGCAGGGGGCCAATGAGGCGATGAAACCTTTCATCACGCCGTTATCGGCCGGGCTCGGCCATCTTCAGCAGGCCACCACCTGGCTGATGCAGAACGCGATGATGAAGCCCGACAATGCCGGTGCGGCCGCCACCGACTACATGCATTTGTTCGGGCTGGTCACACTCGGCTATATGTGGGCGAAGATGGCCAAGGTCACCCACGACAAGATTGCAGCTGTTGGTGCGAGCCCTTATCTGACGACCAAGCTTGTGACGGGCCGCTTCTTCATGGAACGGATGCTGCCGGAAACCTCGGTGCATCTGGCGCGCATCCAGAGCGGAAGCGCAACCATCATGGAATTGGCGGCCGAAGCATTCTGATCGGGGAGGTTTCGCGGGGCCGCTCGACTCCGCGTCCACCTGTCCAGATCATCACTGAACTATGATCCTCATACCGGGAGGGCATCATGCCTGAGGCATATATCTACGATCACGTTCGCACGCCGCGCGGCCGCGGCAAGGCCGACGGCGCATTGCACGAAGTGACGGCACTCGCGCTCGCCACCGTGCCGCTGAAGGCGCTCAAGGAACGCAACAATCTGGCCGAAGGCATCGTCGATGACGTTATCCTCGGCGTGGTCGATCCGGTCGGCGAGGCAGGCTCCGACATCGCGCGCTTTGCGGCGCTGCAATCAGGTCTGGGCGAATCCGTTCCCGGCGTTCAGATCAGCCGCTTCTGCGCCTCAGGCCTCGATGCGGTGAATTTCGCCGCGGCCCAGATCATGAGCGGGCAGAATCAACTGACGATCGGCGGCGGCGCCGAGTCCATGAGCCGGGTCGGCATCGGCGCCTCCGGTGGCGCTTGGCCGATGGATCCCTCGATCGCGGTGCCGGCCTACTTCATGCCCCAAGGCATCTCGGCCGATCTGATCGCTACAAAGTACGGTTTTTCGCGCGACGATGTCGATGCCTATGCGGTGCAAAGCCAGCAGCGTGCGGCGAAAGCCTGGGACGAAGGCCGCTTCAACAAATCGGTCGTGCCGGTGAAAGACGTCAACGGCCTCACCATTCTCGCCAAGGACGAACATATGCGGCCTTCGACGACGATGCAGTCGCTGGGCCAGCTCAAGCCGTCATTCGCTGACGTGGCGGCGATGGGCGGTTTCGACGCAGTGGCGATCCAGTCGCATCCCGAGATCGAGCGCGTCAACTACGTGCATCATGCCGGCAATTCGTCGGGGATCGTGGACGGCGCCGGCGCAGTGCTGCTCGGCAGCAAGGAAGCCGGCAGCAAGCATGGTCTGAAGCCGCGCGCCAAAATCCGCGCCTTCGCCAATATCGGCTCGGAGCCCGCGATGATGCTGACCGGCCCGGTCGACGTCACCGAAAAGCTGTTCGAACGTTCGGGCATGAAGAAATCCGACATCGACCTGTTCGAACTGAACGAGGCGTTCGCCTCCGTGGTGCTGCGCTACATCCAGGCCTTCGACATCGACGAGGCCAAGATCAACGTCAATGGTGGGGCGATCGCGCTTGGCCATCCGCTCGGGGCGACAGGTGCGATGATTCTCGGCACCGTGCTCGATGAGCTCGAACGCAGCAACAAGTCGACCGCGCTGGTCACGCTGTGCATCGGCGGCGGCATGGGCACCGCCACGATCATCGAACGCGTCTAAGGGGAATAGCCAATGGCCTTCAAGAATTTCAAAGTCGAGACCGACGCCGACGGCATTGCGCTCGTGACCTGGGATATTCCGGGACGTTCGATGAACGTGCTGGATCAGATCTCGACCGACGAGCTTGACGAAATTGTCAAGCAGACCACGGCGGATGTTGCCGTGAAGGGCGTCGTCATCACCTCCAGCAAGGAAGCGTTCTGCGCGGGCGCAGACCTTTCGATGCTCGAAGGCATGAATCACGCTTATGCCAAGGCGCTCAAGGAGCAGGGCGAGACGGCAGCGAACCAGATGCTGTTCGACCAGAGCCGGCGTTTCTCGCTGGTGCTGCGCTCCATCGAGACATCGGGCAAGCCGTGGGTCGCCGCGATCAATGGGCTGGCGCTCGGCGGCGGTTTTGAGATCACGCTGTGCTGCCACTATCGCGTGGCGGCGGACAACCCGAAGACGCGGCTCGGTTTGCCCGAGGTGAAGGTCGGGCTTTTCCCGGGCGCCGGTGGCACCCAGCGCGTGCCGCGCATCGTGCCGCCGCAAGATGCGATGCAGTTGCTGCTCAAAGGCGAGGCCATCAATCTCGACAAGGCCAAGAAGCTCAACCTGGTCCACGCGGTCGTGCCGGCGGCCGACCTCATCAAGGCCGCCAAGGACTGGATCAAGGGCGGCGGCAAAGCGCTGGCACCCTGGGACGACAAGGCGTTCAAGCTTCCGGGCGGTCCGGTCTATTCAAAGGCCGGCATGATGATGTTCCCGGCCGGCAACGCCATCTTCAGACGCGAGACCTTCGATAATTATCCGGCGGCGCGCGCCATCATGCAGTGCGTCTACGAAGGCCTGCAGTTGCCGATCGACGCGGCGCTGCGGGTGGAGTCGCGCTACTTCACGCAGATCCTGCGCTCAAAAGAAGCCGCCGCGATGATCCGCTCGCTGTTCATGTCGATGCAGGAATTGAACAAGGGCGCGCGGCGTCCGCAAAACGTGCCGCCGACCAAGGTCAAGAAGCTCGCCGTGATCGGCGCGGGCTTCATGGGCGCCAGCGTCGGCTATGTCTCGGCACGCGCCGGCATCGATGTGGTTCTGATCGATCGCGACCAGGAAAGCGCCGACAAGGGCAAGGCCCACGCGCAATCGGTGATCGACGATCTCATCAAGAAAGGCCGCGCCAAGGACAGCGATCGCGATGCCATCCTGTCGCGCATCACGGCGACGCCGGATTACAACGTGCTGAAGGATTGCGATCTCGTCATCGAGGCGGTGTTCGAGGATCGCAAGGTGAAAGCCGAGACCTATGCCAAGGCGCAGCCGCTTCTGAAGGACGGCGCGATCTTTGCTTCCAACACCTCGACGCTGCCGATCAATTCGCTGGCCGAGGAGTTCAAGGACCAGGGCAAGTTCATCGGCATCCACTTCTTCTCGCCGGTCGAGAAGATGATGCTGGTAGAGGTCATCCTCGGCAAGAACACCGGCGATGTCGCGCTCGCCACCGCCCTCGATTATGTGCGCCAGATCGGCAAGACCCCGATCGTGGTCAATGACAGCCGAGGCTTCTTCGCCAATCGTTGCGTGCTGCGTTTCACCGCCGAGGGGCTGGAAATGCTGATGGAAGGCGTACCGCCGGCGATGATCGAAAACACCGCGAAGATGGCGGGCATGCCGGTCGGACCGTTGTCGTTGTCCGATGAGGTGGCGCTCGATCTCGTGCTCAAGATCATGAAAGCCACCGAAGCCGATCTCGGTCCGAATGCGGTCGATCAGGCGCAGAAGAAGCTCCTCGTCGAACTGGTCGAGAAGCAAGGCCGCTTCGGCCGCAAGAACGGCAAGGGCTTTTACGACTATCCGGAGAAGGGCAAGGGCCAGAAGAGCCTGTGGCCGTCTCTCGCCGGCTTGCAGCCCAAGCACCTCGATCCCGATACGCTCGATGTCGAGGAGTTGAAGCAACGCTTTCTCGTGGTGCAGGCGGTCGAAGCCGCCCGCACCGTGGAGGATCACGTCATCGTCGATCCGCGCGAGGCCGATGTCGGCTCGATCCTCGGCTTTGGCTTCGCGCCGTTCACCGGCGGGGCGCTGTCCTATATCGATTTCATGGGCACCAAGAAGTTCGTCGAACTCTGCCACAAGCTCGAGGCGAAATACGGTTCGCGCTTCACCCCGCCGAAGCTTCTGGAAGAAATGGCCGCCAAGGGCGAAACCTTCTACGGCCGCTTCCCGCCGAAGAAGCAACCCGCCGCGGCGTAACTTTTGTTCTCCCTCCCCCTGAAAGGGGGAGGGTTGGGGTGGGGGTCACTACGATCCCCTCCCGCTTTGCTCGCCCGGCGAGCAAAGCGACCTCCCCTTTTCAAGGGGAGGTGCGAAAAGCCTTACGCCGCCTTCATCAAACCTTCCTTGACGAGGGCTTCCTGTACCTTCGGGCGCGCAGCAATGCGATCCTTGTACGCCAGCAAGTTGTTCAAGCCGGAAAGATCGAACTTCATCCCGTCGGCCCATCGCAACATCACGTACAGATAGCCGTCAGCGACAGTGAACTGCTTGCCCATCAGGTAGTCGCGGCCGGCCAATTGGCTGTCGACATATTTGAACTTTCCCATCGCGCGGTCCTTGAAGATGGCTTTGGCTTCATCAGCAAGCATCGGGTTGAACAACGGGCCGATATTCTTGTGCAGCTCGCCGTTGATGTAGGTGAGCCACTCCAGCAGTTTGTAGCGCTCGGCGCTGTCGCGGGTCGGCGCCAGATTCTTGGCCGGCACCTTGTCGGCGATCATCTGCACGATGACAGGGCCTTCGGTGACGAGTTCGCCGTTGTCGAGCGCCAGCGCCGGCACCTGGCCTTTCGGATTGACCTTCCAGAAATCGTCACCGTTTTCGAGCTTCTTGGCGCGCAGGTCGACCTTGACCAGTTCGTAGGGAAGCCCCGCTTCCGAGAGCGCAATATGGGGGGAAAGCGAGCAGGCTCCGGGCGAGTAATAGAGTTTCATGGGATTTCCTCCGGTAAATTAATGGCAAACGGGCCATGCATGACTAAATGCATTTGCATGAAGTAGTCAACATTGATGCACGTGCATCAAGTGCGCTAGAGTGCGTCTCATTATTGTGGACATGGACCATGAAACGCAAACCGTCGACGGAAACGACCGCCGCCTGGATCCGCCTGATGCGGGTCCAGACCCGGGTGCTCAATGCCGTCGAACAGGATCTGAAGAAGGCCGGTTTCCCACCGCTCGCCTGGTACGATGCCTTGCTTGAACTGTCGCGGGCGCCAGCGGGCGAGCTGCGCCCGGTTGAGCTGGAGAAGCAGATGTTGTTGCCGCAATACTCCACCTCGCGGCTGATCGATCGGTTGGTGGATGAGGGGCTGGCGGTGCGCCGCGAATGCAAGATCGACAAACGCGGGCAGTTCGTCGAAATCACGGAAGCCGGGCGCGAGTTGCAGAAGAAAATGTGGAGCGCCTATTCCGCAGGGATCGAAAAGCATGTCGGCTCGAAGCTGTCGGACACAGATGCCGTAAAACTCTGCGGACTGCTTGACCGGCTCGGCTGCTCCTGCGCGGAGACGCCGTCGCTCGCTGTCAAAGACGGCGCGCCCGCCCGATGATACCCTCTCTTTCTTTCACCCCCGCGAACCCCAGGGTCTGCGGGAGCTTCCGACACCGCGCGCGTTCGGTCGCAGCGCCCCACACCCGGAATTTGCATGGCGCGTGACCAGATCGATATGACGCCCCTTCAGTCGCGCGACGAACTCGTCGCCTGGCTTGAGGCTGGCGTAAAACCTGTTTCCGAATTCCGGATCGGGACCGAGCACGAAAAAACCCCGTTTACGTTGAGCGGCCATCAGCCGGTGCCTTACGAAGGCGCGCGGGGTATCGGCGCGCTGCTGGAAGGCATGCAACTCCTGCTCGGCTGGGAGCCGATCATGGAGCGCGGCAACATCATCGGGCTCTATGACGTCACCGGCGGCGGCGCAATTTCGCTTGAGCCCGGCGGGCAATTTGAGTTGTCCGGCGCGCCGGTGGAGACCGTGCATCAAACCCAAAGCGAGCTGATGGCGCATTTGGCGCAAGTGCGCGAGATCGCTGCACCTCTGGGGATCGGCTTTCTCGGGCTCGGCATGACGCCGTCCTGGTCGCGGGCGCAGATTCCGGTCATGCCCAAGGGCCGCTACAAGATCATGTCCAATTACATGCCGAAGGTCGGGCGTTACGGCATCGACATGATGTTCCGGACCTGCACGGTGCAGACCAATCTCGACTTCTCCTCCGAAGCCGACATGGTCAAGAAATTGCGGGTATCGGTGGCGCTGCAGCCGGTGGCGACCGCTTTGTTCGCCAACTCGCCCTTCACCGAAGGCAAGCCGAACGGCTTTCTCTCGTTTCGCTCGGAAATCTGGCGCGATACCGACAATGCGCGCGCCGGCATGATTCCGTGGGTGTTCGAGCAGGGCATGGGGTTCGAGCGCTGGGTCGACTACGCGCTGGATGTGCCAATGTATTTCGTCAAGCGCGGCGACAATTATATCGACGTCGCAGGCACCTCGTTCCGGGATTTCTTTGCAGGGAAAAACCCCGCGCTTCCCGGCGAGCGGCCGATGCTGTCGGATTGGGCCAATCATCTGTCGACGATTTTCCCCGAAGTGCGGTTGAAGCGCTATCTGGAGATGCGGGGCGCCGACGGCGTGCCGTGGGGGCGGCTGCCGGCGTTGCCGGCCTTCTGGGTCGGATTACTGTATGACGACACCAGCCTGAATGCGGCCTGGGATATCGTCAAAGGCTGGAACGCCTGGGAGAGGCAGTCGCTGCGCGATGACGTACCACGCCTCGGCTTCAAGGCCAGGATCAAGGATCGCTATATTTTCGAAGTCGCCAAGGAATGCCTGGCGCTGGCGCATGCGGGACTACGCCGCCGTGCCCATGTCGATCACTCCGGGCGCGACGAAACCCGCCATCTGGAGCCGCTCGACCGGATCCTCGAAGCTGGCCAGACCCCCGCTGAGGAAATGCTGGCCAAGTTCAACGGCCCCTGGAACGGCTCGGTCGCGCCCGCCTACGACGAATACGCCTTTTAGGCCAAGCACCCACCGGAAGCATCGCTGTCTCGTTCATCAGCCGTACAGGTTCATGGCGATCAAATGGCGAATGCCCGCTTTCCGAAGTTCGTGCCCTGTCTCAGCGGCACCTATTCACGAACTTCGGAAAGTTACGGGCATTCGTAATTCGATAATTCTAGTACCGCTTATCGATCTTAAGTCCCTGGGAAGAACTCGCTGCTTGCACTACAGGGACTTCAGATCGGCGGTACTAGCTGGCAATTTAACTGGTTGAAAGCATCGCGTATGTGGGGAGGCCGCCTGCTCCTGGCATGTTTGGGGACCGTTGTTCTCCTCACTGCCATGACCGCCAATCGGCCAGCCCGGGCGCAGGCTAATTTCGATCGGCCGGGCGGCGACTATCAGAGTTCGCCGGTGCTCTCGGGCGATCCGGCTGATTGTGCGCTGGTTTGCGAACGAGACCGGCGCTGCCGCGCCTGGAGTTTCAATTATCCGAATGAGACCTCCCATTTGGCGCTCTGCTGGCTGAAGAACAGTGTGCCGGGGCGCATCGCAGATGACTGCTGCGTGTCAGGCGTGCGCGGCGCGGGTGTGGTCGAACCTCGCAATGGCGCGGTCGAGACCTCGATTGACCGTGCCGGCGGCGATTACCGCACCTTTGAGCTCAAGCGGGGCGAGCGCGACGAGGTCTGTAAAGCAGCATGTGTCGCCGACAATAAGTGCCGGGCCTGGACCTATGCGCGCCCGGGATATGCAGGCCGGGAGGCTCACTGTTTCCTGAAGAAAGAAATCAAGCCGCCGCGGCGCAAGCCCGGCTTCACCTCCGGCGTGGTCAGGTAACATTTCCCCCATTTGCGGCGTAAGCACCCTAGGGCCCGAACGCGGTCGTAAGCGAATGCGGGGTGGCGGGGCACCAACCACGGAGCTGACGATGATCACACGCAGGTTTTTGAACGGGGTATTGATGGCGGGAGCCTTGGTAGGCGTCTTGGCGGTTGCTGCGCCACTTGTCCCCGCCTGGGCCAACGCGGCGGTTCCATTCTCGGCCGAGGCGTTCAAGGCGGCCCAGGCATCGGGCAGTCCGATCCTGATTGAAATCCACGCCGACTGGTGCCCGACCTGCAAGGCGCAGAATCCCATTCTCGACAAGCTCACTGCCGAGCCGAAATTCAAGGACCTGAAAATCTTCCGCGTCGATTTCGATGCGATGAAGCCCGTCGTCAAGGAGTTTGGCGCGCGGATGCAGTCGACATTGATCGTCTTCAAGGGCAGCGCCGAGCAGGGACGCTCCGTCGGCGACACCAAGGAGGCCTCGATCGCTGCCCTGCTCGACAAGAGCCTCTGATTTTGGGCTTTTAAGTGACCACGCTTGCACTGGCGTTTGCCGCCGGGATCCTCTCGATCCTGTCGCCTTGCGTGTTGCCGCTGGTGCCGATCGTGTTGGGTGCGGCGGTGACCGCCCATCCGCTTGGCGCGGTGGCGCTGGCCGCTGGACTCGCGTTGTCGTTTACCGGGCTTGGCCTGTTGCTGGCACTCGTAGGCTTTGGGCTCGGCATCGATGCCGGCATGTTCAGGCTCGCAGCGGCGGCGATCATGATTGTGCTCGGCGCGATCCTTCTGGTGCCGTCATGGCAGGCGCGGCTGGCAAGTGCCGGCAGTCCCGTTTCCGCTTGGGCCGACCGTCACTTCGGCGGCGTTGCGGCCTCCGGCCTTGCCGGTCAGTTCGCGATCGGCCTTCTGCTCGGTGCAGTCTGGTCACCTTGCGTCGGCCCGACGCTGGGGGCAGCATCGCTGCTCGCCTCTCAGGGACACGATCTGCCGAGAGTGACACTGACGATGGTGGTGTTCGGCGTCGGCGCGGCTCTGCCGCTCGTCCTGTTCGGATTATTGTCGCGGGCGACGTTGATGCGCGTGCGCACCAACCTGATGTCGGCAGGTAAACTCGGCAAAGGCCTGTTGGGGGCGGCCTTCATCGTGATTGGCGTCGCGATCGTCAGGGGCCGACAAGCGGGTGGAGGCGGCATTGGTCGAGGCGTCGTTGCAATGGCTGACGGATTTGACGACCTCGTTTTAGCCAACGGCGTCGACAGGTAGGATCGTCAGTTCCGGCCACAATTCTTTCCAGCGTGTCGCCTTGCCGGTGTAATTGGCCGCCGAGAAATTCGGACCCGGATTGGGCCGCACGATCATGCGGGCGACGTCGGCAAAACCATTTGGCGCATAGACATCGTGACCGATCGGGCCGCGGCGAATTCCGATTTGGGTCGTTCGGCTCAGGAAGCGATCGACGCCTTCGGTCGAGCAGGCGAGCGGCGGGTAGGGAAGGCCATGTTTCTCGGGGTACCAGAGATGGACCCGCGCCTGGTTGCGTATTTCGATCTTGACGCCGAGATGAGCCAGCCGATCCCGCAATTTCCGGATCACGGCATCCTCGGCCTGCCACGACGTGTCGCGGTCGAAGTAGAAAATGTCGTAGTCGTTGATGCCATAATCGCAAGGACGTCCGGTCAGGACGTTCCATGCGGACTGCACCAGACAACCGGAGACGAGCCACGCATCCGGCAGCGCAAGGCGAAATAATTCCTCGGCAATGACCTGGTTGGCCGGATTGCGGAGCGCTGCGGCAAGAAATGTGTTCTGATCCATTGAGGCGCGGAGCCTTCACTGCATTCGCTGGCCGCCGGACCAGCCGCTCATTTGGACGAGGTCCTGCCATGCAAATGGAATCAATCCTGACCTGCCCGACCTGCGGCTTCCAGGCCAACGAAACCATGCCGACGGACGCGTGTCAGTTTTTCTACGTCTGCAAGGGCTGCGGCGAGAAGCTCAAGCCGCTGCCCGGCGATTGTTGCGTGTTCTGCTCGTATGGCTCGGTGCCGTGCCCGCCGGTGCAGCAGGGCGGCAAAGGCGCGTGCTGCACCGATGAAGTCAGCGCACCGAGGTGAAGAACCGCGCGAGCCGGAAACCGGATAGCCACGTCCATACCGGCTGGCCGCGGATGCCGAGGTCCCAGGATCCAATCACGGCGTCGGCGCGGCCGACCAGATCGTCAATCGGCAAAAACCCGACGCCGCCATCGCGCAGCGGCACGCGGCTGTCGGCGGAGTTGTCGCGATTGTCGCCCATGACGAACAGATAGCCCTGCGGCACCGTAACCTCAGCCGTATTGTCGAGCCGGCCGTTGTCGCGAATCTTGAAGATCGCGTGGCTGACGCCGCCGGGCAACGTTTCGATGAAGCGACGCGCGGGCTCATATTCGCCGTGCTCGTCTTCCACCTGGCCGATGCCGTCGGGCTTCAGCGATGCGCCGCGGTCGTTGATGAAAAGCTGGCCCTGACGCATTTGAATGCGGTCGCCGGGCAGCCCAACAACGCGCTTGACCCAGGCTTGCGAACGATCGCCGGGCCAGCGGAACACCACGACATCGCCGCGCTTGGGCGGGTTGCCGAACACCCGGCCGGTTTCGGGCAGGTTGATCTGGATTGGCAACGACGCCGTGCCGTAGCCGTAAGGGAATTTCGAGGCGAGCAGGGCATCGCCGATCAGCAGCGTCGGCTCCATCGACCCTGAGGGGACATAGAACGGTTCGGCGATGGCGCCCTTGGCGAGAAAAACCAGTCCCAGCGCCGCAGCGAACTGGATGAGCTGAGCGCCCCAGCCGCGCGCGCGCGTGGCGATCGATTGCCGTTCCATCGTCATGAACCGGTACCTCCAACCGTAATACGTTCCATCCGCAGCGTCGGCTGGCCGACGCCAACCGGAACACCCTGACCGTTCTTGCCGCAGGTGCCGATCCCGGTGTCGAGCGCCAGGTCGTTGCCGATCATGGTGATGCGATGCATGTCGGTCGGACCATTGCCGATCAGCATCGCGCCTTTCAGGGGCGCACCTACCTTGCCGTTTTCGATGCGGTAAGCCTCGGTGCACTGGAACACATATTTGCCGGAAGTAATGTCGACCTGGCCGCCGCCGAAATTGGCGGCATAGATCCCGTTTTTCACCGAGGCGAGAATTTCCGCCGGATCGCGGCCGCCCGAAAGCATGTACGTGTTGGTCATGCGCGGCATCGGCACGTGGGCATAGCCCTGGCGGCGGCCGTTGCCGGTCGGCTTCATGTTCATCAGCCGCGCGTTCTGCCGGTCCTGCATGTAGCCGACGAGAACGCCGTCCTCGATCAGCACGGTGCGATTGGTCGGCGTACCCTCGTCATCGATCGAGAGCGAGCCGCGGCGCGAGGCCATGGTGCCGTCGTCGACCACGGTAACGCCCTTGGCAGCCACCTGCTGGCCCATAAGGCCTGCGAAAGCGCTGGTTTTCTTGCGGTTGAAGTCGCCCTCGAGCCCATGGCCGACGGCTTCATGCAGCATCACGCCGGGCCAACCCGCGCCCAGCACCACATCCATTTCGCCGGCGGGAGCCGGGACCGATTCCAGATTGACCAGCGCCTCGCGGATTGCGCCATCGGCAGCTTCACGCCAGGCCTTGGTGTCGATGAAGCGGGCATAGCCTTCGCGACCGCCATAACCCCTGGAACCGCTCTCCTGGCGGTCGCCCTGGCCGGCGACGACGGAGATATTCACCCGCACCAGCGGGCGGATGTCGCGATAACTCTCGCCATCGGGGCGCATGATCTCGACGACTTGCCACGTTGCGCCCAGGCTGACCGTCACCTGACGGACCCGCGGTTCCTTTTGGCGAACATAGGCGTCGATTTCGGCGAGCAGCTTGACCTTGGTCTCGAAACCCGGCGCGTCCAGCGGATTTTCATCGCCGTAAAGCCGAACATTGGTGTGTGGGGGTGGCGATGCAAACGTCCCGCTATAGCCGCCGCGGACGGCCGCAACCGCATCTGCGGCGCGAATCAGCGCCGGCAGCGAGACGTCAGAAGAATGCGCATAGCCGACTGCGTCGTCCTTCACCGCCCGCAGGCCGAAACCCTGACTGGTGTCGTAGGTCGCCTGCTTCAGCCGTCCGTTGTCGAACATCAAGGCTTCGGTCTGGCTGTATTCCAGGAACAACTCGCCGTCGTCGGCGCCGTTGAGCCCGCGCGTGAGCTGTTGGCGAACGGAATCCCGGTCGAGTTGGGCGCGATCGAGAAGCGAGGTCGGGGGCGTCATGCGTACTCCAATTTTCTGTCGTCCAGCTTCGCGCCCAACAACCTTTGGGCTACGTGCAACCCCAAACTCCGCCGCCAGTCAGTTAAGCAAAAACCGGCGGAGCGGTCGCGTTACATCACGGTAACCCGGATCTGCTCCGGCGCGCGTGACCCATGCCACTTTCTCCAAAAGGCCACTTTCTCCAAAATAGGCGCGATGGTCTGCGAAAGGGAGGGGCGCGACGCCCCATAAAGCGAGGCACAATGCCTCACGGCAATTTGTCGTAGCCCTCGCCGAGCCCGTTCAGGCTGAGCGGGAAGCCGATGCCCTCCTCCGGGGTCTCGAAGATGATGAAGGTGGCGGTCTTGGCGCTCCGCAACTGGCTGAGAAGCTTGTCGTCCATAACAACCTCCGCCACGCAGCCGTTGGGAAGGCACCGGACGAAGCCAGCGCGGCCGACATCGACATTATCGAGCTTCAAGCCAAGGCCGGAGGGCAGAAGCACGCCGAGCGGCGCAACTACCCGCATCAGCTTGCTCTTTTGATCCGCGGTCTTGAGCACAATAACGGTTAGGCCGGCATTGGAACGGTCCTCGGCTACCACGCTCTGGATCAGCGCGCATTGCTCGGCTTGCGCGCCGGGCGGGGTATCGCAGCGAATTTGCCAGTCGCCGTGGACCGAGCGCACCGCGCCTTGGGCGCTGGCCGGCGTCGTCAGACCGAACCAGCAAAGAATAGCCAAACCTGCCGCCATTCCGCCGAACCATCGGGCGCCTGCGGATCCACTGCGGCGTAGACTGGAACTAATCAGGTATTTCGAAGGCCCCATCAGGGTCGATCCCTTGATATTTCTTCGGCTTGTGTCGTCAACAGAGCCGGTCGTGACCCGACTGATACGCAATGACGGCGCCTTGATGGCTGACCGGGCGCCATCGGAGCCTTGATCAACGAATCAGACCTCTCAAGCGCGACATTTCTGTGCGTACATCCGGCAATCGGCCTGTCAAGCCGTCACCGGGCGTCAAGCCGGGCCTTTATGCTGATTTCACGCGAAAATGCGCCATCTGCATAATAGCCGGTGATGCAAACCTGTAGGCCGCACTACTGCATTGCGATGCCCTTGGAATTATGGTTTGAGAGGCTGGATTTCGACGCAATCCAGCAATCTGGCCCGTGTGCTTCCGAGGTGCATGCCTAAGCCGTTTGTCGGGTCGGCCGAATGATGCGTCATTCTTTGCCCTCCGGCGGGATGCGCGAGGGATTTATCAAGGGAGCGCGGGCGACATGAAGATGTCGAAGGGCCAAATCGGCCGTCGGTTGTTGGGATTAGCGGTAGCCGGCGTTGCGCTGGTGGCCGGCGGGGCTGCCTATGCCGAAGAAGTGGGGCAGCCGGAATCATGGGCATTCGACCTGCAGGCTTCGGCCACGCCGGTGATGGACAGCATCATGCGGTTCCACAATTGGCTGGTGGTCATCATCACGGTGATCACGCTGTTCGTGCTGGCTCTGCTGATCACGGTGGTGGTGAAATTCAACGCCAAGACCAACCCGGTTCCCTCCCGAACCACGCACAACACCCTGATCGAAGTGGCGTGGACGTTGATTCCGGTGCTGATCCTGGTCGGCATCGCGGTGCCGTCGTTCCGGCTGCTGTTCGAGGAACTCGACATTCCCAAGGCCGATCTGACCGTCAAGGCGACCGGCAAGCAGTGGTACTGGAGCTACGCCTATCCCGACAACGGCAAGTTCGAATTCGATTCGCTAATGGCCGAGAACAAGCAGCCCCGCCTGCTCGGCGTCGATAACGAACTGGTGGTGCCGGTGAACAAGGTGGTGCGAGTGCAGGTCACCGGCGCCGACGTCATCCATTCCTTCGCGGTGCCGGCCTTCGGCATCAAGATCGACGCGATTCCGGGCCAACTCAACGAAACCTGGTTCAAGGCCACCAAGACCGGCATGTTCTACGGCCAATGCTCGGAACTGTGCGGCAAGGATCACGCCTTTATGCCGATCGCGGTCAAGGTCGTCAGCGATCAGGATTTCTTGGCATGGGTCGAGGGCGCGAAGAAGAAGTTTGCCGCCAACCCGGAGAATTCGTTCGCGTCGGCCGGTACAGCGGCGCAATGAGCCGAAGGGCTGGTCTTCGGGCTAGCAGATTTCCGTCAGGGCTGGTGCGCGCCGACGGATAGGGGACGAAGACCGCAGGGTCTCAAGAAGGATCGCAAGGCAGGATTTAAAAATGGCAACCACCGCAGCGTCTCACACCGATCACGCCCATGACGATCATGCCCACGATCATCCGACCGGATGGCGGCGTTTCGTCTATTCGACCAATCACAAGGACATCGGCACGATGTACCTGGTGTTTGCGCTCATCGCGGGGATCATCGGCGGCCTGATGTCGATGGCGATCCGGGCCGAGCTGATGTTTCCCGGGGTGCAGATTTTCCACCAGACCCACGAATACAACGTGTTCGTGACCGCGCACGGCCTGATCATGATCTTCTTCATGGTGATGCCGGCGATGATCGGCGGTTTCGGCAACTGGATGGTTCCGCTGATGATCGGCGCGCCCGACATGGCGTTCCCGCGCATGAACAACATCTCGTTCTGGCTGCTGCCGGTCGCATTCTCCCTGCTGATCATCTCGACCTTCGTTGAAGGCGAGCCGGGCTCGATGGGCGCCGGAACCGGCTGGACGCTGTACGCGCCGCTCTCGACGTCCGGTCATCCCGGGCCGGCGGTCGATTTCGTCATCCTGGCGCTGCATCTGGCCGGCGCCTCGTCGATTCTCGGCGCCATCAATTTCATCACCACGATCTTCAACATGCGCGCGCCCGGCATGACGCTGCACAAGATGCCGCTGTTCGTGTGGTCGATCCTGGTCACCGTGTTCCTGCTGCTGCTAGCGCTTCCGGTGCTCGCCGGCGCGCTGACCATGCTGCTCACCGACCGTAATTTCGGCACCACCTTCTTCTCCGCCGAGAGCGGCGGCGATCCGGTGCTGTTCCAGCATCTGTTCTGGTTCTTCGGCCACCCCGAAGTCTACATCCTGATCCTGCCCGGCTTCGGCATGATCAGCCAGGTGGTCTCGACCTTCTCGAAGAAGCCGGTGTTCGGCTATCTCGGCATGGCCTACGCTATGGTGGCGATCGGCGGCATCGGCTTTGTGGTGTGGGCGCATCACATGTATACGGTCGGTATGTCCAGCGCGACGCAGGCCTATTTCGTCGCCGCGACGATGGTGATCGCGGTGCCGACCGGCGTGAAGATATTCTCCTGGATCGCTACCATGTGGGGTGGCTCGATCGAGTTCAAGACGCCGATGCTGTGGGCGATCGGCTTCATCTTCCTGTTCACCGTCGGCGGCGTCACCGGCGTCGTGCTGGCCAACGCCGGCGTCGACCGCGTGCTTCAGGAAACCTACTACGTCATCGCCCACTTCCATTACGTGATGGGCGTCGCCGCGGTGTTCGCGATCTTCGCCGGCTGGTACTACTGGTTCCCGAAAATCTCCGGCTACATGTACAACGAGACCATCGGCAAGCTGCACTTCTGGGTAATGTTCATCGGCGTCAACATCCTGTTCTTTCCGCAGCATTTTCTCGGACTGCAGGGCATGATGCGGCGCTCGGTCGACTATCCGGATGCGTTCGCCGGTTGGAACGTGGTGTCGTCGGTCGGCGCCTACATCTCCGGTTTCGGCGTCCTGATCTTCCTCTACGGCATGATCGACGCGTTCGTGCGCAAGGAAAAGGCCGCCGACAATCCGTGGGGCGTCGGCGCCACCACGCTGGAATGGACGCTGCCGTCGCCGCCGCCATTCCATCAGTTCGAAGTGTTGCCGCGCGTGCAGTAATGGGCCACGCGGCGTGATGAGCGCCGCGTCCTCATCTTTTTAAGGAAACGAGATCCGTCTTGTCGGTCGTTGATCACAGCGCCATCGAGTTGTCGCCCCGGATTTCGGAGGCCGACGTTGCCGATTACGTCGCGCTTCTGAAGCCGCGGGTGATGTCGCTCGTGATCTTCACCGCACTGGTGGGCCTCGTGATCGCGCCCGTCCACGTCCATCCGGTGATGGTGTTCACCTCGATCCTGTGCATCGCGGTCGGTGCTGGCGCCTCCGGCGCGCTCAACATGTGGTACGACGCCGATATCGACGCGCTGATGTCGCGCACCGCCAACCGGCCGATCCCGCGCGGACGCATCACCCCGTCCGAGGCGCTGACGTTCGGAATGACGCTGGCGTTTTTCTCGGTCATGACGCTGGGCGTGCTGGTCAACTGGGTCGCAGGTGGGTTGCTCGCCTTCACGATCTTTTTCTACGTCGTGATCTACACCATGGCGCTGAAGCGCTGGACCGCGCAGAACATCGTGATCGGCGGAGCCGCCGGCGCGCTGCCTCCGGTGGTGGCATGGGCGGCCGCGACGGGATCGCTCTCGGTCGAGCCGTTGTTGTTGTTCCTGATCATCTTCTTCTGGACGCCGCCGCACTTCTGGGCACTGGCGCTATTCCGCAGCGACGATTATGCGCGCGCCGGCGTTCCGATGCTGCCGGTCACCGCCGGTCCGGATGCGACGCGATTGCAGATACTGCTCTACACCGTCGTCCTTGTGGCGGTGGCGCTGGCGCCTTGGCCGCTCGGCTATTTCGACGCGATTTATGGCGTGACCTCGCTCGTCCTCGGCACTGGCATGCTGGCGCTGGCGATCAACGTCTTCCGCCTTCGTGAGGGCCGTGAAGCGTCGCGCGCCACCCGGCGGCTCTTTGCGTTCTCGATCCTCTACCTGTTTGCGCTGTTTGCGACCCTTCTGATCGAGGTCGTCATCCGTGCCGTCGCCCCGTCGATCTGGTAAGGCGCATGGCGACACAATGGCGGATAACGACAAACCAGACGGAATTGTCCTCACCGAGGCGCAGAAGAAAAGCCGCCGTCAGCGCTCGATCGCAATCGCGCTCGCGCTCGGCGTTCTCGTTCTGCTGTTTTTCGCTGTCACCATCGTCAGGGGGCCGGCCGTTTTAGTGCGGCCGTTGTAAGGGAATGGCAAACCAACCGAACCAGCATCAGGCTTCCGAAGGAACGGCATCGCGTCGAGGACTGACCCGCGACGCCCTGGTGGCCGCGACCTGTGGTTTCTTGGTGGTGTTGATGGTGGGAGCCGCCTACGCGGCGGTGCCGTTCTATAACTGGTTTTGCCGCGCTACCGGGTTCAACGGCACGACGCAGGTGGCAACGTCGGCGCCGTCGTCCGCACCGCTGGCGCGCAAGGTTACGGTTCGCTTTGACTCCAATGTCGCAGGAGGGCTTCCCTGGAAGTTCGAGCCGGAGCAGACCGAGGTCGAGGTCAAGATCGGCGAGGTTAAGACCATTTTCTACACCGTGACCAACCAGTCCGCGCGCACGACGACCGGGCAGGCTGCCTACAATGTGGCGCCGCTGACGGTCGGGGCCTATTTCGAGAAGATCAACTGTTTCTGCTTCACCGAGCAGACCATGGCGCCGGGCGAAACGCGCCAGATGCCGGTCGTGTTCTATGTCGATCCGTCGATTGTCAAAGACAGCGACAATGACGGGCTTAACACCATCACCTTGTCCTATACGTTCTACCCCGTCCGCGAGCCTGCGATAAAGCCGCTTGCGGCGGGCGAGGCGGAAAAGTCCAAGGGAAGCGAAAAGGGAAACCTTTGAGACGCGTACGCCTTGGTCCGGGATGACCTCGGACCATCGTGAAGTCTAGATTTAAACGTTGAGAGCGACGCGGCCGAACAGGCCTGCTAACGGAGAGACCGCAAAATGGCTACGGCGCAAGTCAAGCAGCACGACTACCACCTCGTCGATCCGAGCCCATGGCCGATCGTCGGCTCCGTTTCGGCCTTCATCATGGCGGTCGGTGCGATCACCTGGATGCACCACATGTTCAGCCCGGCGGTGCCGCCGATGATCTTCTTTATCGGCGTCGCCGGCGTGCTCTACACGATGGCGAGCTGGTGGGCGGATGTGATCCGCGAGGCGCAGTACAAGGGCGATCACACCCGCGTCGTGCAGATCAGCCATCGCTATGGCATGATCCTGTTCATCGCCTCGGAGGTGATGTTCTTTGTCGCCTGGTTCTGGGCCTTCTTCAACTCGGCGCTGTTCCCGGCCGATGCGGTTCACGCGGCCCGTGATGCCATTTTCGGATGTGGCGCGGGCACGCAGATGGGCGCGTGCGCGGTGCCAGGCACCTGGCCGCCGAAGGGCATCGAGGCGTTCGATCCCTGGCACCTGCCGCTGCTCAACACGCTCCTGCTTCTGACTTCGGGCACCACGGTCACCTGGGCGCATCATGCGCTGCTTGAGAATGACCGCCGGGGCCTCAAATACGGCCTGATCCTGACCGTCGCGCTCGGGGCCTGCTTCACCTGTGTGCAGGCTTATGAGTACAGCCACGCGCTGTTCGGATTTTCAGGCAATATCTATGGCGCGACCTTCTTCATGGCGACCGGCTTCCACGGCTTCCACGTGCTGGTCGGCACCATCTTCCTGATCGTCTGCCTCGCGCGTGCCTATGCCGGGCACTTCACGCCGACCCAGCACCTGGGCTTCGAATTTGCCGCCTGGTACTGGCATTTCGTCGACGTGGTGTGGCTGTTCCTGTTCGCCTGTATCTACGTTTGGGGTACTGGCGGCGGCCGGCTCGTCGGCGCCGAATAGCCTGGCCGTTATTGATGCAAAAAGGGCGGCCGCAGGGCCGCCCTTTTTTGTTTCCCAAAGCCACAAGCAATGTTCCGGCCCGGATCGGTTGTCCCCTGCCGTCACCCTCATGGTAAGTTCAGTCGCATGAATGCTTCCGTTAGCCCCGATACGCCGACCCTGTTCCAGAGCGCGCTGCGCGGGCTTTCCTGCAAGTGTCCGCGCTGCGGCGACGGCAAGTTGTTTGCAGGCTTCCTCACGCTGCGACCGAGATGCGGGGCCTGCGGACTGGACTATACGTTCATCGATACAGGTGATGGCCCCGCCATTTTCATCATCATGCTGGCAGGCGCCATTGTGGTGGCCTGCGCGCTGATTGTGGAAGTGAAGTATCGGCCGCCGTTCTGGCTACACGCGGTGCTCTGGCTGCCGCTGATTCTCGTAACCACGCTTCTGCCATTGCGTTCGATGAAGGCGCTCCTGATCGCACTGCAATTCCATCACAAGGCCGCGCCGGGCCGATTAATTGAACGCGAGCCGAAATGACCGCAGCGACAGGAAGGCGGCAATTCGGCTTCGGCCTCTTCACGCTCGCCATGATCGCCGTCTTTATCGGCCTCGGCGTCTGGCAGTTGCAGCGCCGCGTCGAAAAGCATGCGCTGATTGCGGCGCTGACTGAGCGGCTTGCCGTCGAGCCGGCGCCGCTGCCGCCCCAATCGGAGTGGAGCAAGCTGACGGCCCAAAAGGATGAATTCCGCCGGGTCCACTTCAGGGCGACCTACGGAGCGGGTCCCGATGCGATGGTCTATAGCTCGGGTTCGGCCATACGCGACGATGTTTCCGGACCCGGCACCTGGGCTTTTGTTCCGGCGCACTTGAGCGATGGCGACATCATCGTGGTCAACGCCGGTTTCGTCCGGAACGCGATGCAGGATCGCGCGCAGCAGGATCGTGCGGTAACGCGTCTTGTTACCGGCGAGGCGGCCAATCTCGTCGGCTATATCCGCTTTCCGGAAAGCGCCGGTCTTTTGACGCCATCACCCAATGTTGAAAAACGATTGTGGTTCACACGCGATCATCTGGCGATGGCGCAAGCGCTCGGCTGGGGCAACGGCGGCAAGAGGATTGCGCCGTTCTATATCGACCTCGAGCAGCCGGTGCCGCCAAGCGGGATTCCGAAGCCTGGGCCGCTTCACGTGCATCTGAAGGACGATCATATGCAATACGCTATCACGTGGTTCGCGCTCGCGGGGGCGGTGGTGATCGCGTTCTCCGTCTGGTGGCGCGGAAGACGTGACCGCGCCGGGTGAGGGCGGCAGGGCTCACCGGCCGCAATCGACCGGCCGCTCCGTCAGGACAGTTGCCTGTTCTCCCGGCCTGCGACCGCCAATTGATCTGTCTGGACAGCCTCCAGCCGCGCCATCATCAGGATGCCGGCCACGAAGGCCAGACCCAGGTCCTCGGCCTGTTCGATGGCATCGTCGATTTTTTCAACCAGCACTCTCGTCTTGCTCTCTCGGAACATGGAAATCTCCTTGTTGCGGACATCGCGCCAGCGGCGCTTCAGATCGTCTTCCAAAGCTGTGGGATCATCACGAACATAAGGACGTCATGTCTCAGGCGGCCGGGACCAGATCGCGAATCGCCGGCCGCTCGATGACGGGGAGGCCTTGCCAGACCAGCATCGGCCCCGGCACCGACCGGCGGATGCAGATTTCCGTCCATGCCTGTTCGTTGACGTCGACCATCACGGCAATCGTTGACATTGAATCGATATCGATCGGAAGGCCGAGCGGACGTGCGACCCATCCCTGGTCGAGCAAGCGCGGCAGCCACCAGCTCTCCAGCACGATCGTGAAAGCCGACAGCCCGATCGAAAGGCCGTATTCCATGGCGGCAGCCTGAATCACGGCCTCGGCGCGCGGTCCGGCATGTTCGCCGCGCCGTTTCGGGACGACAAAAATTCGCGACAATTCATAGACGTCGGGCCGCTGGATCGGACCATTCAGGGAAAGCCTTGGGAACAAATCGCTGAGCAGCGTCGGCGCCGTCGTTGGCACAAGCCGCATGCCTGCAATGATGGAGCGGCCTTCGAGGCCGAGCAGGTAGACCGTCTCGTCGGTGTCGAACTGATCCATCTCGCGCTTGTCGGGGCGATCGAGAGCGGCCCATTTGCGCTCGACGACGTAGATCTGATAGCGGAGACGAAAATAGTCCTCGAGGATTTCCGAGTACAAATGCTTGTTGTCGCGGCGGATGACATGGACGTCCATTGGACCCTCCCGAGCGGCGCGCGCTTTGCGCGCGTCGGGAGAGTGTTTTTTCGCCGGTCAACCCGCTACTGTCCGAAAGGACAGGCTAATCGCCACACTAGAGTTTGATCAGCCCCCGAGCCAGGGCCTTGGCGACCGCGGATGTCCGGTTGACGGCGTTCAGCTTGCGTGAAGCTTCGACCAGATGGAACTTCACTGTGCGCTCGGAAATCTTGAGGATCACAGATATCTCCCACGAGGTCTTTCCGCCAGCCACCCAACGCAGAACTTCCCGCTCGCGGACCGTTAGCAGGTCGCGCTTCTCCTGCCGCGGCCGGGCAAGTGAGCGAATGCGATTGTGCGCATAGACGCCGATCAGCTGAAGCGCGCTTTTGGCGAGCGGGTCGAGGTGAAGGTGCTCGGTCGCCAGGCTGATCACAGCGCCGCCTTCGTCGTAGTGCATCGGAATGCAATAGCCATCCCTCAGCCGGAATTCGGTGGCGCGGGTCATCACGTGATGAGCGGAGGGATCTTCGTCCTTGTCGTAGCGCGCTTCAGACCATTCGAATGGCTGAACCGTCGAGGCACCGAAACGCGGGACGGGATCCATCGCGCTGAAATTTTCGCGCGTGTAAAGCTCGAACCACTCCTTCGGCCAGCCGTTGGCGACAGTCAATTCGGGAAGCGCGGTTCCCGGCGCGGGGAGGCCTGCCATGATATAGGCGTGAAATCCGCACGCCTTGATTTCGGACTCGAATAACTTGACGACGCCGGGCGCACTCAGCCGCTCGACCGCATCCACAAAGTCGAGAGCTCGCCTCCCCCACTGCCGGGCTGCGTCCGCCATCGTATCCCCTCAAATCCCCGTCAGAGACTGCAACCTCACCGTGCTTGCGTCAATTACGGATAAGTTTCCGTTCCCGGTTCACGCTGTCGTCACCGGCTTCCTGCCGGTGCGCCGCGAGGCAAGCGGGCCGACGACGACGGTTTGGCGTCATGCCCGACCGGGAGGGCCAAAGCCTGCGACAACGGGAATACGCGCGGTCCCGTCTCTGGTTCGATTCAGCATGGCGGGCAGTGAGGGAAGAAGCGGTTTCCACTTGCTGCCAAAACGCCTATGGTGGCGCCACTTTGCTTCGGGCAAGGTAATTTATGTATAAAAGTCAATGGTTTGATGGAATATCGGACCTTTGGAGGCTCGTGCCGCCTATTTGAAGTTCCTGCGCCACAGGCGGCGAATTCGGGTCAGGAACTTCAAATAGAAAGCGGCACGAGAATCGTAAATTTGCCAGTGCCCATAGCTTTTCGAAGTTCGTAAAAGGGGTGCCGCGATTGCTTGCGAACTTCGGAAATCGGAGCTCTAGTTTGACGCGATACATTTCGACGCGGGGGGAGGCCCCCGTCTTGGGCTTCTGCGACGTGATGCTGGCCGGGCTTGCCCGCGACGGCGGCCTGTACGTGCCCGAAGTCTGGCCGCAGCTTGCGCCTGAGGTCATCGCCGGATTCTTCGGCCGGCCTTATTGGGAAGTCGCCGTCGACGCGATTCGTCCCTTTGTCGGCAACGAGATTTCCGATGCCGATCTCGGCCGCATGGCCAACGAGGCGTACGCGACGTTTCGTCACCCCGCAGTGGTGCCGCTCGACCAGATCGGCCCCAACCAATTCCTGCTGGAACTGTTTCACGGCCCGACGCTGGCGTTCAAGGATGTCGCGATGCAGTTGCTCTCGCGCCTGATGGACCATGTGCTGGCGAAGCGGGCCCAGCGCACCACGATTGTGGTGGCGACGTCAGGCGATACCGGCGGTGCCGCGGTCGATGCGTTTGCCGGTCTCGACAATGTCGACCTCATTGTCTTGTTTCCGCACGGCCGCATCTCGGAGGTGCAGCGGCGGATGATGACGACGGTTGGCGCCGGCAATGTTCATGCGCTTGCCGTGGAGGGCACCTTCGACGATTGCCAGGCGATCGTGAAGGAGCTTTTCAACGATCACGGCTTTCGCGATGCGGTTGCGCTGTCGGGGGTCAACTCGATCAACTGGGCGCGCATCGTTGCGCAGGTGGTGTATTATTTCACGTCCGCCGTTGCGCTCGGCGCTCCGGCGCGGAAGATCGATTTCACCGTGCCGACCGGCAATTTCGGCGACATCTTTGCGGGCTTCGTGGCCAAGCGCATGGGACTGCCGATCGGGTGGTTGCGCATTGCATCCAACGTCAACGACATCCTGCCGCGCACCCTCAAGACCGGAATCTACGAAACCCGCGAAGTCCACGCCTCGACCTCGCCCTCGATGGATATTCAGGTGTCGTCGAATTTCGAACGCCTGCTGTTCGAAGCCAGCCACCGTGACGCAAGCCTGGTTCGCCGGATGATGGCGTCGCTGAAGCAGTCCGGGCGTTTCGTATTGCCGGATGCGGTTCTGGCGGCGGTGCGCAGCGAGTTTGATGCCGGCCGCGCCGACGAAACCGAGACCAGTGCCGTCATTCGCGCCGCCTGGCGTGAGGCGGGCGATCTGGTCGATCCGCACACGGCGGTGGCGCTCGCGGTAGCCGACCGCGATACCGCGGATTCGAAGGTGCCCAACATCGTGCTGTCGACAGCGCACGCCGCCAAGTTTCCCGATGCCGTGGAAGCAGCCTGCGGCGTTCGGCCGGAACTGCCGCCTTGGCTGGAGAGTTTGATGACCAGACCGGAGCGCGTCGAGGTGATTAAAAACGACAAGGCCGAAGTCGCGCGATTTGTGCGTTCGGTCAGCCGCGCTGCAAAACTGACGCAGTAGCTGAATGTCCAATCCTGAAGGAGCCGCCGGATGAGCGTTGAAGTCACCAAGCTGCCGTCTGGCCTCACCGTCATCACCGATACCATGCCGCATCTCCAGACTGCTGCGCTCGGGGTATGGGCAGGCGTCGGCGGCCGCGACGAAAAGCCTAGCGAGCACGGAATATCGCATCTGCTCGAACACATGGCGTTCAAGGGAACGACGCGGCGCTCCTCCCGCGAAATCGTCGAGGAGATCGAGGCGGTCGGCGGCGATCTCAATGCCGGCACCTCGACGGAAACCACCGCCTACTATGCGCGTGTCATGAAGGCCGATGTTCCGCTTGCGCTCGACGTGCTTTCGGACATTCTCACAAACCCTTCATTCGTGCCCGATGAACTCGAGCGCGAGAAGGGCGTGATCGTGCAGGAGATCGGCGCGGCGCAGGATACGCCCGATGATGTCGTGTTCGAGCATCTCAACGAGCTATGCTACCCGGATCAGCCGATGGGGCGATCGCTGCTAGGAACGGCGAAGACGTTGAAGTCCTTCGACCGCGACATGCTGCGTGGCTACCTTTCGACGCACTACCGCGGTCCCGACATGGTGGTCGCGGCCGCGGGCGCCGTCGATCACAGGCGGGTGGTGGACGAGGTGACGCAACGCTTTGCCAGTCTCGACGGCACGCCGGCGCCGAAGCCGGAGCCCGCGATGTTCGGCAAGGGAGGCTCCCGCGTGGTGCATCGGGAGCTCGAGCAGGCGCATCTGACGCTGGCGCTCGAGGGCGTTCCGCAAACCGATCTGTCGCTATTTTCGCTTCAGGTATTTTCCAACATTCTCGGCGGCGGAATGTCGTCGCGCCTGTTTCAGGAAGTGCGCGAAAAACGCGGGCTGTGCTATTCGATCTATGCCTTTCATGCGCCCTATGTGGATACGGGATTTTTCGGCCTCTATACCGGCACCGACCCGGGCGACGCGCCGGAGATGATGGAAGTCATCGTCGATGTCATCAACGAGGCCGTCGAGACATTGACGGAAACCGAGATTGCCCGCGCCAAGGCCCAGATGAAGGCCGGGCTGCTGATGGCGCTCGAGAGCTGCAGCTCGCGTGCGGAGCAATTGGCGCGCCATATCCTGGCCTATGGGCGGCCATTGGCGGTCGAGGAACTGGTGGCAAGGATCGATGCCGTAAGCGTGGAGACGACACGAAATGCGGCGCGGGCGCTGATGTCCCGCAGCCGGCCTGCGGTCGTTGCGCTCGGCAGCGGCAGGGGGCTAGACACGGCGGTGGCTTTTGCGGAAGGATTGACGAAATCGAAGGCGAAGGAGCGCCTTCACTAGTGGTCCGATTCTAACATTTGCACCCCGTCGTGGCAGGCCCTTTTGCAAATGTTAGAATCAAAGGATCACTAGCAAATATAAGTTTTTAGTGGAGTTTTGGATTTGACATTCGCATTTCGAATGCTCGGCTACGGGGTAGCGAATGTCAAATCCACTCCACTAATGTGGCGACTCTGTCCCTTTGGTCCTGACATTCGTAAAAGTGCCCGCTGCAAGAGGATACGAATGTCAGAACCGGGACGCTAGAGGCCGTTGCGCGATAACGGGAGCATGATCCTTGATCCAATCATGGTCCTGTTTGAAGCATCGGGGGAGTTTCACGCATGGCTTTGTTTCGGTTGCCTTCGAACGGACCTGCTGCACTTGTTCCGCGCGGTCACGGCCTGTTGCTGCGCGCCCCGCAGATGTCGGATTTCCTGCAATGGGCCCATTTGAGGGAAGTCAGCCGTGGCTACCTGACGCCTTGGGAGCCGATCTGGCCGTCGGACGATTTGACCCGGACCGGCTTCCGGCGGCGTTTACGCCGCTATGCCGAAGACATCGCGGCCGACAGGTCATACCCCTTCATTGTCTTCCGCGAGGCCGATGGCGTCATGATCGGAGGGATTACGCTCGCCAATGTCCGGCGCGGCATTGTCCAGGCCGGTACGATCGGCTACTGGGTCGGTCAACCCTATTCGCACCGCGGCTACATGACGAACGCCTTGCGCGTGCTGTTGCCGTCGCTGTTCGGCGAGCTTAACCTGCACCGCATTGAGGCCGCCTGCATCCCCAGCAACACGCCGTCGATCAGGGTGCTCGAGAAGTGCGGCTTTACCCGTGAAGGCCTGGCGCGGCGCTATCTCTGCATCAACGGCGTCTGGCAGGATCACCTGTTGTTCGGCCTGCTGCATGAGGATTTCCGCGGCTAATAACCTTGTTTCTAAATGATGACGGGTGCCTTGGGTTTGCCGCCATTGCGCTGTTATAAGCACTCGCCATGTGCGCCTTCGAAAGCGCCATGCTATTCGGGCGACGTTTTCTTTGGGGATTTTCCGGTAATGCGGCACGGGCAGATTGGGCAGGCGAGGGTGGCGGGCGTGGCAGGCCACAAGCGCACCGTGCTGGCGCTTGCCGTGACCGCTTTGCTCTCGGGGTGCGGCGGGACCACTCTCAATAATCCCTTCAGCACCGCCCCGCCCGCCGATGCCGAGATCCCCACGATCACCGAGAGGTTCGATCAGCTGTTCGGCCGGAGCTCAAAGGTTTCGGAAACGGCACCCGACGGCACCGAGGCCGACTGTCCGGTGGTGAAGATTCGCGCCGGCGCGTCCACCTACGCGATAGCGCCGCCCGGCAAGCAACTCGTCGCCAGTGAGTTGAACTTTCAAGCAACCATTACCCGGACCGCGCGCGATTGCCGCCGCGCCGCCAATGGCCAGATCATGGCGCGCATCGGCGTTCAGGGCCGCGTGGTCGCCGGCCCCGCCGGTGCACCCGCGACGGTCGAAATCCCGCTTCGCGTCGCGGTGGTGCAGACCGGCGTTCAGGAAAGGGTGCTTACCACCAAGGTATATCGGACCACGGTAGCGATGAGTGAGGAAGGCGGCGCGTTCAGCCTGGTCGGTGAAGACCTGGTTTTCAACATGCCGGCGTCTCTTACGAGCGATAACTTCGTGTTCTATATCGGCTTCGATCCGCAAGCGATCGCGCCGCAGCCGCAACCAAGATCGTCGCGGCGAAAATAGGATCAATTCTCTAGTGTCCCGGTTCTGACATTCGTACCCTATCGCGGCGACACTGAAAGGAACGTCAGAGTCGCCGCACGAGCATGAAAAAAGCCGGCGCGATTATTTCGCGCCGGCTTTTTTCATGTGAGTAGAAATCGTCAGTTCAGCTTTGCGCGAACTTCGGTGATGCCTTTGGCCAGCAAATCGTCGGCGACTTGTCCTTTCACGGTCTGCGAAAGGATGGTGGAAGCCGCCGTCACTGCGGCATTGGCCGCCGCCGCGCGCACGTCGGCCAGCGCCTGGGCTTCGGCGAGCGCGATCTTGCTCTCGGCGGTCTTGGTTCGCCGGGCAACAAAATCTTCCATCTTGGCCTTGGCCTCAGCGGCGATGCGTTCGGCATCTACCTTCGCTCCGGCGATGATCTCCTGGGCCTCGCGCTCGGCGCTGGCGTGCCGCGCCTTGTAGTCAGCCAGCAGGCTCGCGGCTTCCTGCTTGAGGCGGAGGGCCTCGTCGAGGTCAGCCTTGATGCGCTCGCTGCGATGATCGAGCGCCGTCAGCACGGTGCGGTGAACACCGAGATAGGCGAACACGCCCATCAGGATTACGAAACCAACGGCGACCCAGAATTCCGGTTGGGCGAACATCGAACTTACCCTTTCAAGGACGCGTCAACGGCTTGTCCGACCGAAGCGCCGTCGGGTGCAACGCCGGTCAGCCGCTGCACGATGGCGGCGGCGGCATCGGTCGCGATGCCCCGTACGTTGCTCATCGCGGCCTCCCGCGTCGAGGCGATGGTCTTTTCGGCATCTGCGAGCTTGAGCGCCAGGCGCTCTTCCAGCGTCTTGCGTTCGGCCTCTGACGCCGCGTTGAGTTTTTCGCGGGTCTCCGCACCGATCGCCTGCGCACGGGAACGCGCCGCGGCCAGTTCGCTCTCATAGGCCTTGAGCGCGCCGTCCAATTCGTCCTTCAGCCGTTGCGCTTCCGCCAGATCGCCGTCGATCCTGCCTTGGCGCTTGTCCAGCACGCCGCCGACGCGCGGCAGCGCAATGCGCGAGACGATCAGATACAGCGCGACGAAAGCGATCGCCAACGACACCAATTGCGAGGCAAAGGTGCTCGTCTGGAACGGCGGAAACGGGTGTGCTCCGCCTTCGGCCTCCGTATGGGACGAGGTGCCGCCAATCGACCCCTTGGCCCCGCCATGACTTTCAGCCATGGGCTACTCCTTCAAGCCCGAGATGGCTTACAGCGCGAACAGCAAGAGCAACGCGATCAGCAGTGAGAAGATGCCGAGCGCTTCGGTCACGGCAAAGCCGAAAATCAGGTTGCCGAACTGGCCCTGGGCGGCCGAGGGATTACGCACCGCAGCGGCAAGGTAATTGCCGAAGATGATGCCCACGCCGGCGCCTGCGCCGCCGAGGCCCATGCAGGCAAGACCAGCGCCAATGTACTTCGCGGCAATCGGATCCATGAAACGAACTCCTTCTTGAGGTTTGGTTGTGGGCCGATCAGTGGCCCGGATGGATAGCATCGTTGAGATAGATGACGGTGAGGATAGCAAAGACGTAGGCCTGGAGGCACGCTATCAGAAGCTCGAGTGCGGTCAGTGCGATTGTCAGTCCGAGCGGCAATACCGCGCCGAAATAGCCGGCGAGGCCGATACCCGCCAGCATCGGAATGAAGCTTGCGAACACCTTCAGTGTGATGTGACCGGCCAGCATGTTGGCGAAGAGTCGCACGCTGTGCGAGACCGGGCGTACGAAAAACGAGAAGATCTCGATCGCCACGACCATCGGCAGGATGTAGATCGGAACGCCGCTTGGCACGAAAATCTTCAGGAACTTCAGGCCATTCTTGTAGAAACCGTAAATAATGACCGTGAGAAACACCAGCAGCGCCAGTGCCGCCGTGACGATGATGTGGCTGGCGACCGTGAAGGTGTAGGGAATGATTCCGATGACGTTGGAGACAAGGACCAGCATGAAGATCGAAAACACCAGCGGGAAGAACTTCATGCCGTCCTTGCCGGCGTTCGATCGAACGGTGCTGGCAACGAACTCGTAGCACAACTCTGCCATCGACTGGATGCGGCCGGGCACCAGCTTATTCCGCGACACGCCGCCGATCATCAGCAACGAGATGATCGCGACCGTGCCGAACATGTAGGCCGAGGAATTGGTGAAGGCGATCTCCTGATTGCCGATATGGCCAATCGTGAAGAGCTTTTCGATGTTGAATTGTTCGATCGGATCGATCATCCGCGCGGCATCTCTGGCTGTTGCCGGCCCCGCCGGCATTTCAAATCACGTCGTTGCGCACTTCCTTAACGGCCGGTTCTGTCCGGAGCAACACCCGCCGAGCGGATCACGTTCAGAACGCCAGCTACGAAGCCGACCAGCACGAACACGATGAGCCCGAAAGGTGACGTCGAAAGCAGACGGTCGAAACCCCAGCCCATCAGTGCTCCGACGGCTACGCCGGCGATCAACTCCGATGAAAGGCGGAAACCCATTGCCATGGCCGAGGCCCTGGCGTTGTTGTCTCCACTTCCAGCTTCGGATTGGTCAGTTCTGATGTTTCGGCTGCCCCGAACTTCGGACAACCGGTGCTCCAGACTTCCGAGCCTTGCGGAAAGCGCGGCCTCGTCGGAGGACGATTTGTTTTCATCTTCGCGGTCATTCGTGCCTTGCGCCATGCTTGCTAAGACCCGAAACGATGCTGCGATGGATGAAAACGACGGCCGTCACCCCTCAAAAGCCGCGCGGACCATACTGACCGTCCTTAATCAAGTCAAGATTGCGTCACATCTACATATCGATTTGATATCATTCAACTATTTGTCTTATCCCGCGCCGGATCGAATGCCTGATCGCCGCACTGCAATAGATCACCGCCGGATCACGAATAAATCGACGTTGGAAACGGCTTGCGGTGCCTGCCGGGATGATTTGGGGTGGCCGGTGGGATGACTTAAAGTCAAAATCTTAAAAAGAACTGTCCCCTGGAGACCGCATGCCGCGTCAGATCGACTACTACTTCTCACTGCAATCGCCGTGGGCCTATATCGGGCACAAATCGTTTCGCGACGTCGTCGGCAGCTACGATCTTAGGGTCAATCACAAGCCGGTCGTGCTGGTGGATCTGTTTTCCGAGACCGGGGGGCTGCCGCTTCTCAAGCGTCACCCGGTGAGGCAGCGCTACCGGATGGTCGAGCTGCAGCGTTGGCGCGACAAGCGTGGCCTGCAATTCAAGCTTGAGCCGGCCAATTGGCCCTTCAACGCGCGATTGGCCGACGGCCTTGTGATCGCGGCGATCGAGGCCGGGCACGATCCCAATCTTTTCCTGCGCCGCGCCTTTGCAAGCGTCTGGGAAGACGAACTCAATCTGGCGGATGCGTCAACGCTGATCGGCCTGGCGGACGAATGCGGCCTACCCGGCAAGGCGCTGGCAGAGCAGTCCGCGGGCGAGGAGATCGGAAAAATCTACGAGCAAAATCGGCAGGACGCGATGACGGCCGACGTGTTCGGATCGCCTGCCTATGTGCTGGATGGCGAAGTATTCTGGGGACAGGATCGGATCGAATTGCTGGTCGACGCATTGAAGTCGGGCCGTGCGCCCTACCGTTCATAGGCTTGAGGGCATCGCCGCGCAATGAACCGGGAAATACCCAGAAAGCCGTTGAGGCGGAGTATCCCATGACCAGTGCGACATCACCGACAACATCAGCGATTGTCCTCGTCGTATCGGTCCTGGCCGGAGCAGGCGGTGCTGCGGCCCAATCGATGCCCGACAATGAAAACCGGCGTTATGCGATGTCGCCGATTCCCGACGGCGTGATCCGGCTGGATACGCGTACCGGTGCGGTTTCGACCTGCAGCAATACCGGCACGGGCTGGGCCTGTTACGTCGTGCCCGACGAGCGCGCGGCCTATGATACGGAAATCGGCCGGTTGCAGGCCGAGAACGAGAAGACCAAGGTCGAGCTCGAAAAACTGAAAGCGGAACTGGCCGCACGGGCTCCGACCGTCGAGGGCAAGACAGACGAGGCGCTGCCCAAATCGGACTCGCTGAAAAAAGCCGAACCGAAGGCGGCCGAGGGCGAACGCAAGATCGAAATCCCGTTGCCGAGCGACCGCGACATGGACCGGGTGATGACCTTCCTCGAACAAGCGTGGCGGCGGCTGGTCGAGATGGCCAACCGGATGCAGAAGGACATCAGCGGCAAGATCTGAGGCTGATCATGGCAGCATCTTCGTCCACTTCTCGGACAGTGCCGTCGGCGGTTTCCGCCGGCTCGGTCGTGGCGTCGTTGTTGATGGTCCAGACCTCGGGCCGCGGCTTCGTCGATCTCACGGCTGACATCGCGCAATTCGTCGACGAGGCTGCTGCGGTCGAGGGTCAGGTCACGCTCTTTATTCGTCACACCTCGGCTTCGCTCACGATCCAGGAAAATGCCGATCCCACGGTGCTGAAGGATTTGGCTACCGCGCTCGACCGTTTGGCGCCGGAAAATGCCGGATGGAGCCATGACACCGAAGGTCCCGACGACATGCCGGCGCACGTCAAGACCATGCTGACGGCAACCTCGCTGCAAATTCCGGTCATCAAGAGCAGCTTGATGCTTGGGACATGGCAGGCGATCTATCTGATCGAGCATCGAAGACGGGCGCATCGCCGCGAGGTCGTCGTGCAATTCGCCGGCAAGACCGCTTCAGCATAGATCCAGCACACGGAGCAAAAACAAAACCGGCCGCAGCCTGATGCTGCGGCCGGTTCGTTGTATCGCGCGCTGTCGCGGGGGCGATGATCAGGTCTTGGTGATATCGACGTCCTTGGTTTCGGGCAGGAACAGGAAGCCAACGACGAGGCTCATCACAGCGATGATGACGGGATACCACAGGCCGGAATAGATGTTTCCGGTCCAGGCCACGATGGCAAACACAGTCGCCGGCAGGAAGCCGCCGAACCAGCCGTTGCCGATATGGTAGGGCAGCGACATGCCGCTATAGCGGATGCGGCTCGGGAACAGCTCAACCAGCCATGCCGCGATCGGCGCATAGACCAGCGTCACATAGATCACCAGAAGCCAGAGCAGGACCACCGTCATCACCCAGTTGATGTCGGCGGGGTCGGCCGAAGCCGGGTAGCCGTGGGCCTTGATGGTGGCAAGCAACGCCTTGGCGAAATCCGGCGAGCTCGCATTCAATGTCTGCTCGCCGATCTTCACCTGCGCCGGCGTGCCTTTCGGGGCATCCTGTGTCTGGTAATTCACCGACAGATTGACCAGTCCGGACTTCGCGATATCGCAGCTCGTAGTGAACTTCTCGGTGCCCGTGGCCTTGAACTGGAACGAGCATTCCGAGGGGTCGGCGATCACCGTGACCGGTGAGGAAGCGAGCGCCGCCTCAAGCTTCGGGTTGGCGAAGTGCGTAATGCCCTTGAAGATCGGGAAGTACGTCAGCGCTGCGAGCAGGAAGCCCGCCAGGATGATCGGCTTGCGGCCGATCCTGTCGGACAGCCAGCCGAACAGGATGAAGCCCGGCGTGCCGAGCGCGAGCGCAATCACGATCAGGATCTGCGCGGTGGCGCCGGGCACCTTGAGGGTCTGGGTCAGGAAGAACAGCGCGTAGAACTGCCCGCCATACCACACCACGGCTTCGCCGGCCGTGGCGCCGAAGAGCGCGAGGATCGCAATCTTGGCATTGCCCCATTCGCCGAAGGCTTCGCTCAGCGGACGCTTCGAGGTGGTGCCCTCTTCCTTCATCTTCTGGAAGATCGGCAACTCGTTCAGGCTCAAGCGGATCCAGACTGAAACCGCAAGCAGGATGCCCGAGAGCAGGAACGGAATGCGCCAGCCCCAGCTGCCGAAGGAGTCTTCACCCATCCAGTTGCGGATGCCGAGAATGAGCAGCAAAGCGAGGAACAGGCCGAGCGTCGCGGTGGTCTGAATCCAGGAGGTGTAGTAGCCGCGCTTGTTGCGAGGGGCGTGCTCGGCGACATAGATCGCCGCTCCGCCATATTCGCCGCCGAGCGCCAGGCCCTGGACCAGCCGCAGCACGATCAGCACCACGGGCGCCGCGATGCCCCAGCTTTCATAGCCGGGCAGCAGGCCGATGAAGAAGGTACCGACGCCCATCAGCGTCATCGTGATCAGGAAGGTGTACTTGCGGCCGATCATGTCGCCGAGCCGGCCGAAAATCAGGGCACCGAATGGCCGGACCGCAAAGCCCGCGGCGAAAGCGAGCAGCGTGAAGATGAAGGCGACGTTCGGCGGGACGTTGGAGAAGAAGTACTTCGCAAGGAAGGAGCCGAGCGTTCCGTAAATGTAGAAGTCGTACCACTCGAACACGGTACCCAACGACGAAGCGAAGATGACCTTTCGTTCTTCGGCGGTCATTCCCCCGGTGCGGACGCCCTCGCTACCCGCTGTTGCTGCCATTGCCATCGTTCGCGCTCCCCGAATTGCTGTTTGCAATGCTCGCCCGTGCGCCATTTGGCCACAGGTTGTGCTGCAAGGTAACATCGCCGTGAAAACCGGCCAAATACGACTTTTGGACTGTCGACAGGATATCTGTACGGCATGTCCGCAGGAAGCTATTGCGGCGCACAAGCCACTGGAATTAACTGCACCTTCGCTTGGCGCGATTGTGCCCTTGCCTACGGTCGTGGGGAGGAGGACAATTTGATTGAAAAAGACTCTTCAAAGATGCCGCGAGGGCATTTGTCGTTCGCTGGAGATAGATGACCACCGCTGCCGCCACCCATCTCGTGATTGCCGACGACCATCCTCTGTTCCGCGACGCTTTGCGTCAGGCAGTGGCGGGCGTTGTGGCATCGGCCAAGATCGACGAGGCCGGAAGCTTCGAAGAGCTGACGGCCTTGCTCAACCAGGATTCCGAGGTCGATCTGGTCTTGCTCGACCTGTCGATGCCCGGAATTTCCGGCTTTTCCGGACTAATTTACCTGCGAGCGCAATTTCCGGCCATTCCGGTTGTGATTGTGTCTGCGAGCGATGATGGCGGTACCATCCGTCAGTCGCTGGATTTCGGCGCTTCCGGGTTCATCCCCAAGCGATTCGGTGTGGATACGCTGCGCGATGCCATCACGAAGGTACTGGGCGGCGATGTCTGGGTTCCGGCCGACACCGACCTGTCGTCGGCGACCGATCCGGAACTGGTGCGCCTTCGCGACCGGCTGGTGACGCTGACGCCCCAACAGGTGCGCGTGCTGATGATGCTTTCGGAGGGTCTGCTCAACAAGCAGATCGCCTACGAGCTTGGCGTGTCGGAGGCCACCATCAAGGCGCACGTGTCGGCGATCCTGCAAAAGCTGGGCGTCGAGAGCCGAACGCAGGCCGTGATCGCCGCCGCGAAAATCTCCGGCGGACAATGGCGTCAGAGCGCGCCGCCACAGCCATAGGAACCGCTACTCCGCCGCCACCATCTGCTGGGTGCGCCACTGGCCAAGCAGTGCGCGCAAGGAGGCAGGCTTCACCGGCTTGTTCAGTACCGCGATGTTTTCATCCCGCGCAGCGGCGCGGACATGGGGGCTGCGGTCGGCGGTGATGAGAATGGCCGGAATGGCCTCGCCGAACTTCTTCCTGATATCGCGGATCGCAGCGATGCCGTTGCCGCGGTCGAGATGATAGTCGACCAAAAGGCCGGTGACCTGCTTGCCCTTCGCTTCGATCGCCTCGATGGCGGATTCGGGATCGTTCACCGCGATTACTTCGGCGTCCCAGCCTTCGAGAAGTGTCTTCATGCCGTCAAGGATCGAGGCATCGTTTTCGATGCAGGTGATCAATGCACCGGACATCGGCGTCCGCGACAGTGGCGTGGCGCTGGTGACCGCGGCGGTGTAGTTGACGGCTTTCGCGGTCGGCACCGTCACTGCAAACATCGAGCCGCCGCTGGTGATGGACTCGAGCGCAATGCCGTGCCCTAGCACGCGCGCGAGCCGTTCGACGATGGACAAACCGAGCCCCAATCCGCGCGCAATCCGCGCGCCCTGCTCGAGCCGGTGGAACTCCTTGAAGATCTCGCCGCGTTTGAGAACGGGAATCCCGACGCCGGTGTCGTAAATGCCGATCTGCAGGGATTGGCCGCGGCGACGGCAGCCGACCAGTACCCGTCCGCGCGGGGTATATTTGATCGCGTTCGAAATCAGATTCTGCAGCAGCCGGCGCAGCAACAGCCGATCCGATCGCACCGGCATCGATGAGGGCACGAAAGTCAGGTTCAACCCCTTGGCGCGCGCGATCGGCGCAAACTCGATTTCGAGAGACCGCATCAGGTCGCCAACCTTGAAATTCGTGACCGACGTTGTCATGGCGCCGGCGTCGAGCCGCGAGATGTCCAACAGCGCGCCGAGAATTTCTTCGATCGCCTCCAGCGAATCGTCGATATTCTCGACCAGCCTGGAATCCTCGCCGCCGCTCTGGCGCTCGACGAGGCTCGTCACATAGAGCCGGGCCGCATTCAGCGGCTGAAGGATGTCGTGGCTCGCGGCCGCCAGAAACCGCGTCTTCGAGATGCTGGCATCCTCGGCGGTGCTTTTGGCGAGCGCCAATTCCGAGTTCAGCCGTGTCAGTTCCTCGGTGCGATCGTGCACGCGCTTTTCCAGGGTCGCATTCGAGCGCTCCAGCGCCTCGGCGGCTTCAAAGGACGGGGTGACATCGGAGAAGGTGATGACGAGGCCGCCGCCCGGCATCCGGTTGGAGCGGACTTCGATCACCGTATGCCGGTCGGGCAGGCGCTCCAGATAGGGTTCGCCCTCGGCGGTGTAGGCGTTTAGCCGGCTCTCCACCAGGAGGTCCCGGTCGCCGGTCTCCGAAGGCGTGATCGCCGTCATGTATTCGAGGATTTCCCTCAAGGGAATCCCGATCTGGACCAGATGCGGCGCCAGGCCGAGGATGTCCCCGAACTGGCGGTTGGAACAAATCAGCTGCAAATCGGCATCGAACACGGCGATGCCCTGGCGCACATGGTTGAGCGCGGTCTGCAGTATTTCGCGGTTGAAATGCAGCGCGGCGTGCGAATCGTCGAGCAGCTTGAGCGCGGCCCTCGCGGACACGGTGCGCTTGCGCAACAGCAACGACATCACCATGCGCGAGGATGCGGCCCCGATCGACGACGCAATCAGGTGCTCGGCATGCTGAAGCAGTTCGAAATCGGCCGGTGCCGATGGCGTGAGGAGAACGTTGCGCGAAGCCGCAAACGCCTCGAAGGAATGGCGGGCGCGGTCGGGCCCCAGATACTGCGTCACGGTGCTCTGGATGTCCTGCACCGTCACCGTCGTCCGCCAGCGGCGGAACGTCGGCGTCATCGGGGTAAGTACGGTCGGGGCGAACAGGTCGGCCTGCATTCGTTCGATCGAGGAGGGCCGGCGCGACAGCGAGAGCAGCACATAGGCCAGAATGTTCAGTGAGAGCGACCAGAGCACGCCATGGATAAGCTGCGGCAGGTTGGAGCCGAACAGCGCCTGCGGCCGCAGCGTCTCGATGCCAAGCGGGCCGCTTTTCAGAAACTCAAGCCCACCCGCCGTGCTATCGAGGAAACTCGGCAGGAACAGGGTGTAACCCCACATCGCAAAGCCGACCAGCATGCCGCCCATGGCGCCCCGCGCGGTCGCACGCTGCCAGAACAACCCGCCGAAGAAGGCGGGGGCCAACTGCGCAATCGCCGCAAAGGACAACAGGCCCATCGCGGCCAGTTGGGCTTCGCCGAGGGCGCGATAGTAGAAATAGGCCATCGCCATGATCGCCATGATCGCAAAACGCCGCGCGCTCAGCAGGAAACGGCCGAAATCCTGTTGCCCGTTGCGGGATTCGCGCCGGCGCTGAAGCACCAGCGGCATGACGATGTCGTTCGAGACCATGACGGAAAGCGCGACGCATTCCACGATCACCATCGCGGTCGCCGCCGACAGGCCCCCGACGAAGACGGCAACGCTGAGCAGCGAGGCGTCTCCTTCCACCGGCAGCGCCAGCACGTACATGTCGGGATCGACCGCGCCGAACGGGAAGCTGATCAGCCCCGCAAGCGCGATCGGAATCACGAACAGGTTGATCGCCACGAGATAAAGCGGAAACAGCCAGCGTGCGCGGCTGACTTCCGATGGCGTCGAATTCTCGACCACGCTGACATGGAATTGGCGCGGCACCAGCATGATCGCGCAGAACGACAACAGCATCATCGTCAGAAAATTGGCGACCGACGGCACGTATTCGATCGCGCGCACGGCTTCCGGCGTCTTCATCGCACGCTCGATCAATTCATGGGGCGAGAACATCCAGAAGGTGACGAACGCGCCGGCCGCGATGAAGGCCACGAGCTTGACGATGGATTCGGTCGCGATGGCGAGCATCAACCCGTGCTGGTGCTCGGTCGCGTCGGTCTGGCGGGTGCCGAACAACACGGCGAACGCCGCCATCGCCAGCGTCGCGGTCAGCGCGATATCGCCAAGCAGCGGGATCGAGGAAATCGCCTGGTCCTCGCTGAGGATGGTCTCGAGCGAGGAAGCAACGGCCTTGAGCTGAAGCGCAATGTAAGGCACCGAGCCGATGATGGCGATCAACGCTACGGTTGCGGCGACCGCCTGGCTCTTGCCGTAACGGGCCGCAATGAAATCGGCGATCGAGGTGATGTTTTGCGATTTGGCGAGCTTGATCACGCGGCGCAGCAGCGGCGTGCAGAGGCCGATCATCAGGATCGGGCCGATATAGATTGCGAGGAAGTCGACGCTGGTGCGGGTGGCGAAGCCGACCGAGCCGAAGAAGGTCCAGGAGGTGCAGTAGATCGCCAGCGACAGCGGATAGATCAGCCCGCTGGCGCGGCCGCGCTGCGCCGGCGAGCGGCGGTTGCCGTAACTCGCCACGAAAAACAGGAAGCCGATGTAGCCGAAGGCGGCTGCGATCACGCCCCAGTCGTGCAGCATTACTGCTCACTCCCTAACGTCCCGGCGCGTCTAGTGCGGTGAATTTGCGCACCCGCGCAAGGCGGCCGTTAAAGGAAGGACTATAGCCGGAGTGGACCGGCAAAGCACGGTGCGTAACGGTCGCCGACGGAAGGATGGGCCGCTAATCGGCGAATTAACGTTATTCCGCCGCCAGCGATTTTGCCTTTCAGCGGCAGGCCGAGCCGTTCCCAGACCTGCAGCAGAGCGTCGGCCAGTTGGTCGATCACGGCATCGTCGTGATAGGGCGAGGGCGTGATCCTCAGCCGCTCGGTGCCCCTTGGTACCGTCGGATAGTTGATCGGCTGGATGTAGACGTTGTGCTCCTCCAGGAGGAGGTCGGAGGCCCGCTTGCACTTTTCGGGATCGCCGACGAACAGCGGCACGATATGGGTATCGCTCGACATGACCGGCAGGCCCGCGGCGGTCAGGATCGCCTTGGTCCGGGCTGCGCGCTCCTGGTGGCGTTCGCGCTCCCAGTTCGAGGTCTTCAAATGCCGGATCGCTGCGGTCGCCGCCGAGCAGATCGCCGGCGGCAGCGCGGTGGTGAAGATGAAGCCGGGCGCATAGGAGCGAACGGCATCGACCATTTCCGCGGAGCCTGCGATGTAGCCGCCAAGACAGCCGAACGCCTTGGCAAGCGTGCCTTCCAGGATGTCGATGCGATGCATGACACCGTCACGCTCGGCAATGCCGCCGCCGCGCGGGCCATACATGCCGACCGCGTGCACCTCGTCGACATAGGTCATCGCGCCGTATTTCTCGGCGAGATCGCAGATCTTCGAAAGCGGCGCGATATCGCCGTCCATCGAATAAAGGCTCTCACAGACGATCAGCTTCGGCCGGTCCGCTCCCGCTGCGCGCAGCAACTCCTCCAGATGCGCCATGTCGCCGTGGCGGAATATCTGCCGCTCGCAACCGGCCTGGCGGATGCCTTCGATCATCGAGTTGTGGTTGAGCGCGTCCGACAGGATCAGGCAATTGGGAATGAGCTTGGCAATGGTGGAAATGCCGGTCTCGTTGGACACATAGCCCGAAGTGAAGATCAAGGCGGCTTCCTTGCCGTGCAGATCGGCAAGTTCATGTTCGAGTTGCACCAGGGGATGATGGGTGCCAGCGATGTTGCGGGTGCCGCCGGCGCCGGTGCCAACGCGGGTTGCGGTCTCGACCATCGCACCGATCACCTTCGGGTGCTGGCCCATGCCGAGATAATCGTTGGAACACCAGATCACGACGTTTCGGGTGCCTTTGGGCGAATGCCACACCGCATGGGGAAAGCGGCCAGCGACGCGTTCCAGATCGGCAAAAACCCGGTACCGCCGTTCGTTATGGAGCTGGGTGAGGGCGGTGCGGAAAAACTGGCTGTAATCCATCGTGGAACCTGAAACTGGAGCGTGAAGCGAGAGCACCTTTTTAGAGGGTTTCTACGATCGATGTCGAGCCGTAATCGAAAGGCACTCCGGCAGCGAAGACGTTGATTTCGGTCAAGTTTCGGTGCGCGTCGCACTCAGCCCTGACATGCGTAAGCGTAAGCCAATGCGCTTCCTGAAGCTTTTCTAAAATTGCTCCCGTTTTACCGATCGTGCTGTGCCGCTCCGGCCGCGCCCGGCTGGAGCTCCAGAGAAAACGAACGATCCAATTGAATTGAACATCCTAGTTTTGAAACAATTGTTGCAAATCCGGGAGAGTGAGGCCTAGGATCGAGCCATGGACCGTGGCCCGCTGACCGAACGCATCATCCAGACGTTCGACGACATGCCCGCGCAATTGCAGGCAGGCGCGCGCTACGTGCTCGATCGCCCGCGTGATGTGGCTTTGTTGTCGATGCGCGAGCAGGCGCGCCAGGCCGGCGTACAGCCGGCGACGATGACCCGGCTTGCCAAACGTCTCGGCATGGACGGCTATGATGAGATACGCGAGCTTTATGCCGCTGCCGTGCGCGAGGGAGATCTCGGCTTTGCCGGCAAGGCGGGCGTCCAGGTTCTCAGTCAAAAATTGAAGGGCGATAAGGCGCTCGCGGCGGACATGCTGACGTCGATCGGCCGTCAAATTCAGCAGCTGACGACGCCTGCGCGCCTGGAGCGGCTGGTCAACGCAGCGAAGGCGCTGGCCTCGGCCCGCCGCATCTATTGCTTGGGCCTGCGCTCGAGCCACTCGATCGCCTGGCATCTTCATTACGTGCTTACGCTGGTCGGCGATCGCACGATCCACATCGAGGGCATCGGCGCCACGGGGCCCGACGCGCTGGCGCGTGCGACCAACAAGGACGTGCTGCTGGTCGCAAGCGTGCTGCCCTATACGCGCCTGACCATCGAGCTTGCGGAATATGCGGTTGCGCAAGGCATAGCGGTGGTCGCGATCACCGACAGCGAGGTCGCGCCGTTGGCGCAGATCGCGCAGCATACGATCATCGTCTCGACCGAGAGCCCGTCATTCTTTCACGCGATGTCGCCGGCCTTTGCCGTTGCCGAAGTTCTTGGCGCGATCATTGCCGGACGCGGCGGCGACGCCGCGCTGGCCTCGCTCCGGCACTCGGACGGGCATCTCGCCGCTCTCAACACCCATCTCAAACCGAGAGCCAACAAGAAGCCGTCATGACCCATATTCTTCATCGCGCCGCCAATGCCAACATGCCCGTTGCCGTCGGCGGCAAGGGCATCGAACTGTTCGACCAGAACGGCAACAGCTATATCGATGCGTCCGGCGGCGCGGCGGTGTCATGTCTGGGCCATGGCCATCCCGACGTAATTGCCGCGCTTCACAAGCAGCTCGACAAGCTTGCTTACGCCCACACCGGCTTTTTCACGACCGAAGTCGCAGAACAACTCGCAGACCGTCTGGTCGAGACCGCGCCCGAGGGCATCGACCATGTCTATCTCGTCAGCGGCGGATCGGAGGCGATCGAAGCCGCGCTGAAAATGGCGCGGCAATATTTCGTCGAGAAGGGCGAACCGCAGCGGCGGCACATCATCGCGCGCCGCCAGAGCTATCACGGCAACACGCTGGGGCGCGCTCGCGACCGGCGGCAACGAGTGGCGCCGCGCGCAATTCCGCCCGCTGCTGATCGAAACCCATCATATCGATCCCTGCTACGCCTATCGCTGGCAGGAGCCCGGCGAAAGCGATGCCGATTACGCCGCACGCGCGGCGCAGGGTCTCGAAGACAAGATCCTCGAGCTCGGACCCGATCAGGTCATCGCCTTCGTCGCCGAGACGGTCGTCGGCGCGACCTCGGGCGCGGTGCCGCCGGTCGCCGATTATTTCAAGCGGATCCGGGCGATCTGCGATCGTTATGGCGTGCTGCTCATTCTCGATGAAGTCATGTGCGGCATGGGCCGCACCGGAACGCTGCATGCCTGCGAACAGGACGGCGTCGCGCCGGATCTGATGGCGATCGCCAAGGGCCTCGGCGGCGGCTATCAGCCGGTCGGCGCCACCTTGCTGAGCAACAAGATTTTCGAGGCTTTCTCGAAGGGCTCGGGCTTTTTCCAGCACGGCCACACCTATATGGGCCATCCGATGGCGGCCGCGGCAGGGCTGGCGGTACAGGAGGTCATCCAGCGCGATCACCTGCTCGACAATGTCGTCGCCATGGGCGCTCACCTGCAACGGCGGCTGGAAGAGCGCTTTGCCAATCACCATCACGTCGGCGACATCCGCGGCCGCGGCCTGTTCCGTGGCGTGGAGCTGGTTTCCGATTGCGATTCCAAGAAGCCTTTTGCGTCGGAATTGAAAATCAATGCGCTGGTGAAGCGCGAAGCCATGGCGCGCGGCCTCGCGGTCTATCCGATGGGCGGCACGATCGATGGCGTCAACGGCGACCACGTTCTGATCGCGCCGCCGTTCATCGTGAACAAGGAACAGGTCGACACGATTGTCGAACGTCTTGGCGATGCGGTCGATGCTGCGGTCGCGCTCCGTCAAATGAAAGTTGCGGAATGCGTTTTTGGAAGAGGGGAGACCATCATGACGAGATCAGCCATCGGCCTTGCCGCGCTTGGCCTGCTACTGCTCGCGCCGGTTACGGCGTCGGCCCAAAGCCTCAGTCCCACGTTGCAGAAGATCAAGGACGCCGGCACGATCACGATCGGCCATCGCGACTCCTCGGTGCCGTTCTCCTATCTCGATAACAATCAGAAGCCGATCGGCTTTTCGCTCGAACTGTGCGATCTCGTGGTTGCGAAGATCAAGGCGAAGCTCGGCCAGCCCAATCTCAAGGTCGCCTATCAGGCCGTCAACTCCTCCAACCGCATTCCGTTGGTCAAGAACGGCACCGTCGATATCGAGTGCGGCTCGACCGCCAACACCATCGCCCGCCAGCAGGAGGTTGCCTATTCGGTGATCTTCTACGCGCCGCAATTCAAATGGCTCGCGCTCAAGGCCTCAAATCTGAAAACCACCGATGACCTCAAGGGCAAGGCGGTCGTGGTGACGCAAGGCACCAACACCGCGCAGTTCGTGGCCAAGCTCAATGCCGAGAAGAACCTCGGGTTGAAGATCCTGCAAGGCAAGGACCACGCCGAGTCGTTCCTCTTGGTCGAGACCGGCCGCGCGTCGGCCTTCATGGAAGACGACATCTTGCTGGCTGGCCTCAAGGCTAATGCGCCGTCGCCGGACAATTTCGCTTTCCTGAACGATGCGTATCCAAGCGATCCCTACGGCGTCATGATGGCGAAGGGCGACGGCGAATTCAAAAAGCTGGTCGACGACGCGCTGGTCGAGGCCATGAAGTCCGGTCTCTACGACAAGCTCTACGCCAAATGGTTCGAGAGCCCGATTCCGCCGAAGAACATCAATCTGAACTTCCCGCAATCGGAAGGCCTCAAGGCGCTGATCAAGAATCCGAGCGACAAGGCCATCGGCCAGTGATGGAGGCGTATTTCGGCAGATCGTGATTCAGTGCCGCCCATTTGAAGTTCCTGCACAGCAAGCGGCAAATTCGGTCCAGGAACTTCAAATGAAGAGGCGGCACTAGAACTGTAGATTTGCTAGTGCCCATAACTTTCCGAAGTTCGCGAAAAGTGGGTGCTGCGGTGATGCACGAACTTCGGAAAGTGGGCACTTGAGGAAAGCCGATGTCCTTGCTGTTCGAAACCACTCCCGACGGCGCAGGGCGATACATCGACTGGATCCTGAACGGTCTCACCTGGACGCTGTCGCTTGCGTTTGGCGCCTGGGCCATCGCGCTTGTCGTCGGCACGCTCGTCGGCGTCGCGCGCACCCTGCCGGGAGGAATCTGGCCGAGGCTTGGGCGGGTCTATGTCGAGACCTTTCGCAACATTCCGCTGCTGGTGCAGATGTTCTTCTGGTACTTCGTGTTGCCGGAGCTTCTGCCCCAGCGCGTCGGTCTTGCGATCAAGCAGATGGACCCGCCATGGGGCAGTTTCGTCCCGGCGCTGATTTGCCTCGGTCTCTTCACCGCGGCGCGGATTGCCGAACAAGTCCGCGCCGGCGTGCAAGCACTGCCGACCGGGCAGCGTGCGGCGGCCTCCGCGCTCGGCTTTGGCCGCGGTGGCATGTACCGCCTGATCCTGCTGCCGCAGGCATTTCGCATCATCCTGCCGACGCTGACCAACGAGTTCATGACAATCTTCAAGAACACGTCGGTGGCCCTGACCATCGGGCTCGTCGAACTGACCGCGACCGCGCGTGAAATCAACGAGAACACGTTCCGCACTTTTGAAGCCTATGGCGTCGTCACCCTGGTCTATCTCGCGATAGCGCTGGTAGCCTGGCTGTTGATGTACTGGATCGAGCGGGCGGCGCAGTTGCCTAGCCTTGCCAGCGGGAGCGCCCGCAAATGATGGTCGATCTTTCCGCGATTACATCCGCTGCGCCGTTCCTGCTGTCGGGCCTCCTGTTTACGATTCAGATTACGGTGGTTGGCGTGGCCGGCGGCATCGTGTTCGGCAGCCTGCTGGCGATGGCGCGGCTGTCGTCAAACCCGCTGCTGTCGGGGTTGTCGACCGTCTACGTCAATCTGATGCGCTCGATCCCGCTGATCCTCGTGATTTTCTGGGTGTTCTTTCTGGTGCCCTGGGCGATCGGATGGCTTGTCAATGGCGGCCGTCCCGTTGCGGTCGGGGCCTCGATGACGATTTACGTGACCTTCGTGCTGTTCGAGGCGGCCTATTATGCCGAGATCGTGCGGGCCGGCTTCCGTTCGATTTCGACGGGACAATATGCGGCGTGCGAGGCGCTCGGGCTCTCGAAGCTCCACGCCTATGTTTACATTCTTTTTCCGCAGGCGATCCGCAACGTACTTCCGATCCTGCTGACCCAGACCATCATCCTGTTTCAGGACACGTCGCTCGTTTATGTGATTTCGGCCACTGATCTTTTGGGCGCGGCGACCAAGATTGCGCAGCGCGATGGCCGGCTGGTCGAGATGTATCTGACCGTCGGCGTCATCTATTTCCTGTTTTGCTATGCCGCCTCACAGATCGTCAAACGGTTGCAGGGCCGGCTCTCTTACGGAGTTCGCTGATGATCTCGATCAGCCATGTGTCGAAGTCCTACGGCTCGTTTCAGGTTCTGAAGGATTGCAACGCCGAGATTGCCCGTGGCGAAGTCGTGGTGATTTGCGGCCCCTCTGGCTCGGGCAAGAGCACCTTGATCAAGACTGTCAACGGGCTTGAGACCATCGACGGCGGCGAAATCAAGGTCGGCGACTTTCGCCTGGCGCCCGGCGTCACCCATGTCGCCGCGTTGCGCCGGTCGGTCGGCATGGTGTTCCAGAGCTTTGAGCTGTTTCCGCACCTGTCCGTGCTGAGCAACGTGACCATCGCGCAAACCAAGGTCTTGAGGCGGCCGAAAGCCGTGGCCGAGGAGAAAGCGCGATCGCTGCTGGCGCGGGTCGGGCTCTCCGCCCATATCACCAAATACCCCGCGCAACTGTCCGGCGGCCAGCAGCAGCGTGTGGCGATTGCGCGCGCCTTGGCGCTCGATCCCGAAGTGATGCTGTTCGACGAGCCGACGTCGGCGCTCGACCCGGAAATGGTCAACGAGGTCCTCGATGTGATGACGGGATTGGCGCAGCAGGGCATGACCATGATCTGCGTCACCCACGAGATGGGCTTTGCCCGCAACGTCGCCAATCGGGTGCTGTTCATGGACGGCGGCGAAATCGTCGAGACCGCCGAGGCGGCAAAATTCTTCAACGCACCGGCGTCCGAGCGTGCGAAAGCCTTCCTCGCCAGAATTCTCAAGCATTGATCGTCAAACATTGACGGCCTGATCGAAACCGAGCGCCTTGCCCGCTCCCTGCCGTTCATTCTACGATCTTCCTTTCAAATCTCCGCCCATTAAGGCGGATAAACAGGCTGGCACGACGTGCAGGCCCAACAAGAACGATGGGAGAAAACTTCATGACGACGCGCCGTGATTTTCTGAAAGGCGGTACGCTTGCTGCCACCGGCATTTTCTTTTGCGGCTGCGGCCTTTTGCATAGTGCGCATGCGCAAGCGCCGTCGCGGCAGAAGCTGCCCGTCACGGTTGGCGGCAAGCGGGTCAAGACCATCGACGTCCATGCGCATTGCAATTTCCATGAAGCCGGCGCGCTGCTGGGCGACGAGGGCCGCAGGCGCCAGGCCGGGCCGGTCAACGGAGCGGAGGAGACCTTTATCGATCTCAAGCAGCGGCTGGCGGCGATGGACGCGCAGGCCGTGGACATGGAAGTTCTGTCGATCAACCCCTTCTGGTACGACAAGGAGCGCGATCTCGCCGCCCAGATCGTGAAAATCCAGAACGAGAAGCTCGCCGAATTCTGCGCGGCGCATTCGGACCGCTTCGCGGCGTTCGCCTCGCTCACCTTGCAGGCGCCCGATCTCGCCGTTCAGGAACTGGAAGCCGCGATCAAGAAGCAGGGCTTGAAGGGCGCGGCGATCGGCGGCTCGGTCGGCGACGTCGATTTTTCCGATCCAAAATTCCACCCCGTCTGGGCCAAGGCCGAAGAACTCGGGGCGCCCTTGTTCATTCATCCGCGCGGCATACCGGAACTCAGGAAGAACCGGTTCACCGGTAACGGCTGGCTCGACAACACCATCGGCAATCCTCTGGATACGACGATCGCGCTGTCGCATTTGATTTTCGAAGGCACGCTCGATCGCTTCCCCAATCTGAAGGTCGTCGCGGCGCATGGCGGCGGTTATCTGGCGTCGTACGCCGATCGCGCCGATCATTCCTGCATGGTTGGGCCGAAGGGATGCAACCCCGACATCAAGCTGAAGAAAAAGCCGACCGAATATCTCAAGCAGATTTACTTCGACTCGCTCGTCTTCACGCCGGAGGCGATTCGGCACCTCGCCGTTCAGGTCGGCGCCAGCCAGATCATCCTTGGTAGCGATTATCCCTATCCCTGGCAGCTCGGCCCGGTGGACCACATCTTTGCGTGCACGTCGTTGAGTGACGACGAGAAGGCCGGCGTCCTCGGCCGAACCGCGGCCAAGCTGTTCAATATCGCGACCTGAAGCATGATGAGTTTAGGTCGAACTGGAGCCGCGAGCTCGGCCTGCTCCCTCTCCCCGCAAGCGGGGCGAGGTAAAGTGAGCCCGCGGGTGCAGTCTTGTCGCGCGAATCATGTCGTCCGGAAGCGGAGCGTGCCGTCGGCTTCCTCGGCGGCGAGGCGGCCCTCCACCAGCATGTAATTGACATGCGCGATCAGTTCGCCCGCAGCAAACCCCATCTGGTGGGCATCGAGCACATGCTTGTGGAACACGACCGGCACCAGTTCCTTCGACGTCTGCGGCGTTTCCCGGCACGCATCCGCGATCAACCGGCAACGATCCTCATGATGGTCGGCGAGCTGCTTGATCCGCGTCTTCAAACCGTAGAACGGCACGCCGTGGCCCGGCAGCACCAGGAGGTCGTATGGAAGCGTAGTGGTGAGGCTGGCGAGCGAAGCGAGGTATTCGCCGAGCGAATTCTGTTCGGGCTCGACCGCCCAGACGCTGACATTGGGTGAAATCCTGCTCAGCACCTGGTCGGCGGACAAAAACAGTTTGTCGGCGGCGCAATAGAGCATCACCTGATCGAGCGCATGACCGCCGCCGGTGATGACCTTGAAGCGGCGCGTACCGATCGAAATCTCGTCACCGTGCGAGATCCGCCGATAGGAAGCCGGCAGGATCGAGACCTGCTTCAGATAGTCCTGGCCGCGCCCGAGCAATTTGTCGGTCAGGCTCTCGTCCATGCCGTGACGACGAAAGAACCGGCGCTGCGCCTGCTTGCGCTCTTCGGTGCCGCGGTTCTGGTGATAGACCGACTGAAGATATTCGACCTGCGACATGTAAAGCGGGCAGTCGAAGCGCTCGACCACCCAGCCGGCGAGCCCAACATGGTCGGGATGGGAATGGGTGACGATCAGCCGGCTGATCTTCACGCCGGCCAGCGGGCCCTCGAACAGCGCCGTCCAGGCCGCAATCGTTTCCTCATTGCCGAAGCCGGAATCGATCATCGCCCAGCCATCGCCGTCGGCAAGCAGGTAGATATTCACGTGGTTGAGGCGGAACGGCAGCTTCAGGCGGACCCACAACACCCCCGGCATGATCTCCACGACCTGATCGGGGCCGGGATGATTTTCCCAGGGGTAACGCAGTGCCTCAGCCGAGGAGTGAGCCGCGTCATTTTTTGAATGCATCGTCGTGGGTCTGCCGGTTGCCTGTCATCGGCTTAGCCGCACTATCGGCGCGGCGCTAGCCGAAAAAACACGGGCAGCTTTGGGCAAAACGCGGGTGGGGACCCTAAATGCTGACGGCTCGGGCGTGCAGCCGTAACCAGACTATGCCCTTCGCAAAAGCAAAAAGGCCGGCGCGAGGCCGGCCTTTTCTAACCGAGTGATCTTGCGAAGGATCAGTACTTCGCGACCACCGGACCTCCCCAGTTGAAACGATAGTTGATGCCCGCCTTCACGACGTGATCGTCGGTACGGAAGCTGCCGAACGGAACCAGCGCGGCCGGAGCGGTGAAGCTCGAGCTGCCGAAGTTGTAATACTGGTACTCGATCTTGGCCGACCAGTTCTGGGTGAGCATGTATTCGAGGCCGGCACCGATGGTGTAGCCGTTGCTGTGATCACCCGAGAAGCCGAACGCGAGCGGAGCACCAGCGCCGTTCACCAGCGACTCGTTGTTGTCGGCGAAGGCATAACCGCCCTTTACGTAGAGCAGGCCGGGACCCCAGGTGTAACCGAGGCGGCCCGTGACGGAGCCGAGGCCACGCTGGTTGTTGGTGTAGGTCTGGCCGCCCGGGAAAATGACGCTGCCGTTGTTGCCGGCAGTCCAGGAGTACTCGGCTTCCGCACCGACAACCCAGTTCGGGGCGAACTGATAGTCCGCGCCGCCCTGCAAGCCGCCGAGGAAACGGCCGTTGCCGTTGTTGCCGGTGGTCAGGCCGCCAAAATTGCTGTCGCTCGAGAATACGCCGCCGAGATGGCCACCGATGTAGAAGCCGGTCCAGTTGTAGAGCGGAGCGGCATAGGCCGGCGCCTTGGTATAGACGGGCGAGCGAGCGGAAAGGTCGGCTGCGAGTGCTGGCACGGTCGCGCCGAGGGCGACGAGAGCCACAGTGGTAAATAGAAACTTCTTCATTGATGTTCTCCAGAGAGTCTTTTCAGTTTTCTCAGATCGTGCGCCTTCTGCGCCGTCCATGGCGCGCACATAGACACGTTTTGAGTAAAAAGCTGTCACTCCGAAGACACAGTCGGGGAGAACCCAACATATTGGGGAACAACAAGATTCTGTGATTACTGGCGGGTTAATGAAGCCCTAAAGAAGCCTTAATTCGGAGCCCGCCGATATAGCTCCGCTGCAACACCGGGAACCGTCGTCTACCGGCGAAATATCAAGGAGATTTTCCACGCAGGGTTGGCGGCTCCGCATTCGCAGATGCTTCGAAAAGGCGAAGGAGGCCGGGTTGAAGAATGGTGCTGCCAGACAGGATTGAACTGTCGACCTCTCCATTACCAATGGAGTGCTCTACCACTGAGCTACGGCAGCATATGCCCCGGAAAAGAATCGGCCCGAAAACGGCTCCACAAGGCCGGCGATCCTTGCCACAAGGTCAGGAAGCGCGCAAGCGCGGGGAGGGTTGCAGAACCGCGCGGGAGACGAAATATAGCGCCCCGGTTGCGGCTGGGCGCCATGGCGGCGCAAGCGGATGGGTCGACGATGAAGGATGGCGGCAACGACAGCGGGGCGCGGAGCGGAAAGGCCGCCAAGGACCGGCGCGAGGCGCGGTTGAAACTTGCATTGCGTGAAAATCTCAAGCGGCGAAAGTCGCAAGCCCGCGAGCGAGCCGATTTCACGCCAGCGTCGCCCGGTTCTGATGATGTGGCCGGCGACGACGGTGAAGAAAGCCCCGGGTAAATAGCTGGTTGGCTGCCCACGCCGGTTGAGGAATATCTTCGATCGGGTCGGTTTGCAGGATGAGGCGTAGATCATGTCGGAAGAAGTTATCATCGGACGAGAAGCCGGCGGGAGCGTCAGCCTCGCCAGCGCCTTCCCTCGCTACGAGCAGACCTTCCCGACATTGACCATGCAGGAAATCGCGCGGATGCGCCGGTTCGGCGAGGATCGTAACTATCACCACGGCGAAGCGCTGTTTGAGACCGGCAAGGTCGGGCCCGGAATGTTCGTCGTGCTGTCCGGCCATGTCGCCATTACGCAACGTGATGGCTTCGGCCGTATCACGCCGGTCATCGATCAGGGGCCCGGCCAGTTCCTGGCCGAGATCGGTCAGTTGTCCGCGCGTCCTGCGCTGGTGGACGGCCATGCCGAAGGCGACGTCCAGACGCTGCTGATCCCGCCCGAACGGTTGCGCGCGCTGATGGTCGCTGAGGCCGATCTCGGCGAGCGCATCATGCGCGCGCTCATTCTGCGCCGCGTCAGCCTGATCCGGGGCGGAGCCGGCGGGCCGGTGCTGATCGGTCCGGCGAATTCCGCCGGTGTCGTTCGTCTCCAGGGCTTTCTGACCCGCAACGGCTATCCGCATCATCTGCTTTGTCCGCATGCCGATGCCGACGCCGCCGAAGTGATCGCGCGCTACTCGCCTTCGCCAGCCGACCTGCCGCTGGTGGTCACGCCCGACGGCAAGGTGCTGCGCAATCCGCGCGAATCCGAACTGGCGCGCGCGATCGGCATGGTGCGCGCGGTGCCGAAAGACAAGGTCTATGACGTCGTCGTGGTCGGCTCCGGCCCCGCAGGAATGTCGACCGCGGTCTATGCCGCATCGGAGGGACTGGCGGTCGCCGTATGCGACACGCGGGCTTTCGGCGGACAGGCCGGGGCCAGCGCCCGAATCGAAAACTATCTTGGCTTTCCCAACCGGCATTTCCGGGCACGCGCTGATGGCGAGAGCTTTCAACCAGGCGCAGAAATTCGGCGCCGAGATCATGATCCCCGTCGAAGTGAAGTCGCTCGATTGTTCGCGCGCCGACGGCGCTTTTGGGCTTGTGCTCGACAATGGCGAGGTGGTGCGGGCGCGTTCTGTCGTGGTGGCGAGCGGCGCACGTTACCGGCGGCCGGAGATAGAGAGCCTCGCCGACTTCGAAGGCCGGGGCGTCTGGTACTGGGCTTCGCCGATCGAGGCCCGTCTGTGCACCGAGCAGGAGGTCGTCCTGGTCGGTGGCGGCAACTCCGCGGGTCAGGCCGCGGTGTTCCTGTCGGGTCATGCCAGCAGGGTGCAGATGGTGATCCGGGGCGGCGGCCTTGGCGCCAGCATGTCGCGTTATCTGATCGAACGCATCGAGGCGTCCGCCAATATTGAACTGATCTTCAATGCCGAAGTCACGGGACTTGAGGGCGCCACAGAAGGTGCGCTCGAACGCGTGCGTTGGCGCAGCCGCCTCTCGCCCGAAGAGAGCCGGTTTGTTGCCAGCAATCTTTTCCTGTTCGTGGGCGCCGATCCGGCCACCGGCTGGCTCGAGGGCTGCGGCGTCAAGGTCGATCGCGCGGGTTTTGTCATCACGGGCGCGCCAAACGGCGCCGCGTCTCCGGCGTCGACGCTGGAAACGTCGGTGCCGGGCGTTTTCGCCGTTGGCGATGTCCGTTCCGGGTCGGTCAAGCGGGTGGGCGGCGCGATCGGCGAAGGCGCGCAGGTCGTTGCCGCGCTGCACGGCTATCTCGATGATTCCGCAAGACCTTCGCTATGAAAAGGCCTTCGCTGTAAGGCCTCGGTTTGGCGATCGAGCCGTCACTTTGGTGGCGGCGTTGCGAAAATTCCGTGCTGCGGTCATTTCGCGTAACGGTCATGTGACGCGCGCTGACCTGCTGTGGCAATTTCAAATGATCGGCCGTAGCATCGAGCGATCCAACAGGGGGAGCGCGTCATGATGCTGGGACTTAGTCTGTCTGCTGTCACGACATTGCACGTCGTCATCAGCCTCGTCGGGATCGTCACAGGCCTTATCGTTTTGTCCGGGCTGTTCAAGTCGCAATCGATGCCGGGCATGACCGCTATTTTCCTCATCACCACTATCCTGACCAACGCCACCGGCTTCATGTTTCCGTTCGAGAAGCTGTTGCCTTCGCATGTCATCGCCATCATCTCGCTGGTCCTGCTCGCCATCGCCTGCGTCGCGCTTTACAGCATGAAGCTTTCGGGCGCCTGGCGTTCGATCTATGTGATCACTGCGATCACCTCGCTCTATCTCAATATCTTTGTGCTGGTGATTCAGAGCTTCCTGAAGATCGGCTTCCTGCATGCGCTTGCGCCGAGTGTGCCACCGAGCGAGCCGCCCTTTGCCATCGTTCAGGGCGTTGTGCTCGTGCTCTTTGTTATCGCTGGTATCGCGGCGGTGCGGCGCTATCGGCCGGCGTTAAGCTAAGTCCGATGAAGGTCATTCTGTTCGGCGCCACCGGAATGGTCGGGCAGGGGGCGTTGCGCGAGTGCCTGCTCGACTCCGGGATCGAGTCGGTGCTCGTGATCGGCCGCAGCCCGCTCCGCGCGCCGCAGCACCCGAAACTGCGTGAAATCCTGCACCAGGATTTCACCGATTATTCTGACATCGAACCGCAACTGACCGGATACGATGCCTGCTTCTTCTGTCTCGGCGTGTCTTCGATCGGGATGGAGGCGGAACGTTACCGGCATCTGACCTATGACATCACGCTGGCGGCGGCGAAGACACTGTCGAGGCTGAACCCGCAAATGGTCTTCGTTTATGTCACGGGACGGGGCACCGATTCCACCGAGCAGGGCGCGCTGATGTGGGCGCGGGTCAAGGGCAAGACCGAGAACGATCTGCTCAAGCTGCCATTCAAGGCGGCTTACATGTTCCGTCCCGCCGGTATCCAGCCGCTGCACGGCGTCCGGTCGAAGATGGCCTGGGCTCAGGCGATCTATGTCGGCGCCGCGCCGCTATTGTCGCTGCTCAATCGCGTAGCGCCGAAATACATGACCACGACCGAACAGGTCGGCCGCGCCATGATCAAGGTGGTAAGGGAGGGTTATCCGAGCGCCGTACTGGAAAGCGAAGATATTAATCGCCTCTGACCTTAAATAACCGCAAATTCAAAGCTTTTGCGCTAGTGCGGCGAATTTGAAGTTCCTATCATTTTTGCCGCGAGTTCGTCATAGGAACTTCAAATTCAAAGCCGCACTAGCATCAATGGGGTTGCTAGAGCTCCTTTGATTCCGAAGTTCGCATCAGTGGTTGCTGCGATAGGTTGCGAACTTCGGAATCGGAGCTCTAGTTGCTTTGGGGAAGGCAATCGCCCTATACCCATCGGCGTTGCAGGGCGGGGACTGGTATGGATCGCATTCGCATCATCGGCGGCAACCCGCTCAATGGCACCATTTCGATTTCAGGGGCCAAGAACGCCGCGCTGCCCTTGATGATCGCGGGTCTTTTGACCGACGAGACGCTGATCCTCGACAATGTGCCGCGGCTGGCCGACGTCGCGCAGTTGCAGCGGATTCTCGGCAACCACGGCGTCGATATCATGTCGGCCGGAAAGCGGCCGGGCGATCGCGAATATCAGGGCCAGACCCTGCATATCTCCGCGGCCAACATCATCGATACGACCGCGCCGTATGAGCTGGTGTCGCGGATGCGCGCCAGCTTCTGGGTCGTCGCGCCGTTGCTGGCGCGGATGCATGAGGCCAAAGTGTCGCTGCCCGGCGGCTGCGCCATCGGCACGCGGCCGGTCGATCTGCTGATCATGGCGCTGGAAAAACTCGGCGCCGAGATTGCGATCGACGGCGGCTATGTGATCGCCAGGGCTCCCGGCGGCCTCAAGGGAGGCGAGATCGATTTTCCCAAGGTGACGGTCTCTGGCACGCATGTCGCGCTGATGGCGGCGACGCTCGCGAAGGGAACGACTGTCATCGCCAACGCTGCCTGCGAGCCGGAAATTCAAGACGTCGCCGATTGCCTTAACAAGATGGGGGCACGCATTGTGGGCGCCGGCACGCCGCGCATCGTCATCGAAGGCGTGAGCGCGCTGCACGGCGCGCGGCACACCGTGCTGCCCGATCGCATCGAAACCGGCACCTACGCGATGGCGGTGGCGATGACCGGAGGCGACGTTCAATTGAGCGGTGCGCGGCCGGAATTGCTGCAAGCAGCGCTCGATGTGCTGACTGAGGCCGGCGCGGTCGTGACCGCCACCAACGAAGGCATTCGCATCGCCCGCAATGGCTCAGGTCTCAATCCGGTGACGGTTTCGACCGCGCCGTTTCCGGGCTTCCCGACCGATCTTCAGGCCCAGTTGATGGCGCTGATGACCCGCGCCAACGGCGCTTCCCGCATCACCGAGACGATTTTCGAAAACCGCTTCATGCATGTGCAGGAGCTGGCGCGGTTCGGCGCGCGGATCCAGCTCGACGGCGAGACCGCAACCGTCCACGGTATCGGCGAGTTGCGTGGCGCGCCGGTCATGGCGACCGATCTGCGTGCCTCGGTGTCGCTTGTCATTGCAGGCCTCGCCGCCGAGGGCGAAACCATGGTCAACCGCGTCTATCACCTCGATCGCGGCTTCGAGCGGCTGGAAGAGAAGCTCTCCGCCTGTGGCGCGCGCATCGAGCGCATCAGCGACTAGCGCGTTCGGATCCTTGCCGAAAAAGGAACAGGCGATTTCCGCGAGGCGGGCGGTCGCCGCGCCGCGAATCGCCGTCCTTAAACGCTGTTGGCGGTTAAAGGGTTGACGGCAATTTGCCCTCGCGCCATTGAGCAGAAGCCTTTACTTTATGACTTCAAGACGTTCGGAAAGCCGCCATGCCCGTTTTGCTCGACACCACCAGCCCCGATTTCGCGGCCGCGTTCCGCGCATTTCTGGCGATGAAGCGTGAGGTGGCCGCCGACGTTGAGGCGGCCAGCCGGCGCATTGTCGATGATGTCGCCGGCCGCGGCGATGCGGCGCTCATTGAAGCGACGCAAAAGTTCGACCGGCTTGAGATCGATGCCGCGCGCCTTCGGGTCAGTGCGGACGAAATTCGGGAGGCGGTGAAGGCCTGCGACCGCGAGACGGTGGCCGCGCTTGAACTGGCGCGCGAGCGGATCGAAAGTTTCCACCGCCGGCAGTTGCCGAAAGACGAACGCTTCACCGACGCGCTCGGGGTCGAACTGGGCTGGCGCTGGAGCGCGATCGAATCGGTCGGCCTTTACGTTCCGGGCGGCACCGCCGCCTATCCGTCGTCGGTGTTGATGAACGCGGTGCCGGCGAAGGTGGCCGGCGTCGGCCGCATGGTGATGGTGGTGCCGTCGCCGGGCGGAAAGCTCAATCCGCTGGTGCTGGCGGCCGCAAATCTCGCCGGGGTGTCCGAAATCTACCGCGTCGGCGGGGCGCAGGCAGTGGCGGCGCTGGCTTATGGTACGGCGACCATCGCGCCGGTCGCCAAAGTCGTCGGGCCCGGCAACGCCTATGTCGCCGCCGCCAAGCGGCTGGTGTTCGGCAAGGTCGGTATCGACATGATCGCAGGCCCTTCCGAGGTGCTGGTCATCGCCGATCACACTGCGAATGCTGCATGGATCGCCGCCGATCTGCTGGCGCAGGCCGAGCATGACGCCAATGCGCAATCGATCCTGATCACCGATGATGCTGCGCTCGCCGCCGATGTCGCCCGCGCGGTCGAAACGCAACTCTCGACCTTGCCGCGTGCGGAGATCGCGCGTGCCTCGTGGCGGGATTTCGGGGCCATCATCCGGGTGAAATCAATCGATGAATCGGCGGCGCTTGCAGACGCGCTCGCCGCCGAGCATCTGGAGATCATGACCGCCGACCCGGAAGCGTTGGCGGCGAAAATCCGCAATGCCGGCGCAATCTTCCTTGGACCGCATACGCCTGAGGCGATCGGCGATTATGTCGGCGGCTCCAACCACGTGCTGCCGACCGCGCGCTCGGCGACGATTTTCATCAGGCTTAGGGGTGCTCGATTTCATGAAGCGGACGTCGGTGCTCAAATGCGGGCCCGATCAGCTGCGCCAGCTTGGCCCGGCGGCGATGACGCTCGGCAAAGCCGAGGGTCTCGATGCCCATTCACGCTCCGTCGGGATACGTCTCAACCTGCCATGACCCAGCCGCCGCCAGGAGACGATTCGAAAAACCGCATTGTCGCGGTCACGCTCGATGAGGAATCGATCGGCCGCTCCGGCCCTGACATCGAGCATGAACGCGCGATCGCGATCTACGATCTGATCGAGCAGAATCTGTTTGCGCCGGAGGGCGTCGCGGACGGGCCGTTCACGCTCAATCTCAGCATCACCGGCAACCGCCTCGCCTTCGACATCCGTCGCGAGGATGGCTCGCCCGTGGTGGCGCATCTGCTCTCGCTGACGCCGTTTCGGCAAATCGTGAAAGACTATTTCATGATTTGCGACAGCTACTATCAGGCGATCCGCACCGCGACGCCGGACCGGATCGAGGCGATCGACATGGGCCGCCGCGGTATCCATGACGAAGGATCGCACACGCTGCAGGAACGGCTGAAGGGCAAGGTGCGGGTCGATTTCGAAACCGCGCGCCGCCTGTTCACGTTGATCTGCGTCCTGCACTGGAAGGGTTGAGCCGCATGCTCCCTGGCACGGTGCTGCACCAGCCGAAAGAAGCCTGATGGCGGCGCCGCTCTTGCGCGCTCCGCAAGCCGTGCTGTTTGCCTGCGCGTTCAACAGCGTGCGCTCGCCGATGGCGCAAAGCTTGCTGCAGCAGATGTTTCCGCAGGCGCTCTACGTCCGGTCCGCCGGCGTGCGGAAGGGAGAGCTCGATCCGTTCGCGGTCGCGGTGATGGCCGAGCTCGGCCAGGATATCTCTCAGCACAGGCCGATGACGTTCGAGGAACTCGACCACTGGGAAGGCCTCAACTTCGACCTCATCATCACGCTGTCACCGGAGGCGCACCACAAGGCGCTGGACCTGACGCGGACGCTCGCGGCGGATGTCGAATACTGGCCAACGCCGGACCCGACCGGCCTCGAGGGGAGTCGCGATCAGAAACTGGGGGCCTATCGTGACGTCTGCGACGGCTTGCTGCTGCGCATCCGCAAGCGCTTTTCCAAGGTCGCTGCGGCCAGCGGCTGACCCGGCGGACGCAAAACTCGTCCGGGCGGTTCCCGATGCCGGCCGATGTTGCGGCTTCGTGACGGCCGGATGTCCGTGTCTTTTCCTCAAGCAACGCTGGCAGTTAGCGGGCGTGTTGTTTGCCCTGCTGGTAACGAATGCATGGTTGTCTCGGCTTTGCCTTCCGATAGGTTCCGCGCGCATCCTAGTGCCCACTTTCCGAAGTCCGTGTTACCTCTCAGCACGACCTTTTCACGGACTTCGGAAAGCTATGGGCACTAGCAAACTTATTGATTCTAGTGCCGCTTTTCTATTTGAAGTTCCTGAACAGAACTCGCCGCTTGTAGTGCAGGAACTTCAAATAGGCGGCACTAGGTCCCTAAATCCCTCCCGCCGATTTAATCCGCATGCTTGGCCGTCCCAAACTGGTTCTCGCTTCAGGTTCGCCGCGCCGTCTCAGCCTGCTCAATCAGGCCGGCATCGAGCCCGATGCATTGCGTCCTGCCGATGTCGACGAAACCCCCAAACGCGGCGAGTTGCCGCGTGCCTGCGCCAACCGGCTCGCCCGCGCCAAGGCCGACGCCGCGCTCAAATCGGTGCAGCTCGACGATGAACTCCGCGGCGCCTTCATTCTCGCCGCCGACACCGTGGTCGCGGTTGGCCGCCGCATCCTGCCGAAGGCCAATCTGGTCGATGAAGCCGCGCAATGCCTGCGGCTGTTGTCGGGCCGCAATCACCGCGTCTACACCGCGATCTGCCTGGTGACGCCGAGAGAGGCCTTTCGCCAGCGCCTGATCGAGAGCCGTGTGCGTTTCAAGCGGCTCTCCGAAGACGACATCCAGGCCTATATCGGCTCCGGCGAATGGCGCGGTAAAGCCGGCGGCTACGCCGTGCAGGGCATCGCGGGATCGTTCGTGGTCAAGATGGTCGGTTCCTACACCAATGTCGTCGGCCTGCCGCTCTACGAGTTGGTCGCGCTGCTTGGCGGGGAGGGGTTTCCGATCCGCTTCGGCTGGCTGAATGCCAGCTAAGCGGCCAGCGAAGGCGTCCTCCGGCCGGGCCAAGGCGAAGCCGTGCCCGATTTGCGGCAAGCCTTCGACCGCTTTAGCCAAGCCCTTCTGCTCGGACCGCTGCAGGGATGTCGACCTCAACCGATGGCTCTCGGGCTCCTATGCGATTCCGGGTCGGACGAATGAGGACGAAGACAACGACTAGCGATATCCGGAAATTCCATTATTTTCATTGGCTTACGAGATCGTCCGGCTTCGCCCTTCAGGCTATGCCGGACATGCGTCGCTGTCGGCTTTCGCACGGCTGCGCCATGCGAAGCCGCCAGGCGGAGCATGGTGGACAGAGCGGGCCCGCCTGACTATAAACCGCCGCTCCCTCAAGCTGCTTCGCTGGCTTCACGGGAATGCCCAGGTAGCTCAGTTGGTAGAGCATGCGACTGAAAATCGCAGTGTCGGTGGTTCGATCCCGCCCCTGGGCACCATCAGCGGTGAAGGCGCGCAGCTCGCATTCGTTGTCGAGCGTCCGCAACCTCTCATCTGAGATCTAGCGCGCTAGCCGACGCCGTATTTCTCGAACAAATCGGGTGCGAATTTCAATCCGAGCCCGGGTTCGTTTGGCACGGCGATTTCGCCGTTGACCGGCATCGGCGGATTGTCGAACAGGCGCGACGTCCACGGCATATATTCGACCACGAGCCCGTTCGGGATCGCCGCGACCAGATGCACGTGGATCTCGGGCAGCAGATGACTAGCGACAGGCTTGTTGAAGGCCTCCGCCATCCCCGCCACCTTCATCCATTGCGTGACGCCGCCAACCCGCAGCAGATCGATCATGGTGATGTCGCTCGCGTGGTGCGACATCGCCTGCCGATGCGGCTCGATGCCCCAGAGATATTCGCCAGCGCAGACCGGCGTGGTCAGTGCATCGGCGATCTTGGCATGCCCCTGGTGGTCGTCGCAGGTCGTCGGGTCCTCCAGCCATCCGAGGCCGAGTTCTTCGACACGGTGGCCGATTGAAATGGCTTCCGCAACGCTCCAGCGCTGATTGATGTCCACCATCAGATTGACGTCCGGTCCGACGGCCTCGCGGATCAGGCGAATGCGCTCGATCTCTTGTTTGGGCGTGAAACCTTCCACGGCCATCTGGGTCTTGACCTGCCGATAGCCTTTCTCGACCAGCGCGGAAGCCGCGCGTTGCACCTTGTCGGTTGGCGTGGTGCGGGTCAGCGCGCCGCTCGCATAAGCGGGCACCTTGTCGCGCGCGCCGCCCAACAGCCGCGCCAGCGGAACGCCCGATGCCTTGCCGCGGATATCCCACAACGCGGTATCGATTGCGGAAATCGCCAGCATCGCGATGCCGGAGCCGCATGGCGCTGACGCCGCGCGCAGTTTGGCCGTCACCTGCTCGACGCGTAGCGGGTCATCACCCCTGATCAACTCGCCAAGATCCTCGAGCGCGGCCCGCAGCGCGCGCAGCAGTTTGCCGCCGAAGCCGGTGATGCCGATACCCTCGATGCCCTGATCGGTCTGCACCTGCACCGTGAAGAATTCGCGCAGCATCCCGGGCATTGGGGGCGCGCCGACCAACGGCTCTTCCAGCGGCAGGCGGACGAAATTGACCTTGACCTGTTGAATTTTCATCTTGTCCTCCGGCTCCCGCGACGCTCAGTCTTTCACCGCGCTGTCTGTTGTTGCGGCGCTTGACGCTGCCTATCATGGGGCAGGCCGGCAGCATAGCAGCGGCCATAACGATAGAAGCCGAAGGCCAAATCGGGAGGCAAAGATGCCTGCAAAAAAGGGTGATCGGCTTTTGAGCCGGCGAGGCGCCTTCGCGACTATGGCTGGCGGCGTAAGTCTCGTGGCGGCGCCTGCCATCGTTGCCGCGCAAACCCCGCTCAAGGTCAGTTTCGTTCAGCAGCGCGGCCTGCTCTATCTTCCCGTGGACATGATGGTCACTGGCGGTGTCCTGCAGCAGGAGGCAACCAGGCTCGGGCTTGGCAAGGTCGAAGCCACCGCAAAGACATTGAGCGGTCCAGCACCGGTCATCGATGCGTTGCTGTCGGGGTCGGCCGACTATGGCACGGCAGCGCTGCCCTCGCTGCTGACGCTCTGGGACAAGACCCATGGCACGCCTAACGAGGTCAGGGCCGTCGGCACCATGTCGAACGGCGCCATGGTGCTTTACACTATCAATCCGAACGTCAAGACGATCGCCGATTTCACCGAGAAGGACCGCATCGCGGTGCCGTCGGTGCGGATATCCTTCAATGCGATGATGCTGGAAATGGCGTCGGAGAAACTATGGAACGACCCGCATCGCCTCGACCATCTGACGGTCGGCCTCGGCCACGCGGACGCGGTCGCAGCACTCGCGGCGGGCTACGGCCACGCGACGGTGACCGCGCATATCAGTGTGCAGCCCTTCACGGAGCGCGGCCTGAAGCTGCCGGGTGCGCATGTCGTCGCCGATAGCCGCGAGGTGTTTGGCGGGCCGCTGACGCAAGTCACATTGCTTGCCACCAGACAGACAAAGGACAAGAATCCGACCTTGTTCAAGGCGGCCGCCAATGCGCTGGAAGAATTGATCAAGCGATGCAGCGCGGACAAGCACGCGGCCGCGGTGCTTTGGAAAAAAGCGCAGAACGCATCCGAGAGCGTCGACGAGTTGGTTGCGTTGCTGAACGATCCCGGCTTCGAGTTCACCTCGCAACCGCATCGCATCGCCACCTTTGCCGCGTTTCTCAACCGCATCGGCACCTTGAAGTCAGAGGTCGGCGACTGGAAGGAACTGTTCTGGGAAACCGCCTATGATCAGCAGGGCGATTGATCGTGCGCCGATCTTTCGTCGGCAGCAGAACTCTACGCACACGAGTTCGAGCCAATGAGCCGACGACGGGATTACTTGACGAGGGGGCTACGTGGAGGCTGACTTCTTCGACGCCGGCTTCTTCTTGATCTTCGGCGCGCCATCAGCAAGCTGGGCTTGCTGATTTCTTGTCTCCTCGGCTTGCCTCAGAGCGCGCAAACGCACCATGTTTTCGCGAACGGAAATGGACTGGCGCGCGATAACGGCCATGGCCTGCTTTCCCTCTTCGGCTGCAATCCTCTGACGATTGGCTCTCGCGATGCTTTCAGGGGAGGGTTCGCTCGGTTTCCTGCTGGCCATATGTGGTCTCCCGTGCTGTCACGACGAAAACCCGCTCAACCACCTGGGCCGAGCGGGCACAACGCTTTTCCAGTACATCCGTGGAAAGGCGTAAAGGACGTTAGGCCAGCGAAAGATTTTCCGCGCTGACCTTGCCCCTCATCTTGTCGGTCTTGGCCTCAAAATTGACCTTCTGGCCTTCGGCCAGTCCGGAAAGGCCAGCACGTTCAACGGCGCTGATATGCACGAACACATCAGTGCCGCCATCGTTCGGCTGGATAAATCCGAAGCCCTTTTGGCCATTGAACCACTTCACAGTACCTGTCGCCATCTTCTTCTCCAAAGCGCACATGCGCAGCTCGCGCGACAACCGCGCGAGTAAAATTCAATTTCGTCGATGGTCTTTGGAAAAGGAGCCCGCGGGCACATTCAACAAGGCACAGCGGCTGATCGAATAGGACTAACGTATATAGGTCCGTGGCCGGTTTTACAAGGAGCCGCTCGCGACTTAATTTTGACAAGCTTAATTTGGGCGGCATGGGCTTGATGACGAAACGAAAAAAGCCCCGGAACTGCCGGGGCTTTATCGAAGAAAAGTCTCAGGATGTCATCAGTACTTCGCCATCACCGGGCCGCCCCAGTTGAACTTCCAGACCAGGCTGGTGGTGACGGTTTGGTCGACTGTCTTTACGTGTTCGATATTGCCGTCAGCGACCCCGGTGAGCGTGCTGACTTCGGCAATGTCGTGATTGCCGTACGATGCGTAGCGGTACTCGGATCGCAGGAACAGGCCGTTGAACCAAGGCAAAGCATATTCGGTGCCGCCGCCAACGAACCAGCCATTGTTGCTGCTCCAGCCGGGATAGGCGAAATTGACCGCGGTACCGTTGAAGGTGCTGAATTCGCCGCCCTGTGAGAACCGCGTTCCGGTCCAGCCAGCGTTCACGTAGGTCAGCAAGCCGGGAAGGGCGACGTAGCCGACCCGGCCACCCACGTACCAGGTGCCGGTCTGGTTCACGTTAGCGGTAATCGGGGTGAGACCGCCGCCGAGACCGGGGATAACGATGACTTCGCTCGGGGTGTTGCTGCCGCGAGCTCCGGCGAAGTCATAGTCGGCGAAGCCGCCGATCACCCACCTCGCGTACTCGCCGTTGAGCTGCCAGTCGCAGCCGCCGCCGATCCTGCCCAGCCAGCCATTGCCGCCATCGCGAGTCGTTACGCTCGTGGTGGTGCCGCCGGCGAACGTTGTGCTGTGATCGTTGTTCCAGACCGAATAACCAACGCCGCCGTCAAGATAGCAGCCGGTCCAGGTCGGAGCGGGTGCCACCGGTGACGGCGCCTTCATCGGCATCGACATATCTGCAGCTTGAGCCGCACCCATGCTGGCGATCAACAGCGTTGAAGCGACCGCCCATCCAAAACGCGTCTTCATGAAAAAGCCCCCTGACCAAATTCAGCCTTTAGATTAGTCCCCCCGGATTTTTCACGCGATGAAAGATCGACTTTTCCAGAGGCGTGCGCCTGTTTTCCATTGCGTTGTTGTAAATCTGCAACCCGGTAACGATGTTGCTGCAAGAAATTGGCCGTGCGCCCGGCCTCAAATCTGGCCGGCTTTCTCAGGAGCGCGGCAGCAGGATAAGTCCGTTTTTGGCGTACATCGGGCCCGCTCAATGAGCGATGTCCTGACGCCCCGTGACGGCCATCAGGGTGCCCGTCATCGTCGCAATGAGCTTCTCTTTCGATCCCTCCAGCGCCAGCGCCCGGGCTTCACAGATGGTCAGCGTTCTGCCGGGTTTTATGACATGGGCGCGGAAGATAAATCGCTCGCCTTTGGCCGGCGCCAGCAGATTGGTCTTGAACTCCACGGTCAGCACGGCGGCATCGAGCGGCATCAGCGTGAACGCCGCATAGCCGCAGGCGCTGTCCAGCGCCGTGGTGATGATGCCCGCATGCACAAACCCGTGTTGTTGCGTGAAGGCAGGATCAAGCGGCATGGACAGGTGGATTTCGCCGGGCTCCAGGTGGACCATCTCGATTCCCAGCGTCGCCATCACACGCTGCCGCGCAAAGCTGGCGCGCACCCGCTCCTTGAAGTTTGGATCCTGCGCTTGAAACATGTGAGAAGGTCCTCTGAACTGCGATCGTCGTGTTGAAAGATTACGACCAGCAATATTGTCATATGAGAAGCGGGTGCGTCCGAACAGCCCAGGCCGTTATCAGTAACGACGTTCGTTTGGGCAACAAGCCGCCGGAAAATCTGGCGATACAGGAATCAACGAGAAGCAGGGGAGATCACCATGCCATATGCGACGACGGATGACGGGGTGCGGCTCTATTTCGAGGAAACCGGATCGGGGCATCCCGTGATCTTTGTCCATGAATTCGCCGGCGACTTGCGCAGCTACGAGCCGCAGATGCGGCATTTCGGCAAGCGCTATCGTGCCATCGCCTATAATGCGCGCGGTTTTCCGCCCTCGGATGTGCCGGAAAACGTCTCGTCGTATTCGCAAGGCCGCGCGGCTGACGACATCCTCGCCGTGCTCGAGCATATCGGCGAGCCGAAAGCGCACGTCGTCGGGCTTTCGATGGGCGGCTTCGCGACGCTGCATTTCGGCATCCGTCATCACGGCCGTGCGCTGTCGCTCTGCATCGGCGGCTGCGGCTATGGGGCCGAACCCGACAAGCGCGAGACTTTCCGCGCCGAGGCCGATGTAATCGCAGGCACGCTGCGGAAGGACGGCATGGCGGCATTCGCCGAACGTTACGCCTACGGTCCGACCCGCGTGCAATATGAAAACAAGGATCCGCGGGGACACGCCGAATTCAAGCGGATGCTGGCCGAACATTCGGCAATCGGGTCGGCCAATACCCAGCAGGGTGTGCAGAAGGAGCGGCCCTCGCTCTACACGCTGGTTGAAGAGATGAGGCGCATTACCGTGCCGACCCTGGTCGTCACCGGGGATGAGGACTGGCCGTGCCTGTTGCCGGGCCTCCTGATGAAGCAGAACATTCCCTCGGCCGCACTCTCGGTAATCCCGAACTCAGGCCACGCGATCAACATCGAAGAGCCGAAGCAATACAACCGGATCGTCAGCGATTTTCTCGCCCAGGTGGAAAGCGGCCGCTGGCCGCAGCGCGATCCTCGCGCGGTTAGCGCATCCATCACCGGCATGAGAAATTGATTGTGGAATCAAGGTGCTGGCTGGCATTCCGCGTAGCGGAACATCTTCGTTGACGATGGTTGGGAATCACGCCAAGCTTCTCGAAACCCGTGGTCGACGTTTTTGAAATGAATCGCGGGCAGGGAGTGTTGTCAGGGCGATGAGCAAGGACTCGCAACGCTCATCCGAACGAGACCGGCTAGACCACGACGTCGCGGCGGCTGACGCGCTGGAGCTTGCGCGTCAGATGCCCCCCGGGCCTGAACGCAGCGAAGCCCTCAAATTAGCCGGCTCGCTTCGCCGTTCTGCGGACGAGCGTGGCGTGGTTTTTGCCAAGCGGGGCCGGCCGCGCAAGTCCTGAAGGGCGCTTCGCTTTGTCCACAGTCCGCGTGGCGATTCCGTATAACGGCGGTGTAAGACAGCGGAAGCCGGCCGCGGCTTTCTTCGGCTTTTGCGCTGCGCGATCGCCTTTTCGCAACTGCCAAACGCGGCATAAAGTGTGGACGGCGGATGTCGGGGAACACCCTGATCGTCCACTAAATTTTATATTAGTTGCCGCAGTGCGGCAGGCTCTCCATCCTCCGCACAGGGGGGTGGTGGATGCGCGCACGATCCCGGCCAACAAGCCGGTCCGATCACTGCCTTTGCGCTTTCGATCCCACATTGGAAGTCTGGAAGGATACGAAGCAGTTGCCATGATGGTATCCGTCCGGAGCTTGCGGGGAATTGTGAATTCCTCGCCGAGATCGATGAATCCTGATAGCGTGTTGCCTGGCTGCCGTCTGGGAGGATCGGGGATGTCCGGTCGTTCAGAACGGAAAGGCGCATGGCCCCCGAGTTCATTTCGCGGTGTTCCTGTACTTCCTCAACGGGTTCGCGTCCGGACCCGAGGGAGAGGGGTTGAGTCGCCTGTGAAGTTGGCTGAGATCAACATTCATTCCGGTCGGCAGTAGGAGGCTTGCGCCGTGTGGATCGTTCTGACCGCGCTCAGGCGCCCCTATACGTTTGTGGTGCTTGCGGTGCTGATCGCGCTGTTCGGTATCCGCGCGGCGCTGACGACGCCGACGGACATCTTTCCGAATATCAACATCCCCGTCATCAGCGTCGTGTGGAGCTATAACGGGCTGCCGCCGAACGACATGTCCGGCCGCGTCATCTACTATTACGAACGCTATATGACCGCCCAGGTCAGCAACATCGAACATCTCGAGTCGCAGTCGCTCGCCGGCTATGGCGTGGTCAAGATATTCTTCCAGAAGGACGTCAATATCGCGGCCGCGATGGCGCAAGTAACGGCGGCCTCGCAGACGGTGCTGAAATTGCTGCCGCCCGGAATCACGCCGCCTTACGTGCTGAGCTATAACGCCTCGAGCGTGCCGATCGTGCAATTGGCGCTGTCGAGTACGACGCTGCCCGAAATGCGGCTGTTCGATCTCGGCCAAAACTTCATTCGGCCGCAGCTCGCGACTGTTCGGGGCGCCGCGGTGCCCTCGCCCTATGGCGGCAAGGTTCTGCAGGTGCAGATCGACCTCGATCAGCAGGCGATGCAGGCGCACGGCGTCTCGGCGGAGGATGTGGTCAATGCCGTTTCGGTGCAGAACCTGACTCTTCCCGCGGGCGATCAGAAGATCGGCAAGTTCGACTGGAACGTGTCGCTCAACGCTAGCCCCGTGAATCTCGAGGCCATCAACGACCTGCCGGTGAAGAAATCCAACGGCACGATCATTTTCGTGCGCGATGTCGCCTACGTCCATCAGGGCTCGCCGCCGCAGACCAACATCGTGCGGGTGAACGGTTCGCGCGCGGTGCTGATGACGATCCTCAAGGCCGGAGCGGCGTCGACGCTGGACGTCATCGACGGGGTCAAGTCGCTGTTGACGCGGGTGAAGGAAAGTCTCCCATCCAGCCTCAATCTGCATGCGGTCGGCGATCAGTCGGTGTTCGTCAAGGCCGCGGTGTTCGGCGTTATTCGCGAGGCCGTACTTGCCGCGGTCCTCGTCGGTGTCATGATCCTCCTGTTCCTCGGCAGCTGGCGCTCGACCGTCATCATTCTCACCGAAATTCCTCTCGCCGTGCTGTTCTCGCTCACCGCGCTGTCGCTGCTCGGTGAAACCATCAACGTCATGACGCTCGGCGGTTTGGCGCTCGCCGTCGGCATCCTGGTCGACGACGGCACGGTGACCATCGAGAACATCAACTATCACCTCGAGCAGGGCAAAGAGGTCGAGCCGGCGATCCTGGACGGCGCACAGCAGATCGTGATCCCGGCTTTTGTCACCCTGCTTTGCCTGTGCATCGTGTTCGTGCCGATGTTCCAGCTTGGCGGCGTCGCCGGCTACCTGTTCCGGCCACTGGCGGAAGCCGTGGTTTTCGCGCTGATCGGATCTTTCGTGCTGTCGCGCACGCTCGTTCCCACGATGGCCAACTACCTGATGAGTGCCCACCACCATACGATCGAGACCGACATCGGCCACGACCGGCTGCCGATCCGTTCGCGCAATCCGGTGTTGCGGTTCCAGCAGGGCTTCGAGCAACGCTTCGAGCGTTTCCGCGAGCAGTACCGAGCATTGCTGGTCAGGGCGCTCGAAAGCCCGAAGACCTTCATCGCGGGCTTTCTCGCCTGTGTCGTGCTGTCGTTTGTCCTGGTACCGTTCCTGGGTTCGAACTTCTTTCCTGCCGTCGATTCCGGCCAGATCCTGATGCATGTGCGAGGCCAGCCCGGCACGCGGATCGAAGAAATGGCCCGTCTGTTTGAACAGGTGGAGCAGACGGTGCGCGCGACCATTCCGCCCGATCAGCTCGACAACATCGTCGACAATATCGGCCTGCCGTTTTCCGGCATCAACATGGCCTATCAGAACACCGGCACGATCGGCCCCGAGGATGGCGATGCGCTGATCAGCCTGAAGGAGGACCACGGTCCCACAGCCGGTTACGTCAAGACGCTGCGCACGATCTTGCCGCAGAAATTCCCCGGCACGACGTTTTCCTTCCTGCCCGCCGACATCGTCTCGCAAATTCTCAATTTCGGATTGCCGGCGCCGATCGACATCCAGGTCGTCGGCCACGACCAGAAAGCCAACTACGCCTACGCCAACAATCTGCTGAAGCGCCTGCGCCTCGTCACGGGCATCGCCGATCTTCGCATCCAGCAGATCTTCAACTATCCGCAACTCAATATCGACGTTGACCGGACGTTGGCCGCCGATGTCGGTTTGACGCAGCGCGATGTCGCCAACAGCCTGCTGGTCACGCTCTCCGGCAGCGCCCAGGTGAAGCCGAATTTCTGGCTCAACCCGGAAAACGGCGTGTCCTATCCGATCGTGGCACAGATGCCGCAATACCGGATCAACAGCGTTTCCGATCTGTCCAATATCCCGATCACCACTCAGCAGAATGGCGTCGGCGCTCAACGCTATCTCGGCGGGTTGGCGAAGATCAGCCAGGGGCCGAGCGCGGGCGTCGTGTCGCACTATAACGTGCAGCCGGTGATCGACATCTACGCCGATACGCAAGGCCGCGACCTCGGCGCCGTGGCCGCCGATATTTCCAAAGTCCTGGCCGAGACCAAGAAGGATCTGCCGCGCGGCTCTCGCGTCGCGGTGCACGGTCAGGTCCAAACCATGAATAACGCCTACCGCGAGCTTTATCTCGGCCTCGCCGCCGCGGTCGTGCTGATCTATCTCGTGATCGTCGTCAATTTCCAGTCATGGCTTGACCCGTTCATCATCATCACGGCGCTGCCCGGGGCACTCGCCGGCATCGTCTGGGTGTTGTTTATGACCGGTACCACGCTGTCGGTGCCGGCCCTGACCGGCGCCATCATGTGCATGGGCATTGCGACCGCCAACAGCATTCTCTTGGTGAGTTTCGCCCGCGAGGGCCTGGAAAATGGCCTCAATGCCACGACCGCGGCGCTGGAGTCCGGATTCACCCGTTTCCGGCCGGTGCTGATGACGGCGTTGGCCATGATCATCGGCATGCTTCCGATGGCGCTGGCGATGGGCGAAGGTGGCGAGCAGAATGCGCCGCTTGGGCGCGCCGTGATCGGCGGCCTTGCCATCGCAACTGTCGCCACGCTCTTCTTCGTTCCGACCGTCTTCAGTCTTCTTCACCGCAATCGCAGTGGCCGAACATCAGTAGCCTTCGAGTGAGGGCCGAGCTGGTGACCCAGGAGAAATGCCTTGCTTGACCCTCATCCGCATCCCGCTTCGGCAGAACAGGACGCTCGCCACAAGATAAACCCGCCGCCGAAGCCGGGCAGGGCGAGGCTGATTGCCGTTATCGCCGTGCTGGTTGCTGTCGGCGTCGCCGTCGCCGGCATCTTGTTGCGCCGTCAGCAGGAGAGCGAGGTTGCGAAATGGACGGCCGAGCTTGCGGTGCCGGCCGTCGCCACGGTCACGCCGAAGCGGGGCGTTACCGGGCAGCAGGTCAGCCTGCCCGGAGACATCGAGGCCTGGTTCGAGGCGCCGATTTACGCGCGGGTGAGCGGTTACCTGAAGGCCTGGCATTTCGATTTCGGCGCCCATGTCGAAAAAGGCCAGTTGCTTGCGGAAATCGATGCGCCCGATCTCGACGCCCAACTCGACGCTGCCAAGGCAAGGCTGGCCTCGGCCCAGGCCCAGGTCAATGTGAGGCAGGCCGAGCGCAACTTCGCCGAGACCACCTACGCGCGCTGGCGCAACTCGCCCAAGGGCGTCGTCTCCGAACAGGAGACCGAGGCGAAAAAGGCGGAATTCGGCAGCGCCGATGCGCGTTACAAGGCCTCGCTCGCCGAGGCCAATGTCAACAAGAGCCAGGTCGATCAGCTCACCGCGTTGGAGACCTTCAAGCGCATCGTTGCTCCCTTCGACGGCGTTGTGACGTCACGTACCACCGACGTCGGCGCCCTGATCAACGCCGGCAGCGGCGCCAGCGCCGGGCCCCAGCTCTTCCGGGTTGCCGATGTGCACGAGATGCGGGTGTTCGTTCAGGTGCCGCAGGAACAGTCGTCCAGCATGCGTGCCGGCCTGACGGCCGAGATGACGTTGCCGCAATATCCGGACAAGACGTTCAAGGCGGTGGTGTCGACCACGTCGGAAGCCATCAACAAGACCGCCCGGACCCTGCTGGTCGAGCTGCACGCCGACAATGCCGACAATCTGTTGCAGCCGGGTACGTTCACCCAGGTGCGTTTCAACCTCGCCGACAACCCCAGCATGCTGAAAATTCCGACCAGCGCCCTGATCTTCCGCGAGGACGGTCCGCAGCTGGCGATTCTCGGCGCCGGCAACAAGGTCGAACTGCGGTCGATAAAGCTTGGCCGCAACCTCGGGACCGAGTTCGAGGTGCTCGCCGGTCTTGCCGCCTCCGACGTGGTTATCGACAGCCCGCCGGATTCCCTGTCGCAAGGCGAAACTGTTCGCGTCTCAACGGACGTCACGCCGTCCCCGGCTCACGAGGCCGAGGTGAGATGAGCGAAGTCCGTTGCCTTTTGACAACAAGGCTCAACCAAAGTTTGCCGGGCGGCTGGACGTCGAGGACGACATCCAATCGGCCGTATAGGGTATTTCGCGCCTGTCGAGCGGCATAGCGTCTGGAATAGGTGCATGAGAGTCCGACGTCTTTTATGTTTGGTCGTAAGTGCCGGAGCATTGGCAGGGTGCTCGCTCGGCCCGGAATACTTCACGCCGGACGCAGCACTTCCTGTCAGCTTCACGACCCCGCCCGCGGGCGAGCGGACGCCATCCGGCGGCGCCAGCCCGGACCTGTGGCAATGGTGGCGGACGCTGCACGATCCGCAACTGAACGGTCTGATCGACCTCGCGATTGAGAACAATCTCGACCTCAAGATTGCGCTCGACCGTCTGCAGCAGGCGCGGTTGCAACTGGTCGTGATCGGCGCGCAGGCGGTGCCGCAGGTCAACGGCGGTGTTGGCGGCGGCGCCGGCACGGGCACCGACGAAACCAAGGGACGCGTCGCGCAAGCCCTGCGCGACGGCGACAACAGCACGGGCCTGAAGAAGATCAGCGGCGTTGGCGGCCTCGATGCGGAATGGGAAATCGATATCTTCGGCAAGATCGCGAGTCGCATCGAGTCACAGGTCTATACGGCCGAGGCGCTGAAGGAGGCGCGCGACTGGGTCTATGTGGTGATCGCCGCCGACGTGACCCGTCTCTATTTCGACCTTCGCGCGCGCCAGGACCGTCTGCAGATCCTCTACCGCAACATCGAAGCGTCGCGGAAGGTGCAGGACCTCGCGCAGACCCGGCTCGATCGCGGGTTGACCAACGAGCTCGATGTACTGCTCGCCAGACGTCAGGTCGAGACATTGCAGGCGGACGTTGAACCCCTCAAGGCACAGATCGCCGCCAATGCCTACGCGATCGCCGTTCTGGTCGGCGACTATCCGGAAGCCATCTCCCGCCGACTGCAACGGGTGGCCGCGGTGCCGCGGCTGCCGGCACGGGCGCCAGCCGGAACGCCCGTCGACTTGCTGCGACGCCGGCCGGATATCCGCGAGGCCGAGCGCGCGCTCGCGGCCGCTGTGGCCGATATTGGCGCCCATACGGCGGACTTGTTCCCGAGCGTGGCGATCACCGCCGGCGCGGGTGCGCAGACCGGTCCAAAATCGGGCTCCGGCATTCCGATCACCTGGATCGGATCGGTGGGCCCAACCCTCGATGCCCCGATCCTCGACTTCGGCTCGCTCGATGCCAAGATCGAGATCGCCGACTACCACGCGCATGAATTGGCCGCGGTCTACAAACGGGCCATCCTCACCGCGGTAGAGCAGGTCGATGAGTCCAATGCGGCCTATCAGGGCTTTCGTCACAGCGTGCGCAGCCTTGATCTCGCGCTTGACGCCGCGCGTCAGGCCACCAAGGTCGCGACCGAGCGCTACGACCGCGGCCTGACCGACTTCCTCAACGTCCTCGACGCGGAGCGGCAGCAATTCACCCTGGAGCAGCAACGCGCCGAGGTTGTTCGCCTTGCCGGCGACAGCTTTGTGGCGTTGTATAAAGCGCTTGGCGGCGGCTGGCCCCCGAACGAAGTCATTCCGCCGGTCAGGCGGCCGGATCCGGCATTCGTGGCGGCCATCAAGCGCCTCGCGCAGGATCCGCCGCATCCGCGGCCATCTCCGCCGCCGGAGCTGACCCCCTGACCTCAGGAAGGGAGCGTGCCGTTGACGAACGATCCAGAGAAGCACGTCCAGACCATCCTGCTCGTCGAAGACGAGACGGACATGGTAACCGAGATCAAGGCTGAACTGGAGGCGAGGGGTTATCTCATCCGCCACGCCTCCATTGCCGAAGCCGCCGACGCGGCGCGGGTCGGCGGCATCTCGATGATGATCATGGACCGGATGGTTTTCGGCGAGGATAGCCTCAACACGCTGGAAGTCTTGCGCAAGGAGGGTGTCAGGGTGCCCGTTCTGGTCATCTCGGCACTGTCTTCCGTCGACGAGAAGGTCAGGGGCCTGAAATCCGGTGGCGACGACTATCTGACGAAACCATTCGCGATGGTGGAATTGGCCGCCCGGGTGGAGGCGATGTTGCGCCGCCTCGAGGACGTGCGCACTACGAAATTGCGCGTGGGCGATCTTGAAATGGATCTGATTGAAAAAACCGTCCATCGCGGTAATGCCAAAATCGAGTTGTTGCCGCGCGAGTTTCGTCTACTGGAGTATTTCCTGCGTCATCCCGGGCGGGTCATCACCCGGGCGATGCTGCTGCAGGAAGTGTGGCAGTACCATTTCTCGCTCGAGACCAACGTCGTTGACGTCCACATCAGCAACTTGCGGAAAAAGATCGACACCAAAGGCCTGCCCTCCCTGATCGTGAATATCCGCGGGGCGGGCTTCATGCTGAATGCGCATGCTTGAATTCTTCCGTTCCTCGGCGGTACGTGTCGCGCTCGTCTTCGTGTTCGTCACGACGGTGGCAACCACAGCTGTTTTCGGTCTGGTCTATTTTCAGATCGGAGAGGCGAATGAAGCGAGAAATCGCCTCATTCTCGAAACCGAGGCCGCCAAGAGCGTCAATCGCTCGGTAGATGAATTGAAGACCGCATTCGAAGTGCGGCTGACGAATGACCTGCGGCGCATCGACTATGCGGCGCTGTTCGATGCGAACCACAAGGTCATGTTCGGCAATATCGCTGCGTTGCCGGCCATTCCGGTCGATGGAAAGTCGCACTTCATCGCAGCCACGCCTGTCCCCGGCAGTGACAATCGGCTCGAGCCGGCCATTTTCGTGGCGCGTCAGCGATCCGATGGCACCGTGATGTTGCTGGGCAGAAGCCTGCTCGAAACCCTGGCTTACGGCCGCATTGTGAAAAGAGCGCTGGTGGCCGCGCTAGCCCCGATGCTGTTGTTGGCGCTTGCGATCGGCGCCTACTTCGCGCGGCGCTCCTCGCGCCGTCTCACCACCATTCACGACGCGATTGATCGGATCATGAAGGGGGATACGGATTTACGCCTGCCGATCGGCTCGGGGCGCGATCCAATCGACAGGATATCCCGCGACGTCAACTTGATGCTCGACGAGATCGTGCGTCTTCTGGTGCAGCTCAAGGGGGTGGGCGACAATATCGCCCACGACCTGCGCAGCCCGCTTTCGGTGGTTCATGCCCAGCTCGAACGCGGGCTCGAGAGTTCGAACGACGAACAGTTGCGCACGGTTGTGAAACAGGCGCTGGCCCACATCGACAAGGCCATGCTGACGGTAGCGGCGCTGCTGCGCCTGGCCGATGTCGAATACGGCCCGAAATCGCGCAATTTCCAGCCGATCGATCTGGCGGCCATTTGCTCCGACCTGTTCGAGTTCTATGAGCCGCTTGCCGAATCGAAGTCGATCAAGATGACGCTGGAAACCCGATCCCCGGTCCAGATCTCCGGCGACGGCGACCTGATGCGCGAGGCGGTGTCGAATTTGATCGGCAACGCGATCAAGTTCACGCCGGAGAGCGGCGCCGTCGGTATATCGGTCATGCGCGAAGACGGCTTGCCGGTGGTGCGGGTGCGCGACAGCGGCATCGGGGTCGAACCGGGGGAGCGCGACAAGATATTCCAGCGCTATTACCGGACATCGAGCGGGCATCGCGTTCCCGGCAGCGGTCTGGGCTTGAGCATCGCTGCCGCCATCGCCAACCTGCACGAACTCGACCTGCGCTTTACCGACAACAACCCCGGCGCGGTGTTCGAGATGGTCGGCCGCAGGCGATAGTGCCGCGGTAATGATTGGGCTTTGGTAAGAATCTGTTAACCAAGAATTGGCAAAGCTGAAAACGGACTTTTTCGGCGGGAAATCCCGGCCAACTCACTGTTTTCAGACACAATCGGCAACAATGCACGCATCTCAATTCGCCAGCGCTTCCCCGGATACTGACGCCGGTTCGATCGCCCAGCAGCACCTGCACGCCGGCCTGCAATTATTCCGCGATGGAAAGGCTGTGGAGGCCATCGCGGCTTTCCAGAGAGGCCTCACTGAGGCGGAGAAGGCTGGAACCGAATCCGCCGAGACGATGTCCGACCTGTACGCCAAGCTCGGCAACGCCGCCGCTAGCGCCGGCGACTTCCAAACGGCGAGTATCAATTATCAGGCGGCGTTGAGGATCGCGCCGCATCTGACGAATTGCTGGTGCAACTTCGGCGATCTCTACCTGAGGCACGGGCAGCATCAGCGGGCCATTGAGCTCTACCTTCAAGCGCTGAAGCTCAATCCACGGCATTGGGCGGCGCGCGCCAACATGGTTCACGCGCTGATGGCCGCCAAGCAATATCTCGTTGCCAAGGCGATACTGATTGAACTCAAGAGCGAACGCCCGCGCGACGCCAGTATCCGCCACCTGCTCGGCAAGGCTCGTTTCGAATTGAACGAGGTCGAGCCGGCGCTAACAAGCTTTCAGGAGGCGGTTGCCCTCAATCCGCAGGACTCCGAGAGCATCAACTGGATCGGCGCGCTCAAGCAGTCGCTTGGCGATCAGGCAGGCGCGCAAGCTGCTTACGCTGAATCGGCGCGGATTCAGCCGCTGATCAGGCGCCCGGCCGCAAAGCAGCCGGCGGAATTTCGCGTTCTGTCCCTGTACGCGCCGTTCGGCGGCAACACGCCGACCGAATATCTTTTCCAGGGCGCGTTTTTCGACATCGATACGCTCTCGCTGTTTGCTGCGCGCGACTATGACGCGGCGCAGCTTGGTCAGAATATCCAGCTCGTGATCAATCTGGTTTCTGATGCCGATCAGACCGACGCTCTGTTGCCGCTCGCGGCCGATCTGGTCGACCGGTTAGGCCTGCCGACCGTCAACCATCCGCGCCGGGTGCAACAAACAACACGCGATGCCGTCGCCACCCTGCTTCAGGGAATTCCCGGCTGCCGCGTTCCGCAAGCCTTGCGCCTGAAGGCGGGAGCCGAGCGCACCGAGGCGGCGCTGGAGACGATGTTGCCGTTCTCGTCGACGGTTCTGGCCCGCCCGGTCGGTACCCATGGCGGCGACGATTTCGAAAAGATCGAGGATGTGGCGGCGCTGTCGGCCTTCCTGTCGCAGCGGACCGATCACGACCACTACCTGATCGAGTATATCAACTATGTTTCGGCCGACCGCCATTTCCGGAAGTACAGGTTCATCTTCATCGGCACCGAGATATTGCCTTATCACCTGTGTATCGGGCGTGACTGGAAACTCCATCACATCAATACCGACATGGCCCATCAGCCATGGATGCAGAAGGAAGAGGCGACGTTTCTGAACAACCCCGCCGCCGTATTCGGCCTGGCGCAGATGCAGGCGCTGCAGGCCATTCGCGAGCGCATCGGTCTTGACTATTTCGGAATCGATTGCGGGCTCGACGCAGCGGGAAATGTCGTTGTGTTCGAGGTCAACGCCTCGATGCTCGTTCATGCCCGCAACGAGGGATTTGTCTACAAGGATCCGGCGGTGCGCCGGATCAAGCTCGCCTACGATGCGATGCTGCGAAAGCGCGCCAAGCCGCGCTAGATCCTCATCGTGAGGAGGCGCGCGCTTTGTAAGCGGCGCGTTTATTCCGCTTCCTGCACCCGTAGCAGCGCCGACAGCGTGCCCTGGCTGAGACGTCCTTGCGGACCTCGTGGCTTGCGGTCCGACCCTTCGATTTCAGGATAGTTCTGTTGCAGAAGCCTGTTTGCGACCGGCGCCGGTTGGCCGCTCCCGCTCGACTCGCGCGTCTCCGCGGCCTCCTCGAGTTCGTTGAGCATGCCGATGCCGATGCGGCGCTTCTTCGTCTCGATCTTCTTCGGCGGCGGCGGCGTATAGATTGCCGGCGGCATGATGTGATGTCGTGACATGTCCCATTTCCTCGGTGAGAAACCCACGCAACCAACTCATAACCCCCGAGATCACCAAGCAAACCCCGGGCCAGATAAATTACCTTTATAAATCAACCGGCAATTGAGTCCGCGCGATTAATGCCCCGGCAAGCTTTGCCCGTCGGCGGCGGTGAATTCCCGTACCTGCCGCATCGCGCGGCACCATTGACCGCGCAAACGTTTCCGATAATTTCTAGGCCGACGTGCGCGGCCGCCGTCCTTCGATCGGATATTGCGGATCGTTGTAGCCCGGCGTCGATGGATGACCGCTGACAACGAGACGATCGATCAGGGCCTCGTCCTCGGCGGTGAAACGATAGTCGAGCGCGCGCACGTAATCGTCCCACTGATCCTCGGTGCGGGGTCCCGCGACGACGCCGGTCACGAACGCGCTGTTGAGCACCCAGGCGACGGCGAACTGGGCTGCCGTGATGCCACGCGCTTCGGCATGCTTGCGGATCGCTTGCGCCAATTGCAACGATTCCGGACGCCACTCGGTCTGCATCATGCGGGTGTCGTTGCGGCCCGCGCGCGTCTCCTTGCCGGGCGCGGCATCGGGACTGTATTTGCCGGTCAAAACGCCACGCGCGAGCGGGCTATAGGCCAGGATGCCGAGCCCGTAATAGCCGCAGGCCGGAAAATGTTCGACTTCCGGCATGCGGTTCATGGCGTTGTAGTAGGGCTGGCTGACGATCGGGCGATCGATGCCGAGGTCGTCGCAGATATTGCAGATTTCAGCGACCCGCCAGGCGCGATAGTTCGAGACGCCGAAATAGCGCACCTTGCCTTGCTTGATCAGTTCGCCCATGGCGCGGACGGTCTCGGCCAGCGGCGTCGAATGGTCTTCGCGGTGCAGGTAGTAGATGTCGATATAGTCGGTGCCGAGCCGCTTCAGGCTTTCGTCGGCGGCCTGAAGCACCCAGCGCCGTGACAGCCCGCCGCGGTTGGGATCGTCGCCCATCGGATTGGCAAGCTTGGTTGCCAGCACCCAGCCGGGGCGGTTGTTGGAGATGGCGCGGCCGACCACGGTTTCGGAACCGCCGTTGGAATAAGCATCCGCCGTGTCGATGAAGTTGACGCCGGCCTCGCGCGCCTTGGCGACGATCCGGTTCGAACTGGCTTCGTCGGCCGGTCCGCCGAACATCATGGTGCCGAGGCAGATCGGCGAGATTTTCAGGCCGCTGCGGCCGAGCTGGCGATATTCCACGGGCACGTTCCTTTCGATCGAAAAAGTCGGACAGGGTCAGGAGTTGTCTTTCAGGATCTTGAAGACGCCACTTGCGGTGGCAACGACGCGGCCATCGGCAACGACCTCCGCGGTGGTGAAGATCAGCGTGTGAGTGACGCGCACCACGCGCGGCTTCGCAATCAGGAGCTCGCCGATCTGGCCCGCATCAATGAAATGCACGTCCATCTGCACTGTCGCGAGCGTCGGCCGGCCGGACACGACCCGCGCAATCATGCCCGAGGCACGGTCCGCCAAGGTCATCAATACACCGCCTTGAACCCGGTTGCGGCGGTTATGATGCTTGTCAACGGCCAGGATAGCATATTCGTGATTACCCTCGACTGAACGCTCCCACAGCGGGCCAATGAGGTTCAGGAAGCCGGTGGTCTCGATCATGGTCCAGCCGGCCGCCTTCAACGTCTCGTCGGTTATTTCAGCCGTCATTTTCTCAAGCTTTTCCAGGGCGGGGCTTTGGGTCGGTTTCGCGGGCCATTTCATCAATCGGGGGCACCTTTTAGTCAAGCGTTCTAGCCGAATGGTCGCCTTGCGAAGGCCTGTTCTTTCGAGGACGATGGAGAAAACAGGGCTTTCCGGGAGGTTCGTCATGCGCCATTCGCGCGCGTTGCTTGCGGCGCTGCTTTTGGCGCTGGGTATGTGCGGCAGCCTCGGCGCTGCCCGCGCGCAAAGCTATCCGAACCGCACCATCACGATGGTGGTCCCGTTCCCGCCGGGCGGCTCGACGTCGATCGTCGGCCGCATCATCGCCGACAAGATGAGCGAGTTGCTTGGGCAGAGCATTGTCGTCGACAACAGGGGCGGGGCAGGCGGCACGGTGGGCAGCAAGTCGGTGGCGAAAAGCGAGCCCGACGGCTACACGCTTCTGCTCGGCTACACCGGCACGCTTGCGATTGCTCCCTCGCTCTACCGCAATGCCGGTTACGATCCGCGCAAGGATTTCGAACCCATCGGCATGATCGGCAGCTCACCGTCTTCGCTGGTGGTGCATCCCTCATTCCCGGCGAAAACCGTGGCCGAGTTCGTCGCCTATGCAAAGGCCAATCCGGGCAAGGTCAACTTCGGCTCCGCCGGCATCGGCACCGTCGGCCACATCACAGGCGAATATTTTGCCCAGGCGACCGGAATCAAGATTGTTCACATTCCCTACAAGGGAACGGGGCCCGCCATCAGCGACCTGTTGGGTGGGCATATTCCGATGTCGTTTTCGCCGATCGCGACCACGGCGGGCAACGTCAATGGCGGGCTACTGCGGGCGCTCGCCGTGACCTCGGCCCACCGCAACAAATTATTGCCCGAAGTGCCGACCATGATCGAAGCGGGCGTCACCGGTTTCGATGCGGTGCTGGTCTATGGGCTTGTCGCGCCGGCAGGTACGCCGCCCGAGGTGATCGATCGCCTCAACGAGGCTTTGCGGGACGCGCTTGCCTCAGATGCGGTGAAAAAGCAGCTCGAATTGGACGGCACGGAGATCACGCCCAGCACGCCGCAACAATATGCCGACTTTATCGACCAGGACGAAAAGAAGTGGTCGGAACTCGTCAAGGCAAGCGGTGTCGAGCCGGAGTAATGCGGCGTTTCGCGCAAAAGCCGTTCCCTCCCGGCCTTCCGATGCTCTAAAGTCCGGGCCATGTTCCTTCGAATGATTCGTTCTGGCGCCGGATGTTTTGCGCTCGCGCTGTTGTTGAGCGCGCCGGTTGAGGCCGCGGACAGCGTTGCGCCGCCGGTTGCGGATGCCATGGCGCAGGCCGCTTCGCCTTATGCGATCGCAGAATATCGCAGGCGGCTCGCTGAATATCAGGAAGCGCGCGCGGCGTTCGAGCAGGAGGCCGGCGCCTACTGGAATGCGATCGTCGAGAAGCGGCGCGGCCGCAACGCCAAGCGGCGCGAGCATCTTCCCATCGCGCTCGACGACTATGTGTTGACGCAGCCTCCTGGCTATAGCGGACCGAGGCGGCCGGTGAATCCCGAACCGGAGGCGCCGGAAGCGCGGCCGCCGCGCCAGCACAAGGCGATCCCGGTGGTCGGCGATCTCATGCAGGCGGCGAGCGAACAGTTTCAGTGGACGCCGCAAAAGCCATCGAGCGAGATCGAATTCAAGCGCGCCTATGCGCGCGTCGCGCTGGCCGCGGGGCTGACGCGCGAGCAGGCGGTGCGGGTCTACTCGTTCGAGACCGGCGGCACCGGAAATTACGATGTGCAGGCGGGAATAGAGCATGGCGGCAAGCGCGCTATTTCGACGGCGATGGGCTACAACCAGCTGCTCACCACCAACAGCATCGAACTGCTCGCCGAGCAGGGGCCTGAATTCGTGCGAGCGCTGACGCAAAAGGCGGCCGTCCTGTCGGGACAACCCCGTCAAATCATGGACCGCAAGATCGCGGTACTGAAGAAGATGGTGGCCTATGCGCACTCGGTACCGGACGAATGGTCGGCGCATGAGAGACTTGCCGATACGCAGCAGGGCTGGGCGCTGCACGCGATGGTGCTCGACATCGACGTCGGCCCGCTCCTGCAAACGCACAAGCTCCTGACCTCGGTGATCTTCGCGCGCACCAAGGGCTATAACCGCCCGCTCACCGCCGCCGAGCTCGAAATGATGAATCTCACCGGCGACGGCACCGGGCTCGATATGGTGACAATGCCGCAGGCGATGCGCGAGCAGGTGCCGACCTCGAATTTCTTCCAGCGCGGCGGCTATGAGCGCAACCCCGTGGCGATCCGCCACAACACCGTCGCCAAGCTGCTCGCGATCACCGACAACCGGATGGACGCGAACAGCAGCCAGCCGGGCGCGAAGGAGCTTGCGGCGGCGCTCTATCAGGCCACTCCGTTGTCTGCCGAGGCGACGTCAGCGCGATAATGGAATCGGACCGTTATTCCGACCCGAACATGAAGCTGCCGTCGTCGTTGAGATAGGGGCCCTTGCGCATATAAAGCTGTCCGTTCTGTCCGAGGAAGAACAGCGTGCCCTTCGGCACCTTCTTGGCGCCCTTCAGCAGCAGGGCGGCATTGCTGGTCCCCATCTTGTAGGCGTGGGTTTTGCCGTCCTTGCCGTAGGCGTAGCCCATGTCCGCCTTCAATTCCCACGGCGTCCCTGCTTCCGCAAAGGCCGGCACTGTCAGCGCGGCGAGCGCCGCTGCGGCCATCAACGGCTTGATCGAAAATCGTGTCATGTCCTTCCATCCTCCCAATATCGTTGCCTGCAAACGCGGCCTGTCCTTTTTTGAACAAATCACGAACGCCATTAGCCCGTCAACACGACTAGCGACCTATGATCAATAAGCGCCGGTGACTTTGTGATTCCCTGCCTTGTCCTTCGCGACTATCTTCGCCGACAACGCGCGACCGCAGCAAACGTAACGGGGATGATTCGAATGAACCAAATTGTGAAGATCGGCTTGAGTGTGGCGTTGTTTCTTTCCCTTGCGGATGCGGCTTGCGCCGACAACTTCAAACTCAGCAATAACCAGCGGATTTCCTGTAGCCGGGGCCTGTCCGCCGGCAAGCTGAACACGGCCACCTGCAGGTCCTACGCCTATGTTTTCAACACCAAGACATCGGAATATTTCCGCTGCCAGGTATCGCTCGCGTTGACGCGGGACAACAAGGAAGTGATCAACGTGCAGGCCGATGGCAGCTGCGCCAAGAGATCGCGTATTTTCGAGACCGATTCCGATTATTCCTTCGACGCCACCGAAACCGAGGCGCCGAACACCAATTCCTTCTTCGGTCCGGGCGGGTATTCGATCTGGGTCAGCGACAACACCAAGCAGAAGGTGCGCGGCTGCATCACCATCAGCTCGGGCCTCGGTTCGGATATTTCCAAATGCCTCGACATGACATTCCAGTGAATTTTAGCTGACGCGGTCGAGCATGCGCCGTCTGCGGCCCGCGCATCTCTGCCGGTCCTGGCTCTTCCTCGAAGGCGCCAACGAAGAGGTGCTCGCTCACGCGCCTCAAAGCGGGGCGGATGTCCTGATCCAGGAACTGGAGGATTTTACGCCCCCTGCCTTACGCCCGGCAGCGCGGGCACTGGCGATCGATCTGTATGCGGCGTGGCGATCGGCCGGCGCCATGGTTGCCGTCCGCGTCAACCCGCTCGATCAGGACGGCATGGACGATCTCGCGGCCGTGATGCGCGGGGCTCCCGACATCGTCGCGCTGCCGAAAGTCGCCGAGCCGCATCACGTGGCGCGGCTCGATGAAGCGGTGACGCGCTTCGAACGCTCTTACGGCATCCCTGAAGGTTCGACCGCATTGCTGCCGAACATCGAATTCGCCCGTGGCCTCGTTCAAACGGGTGCGATCGCCCAGGCCAGCCGGCGCACGAGCGCCTGCCTGATGGCTTCGGAAGACATGGCCGCCGATCTCGGCGCCGAGCGCGGACCGGACGGCGCTGAGCTCGCTTATTGCCGCCAGCGTTTTCTGGTCGAGTGTGTCGCCGCCAATGTCGTCGCGGTCGATTGTCCCTACACCTTCAGCGATGCCGAAGGCGTTGCGCATGAAACCCGCTGGGCGCGGCGGCTCGGTTATGTCGCCAAGAGTCTGGTCGCGCCGGCGCATGCGTCCATCGTCAACGGCATTCTGTCACCCGGTGAGGATGAGCTTCGCCGTGCGCGCCGTCTTGTTGCGGAGTTCGACGCCGCGCGTGCCGCGGGCCAGGCCCGCGTCGAACTCGATGGCGCGCTGGTTGAGCTGCCGGCTTACTTCAATGCCAAACGCCTGCTCGCCCGTGGCGAAGCCATGCAGGCGTTCGAACGCGGCGCATAACTTCTTCCTCACCTCCCCCGCTTGCGGGAGAGGGAGCGCCGTGCCGCTGCCTTGACGGGCTCGGTCCAACTAGCTTGTTTCAATGCCCCATCCGCGCCGAGGCCGGATGACCCGGCACCTTGAAGCGCTTGCCGGTGTCGGTGACCTTGGTGCCGTTGACCTTCAGGATGGAGAAATCCTGGTCCATGTAATTTCCGGCCAGGAGATATTTGCCGTCCGGCGTAAACGCCACGGCTTCCGGCAACCCGCCGACCTCGATGTCCTGGGTCTTGGTCACCTTCTTGCCGTCGATCTTCAGGATCGAGAGGCTGCCATTCTTTTTGTAAAAGAACGCCTTCTTGTTGGCATTGGAGCCGCGCAGGATCGCGGCGACTGCCAAATCGCCCTTCGGCGACATCGCGAGCCCCTCCGGACCGTCGCCGACGACGACGCGATCGATGATCCGCGGCGGGTTGGCCTCCAGGTCGATCACGCTCGTAGTGTCGACGTTGCCGTCGGAAGCGCCGGAATTGCCGTTGTCCGAGGTCAGCGCGAGCTTGCTGTCGGGAGTGGTCACGACGTTGTAGGGCCAGAGGCCGGTCGGCAGATCGACCTTGTTATAGGTCACCTTGTCGCCGTTGACGTCGAGCACCGACACCTTGTGGGCGGGGAATCGCACGGCCAGCGCGTGCTTGCCGTCCGGCGTGAACATCACATGCGCGACGCTGTCGGGGAAGGAGATGGTATCGGTGATCTTGACGTCGGTGCCGTTGACCGAGAGCACGCTGACCGAATTGTCCCCGCGATTGGCGACCAGCGCCATTTTGCCCGACGGGCTGAAGTTCAATCCCGAGGGCTGTTTGCCGCCGGTGATGGTGGCGGCGAGCTTCGGCGGATTGGCCTTCATGTCGATCACGAAGATCTTGTTGTCCGGCACCTGCTTGAGCGCATTGCCGTCCTTGACGACGTCGACGGAATCCGCGACCAGCGCGACCGAGCCAGTGGGATCGATATCGACATTGACCGGCGGTCCGACCACCGAATTCTCGAGCGGCAGCGTGGCGACGATCTTGGGATTTTCCGGATTGGCGAGATCGACGATCAGAACCGAATCCTTGCCAGGCAGGGACAGCAGGGTCTTGCCGTCGTCGTCCCATGTGACCTTCTCGTCGAGGCCGACGATCATGAACGGTTTGGCATGAGCGCAAGTGAGACCGGCGCCGCACAGCATCACAGTCGCAAGCGCAAATTCAACAGGACGAAACAAGGACATCGGGCGTTCTCCAGGCTGGGACCGGCCTCTCACGGGCTGGTTCGCGGCAGGAAGATACGCGGGGAACCGCGTCCTTGCTAGGGTTGTCGGACGCGACTTTATGGGGGTGGACGGGACGGGTTGACCGGAGCCCCTGGCCCGGCCAATTTCGAAAAAAGCACCAAGGAGAAGTTGTGTGGGACGCCTTTCAGGCAAGACAGCAATCGTCGTCGGCGCCGGTTCGATTGGACCCGGCTGGGGCAACGGTAAGGCAACGGCCGTGACGTTTGCGCGGGAGGGCGCGCAGGTCTTTTGCGTCGATCGCAACAGGTCCGCCGCCGAGGAGACGGCTGCTATCATTGCCGGCGAGGGCGGCAAGGCCGTGGCCTTCAAAGCCGATGCTGCACGCGGCGAAGATATCGCCGCGATGGTCGCTGCCTGCCTGAAGGCCTATGGCCGCATCGACGTGCTCGACAACAATGTCGGCATCGCCGAGACCGGCAGCGTGGTGGACGTTGCCGAGGCCGACTGGGATCGGGTCTTCGCCGTCAACCTCAAGAGCGCCTATCTCGCCATGAAGCACGTGATCCCCGTGATGGTGGAGCAAGGCGGCGGCTCGATCATCAACATTTCCTCGATTGCCTCGATCCGGCATCTCGGCATTTCCTATATCACCTATGCGACCACCAAGGCGGCGATGAACCAGATGACGCGCACCACGGCGGTCGAGTTCGCCCCAAAGAAGGTCCGCGTCAACGCGATCCTGCCGGGGTTGATGAAAACACCGATGGTGGAGCATTCGGCGGGGCTTGCCGCAAGCTACGCCAAGGGCGATGTCGAGGCGATGTGGCGTGCCCGTGACGCGCAGGTGCCGATGGGGCATATGGGCGATGCCTGGGACGTCGCCAACGCGGCGCTGTTTCTGGCGTCGGACGAATCGAAGTATGTTACCGGCATCGAACTCGTCGTAGACGGTGGGATCACGCTGAAGGTAACCTGACATTTCTCATGCGACTGCCCCTTTTGGCCCTGATGGCAGGCATCGTCATCAACATCACGCCGTTGTTGCGCGACGCTGCTGTGGCCACCAGCGAGTCGACCGGCGAGCAGATCAATTCCGCGCCCTGCACGGCCGCGTTGATGGCCGGCGATGACGACAAGATCATCGCCGCATGCGAGGCGCTGATCGGCAACGACAAGGCGCCGAAGGCCGACCGCATCAAGGCTGCCATCGCGCGCGCTGCCGCCTACGACCGCAAGGGAGAGATCAACCGCGCGATCGGGGACGATGACATTGTGCTGCGTCTCGATCCGACGTTGGCGGATGTGCTCAATGCGCGGGGCGAACTGTTCCGCAAGAAAGGCGATCGGGTGCATGCGCTCGCCGACTTCGGCGCCGCGTTCAGGCTCGACCCGAATAACGCGACGGCGAAAGCCAACTACAAGGCGCTGTCGCTGGAGATCGAACGCATCGGCGCGATGATGGCGGTCAATAACAAACCGAGCTTCAATTGCGCGACCGCGAGACGGCCGGTCGAAAAGGCAATCTGCGCCAATCCTGAGCTTGCCAATCTCGACCGCGAGATCAACGCCGTGAACACAAAAGTGGTCCGAGAGGCGGGCGCGAACGATCCGCGCGCCGGCCGCGCCATGCAGCGCGAGCAGGACGAATTTCTCGCCCGGCGCAACTCCGCCTTCGGCCAGGCCGGCTACGACCTGCGGCAGGCGATGAGAGACCGGCTCGACCATTTGATGGCGCTGGTGAGCCAATTCTAGCGTGTCTGTCCTGAACCTCGCGGCGGGCTGCCGCGACATAAGGCTCAAATCGGCGATGACGCCGAACACCCGTGAGAGCCGGTCATGCGAACTTTTGTCTCGCCATTATTCGCCGCGGCGTTGCTTGCTGCGATGGCGCTGTCTTCCGCCACGGTCCACGCCGCGGCCGAGCCGCCGGCCGCCTGTGCCAAGTCGGCGGGCGCGGCACCAGCCGGTTTGATCGAAAGCTGCACCGCGTTGATAGACAATCCGGCGACGCTGGATGCCGACCGTCTCAATGCGATGATCGTTCGCGCCCGGGCGTTTTACGACAATGGCCAGACCGACAAGGCGCTCGCCGAGCTTGATGCGGCTGCCGCCCGCGAACTCGAGCCCGGCGCATGCCTTCCGCGTCCGCGGCGAAATCCTTCGCCTGAGCGGCAAAACGGTGGAGGCATTTGAAGCGCTGAACCAGGCGATCCGGCTCGAGCCGGACAATGCGGAAGGCTATGAAACGCGCGCCAACATCTTCAACAACGTCAAGCAATACGACCGCGCCATCGAAGACTATAACGAGGCGCTGCGGCTGAAGCCTGATTTTGCGCTGGCCTATGCCGATCGCGGCGCGGCCTGGTATTTCAAGGGCGAGTATCAGTCCGCGATTGCGGACGACGACCAGGCCATCAAGCTCGATCCGAACCGGGCGCGGACCTATACCAACCGTGGCGCGGCCTATCGCAAGCTCGGCAACATCCAGCGCGCGCTCGACGATGAGACCGCGGCGATCCGGATCGACCCATCGCAGCCGGAATTCTTTGACAATCGCGGGCTCGATCTCGCCGGCAATGGCGACTACACCGGCGCGATCGCCGACTACGATCAGGCGATCAAGCTCCGCCCGCAGGCGAATTTCCTGACCGACCGCGGCAATTCCTATCAGGCGATGAAAAACTACGATCGCGCGATTATGGATTACGATGCGGCTGTGAGCCTCGATCCGAAGTTCCAGCGCGCCTACAACAATCGCGGCGCGGCCTGGGCGCGGAGGGGCGATCGCGAGCGCGCGTTGCAGGATTATGCGGAGGCCGTTCGCCTCAATCCTTCCGATGCCAAGGCCGCCAGCAATTACAAGGACGTTTCGCTTCAGCTCGAACGGCTGAACGGGCTCGCCTTCCAGAAGAGCCTGCCGAGCTTCAATTGCGCCACGGCCAAACGTCAGGTGGAAAAGGCGATCTGCGCCGATCCCGTCCTCGCGCAACTCGATCGCGACATGAACGAGGTGTTCCTGAAGGCGGTTGCGAACGCGGAAGGTGGCAGCCATCGCGCGGCGCTGGCCCTGACCCGGCAGCAGCGCGAATTCATCGAGAAGCGCAACGCGTCCTATGGCCGGCCCGGCTATGACCTGCGCCAGGCGATGGCGGAACGGGTGGACCAACTCGGCGCCATCTCCAAACAATAGCATTTAGCCGAAGGGCTGACCTGTTCCGGCTTGAATTGTCGGTTCGACGCGCGACAATGCGCGTCAAAACCGCGCCAAGCCTTCGGTCATGGCGCCGGAAGTCCGGGAGAGACGCCATGAACATCCAGCACAAAAGCAGCTATCACGAGGTCCACGCGCGCTCGCTCCGTGACCCCGAGGGCTTTTGGGGCGAGGCGGCGCGCGAGATCGACTGGATCAAGCCTGCCGATAAGGTGTTCGATCCTTCGCTGGGCCTTTACGGCCGCTGGTTTACGGGGGCTGTCGTCAACACCTGCTACAACGCGCTCGATCGTCATGTCGAACGCGGGCGCGCCGATCAACTGGCGCTGATCCACAACTCGCCGCTCACCGGCAGCGTCACCAAATTCACCTACGCCGAGCTGTTGGCCGAGGTTAAGACGCTTGCCGCGGTCATGATCGATTTCGGCATCACCAAGGGCGACCGCGTCATCATCTACATGCCCATGGTGCCGGAGGCCGTGGTGGCGATGCTGGCCTGCGCGCGGATCGGCGCGGTGCATTCGGTGGTGTTCGGCGGCTTTGCGCCCAAGGAGCTGGCGACCCGGATCGATGATGCTGCGCCAAAGCTGATCTTCTCCGCGAGCTGCGGGATCGAGCCCGGCCGCATCGTGGCGTACAAGCCGCTGCTCGACGAGGCGATCAAGCTCGCCGGCGTGAAGCCTGAGGCCTGCATTATCCTGCAACGGCCGCAACAAACTTGCGATCTCATCGCCGGACGCGATCACGACTGGGCGGCTTTGCGCGAAGCGGCGATCAAAGCCAGAAAATCCGCCGATTGCGTTGCCGTGCTCGCGACCGATCCGCTCTACATCCTCTACACCTCGGGCACGACCGGAATACCGAAGGGCGTAGTGCGCGACAATGGCGGGCATCTGGTCGGGCTGAAATGGTCGATGTTCAATCTCTACGGCATCAAGCCGGGCGAGGTCTGGTGGTGCGCATCGGATATCGGCTGGGTGGTCGGCCACAGCTATATCGTCTATGGCCCGCTGATCCATGGCGCGACCTCGATCATGTATGAAGGCAAGCCGATCGGCACGCCCGATGCAGGCGCGTTCTGGCGCGTGATCGCCGAACACAAGGCGGTAGCGCTGTTCACCGCGCCGACCGCATTCCGCGGCATCCGCAAAGAAGACCCGGACGGAAAATTCATTCGGCAGTACGACCTGTCCAAATTCCGCACGCTGTTTCTGGCCGGCGAGCGGGCCGATCCGCCGACGGTGGAATGGGCCGAGGCGCAATTGAAAGTGCCTGTCATCGATCACTGGTGGCAAACCGAAACCGGCTGGTGCATCGCCGGCAATCCGGTGGGCTTGGGGCAACTGCCGGTCAAGCACGGTTCGCCGACGGTGCCGATGCCGGGCTATCGGGTCGCGGTGGTCGATGAGGCTTCGCGGCCTGTGCCAGCGGGCACCATGGGCTCGATCGTGATCAAGCTGCCGATGCCGCCGGGATGTCTGCCAACGCTGTGGCAACAGGACGAGCGCTGCAAGGAGGCTTATTTCAACGAGTTTCCCGGCTACTACAAGACGTCCGACGCCGGCTACATGGACGAGGACGGCTATGTCTTTGTGATGGGCCGCACCGACGACATCATCAATGTCGCCGGTCACCGTCTCTCCACCGGCGGCATGGAGGAGATTTTGGCGTCGCATCCCGACGTGGCCGAATGCGCGGTGCTTGGCATCAAGGATGCGATCAAGGGCGAAGTGCCCTGTGGCTTCCTGGTGCTGAAGGCCGGCGTGGCGCGCCAGCCGGGCGAGATCGAACGGGAGGTCGTGGCGCTGGTGCGCGACAAGGTCGGTCCGGTGGCGGCGTTCAAGCTCGCCTTGACCGTCGGCCGGCTGCCGAAAACCCGTTCGGGAAAAATCCTGCGCGGCACCATCAAGAAGATCGCCGACGGCGAGGCATGGACCATGCCCGCCACGATCGAAGACCCCAAGGTGCTGGACGAGATCACCGAGGCGTTGAAGGGGAGGGCTTGAGGCTTACAAATCCCACAATTCGGGTTACAGCTACCCGCGATAAACCGGGATTTGGCATGCAGTTCACGACCTTGAGGCTTCCGATCGCGCTGGTGCTGGCTACGCTCGCGCTCGGATCCTGCTCCCACCATGGCGAGGTGCCGGTCAACTCCGGCTTGAGCGAAGATGACGACACCTTCTGCCGTGCCGGCGGCAAGGTCGCATCCGGCTCATCGGAATATGTCGCCTGCCGCAAGGATCGCGACGCCCAACGTGGCAGCACCATCGATCGCGCCGACAGGAAGCAGCGCGATCTCGGCGAGTATATGCTCAACAATCCATCCAGGCCGTACTGACAACGCCGGCGCGCAGATTGCGTTTCGGATTTGCTTTTCAGGTCGTGTGTCAGTTCGCGAGGCTACCGAGCTTGACGCCGATCGCAATCACCAGCATCACGCCGCCGGCATAGGCCAGATATTCGGGGTTGTGGCAGAACGTCGACGACAGCGAGCAGACCTGGCCGGCCCAGTCGGTACCGATAGAAATCTCTTCTGCGGCATGGCGAAATAGAAGAGCGGCCCCGCCCAGCAAGATTGCGATCAGGAAGCAGATTCCGGACATGTCGAGATCCGCAACGTTCGCTCGCGAATGACAAATCGCCCTGATTCGTCATTCGCGGGCAAACTATGCGCGCGCCGTTTCGGAATGCAATTTCCGGGAAACTACGTGGGTGGCGGAGTGGACTAGTGTGGCGGTTCAGAAGTCCGCATCATTATCGCCACGAGTTCGTCATGCGGACCTCTGAACCAAAGCCACACTAGATCAATAGGTTTGCTAGTGTCCTTTCGATTCCGAAGTTCGAAACGTGGCTCCGAAAAATGCTACGAACTTCGGAATCGGGACACTAGCCCACTCCCGCAAAAATCTATTCCTGGTCCGGCTTCTTGCCGCCGATGGTCTTCAGCTTGGCGAACACGGCGTCGACGTTGAGGTCCTCGCGCTGCTTTTCGGTCGGCTCGAACTCCGGCTCCTTGCGGGTGGTCTCGGAAGCCGGCAGCAGCGTCGGGCCGCCGTGGGTGATATCGGTCGGCTTTTCCTTGGCCGCGCGCTGCACCTCGAAATCGAGCTCGATCTGCGAGCACAGGCCGAGCGTCACCGGGTCCATCGGGGTCAGGGTCGAGGCATTCCAGTGGGTGCGGTCGCGCACGCTGGCGATGGTGGTCTTGGTGGTGCCGACCAGGCGCATGATCTGCGCGTCCTTCAACTCGGGGTGGTTGCGCACCAGCCACAGGATCGCGCTCGGCCGCTCGTGCCGGCGCGAGACCGGGGTATAGCGCGGGCCTTTCTTCTTGGCCTGGGGCGGCAGCGTCACCTTGCTCTCGGCGATCTTCAGCCGGTAGTTCGGGTCTCCTTCGCCCCTTTCGATCTCGTCACGGGTCAACTGGCCGGTCGAAATCGGGTCCATGCCCTTGATGCCCTGGGCGGCATCGCCGTCGGCAATGGCGCGGACCTCGAGCGGGTGCATTTTGGTGAAATCCGCCACCTGATCGAAGGTCAGCGCGGTATTATCGACCAGCCACACGGCAGTTGCCTTGGGCATCAGCGGTGCATTGCTCATGGCGAATCTCCTTTGCGCTTCGCCCACCTCCGGGAGGCGAAACCATGGTCATCAACGATGACGGGAATTGCGCCCCTTATAAGCCTTCCGGGGGAGCTTACGCAATGGGTGTGCCCTTGACAGCAGCGCAAAGCCGTCCCAAGTCCTTGGGCAGATTATCCCTTTAAATCGACCGTTCCACGACCCCTGATGGCGCCTTGTTAAGGCTTTGGGGCCGACCCGGTCCGAGGCCGCCTCCATGCCAGCCAAACCACCTCTGAGAATCGTGCTTTGTTCTCCGCGCGGCTTCTGTGCCGGCGTCGTACGGGCCATCGATACCGTCGAGCGGGCGCTGACCATCTATGGCGCCCCGGTCTATGTCCGCCACGAGATCGTCCATAACCGCTATGTCGTGGACAGCCTGAGGACCAAAGGCGCCATTTTCGTCGAGGAACTCGCTGAAATCCCCGACAATACCAACGCGCCGGTGGTGTTCTCGGCGCACGGGGTTCCGAAGTCGGTCCCCGCCGACGCCCGCGCGCGCAATTTCTTCTCGCTGGATGCAACCTGCCCGCTGGTGACCAAGGTGCACCGGGAGGCGGCGATCCACTTCAAGCGCGGCCGCGAAATCCTGCTGATCGGCCATTCCCATCACCCGGAAGTGGTCGGCACGCTCGGCCAGTTGCCGCAGGGAGCGGTGACGCTGATCGAGACCGCCGAGGACGCGGCGACTTTCACCCCGAAGGATCCCAACAATCTCGCTTTTGTGACCCAGACCACGCTGTCGATCGACGACACCGCGGGAATCGTCGCGATACTGAAGGGACGTTTTCCGAACATTTCCGGGCCGCACAAGGAAGACATTTGTTATGCGACCACCAACCGCCAGCTCGCGGTGAAGAAGGTGGCGCCGGTGGTCGATGCGCTGATTGTGGTCGGCGCGCCGAACTCCTCGAACTCGCAACGTCTGCGCGAAGTTGCCGAGCGCGAGGGCTGCCCGATCGCGATTTTGGCGCAGCGCGCCGGCGACCTCGACTGGTCGCTTTTCGACGGCATCAAGAGCCTCGGCATCACCGCGGGCGCTTCCGCACCGGAGGTGATCGTCGAGGAGATCATGGGCGCGTTCGCCGAGCGGTACGAATTGCACGTGGAGACGGTCTCTGCTGCGGAAGAGAACGAGTTCTTCCCGCTGCCGCGTTCGCTGCGGCCTGACGCCGCGGAATAAGCTCAAATCAGGATATCGCTATGGCGGTCTACACCGACGTCGCCGCCGATGAGCTTGCGGACTTCCTGAAAAATTACGAAATCGGCGAGCTGTTGTCCTACAAGGGCATCGCCGAAGGCGTCGAGAATTCCAACTTCCTGCTGCACACGACGTCGGGTTATTTCATCCTGACGCTGTACGAGAAGAGAGTCGCCAAGAACGACCTGCCGTTCTTTCTTAAGCTGATGACGCATCTCGCCTCGCGCGGGGTGAATTGTCCGCAGCCCGTGAAGGACAAAGGCGGCGAGGCGTTGCGCACGCTCGCCGGCCGCCCGGCGGCGATCATCACTTTTCTCGAAGGCATCTGGCCGCGCAAGCCCAACGTCAATCATTGCGCAGGCGTCGGCAAAGTCCTGGCCGAGATGCATCTTGCCGGTGGCGACTTTCCCATGTCGCGCGCCAACGCGCTGTCGGTGTCGGGATGGCGGCCGCTGTTCGAACAGGCTGCCGCGCGTGCCGACGAGGTGCAGCCGGGGTTGCGCAACTTCCTCGCCGCCGAACTCGATTATCTCGAAAGCGATGTCTGGCCGAAGCATCTCGCCGATGGCGTCATTCACGCCGACCTGTTTCCGGACAATGTCTTCTTCCTCGCGGATCGCGTGTCCGGCATCATCGACTTCACCTTCGCCTGCACCGACATGCTCGCCTATGACGTGGCGATCTGCCTCAACGCCTGGTGCTTCGAGAGCGATTGCTCGTTCAACGTCACCAAGGCGCGCGCGCTGCTCTCGGCCTATAGCCGTGTGCGGGCGATGTCGAAGGCGGAAGAAGATGCGTTGCCGCTACTCGCGCGCGGTTCGGCATTACGCTTTCTGCTGACCCGTCTGGTCGATTTTCTCAACGTACCGAAGGGCGCATTGGTTCGGCCGAAAGATCCGCTCGAATATGTCCGCAAGCTGCGCTTTCAGCAAAGCGTGTCCTCGATCCGCGACTACGGCGTTTAGGACGGTAACGTGAGCTCGCTTCCCTCCGTCATCATCCACACTGACGGCGCCTGCTCGGGCAATCCCGGTCCGGGCGGCTGGGGTGCGATCCTCAAGTTCGGCGACGTCGAGAAAGAGATGAAGGGCGGCGAGGCCCATACCACCAACAACCGCATGGAGTTGATGGCGGCAATCTCGGCGCTGGAAGCGCTGAAAAAGCCCTGCACGGTCGATCTCTATACCGACAGCCAATACGTCCGTCAGGGCATCACGGGATGGATTCACGGCTGGAAGAAGAACGGTTGGCGCACCGCCGACAAGAAGCCGGTCAAGAACGTGGAGCTGTGGCAGCGGCTTGATGATGCGCTAAAGCCGCATCAGGTGCGATGGCACTGGGTCAAAGGCCACGCCGGCCATGACGAAAACGAGCGCGCCGATCAACTCGCGCGCGACGGCGTGGCGATGGCGCGGCTGAAGGGGTGATCATAATCGAGCGGCAAACCGCTTTACCCTCTCCCCTTGCGGGAGAGGGTGGTTTCGAGCGCGAGTGAGAAACCGGGTGAGGGGTTCTTCTCGCGATAGACCTTAACCCCTCACCCGGCTCAATCTCATTTCATTCGATTTCGCCACCCTCTCCCGCAAGGGGAGAGGGTAAAGTCCGCGTCCGGATTTAAAGCTGTCCCAACAGCGTATCGCCGCCGGAAACCTCGACCTTGCCGGGCGCGGGCTCGAGGTTCAACTTCTTCACCACGCCGTCGTCGACCAGCATCGAATAGCGATGCGAGCGAATGCCGAGCCCGTTGCCGGAAGCGTCGAGCTCCATGCCGATTGCCTTGGTGAATTCGGCGTTGCCGTCGGCGAGGAAGGTGGCTTCATCGCGCTGGTCGGTGTCGCGCTTCCAGGCGCTCATGACGAAGGCATCGTTGACCGAGACGATCGCGATCGTGTTCACGCCCTTGTCCTTGATGGCATAGGCATTCAGGAAGATGCTCGGCAGATGCATCTTGTGGCAGGTGCCGGTATAGGCGCCGGGCACCGCGAACAGCGCGACCTTCTTGCCCTTGAAGACGTCGTCGGTGGATTTCACCTGCAGGCCGTCCGCGGTCAACACGCGAAACTTGGCCTCGGGCAGCTTGTCGCCAACTTTGATGGTCATCGTCAATTCTCCTCAAATGGTGCGGATGGCTTTTAGACCGGCGTCTTGCACGGCACAATATTCGGAAGCGCCGAAACGGCAACGGGCCGCGTCGTTCACCGTTGCGTCATCTGCCCGCGCGTGGGCGATGGCTTAAGCCGCCGCCGCCTTTTTCTCGTCGCGCAGCTCACGTCGCAGGATCTTGCCGACATTGGTCTTCGGCAACGCCGTCCTGAACTCGATCTGCTTGGGGACCTTGTAGGCGGTGAGCTGCGTGGCGCAGAACTTGATCACGTCCTCAGGCGTGAGACCCTGGTCCTTCTTGACGATGAAGGCCTTGACCGCTTCGCCGGACCTCGCGTCCTGCACGCCGATCACGGCGCATTCCAGCACGCCGGGATGGCTTGCGATCACTTCCTCGATCTCGTTCGGATAGACGTTGAAGCCGGAGACCAGGATCATATCCTTCTTGCGGTCGACGATCTTGGTGTAGCCGTCCGGACTCATCACGCCGATGTCGCCGGTGCGGAAATAGCCGTCCGCCGTCATCACGTTGGCGGTCTCGTCCGGCCTGTTCCAGTAGCCGGCCATCACCTGCGGGCCCTTGGCGCAGATTTCGCCGGCCTCGCCCAGCGGCAGCTCGTTGCCGTCGTCGTCCCGGATCGAAAGCCAGGTGGACGGCACGGGAATGCCGATCGAGCCGGAAAACTTGTCGGCATCGGCCGGGTTGCAAGTCAGCGTCGGCGAAGTTTCCGACAGGCCGTAACCCTCCGACAACGGGCAGCCGGTCACCGCCAGCCATTTTTCGGCAACCGGTCTCTGGGTCGCCATGCCGCCGCCGAACGATGTCTTCAGCTTCGAGAAGTCGAGCTTGTCGAAACCGGGCGTGTTCAACAGCCCATTGTAGAGCGTGTTGACCGCGGGGAAGCTGTTGACCTGGTATTTCGACAGCTCCTTGATGAAACCAGCCATGTCACGCGGATTGGGAATCAGAAGATTAACGCCGCCAGCGCGCACCGCGAGCAGGTAACAGGCCGTCAGTGCGAAGATGTGATAGAGCGGCAGCGCGCAGACGATGAAGAGCTGATCGACATGCGGCGGCTTCTTCAGCGCCGGCTGCAACCAGGCGTCGTTTTGCAGCACATTGGCGAGAATGTTGCGATGGAGCAGCGTCGCGCCCTTCGAGACGCCGGTGGTGCCGCCGGTATATTGCAGGAAGGCGACGTCGTCGGGCATCAGCCGCGGCTTCTGGAACGTCATGGTCCGCCCCGCGGCGATCGCATCATTGAAAGAGACCGCGTCGGGAAGCGAATAGGCGGGCACCATCTTCTTCACGCGCCGGATCACGAGGTTGACCAGCACGCCCTTGAGGCCGAGCAGGTCACCCATGCTGCCGACGATGACGTGCTTGACCGCGGTCTTGGCGATCACCTGCTGCACGGTGGTGGCGAAATTCTCCAGCACGATGACGGCTTCGGCGCCGGAATCCTTGAGCTGATGCTCGAGTTCGCGGGGCGTATAGAGCGGATTGACGTTGACGACCGCATAGCCTGCGCGCAGCACGGCGGCGGTCGCGATCGGATATTGCATCACATTCGGCATCATCAGGGCGACGCGGGCGCCTTTTTGCATGCCCTTGCTCTGGAGATAGGCGCCAAGCGCCAGCGACATCTCGTCGAGGTCACGGTAGCTGATCGACTTGTCCATGCAGATGAAGGCCTTGCGCTCCCTATACTTGGCAAAGCTTTCTTCCAGCAATTCGACCAGGGATGAATACTGGGCCACATCGATATCGGCGGGCACGCCGGCCGGATATTGCTTGAGCCAGATGCGCTCCATGTCACTTCCCCTCTCGGTTCGCTTCCTCGAACTTTGCCCTGTTGCGCCGGGACATTTGATTATTTTGGGCAATATTGGGCGTTGCCGCCGCCGATGGCAAGCGGCGGCCGGGCCTCGTGGCAGGGGTCACGGAAACGTGGCGGCGGCCATTGACCGTGAAAACGGCGATGCGCGCGGCTTTTTTGATCAGCCGCGCCGGCTCAGCCGTTGCTGCTCTTGGCGTCGGACTTGGGAGCAGGTTTGGCGGGCTTCGCGGCCGCCTTGCGTTTGGCCGGTTTGGCGTCAGATTTCTCGGTAGCTGCCGGCTTGTCGGCGGATTTCGCCGCCGCGTCGGGCTTGGCGTTGGCGTGTCTCGCCGGTTTCGGCTTGGCTTCCTTGCCGGCGTCGGCTGCCGCATCAGACTTTTTCGCCGCGTGGCGCGACTTTTTTCCGTGGCGGGCCGCGGCTGTCTGTTCGTTGGCGTCGGCCGCGACCGCCGCGATCAGCGCGGCGCCAGTCCGGGTCGGCCCGGTATAGACGGGAATGGGCTCCGCTGGCGCAGGCGCCAACGCGAGCACCTCCGATGGTTTCAGGGCCGGCGTCTGGCCGGTCGGGAAGAAAGCGAGCGCCTGTCCGGAGCCGTCGGACGTCCCATTGCTGGCGGTCGTATCTTCGTCTTCGTCGCTGGCGGGCTTGTGCCGCTTGCCGCTGCACATCTCGTCACGCAGATCCGGCGGCGAGGCATCGATCGGCGCCAGACTATCGACCGTGCCGAGCGAAGGCCGCAGCCACGACAGCGTGTCGTTGGAGAAGCCGCGGTCGAGCATCTGGATGGCCTTGATCGAGCGCGCGTGGCCGGACGAAGCGCCGAGCACGACCGCAATCAGCCGCTTTCCGTTGCGGGTCGCTGACGCCACAAGGTTATAGCCGGACGCGCAGATGAAGCCGGTCTTGAAACCGTCGGCGCCGGCATAGCGTCCGATCAGCTTGTTGAAATTCTGGACGATCCTGTGGCCATAACGGATCGAGGGGATGTGGACGAAATATTCGTATTCCGGCAGGTCGTGAATGATCGCACGCGCCAGGATAGCAAGGTCACGCGCCGAGGTGATATGTCCATCCGCCGGCAGGCCGTTCGGATTGACGTAATGCGTCTGCGTCATGCCGAGCCGCTGCGCGTTCTGATTCATCAGCGTGGCAAAGCCGTCGATCGAACCGCCGACGCCTTCGGCCAGCACCACGGCCATGTCATTGGCCGACTTCACCATCATCATCTTGAGCGCGTTGTCGACGGTCACCTGCGTGCCCGGCCGGAATCCCATTTTCGAAGGCGATTGCGAGGCCGCGATCGGAGACACCGTGAACAGCGTGTCCATCGTGATCCGGCCTTCCTTGACTGCCTTGAGCGTCACATAGGCGGTCATCAGCTTGGTCAACGAGGCCGGGTACCAGGGATTGGTCGCATTCTCGGCTTGCAGGACTTTGCCGCTATCGGCTTCCACCAGCAGCAGCGCTTCGGCGTTCGCCACACGCGTGGTCGACGAGCACGAAGGCCGCAAGAATGACGATTGAACGCAAGGATGATTTGAAAAGCGACGGGCGATGAAAATGCACTATCCAATTCCGGTCCTTTGAGACCCGCCTTTCGATAAAGGAGGTCTTCACCACGTGACGTCAGGGTTTCAAGCGTGTCCGGCGGCAGCCGCCAACCTATACCGGCTCGCTGCGGAGGCTCAATAACTAATTCGACCGCGAAATAGGCCGAATTTCGACGGTACTTCCGTCTTGACGCCGATGTGAGGTCTCTTAGCGGGCCTGGAGGCTCACGCGCGCGCTTTCCTGCACCATGAACTGGGCCTTCGCAAGTTCCGCGAAACGGCCGCCCTTCGCGACAAGTTCATCGAAAGTTCCGCTTTCGATCACCCGCCCGCCGTCGAACACCAGGATCCGTGTGGCATTGCGAATGGTCGAAAGGCGATGAGCGATGACGAAGGTGGTGCGTCCCTTCATCACTTCGTCGAGCGCGGCGTTGACCTTGGCCTCGGTGACCGCATCGAGCGCGCTCGTCGCCTCATCGAGGATCAGGATCGGTGGATCCTTTAACAGCGCGCGCGCAATCGACAGCCGCTGCCGCTCGCCGCCGGACAGCATCCGCCCGCGTTCGCCGGCATTGGTGTCGAAGCCGCGTTCGCCGCGCTCGATGAATTCCAGTGCCTGGGCGCGTTGTGCTGCGAGCCGCAATTCCTCGTCTGTGGCGTCCGGCTTGCCGACCCGCAAGTTGTCGGCGATCGTCCGATCGAACAACAGCGCTTCCTGGAACACCACGCCGATGTTTCGCCGCAGCGCCGTCAGCGTCAGGCCGCGCACATCCATGCCGTCGATCTTGATGAAGCCGGATTGCGGATCGAAGGCGCGATGCAATAGCGCAATCGCGGTGGACTTGCCGGCTCCGGTCGGGCCGACCAGCGCGATGGTCTGGCCGGGTAGCGCCGTGAACGAAAGGTCCTCGACCGCCGGCCGCTTGCCGTCATAGGAGAACGAAACGTCGTGGAACTCGACGAGACCGGAGAGGCGTCCGGTGTCGATCGCGTCCGGCCGGTCGCGGACGGCGGGCACCGCATCGAGCACGTTGAAGAATTCGGCAAGGCGCGGCGCTTCCATGAAGACGCTGTTGATGAAGCTGACCACCTGTTCCAGCTTCTGGATCAACAGGGTGGCAAAAGAGACGAACATCACGATCTCGCCGACGGTGGTAAGGCCCTGTTGGTGCAGCACGATGCCGACCGTAAAGATCGCCAGAATGGTGATCGTGGTCGACGCCCGCGTGATCACGGTGACCAGCGCCCACCACGACAACACCGGCATCTGCGCCGCCAAGAGCTTATCGGCGACGAAACGCACGCCCTGCACCTCGGCATCGACGCGCACGAAGCTCTGTACCAGCGCGACATTGCCGAGCGCGTCGGAAGCGCGCGCCGAAAGATCGCCGTAATAGGTCTCGACGTCGCTCTGCATGCCGTAAGTCTTGCGCACCACCAGCGTGGTCAGGACGGTGAACACCACGCAAAGCGCGAACAACAGGATCGCGAGCCGCCAGTTGATGTAAAGCGCCAGCGGCAGCAGCACCACCAGCGACATGATCGCGGCGAAATGCTCGCGGAAAAATCCGAGCCACAGCCGCCACAGCGCGTCGGTGCCGTTGAGCATGACCTTCATCAGCCGCCCGGAATGGGTGCCGGTGTGGAAGGTGAGCGGCAACTGCAGGATATGCTCGAAATAGCTGGTCAGCACTTCCTGGCGCTGGCGATGCGCAAGCCGGTCGGCGTGCAACGCCACCGCGGCCCCGCACACGATCGTGAACAGGCCGAAGCCGGCCCAGGCCAACAGCAGCGGCCACGCCGGCGACGATCCCAGCGTACCGGAGGCGGGTTTGCCGGAGAGGACGTCGACGATGCGGCCGAACAGCACCGGTTCGGCAAATTGTGCGCCGGCGAGCAAGAGATTGGCGCCGGCCAGGATCCAGCCCAGCCGCGCTTCCTTGCCGAGCAGTTCGAGCACGCGCGCATAAAGGCGAAACAGAGACATGCGATTCCGATGCAGATAGGCGGCGGGTCATCCAGCCCGCGCATCTTAATCAGGGATCGCCGCGAAGATATAGCTTCCTCTCTTCTGCGTACCTGGCGATGCTGCTTCTCACCTCCCCCTGAAAGGGGGAGGTCGGTGCGCGAAGCGGGCCGGGAGGGGGTCACACTTTCTCGCCTGCACCTCAGTTCTATTCGTCTCATCAGAATGACCGTTGTCGTCGCCCGCTTGCAGGGCCAAGGATAATATTCGTCTCATCGAATGACCCCACCCCAACCCTCCCCCTTTCAGGGGGAGGGAGCGCTCCGCAGTTGGTCAAGGAAAATGCGATGAACGCTTGGTTGTAAACCGGGAGAGAGCTCAGTTGATCAGGCGATCGGCACGCGGGGGCAGGAAGCGATCATCGAAAATGTCCGCCGCTTGAGGCCGCTTGGTGAATTTGAAACCCTCGCCGACCTGGTCGATCGAACGTTCGAGGCGGGCCGGATCGATCCCGCCGAGGCCGTTGCGATTCACTTCGTCGGTCATGATGTTGTCGCGGACCACCGCGTGCAGCCGCTCCAGCTCCAGCTCGCGCGAGCCTTCGTCCATCCGGGTGAGGACCTGGTCGACCGCATGGCCTTCGTCTCGGATGGTCAGATTGGTGCCGGCAATCAGCGCCCGCACGAAACCCTTCACGGCGTCGGGTTGTTCGGCGGCGAAGTCGGGATTGACGATGACCGCAAAGCCGTAAGCCGCACAGCCATAATCGGCAAAACGAAGCACCGCGAGGTCGTCGGCGGGAACGCCGCGATCCCGCAAGTTCACGGCGGACTGGTAGGAGAATCCGGTCACGGCATCGACCTGACCGGCCGACAAGCATCGGCTCGCGCACCGCAGCGCTGATCGTGCTTTGCTTGACGTGATCGAGATTGATTCCGTTCTGGTGCGCCAACGCCGGCCACAGCCATGCCGACAGGTCGCTGGCGGCGATGCCGAGCGTCTTGCCGTCGATATCCGAAAGAACGTGGATGCCACGGCTCTTGCGGGCGACGATCGCGTAGGGGGACTTGTTGAACAGCACGAATACCGCCTTGATCGGCGAGGAGCTCTGGCGGCTGCGAAAACGGATCAGTGCGTTGAGATCGACGATGGCGAATTCGCTGGCGCCGGAGGCAACGCGGGCGATGGCCTCGGGGGATCCGGCGGTCGTGCTGGCCGTGACCGCGAGCCCTTCCGAAGCGAACAGTCCGTCGGACATGGCGACGACGGCGGGAGCCTCGCCGGCATTGATAGGCCGGTCGAAAGAAAGCCCGATCGCAAGGAGGTGACTGGTCTCTCCGGCGTGGCTTGCATTCGCGCCCGCAACGCCGATCCAGGCGGCAAGACACCAGCAGGCAAGAAGGGTCTGTAATGTGCGCATCGGCACCACACCGAACACTAGAGGCTGGTGCAGCAAATTTGAAGTTCCTATCAGTGTTGCGGCAAGCTCGTTATAGGAACTTCAAATTCAAGGCTGCACTAGAAGCAATAAGTTCCTAGAGCTCCTTTGATTCCGAGGTTCGCATCGGAGGTTGCCGCGATATCATGCGAACTTCGGAATCGGAGCACTAATTGCCACGCCGGACCGAACACTGGAGGCGAGTTGCCTCGCCAGGTATGTCGGTTTCATGACACCGCTCCGGCGACCCTATCCTGCCCCAGCCAAGCTGAACCGCAGGTGAGCAAGGATGGTTTCCGATTGGTGTGCGCAAGGACCGCAATTCACATGTCCGCGAGAACGGCGCGGGGCCGTATTAATACGGCAGTGACGCGGCCGGTCGCAGCCGATATGGCTGCGTCTCGCAAGGCAAGCCAACCGTCCCATCGTCGCCTGCCGGTTGCCGCACTTGCAAATCTCACGACCGAGTTAAGTTGCTGGTCACCGTGGCCAGCGGATTTGTGATTTTGGCTTTAGCGTTAACACGCTGGCGAGCCGTTTGGATTATCTTAAGACGCATGAGTGATTCGCTCGAACGGCTTTATCAGGCAGTCATCGCGGCCAAGGATCTCGATCCCCAGGTCTCGCGGACCGCACGGCTGTTCCAGCGCGGTCCCGACAAGATGGCGAAGAAGCTGGCAGAGGAAGCCATCGAAGTCGTCATCGATGCCGTCAACGGCAAGACCGATGCGGTCATCCGCGAAAGCGCCGATCTCCTTTATAATCTGACGGTGCTGTGGGCGGCCGCCGGCGTGCGCCCCGAGGACGTGTGGCGCGAGATGGACCAGCGGGAGCATCTGCTGGGCATCGCCGAGAAGATGCCGAAGTCGCCGGTCAAGGTTCCGCCGTCCCGCATGGCGCGGCGGCCAATTGTCGCGCTCGAAGGCCGGGCCTTGCGCAAGCGCCACTAATTCTTCCGCTTCGCGGCATGGACAAACCCATCGCTTGATGCTTCATCGCGGCATGCTCAGACGTATCTACGATTGGTGTATCGACGCCGCAGACAAGCCTTATGCCTTGTGGATTTTGGGAGCGGTCGCGTTCGCGGAAAGCTCCTTCTTTCCGATTCCGCCCGACATCATGCTGCTGCCGATGTCGCTGGCGCGGCCGGCCCGGGCGTGGCTGTTTGCGACGCTTTGTACGATTGCCTCGGTGGCCGGCGGCTTGCTTGGTTACGCGATCGGAGCGCTCCTCTATGACTCGGTCGGGCATTGGCTGATCAACCTTTATCATCTCGGCGACAAGGTCGAAGCCTTTCGCGCTTCCTATGCCGAATGGGGCAGCCTGATCATTTTGCTGAAGGGGCTGACGCCGATCCCCTACAAGCTCGTCACCATCACTTCGGGCTTTGCGGGCTACAACATCTGGCTTTTCATCCTGTGCTCCATCATCGCCAGGGGAGGCCGGTTTTTCATCGTTGCTGTTGTGCTCAACCGCTATGGCGACGTGATCCGGGCCGAAATCGAGAAGCGCCTGGGATTGTGGCTGACGGCGTTCTTGCTCCTGCTCGCCGGCGGTTTCGTCCTCGCGGTCAAATTGATCTGAAGCCTTTCGGCTTGAAGACCGGCGATCTGAAGCCTTTTGATCTGAAGGCTTGCCGCCCGGCTGGCTCGCGTTATCCTGAACGAATGCCTGATCGATCCGATACTTTCCGGGCTTCGCTGCGCCCGCTTGTTGCAAGGATTACGCTCGCGGCTCTGGTCTGGATGACCGCCGTCAGCGCCGGCTGGCCGCAGGCGGCTGGGCCGCCGCCAGCCCCGGCGCCGGAGCAGGCAACGCCGCAACAAGCAACGCCGCAGCTAACTGCGCCGCCAAATGGGCCCGCGGCCCCACCCGCCCCGGAAAATCCGGGCCTCATCGACGAAATGGGGAAGGTGCTGGAGAAATCGCTGTCGATCCTGCCGACGCTGAAAAGCCCGAGCGAGACCTTCGACGATCTCAATGCGCGCGCCAAGGACGCTGCGAAGGATGCCGGCGAAAGCCTGTCGCGCCTGGCCAAGCCTGCCTCCATGGCGACGGGCCGACTGATTTGTCCGGTTTCGGCCAACGGCGCTTCCGACTGCAAGATAGCGGCCGACAAGCTTTGCCAGTCGAAGGGCTTCAAGGAGGGCAAAAGCCTCACGACAGACTCGGTGGAGGCCTGTTCGGCCAAGGTGCTGATTCCGGGCCGTACCCGGAAGCCAGGCGATTGCCGAACCGACAATTTCGTCACCCGCGCGCTGTGCCAATAGTTTCGTTTGTCATCCGGCAAAGAAGCACGGTTGCCTTCTTGAGATGATGTCTGGCATCCTTTGGTCTAGAGCTTCGATTTCGAATTTCGTAAGCTGTTGCGGCGCCTCTGATACGAAATTCGAAATCAAAGAAGCTCTAGCAAATATTGGATTCCGGTGGCAGCTTTGAATTTAAAATTCCTATGACGAGGTTGCAGCGAAACTGATAGGAACTTCAAATTCGCTGCCCCGGACGAGCTGAATTTCCCGCCTTCCGGAATACGAGGATTTCGTTGATGTCCATGCCTGCTTTGTTCAAGGGTCGCCTGTCGATCCCGGCGATCGGCGCGCCGCTGTTCATTATCTCGGTGCCCGATCTCGTGATCGCGCAATGCAAGGCCGGGATCGTCGGCGCGTTTCCCGCGCTGAATGCGCGGCCGCCCGAACTGCTCGACGAGTGGCTGGCGCGGATCAGGCAGGAACTGGCTGAATATGATGCGGCCCATCCGGAGCGGCCGTCGGCGCCGTTTGCCGTCAACCAGATCGTGCACCGGTCGAACAATCGCCTCGAACATGATCTCGCGCTCTGCGAAAAGCACAAGGTTCCGATCATCATCACGTCGCTGGGCGCGCGTGAGGAGGTCAACCAGGCCGCGCATCGCTGGGGCGGCATCGTCTTTCACGACGTGATCAACCAGAAATTCGCGCACAAGGCAGTCGAGAAGGGCGCCGACGGCCTGATCCTCGTTGCCGCCGGAGCCGGCGGCCATGCCGGCGTGATATCGCCATTCGCCTTCGTGGCGGAGACGCGGCAATGGTTCGACGGTCCGATCGCGCTGTCGGGTGCCATCGCCAATGGCCGTGCGATCCGCGCCGCGCGTCTGTTGGGGGCGGATTTCGCCTATATCGGTTCGGCGTTCATCGCCACCAGGGAAGCAAATGCGGTCGAGCGCTATAAAGAGATGATCACCGCGTCGGGTGCGGAAGATATCGTGTACTCCAACCTCTTTACCGGCGTGCACGGCAATTACCTGAAGCCGTCGATCGTGGCTGCCGGCATGGACCCGGAAAACCTGCCGGAGTCGGATGCCTCGAAGATGAGTTTCGGAACCGATTCTTCCGGCGAGCGCGCCAAGGCAAAGGCCTGGAAGGATATCTGGGGCTCGGGGCAGGGCATCGGTAGCCTCGGCAAGGTCATGCCGGCCGCCGAACTGATCGCGCGCTTCAAAAAAGAATATGACGAGGCGTTTGATCCACCGCTGTAACGCTTCAAACGCGTCAAAACAAAAGAGTGGAGGCCGGTTCTGATTCCATCGGAACCCGATTAGGCTCAAGCGTTGCCGCCAAAGCACTCTCGCATCTGATCGCGGCACGACCGAATCGCAGCAAGGGTCATTTAACCCGCCATTAACCACGCTCCCCCAAGGTTCATGTCCACAGCAGGCCGCCGCAAAGTTGCGCGGGCAGGCCGAACTGCGGTGCAGGGGGGAGTGACATGGACTTCGAGACGCTCTTTAAAAAAACGCCGGTGACCCTCGATGAGATCAGGCGCCGGGTCGCTTATGCGCTTGAGCGCCACCCGCTCTGCCGCGATGTGCAATTCGATGTCGTCGGCATGCCCCGTTCCCACAAAGGCGGAAACTGGACCATCAGCTGGCAAACGGTCGCGCCGGATGCGCTGTGGGAGGCGTCCGATATCGTTGCCGATATTCAGGATGCTTACGAGCTCGTCGCCGTCGCCTGATCCTTTTGTCTGATTCCTCGCCATCCGTTCCTCGGCGGCGGCCTGAATCGCCACCGTGGTGGCACCGTTAAGCCTTATTTCCTGCCCGCATTGTCGGGATGGTGCCTCCGATGCGCGGGGGAGTCGCGGTCAAGCCCACTCTTACCGAAAATGGAGAGTTGCCTGTCGAAAGCCATAACGATTGCCGTCCTGACCTGCTTCCTGGTCGTTGGCGCGGCAGCGGCTGTCATTTTGAGCCGTGAGACCGTGCCCCCGGCGAGCTTGGCAGCGTCGGCGCCGTCCATCATCGCGCAAGAAAGCCTGCCGAACCGGGAAAGCAAGGGCGACAGGCTGATCGTCGCCTCGATTGCACCAGACGTTGCGGCACCGCAATCCACCAGCGCGATCCCGAGCGAGAGGGAGCCGTTGCGGCAGGCCTTGCCGGCCACGACGGAGATCGAGGCGGATAGGCCCAAGGCGGTTGCAGCCGAACCGGTTGCGGCGCCGAAACCCAAACCCGTCGCCAAGCCGCCGGTGCAGAAGTCCTACACATTGCTGAGCGACGCGCAGATCACCGGCATCAAGGAGCGGCTAAAACTGTCGCCGGACCAGGAGTCCTATTGGCCGGCGGTGGAGAATGCGCTGCGCGCAGTGGCTCGCAAAATTCACGCGACGCGACAGGCCGATCCCAATGGCGCCACCGTCCCCGCGATCGACCCGGAGGCTGCGGAAGTCCAGCAATTGAAATCGGCGGCGATGCCGTTGTTGTTTCAGCTGCGCGAAGACCAGAAGCGCGAGGTGCGCTCGCTTGCCCGTTTGATTGGTCTGGAGAAGGTTGCGGCGGCGATCTGAGCAGCGCTCGTCGCTGACCGAAGATTTCCGCTCAGGCCGCGATCTCTTCTTCGGCTTCCTTGATCGTGCGATTGCGCCCCGCACGCTTGGCCTGATAGAGCGCGCGATCGCAGCGATCGATCATGCCGTCGGCCAATTCAGCCATACGGAATTGCGCCACGCCGATCGAGACGGTGACGCTCGAAATTTCCTCGCCCGTCGTGCGCCGGGTCAGTCGGGCCTCGCAGATGCGGCGGCGGATGCGCTCGGCCACTTCGAAGCAGGTATCGAGCGCAGCACCAGGCAGGATCGCCATCAGTTCTTCACCGCCATAACGCGCGGCGAGGTCGCACTCGCGGACGTTCTCCTGCACGACCTTGGCGACCAGCCGAATAACCTGGTCGCCGACCTGGTGGCCGAAGCCGTCGTTGAACTGCTTGAAGTGGTCGATATCGATCAGCAGGATGCTGAGCGGCGTTCCGGCTTCCATCGCCGTGATCTGCTCGGCGCGCAGGAAGGCATCGAGCGAGCGCCGGTTGGCGAGCCCGGTGAGGGCGTCGGTGTTGGAATGCTGCTCGGCCTCCTTGAGCGAGTCCTTGATCTGGTCGAGGTCTTTTGTGGTCTGGAGGAAATTCGCTTCGAGCGCCGAGGAACGCGTCGTCGCCGTCGACAGCTCTTTCACCAGCTTTTCGATGATCGGCCGCGGATCGACCGCGGCCTGACATTCCGACTTGACCTCGCCGAGGTTCTCCATCTGCTCGCGGTTGTCGGAAATGGCGGTCGCCAAAAATTCCTGGGCACTGGCGATCACGCCGTGCAACTGCTCGGGGAAGTCCCCGCTCGTGCTCGAATGAGGGTTGACGTAGGTGAGGTAGAGATCGCGGTTGATGGCGGCATCGAACTTGCGCTTGTTGGCGATCAGAATGTCGACGGTTTTCTTCAGCGTGAGCGAGCCGCCCATCACGTAATAGAACCAGACCGAGAAATTATCGGGAGTGGGCGGCACGCCGTGCCGCGACATCAAACGGGTGGCCCGATCCGCGGTCGTCGTCGCGATATCGAAGTCAAGCTCGTTGAAGGCGCTGCTCATTCCTTCAGTCCGTTCCCACCTGGGATCTCTTCCAAATCTTGGAAAGCCGATTGTTAACCGGCGATAAGGATTTCAGCTCGGGATCCCCGGCACGACCAGGGCAATCGGACGGCCAAGATAGCCGCCACATCTAAACGATGGTTTAAACCGGTGGCATCCAAAATGCCGGAGACGGTAAAGCCTTCAGAAACGCCGATGATTTGCGCGCCCGATCGAAGCTGAGGTCCACGTATTCCCCGGCATTCGCGGCTGCGCAAGGCACGAAATCCCAGCTTGAAATCCTGCCGCATCCTGTTTTTATCGCATCCCCGCGAGAACCGGATGAGGCCTCCATGAGCACGCGACGCGAACACGATCTGTTGGGCGACCGGGATGTTCCGGCAGAGGCCTATTACGGGGTCCACACGCTTCGGGCTGTCGAGAATTTTCCGATCACCGCAACCCCGATCTCGATCTATCCCGACCTGATTTCATCGCTGGCGTCGATCAAACTGGCGGCGGCGCGCAGCAACCGCGAACTGGGCCTGCTCGATGCCAAGCTGGCCGACGCCATCATCGCCGCCGCGAAAGAGGTCAGGGCAGGCCGGCTGCTCGATCAGTTCGTGGTCGACGTCATCCAGGGCGGCGCGGGCACCTCGACCAACATGAATGCCAATGAGGTTATCGCCAACCGCGCGCTTGAGTTGCTTGGTCGGCCGAAGGGCGACTACAAGTTTCTGCACCCCAACGAACACGTCAACATGAGCCAGAGCACCAACGACGTCTATCCGACGGCGCTCAAGCTCGCGGCCTATTCGGGCATCATGCGCCTGGTCGAGGCCATGGCGGAGCTGCGCGGGGCGTTCGAGGCGAAGTCCGAGGAGTTCAAGGACATCATCAAGATGGGACGGACCCAGTTGCAGGACGCCGTCCCGATGACGCTCGGCCAGGAATTCTCGACCTATGCGGTGATGCTCGGTGAAGACGAACTGCGACTGAAGGAAGCCGTGCTTCTGGTGTGCGAGATCAACATGGGCGCGACCGCCATCGGCACCGGCATCAACGCCCATCCCGATTATGCGCGCCTGGTTTGCCAGCAGTTGCGGGACGTAACCGGCATTCCCGTGGTCACCGCGTCGAACCTGATCGAGGCGACGCAGGATTGCGGCGCCTTCGTACAACTCTCCGGCGTGCTCAAGCGGGTCGCGGTCAAGTTGTCGAAGACCTGTAACGACCTGCGGCTGTTGTCATCCGGCCCGCGCGTCGGGCTGAACGAGATCAACCTGCCACCGATGCAGGCGGGCTCCAGCATCATGCCCGGCAAGGTCAATCCGGTGATTCCCGAAGTCGTCAACCAAATCGCCTTCGAGGTGATCGGCAACGACGTCACCGTGAGTTTTGCGGCCGAGGCCGGTCAGTTGCAGCTCAATGCCTTCGAGCCGATCATCGCGCACAGCCTGTTCAAGAGCGTCAATCATCTGCGTTCCGGCTGCCTGACGCTTTCAGAGCGATGCGTGAAGGGCATCACCGCCAACCGCGAGCATTTGCGCCGCGGCGTCGAGCGCTCGATCGGTATCGTCACCGCGCTCAATCCCTATATCGGCTACGCCAATGCGACCGAGATCGCGCAGCAGGCGCTTTTGACCGATCAAAGCGTCTACGATCTGGTGCTGGCCAAGAAGCTTCTGACCCCCGAACAGCTTGACCAGATTCTGCAGCCGGAGGTGCTGACCCAGCCGCGCTCGTTCGGCACTGCAACCGCGACCGCGCAAACCCATGCGCTCAGCGTCCGCCGCGACCAGACGGATTAACTTATCACCTGATGAAATTTTAGACGGGCGGGGCGCCCGATTTCCGGCCGGGGTCTGCGGCTTCCAATTTGCGGTTGCGCCCGCAGCGCGATAGGCTATCGGTTCATCAAGAAAAGCCGTGGATCGCCAAAGCCATGGTCGAGGGAGGTCGCCATGCAGGAGTTGACGCCGGAAACCATCACGCAAGCGGTGCTTGACCAGATGGCTTCAACCCCCAATTCCCGCCTGAAGCAGATCATGGCCTCTGCCGTGAAACATCTGCATGCTTTCGCCAAGGACGTGAATCTGACGCCGGCCGAGTGGATCAAGGGCATCGCATTCATGACCGCGGTCGGGAAAATCTGCACGCCGGCGCGGCAGGAATTCATTCTGCTGTCGGATACGCTCGGCCTGTCGGCGCTGGTCAATGGCCTGCATGACGAGACCGCCATGGAAGAGGGGACGAACACGAGCCTGCTCGGTCCGTTTTACCGCGAAACCACGCCGCATCTGGCCGCCGGCAGCCAGATTGCCAAGCATGCCGATCCGGACACAGAAGTCATTCTTTACGGTCATGTGACCGACGTAAACGGCAAGCCGCTTTCCGGCGCCACCGTCTCGCTCTGGCAGACCAGCGCCAGCGGCCTTTATGACATTCAGGAAGATCCGACTTCTGTCGACTATCGCGGCATATTCACCACCGATGCCAACGGCCTCTTTCTGGTACGCACGGTGAAGCCGCTCGGCTATTCGATCCCGATGGATGGGCCGGTCGGCGAAATGATCACGGCGCAGAGGCGTCACGGCATGCGGCCGGCGCATATTCATTTCCTGGTCGGCGCGCCCGGTTATCGCGAACTGGTGACGGCGCTTTATTTGCGCGACGATCCGCATCTGGCGGACGACGTCGTGTTCGGTTCTTCGGGAGACCTCGCGGTTGAAATCAATCCGAAGGATCCGGACTGCCCGATCAAAGGCATGCCGAGCATCCGCTTCGACATGCGCCTGTCACGTGAAACCGCGGCTGACCGGGCCGGCGGCCGCGTCGGCGCCGATCCGGCCGCGATCCTGAAGCAGCCGGCTTGAACAAGGCGGGCGCGTTGATAGGCAGCATTATGCGACCAGAGTTGGGTTGTGACCGGGTGTGTCCCGGCCCTAACCTCAGTTGACATCGTTATATGATCCGCGAAACGGAGCGAAGAATCCGGCGCGGACGAGCAGCGTAGCAAAGTGAGATAAAGGGGAGGAATTATGAAACGCAGAACGTTTCTCGGCGCCGCTATCACCGGCATTGGCGTCTCGCTGATTTCCAAGGCCGGCGCCGATCAGCCGCCGATCAAGATCGGTCATGTCGATGGCGCAAACCGGAGGATTGGCGGGCGGCGGCAAGGCTGCATTGCTCGGCCACGAAATCTGGCGCGACGACATCAACGCCAAGGGCGGCCTGCTCGGCCGCAAGATCGAGCTCATTGTCTACGACGACAAGTCGAGCGCCTCCGAGACGCCGGCGCTTTATTCGAAGTTGCTCGACATCGACAAGGTCGATCTGCTTGTTCGCGCCATATGCCACGGTGCCGACCGCGCCGATCATGCCGCTGGTCAAGCAGCGCGGCATGGTGCTGATCGGGAACTTCTCGTTCCAGGTGAACAGCAAGATCCACCACGACATGTGGTTCAACAATGCGCCGTGGGGGCCGGCCGATTCCTGGGCATCGGCGTTTTTCGATATCGGCCAGAAGGCGGGCGGCAAGACGGTCGCGCTACTCACCGCCGACCAGGAGTTCGCCCAAAACCTGGCGACGACCGCGCGCGAGGTCGCGACCAAGCGCAACATGTCGATCGTGTTCGACCAGGCCTATCCGCCGAATACGGTTGAATTCTCCAGCATCCTCCGCGCGCTCAATGCCGCCAAGCCCGACATCGTCCATGTTGCGTCCTATCCGCCGGATTCGGCCGGCATCCTGCGCGCCGTCAACGAGATCGGGATCGGCGACAACGTCAAGCTGTTCGGCGGCGGCATGGTCGGCCTGCAATTCGGCGCGGTCATGGAGAATATGGGTTCGTTGCTCAACGGCGTCGTCAACTTCAACACCTGGCTGCCCGAACCCGGCATGTATTACGATGGCACCAAGGCGTTCTTCGAGACCTATTCGAAGCGCGCCGTCGCAGCCAAGGTCGATCCGCTCGGCTACTATCTGGCGCCGTTCGGCTATGCGTCCGGCCAGCTGATAGAAGCCGCCGTCAAGGCGACGAACTCGCTCGATCAGAAAGCGATCGCCAAATATCTGCACGCCAACGAAACCCAGACCATCGTCGGCCCGATCGCGTTCGCAGCCGATGGCGAGCGCAAGGAGACCGCGACGCTGCAAGCTCAGTTCCAGGGCATCGTCGACAAGAACATGGACCAGTTCAAGAAGCCGGGGAAGCAGGTGATCCTGTTTCCGGCGAAACTGAAGTCCGGCAACCTGATCACGCCGTTTGAGGCCGCCCGAAAGTAGGCTTTGAATATTTGGCGGTGCATCTTCTTGTCCCTCCCCCGCGAAAGCGTGGGGAGGGTGCATAGGCGACCTTCGGTCGCCGTTCTTAAACATAGAACGCCGATGCTTTCCATCGGCTATGCGCGAAGCGACGGTCGGGTGGGGGGTAGCTGGCATCAAGAATGGCGAAGGTGATTTTTAACGACCCCCACCCCGGCTCGCTTTCGCTCGCCGACCCTCCCCGCAAGGGGAGGGAAAAGAAAGCGTCAAGGCAACCGAATACGATTAACCTGCTACTTGCGGGAAAAGGCAGCCCGTGCCTGGCAACGAATAGTAGCATGTAAGTAAAAAGGGCGAGGGGAGCCTAAAGTTGTTTTCGATGGAGCTGCTGCTCGACGCGGTCGTGACCGGCGTGCTGCTCGGCTGCTTTTATGCAGCCGTCAGCATCGGGCTGTCGGTTTCCTTCGGCCTGCTCGACGTTCCCCAGGTGGCGCATCCGGCCTTTCTGGTGATGGCGTCCTATGGGGTCTATTTCCTCAACGACAGCTACGATATCGATCCGCTGGTGGCGGGGTTGTTGATCACGCCGCTGTTGTTCGTGTTCGGGCTTGGCGCTTACCGGCTTTATTACGAGACCTTCGAGCGCCGCGGCAGCGACGCCGGCGTACGCGGCATCGCGTTTTTCTTCGGCGTCGCCTTTATCATCGAAGTGCTGCTGATCCTGCATTTCGGCGTCGACCAGCGCTCGGTCACGGCTTCCTATATCGGCAAGTCCTGGCGGTTCGGCGGAGATGCGGATTCCGCTTCGCCTGATGGTGGCGTTTGCGGTCGCGACCGGATTGACGCTGCTGCTCGCGGTCTATCTGTCCAAAACCTTCATGGGCCGCGCCATCCGCGCGGTGGCGCAGGATGAGGAAGCGGTGCGGCTGATGGGCGCCAATCCGGTCCACATCAAGCAATGGGCGTTCGGGATTGCGACCGCTGTGCTCGGCTTGCCGGTGCGCTGCTCATCATCGTCTCGCCTGTCGATCCGACGCTCGACCGCGCCTATATCGGGCGCACCTTCTGCGTCGTGGTGATGGCGGGGCTGGGCAGCATGACCGGCACGCTGATTGCCGCCATCATTCTCGGCGTTGCCGAAACCATCGTGCTGACGATGTTCGGCGCGTCCTGGGCGCCTGCGATTTCCTTTGCCCTGTTGCTCGGCATTCTGGCCGTGCGGCCGCAGGGCCTGTTGGGCAGGCGATCATGAAGCGCGGCGGTATCGCTTTCTGGGGCACGGCCGTGCTGTTTCTCGCCGCCGTTATGCTGTCGAGCGGAACTCGTCGCCAACGAATACTGGTTCTTCGCCGGTTACGTGATCCTGCAATTCATCGTGCTCTCGGTCGCCTGGAGCATTCTCGGCGGTTACGCCGGCTACGTGAATTTCGGCACCAGCGCCTTTTTCGGCGTCGGCGTCTATACCGCGGTGTTCCTGTTCAAGGCGGCGGGCGCGCCGCTGGTTGTGCAGATCGCCGCGGCCGCGCTGGTGGGAGGGCTACTCGGATTTGCGGTCGGCCTTTTGACGCTGCGCATGCAGGGCATCTTTTTCTCGATCGCCACGATTGCGCTGACCATCGTGATCGAGACGACGGTGACGAACTGGCGCTCTCTGGGCGGAGCCGCCGGCATCCAACTGCAGCGGCCGCCGGTCACCGCGCCGTTCCACAGCTATGTTCAGATGCTGGTGTTCGTCCAGGCGGTGCTCGTGGTGCTCGGCGTGGCGATTGCACGTTATATCCAGAATTCGTGGATCGGCCGCGGCCTTCAGGCGCTGCGGGACGACGAACTCGCGGCCGAATGCACCGGCGTGCCGACGCTGCGTCTGAAGATGGTGGCTTGCGTGATTTCCGGCGCCCTGATGTGCGCAGCCGGCGCGCCGGCGGCGATGTATCTGCAATATGCCGATCCAGGCGTCGTCCTTTGACCTCAAATACTCGGTCACCGTGCTTGCGATGGCGTTGATCGGCGGCACCGTCGCACTGGATCGGGCCGGTCATCGGCGCTATCCTGCTCGGCGTCACGCAGCAGAGTTCTTGCCGTTACCATTTCCTCGGAAGTGAACGTGCTGGTGCTCGGCGTCATGCTGGTGCTGTTTGTGGTGGCGGCGCCCGAGGGCATCATCGGACTGTTTCTCAAGCGTCGTCGTGCGGAGGGCAAGGCATGACGTCCGCGCCTTCTGCCGAAGTCCCGCTATTGCGGATCGAGGGGCTCACCAAGCGTTTTGGCGGCTTCACTGCGCTCGACAATGTCAGCGTCGATATCAGGGCCGGCGAACGCTTCGGCCTGATCGGTCCCAACGGCTCCGGCAAGACGACGCTGATCAACTGCATTTCCGGCGCCTTCCGCACCGAGCCCTCGACCGTCATCTTCGGCGGTGAAGACATCACGCGGCTGGCGCCGCACGTGCGCACCCGGCGCGGCATCGCGCGCAGCTTCCAGATTCCACGTCCGTTCAAAAGCATGACGGTCATCGAGAATCTGATGGTCGCCGCCGATTTCACCAGCGCCACGCATCTTCGTCTTACGGCCGACGATCATCGCGACAGCGCGATGGCGATCCTTCGAGAGATGGGCCTTGCCGCCAAGGCCGATGCGCGGGTCACCGGTTTGAGCCAGGTCGAATTACGCAAGATGGAATTGGCGCGCGCGTTGGCGACGCGGCCAAAGCTTCTGATTTCCGATGAGGCGATGGCCGGCCTGTCCGGCTCTGAAGTCGACGAAGTGCTCGATCTCCTGATGAAATTGGCCGGCGAAGACATCACCATCATCATGATCGAGCACATCATGCAGGCGGTGATGCGCTTCTCACAACGCATCATGTGCCTCGATGCGGGCAAGATCATCGCGATCGGGCAGCCCTCCGACGTGATGGCGAATGCGCGGGTGCAGGAGGCCTATCTTGGCACTTAGCCTTGCGATCCGCGATCTCGATGCCGGCTATGGCGCGGTGAAGGCGCTACGCGGCGTATCGCTCGACGTTGCGGCCGGCGAGACCGTCGCCCTGCTCGGCACCAACGGCAACGGCAAGAGCACGCTGATGAAGTGCGTCATGGGCCTGGTGCGGCCGTGGCGCGGCAGCGTTTCGCTGACCATCGACGGCGCCGTGCATGACCTTTCAAAATTACCGCCGGAGGCCATCGTCGATCTCGGCGTGGCGCTGGTCCCGGAAGGACGGCGGTTGTTTCCGCGGCTCACGGTTTTGGAAAATCTCATGCTCGGCGCGTTCCGCCGCGCCGCGCGACGCGACATCGACCGTAACCTCGCGCTCGCCTTCGACGCGTTTCCAGTCTTGAAAGAGCGCACGAGGCAACTTGCCGGCACCATGTCGGGTGGGCAGCAGCAGATGCTGGCGATTGCGCGCGCAATGATGTCCTCGCCGCGGCTGCTTTTGATCGACGAGCCATCGGTGGGCCTGTCGCCGCTTCTGGTCTCGCAGATGATCACCAAGATCGGCGAACTCGGCGAGCGTTTCGACCTGACGGTCCTGATGGCCGAACAGAACTTCAATCAGGCGGTGCGCATCGCCGATCGCGGCTATATCATCGTCCACGGCGAGATCGTGGTCGCGGCCAATGTCGACGAGTTGCACGGCAACGACATCGTCAAGCGGCTTTATCTCGGCGGGACCGTGTGACACCGGAGTTCTTGAACATCCCTCGAGACGGCGCTTTCGCGCCTCCTCGGGATGAGGTTACCCTCATGGTGAGGAGCCGTGAAACGGCGTCTCGAACCATGAGGCCCCTTTGAATGCGGAGACCAGCATGACCGCAAAGCTTTTGCCCACCACAGTTGTCGGCAGCTATCCGCAGCCGGACTGGCTGGTCGACCGTCAATTGCTGTCAAAGGGCGTGGCGCGGGTGCGGCTCGATCTGTGGCGCGTCGCCGAGCCCTGGCTGGAGCAGGCGCAGGACGACGCAACGCTGCTTGCGATCCGCGACATGGAGCGCGCCGGCATCGACATCATTACCGATGGCGAGATACGGCGCGAAAGCTACTCCAACCGTTTTGCGACCTCGCTCGAAGGCATTGCCTCCGGCAAGCCGGGCGAAGTGACATCGAAGGCCGGTCTGGCCACTGCCGTGCCACGCGTCGTCGGTCCGGTCCGCCGCACCCATGCGGTCGAAACCCGCGACATGGAATTCCTTCGCCGCAATACCGGGCGGATGGCGAAGATCACGCTGCCGGGTCCGTTCACCATGAGCCGGCAGGCGGTCAACGAATACTATAAAGACGACGACGAGATGGTGATGGATTTTGCCGCCGCGGTGAATGCGGAGGCGCGCGATCTCGAAAAGGCCGGCGCCGACGTGATCCAGCTCGACGAGCCCTGGCTGCGTCAGGATCCGCCCGCCGCCAAGCGCATCGCGGTCAAGGCGCTTGACCGCGCGCTGGACGGCCTGAAGGCTGCGACCGTCGTGCATCTCTGTTTCGGCTATGCGGCGGTCGTCAAGGGCGAGAAGCCGGTGGGCTATTCGTTTCTGGGCGAACTCGACGCCTGCAAGGCGGACCAGATTTCGATCGAGGCCGCGCAGCCCAAGCTCGATCTCGGCGTACTCAAGGAGTTGTCGTCGAAGAAGATCATGCTGGGCGTGATCGATCTCGCTGACCCCAACGCGGAAACAGCTGAGATCGTCGCCGATCGCATCCGCGCTGCCCTGAAGTTTCTGCCCCCCGATCGCCTGGTGCCGGCGCCGGATTGCGGCATGAAGTATCTGCCGCGCGAACTGGCGTTTGCGAAATTGAAGGCGCTTGCCGACGGCGCGGCGACGGTGCGGGCCGAACTAGGATAGGAGCGAGCCTATTCGCCGGGAACGAGACGCTGTTCGCGCCGCCTTTGGCGCCAGTGCCTGGCGCGGTCGAGATAGAGATAGACGACCGGGGTGGTGTAGAGCGTCAGGATCTGGCTCAGGATCAGCCCGCCGAAGATGGCAATGCCGAGCGGCTGGCGGAACTCGCTGCCTTCGCCGAGGCCGACCATCAGCGGCAGCGCGCCGAACAGCGCGGCCATCGTGGTCATCATGATCGGCCGGAAGCGCATCACGCAGGCCTCGAAGATGGCCTCACGCGACGACAGCCCGCGCTGGCGTTCGGCGTCGACCGCGAAGTCGATCATCATGATCGCGTTTTTCTTCACAATGCCGATCAAGAGAATCACTCCGATCATCGCAATGATGTCGAATTCGGTGTGCGACAGCATCAGGGCCAGTACCGCGCCGACGCCTGCCGACGGCAGCGTGGAGAGAATCGTGAGCGGGTGGACGTAGCTCTCGTAGAGCATGCCGAGCGAGATGTAGATCGTCGCCAGCGCCGCTAAAATGAGATACGGCTCGCTCGCCAGCGATTGCTGGAAAATCTTGGCGGCGCCGGCAAAGCCGCCGCGAATGTCCGCTGGCATGCCGATCTGGCTCATGGTGCGTTCTATCGCCGCCACACCCTTGCTCAGTGGAACGCCCGGCGGCAGGTTGAACGAGACGGTGTTGGCGACCAGAAGGTCCTGATGGTTGACAGAGAGCGGCGTCTCGCCCTGCGAGAAGCGCGCGACGCTCGAGAGCGGGATCATCGTCTCGGCGCTGGTGGAGACGGCGGTGCCGGTTGATGAAACGCCCTTGCCGGAGGCGCCGATCGAATTCGTCGCCTGGTTGCGCACCGCGTTCGCCGCGATCGAACTGATCGAGTTCTTCTGTGAAGGCGACGTGATCGTTCCCGCCACCGCATTGGTGGCTTGCGAGCCGCTCGCGGGCCCGCCCGTGGTGCTGACCCAAACTTCTTTCAAGGTCTGCGGATTCTGCCAATAGGCAGGCTCAACCTCCATGATCACATGATACTGGTTGCGCGCGACGTAAATCGTCGAGACCTGCCGCTGCCCGAACGCGTCATAAAGGGTGTTGTCGATTTCGCTGACGGTAATGCCAAGCTGGGATGCCGCGTCGCGATCGATGACCAGGTTGGATTGCAGCGCCTTGTTCTGCTGATCGCTGGAGACATCGGCCAATTCGTGCACGCCCTGGAGCGCCGCGACCAGCTTTGGCGTCCATTCATTCAGCTCGTCGGAGGTCGAGCCTTGCAGGGTGTACTGATAGGTGGCGTTGCCCGAACGGCCGCCGGAGGGAAGGTCGCCGATCGATTGCAGGAACAGCGTGGCGCCCGCGACCGCCGAAAGCTCGCCGCGCAGCCGTTCAATCACGCGCTCGGCCGATATCTTGCGCTCGCCGATCGGCTTCAGCGATGCGAACACCGAGCCGGTGTTGGTCGAGGCCGATCCCGGACCGCTGCCACCGGTGAAGCCGACGACGGAATCGACATCAGGATCGCTTTTGACGATGCCGATAAGCTGGGTGAGCTTCTGCTGCATGAGCTGAAACGACGTATGCTGGTCGGCCTGAATCGATCCGGCGAGCAATCCCGTATCCTGCTGTGGCACGAAGCCCTTCGGCACGACGCGGTAGAGCTGGACGTTCAGCACCAGCGTCGCCGCCAGGATCAGCATGACAGAGAGCGGGTGACGCAGCGCGATCGCCAGCGTCCAGCGGTAGCCGTTCAGCATGGCGTCGAAGATACGCTCGCTGACCTGGTAGACCCGTCCGTGCGACTGACCGCGGTTTGCGCGCAGCAATACAGCGCACATCATCGGCGTCGTCGTCAGCGACACCACCAGCGAGATCACAATCGCGATCGTGACCGTCATGGCGAATTCGCGAAACAGACGGCCGACCAGGCCACCCATCATCAGGATCGGGACAAATACCGCGATCAACGAGACGCTCATCGACAGCACGGTAAATCCGACCTCGCGGGAGCCGAGCAACGTCGCCTCCAGCCGCGACATTCCTGCATCCAGGTGGCGGGTGATGTTTTCCAGAACGACGATGGCGTCGTCGACCACAAATCCGGTCGCGACCGTCAGCGCCATCAGCGAGAAGATGTCGAGGCTGTAACCGAGCAGGTACATGACGGCGAAGGTTGCGACCAGCGACACGGTGACCGCCACCACCGGCACCAGCGTCGCGCGCGCATTGCGCAGGAACGCGAACACGACCAGGATCACCAGCGCCACCGCGATCACGAGGGTGATCTCGACGTCGCGCAGCGAGGCGCGGATCGTCTTGGAACGGTCGATCGCGAGATTGACGTCGATGGCTGGCGAGACCGAGGCCTTGAGCTGCGGCATCAGGTTCTTCACGCGATCGACCATCTGGATGATGTTGGCGCCGGGCTGGCGGTACACGATCATCATGACGGCCGGCTTGCCGTTGGCGAGGCCGAGGGTGCGGATGTTCTCCACGGAATCGACGATATCGCCGACGTCCGACAAGCGCACCGGCGCGCCGTTGCGATAGGCCACGATCAGCGATTTGTAACTCTCGGCCTTGTTGGCCTGGTCGTTGGAATAGATCTGGTAGCGCTGGTTGGCGACGTCGATGCCGCCCTTTGGACTGTGGGCGTTGGTAGAGGCGAGCGCCGCGCGAACGTCTTCGAGCCCAATGCCGTATTTGAAGAGCGCCGGCGGAATCAGCTCGACGCGCACGGCAGGCAGCGAGCCGCCGCTGACGGCAACTTCGCCGACCCCTTCGATCTGCGACAGCTTTTGGGCCAGCACGGTGGAGGCGGCGTCATAGAGGCCGGCCGGCATCAGCGTGTCCGACGTCAAGGTGTAGATCAGGATCGGCGCCGAAGCGGGATTGAACTTGCGGTAAGAAGGATTGCTGCGCAGGCTGGACGGCAGATCGGCACGCGCCGCATTGATCGCCGCCTGCACGTCACGCGCAGCGCCGTTGATGTCGCGGCCGATGTCGAATTGCAGGTTGACGCGCGCGGAGCCCAGCGTGCTCGTCGATGTCATTTCGGTGACGTTGGCGATCTGGCCAAGGTGACGCTCGAGCGGACTTGCGACCGTGATGGCGACATCCGCGGGGCTCGCGCCGGGCAGGGTCGCTTGCACCGAAATCGTCGGGATGTCGACGTCGGGCAGCGGCGAGACCGGCAGTTTGAAAAAAGCGATGCCGCCGGCCACCACAAGCCCAAACGAGAGCAGCGTGGTGGCGACCGGACGGCGGATAAAAGGGCCAGCGGGATTCATTTCAGTGATCGATGTCGTTTTCGGATCAGCTTTTATCCGGCAACGCCTCGATAAAAAAGCCTCACAATGTCACACAGGGTTGCCACATACCCGCCCTAAATCAAGGCCTCAAAAACGGCCTGCTTTGGCCTGAGGCTGTTCTTGCACATCAAGGGGCGATCTTGATAGGAAGCCGTGACGGTGCCGAGATCACATCCCGATGAGATTCTGTAAAACGACGTTGCAAGGTAACGCCAGGTTACACGTCGCACTCTCGATCGGAGCGGTCTTTGGCGTGCTCGCTGCGAGCCATGCCTCCGCTGCCGATGCGCCTGCGCGCAAGCCGGGCCTGTGGGAGGTCAAGACTGCAATCGGTGACCACGGGCGCGCGGTCACGGTGCAGCAATGCATCGATGCCTCAACCGACCAGATGCTGCAATCGAGCGCCGGTCCATTCTCGCTACCGGCCTGCACCAGCCGCGAGGTGAAGACGTCGGATAGCGGGATGACCATCGACTCGAAATGCAAGTTCAATGGCAAGCCAGCTAGCGCGCATGCCGATATCACCGGCAGCTTCGACAGCGCCTACACCATGACGGTGACGGCCGAAGGCAGCGACCTGCCGGCGACGAAGATGACGATGGAAGGCAAGTGGCTTGGCGCCTGCGCCGCAGGCCAACAGCCGGGCGACGTCATCATGGCGGGCGGCGTCAAGGTCAATATTCCGGAATTGCAGAAGCGGGCGCCCACGCCGGATGTGGCAACTCAGCCCGGCAAATAGGCCGTCGCTCGCCGTCGCCGAACTCGCGGCCTAGGCCGATCAGGTTGCGAAATGTTCGTCCGTTCAGGCCCTAGGCATCTGCCGTCAGTGCCCCGCCATGTGGCGGCCGACTTCGGTCAGGTCCGCCTCGCTGGCGCGGGCCTCGTAGACGAACTCGCCGTGAAACATCACCACCAGGCGATCCGACAATTCGAGCAATTCATCGAGATCCTCGCTAACCAGCAGCACCGCGGCGCCGCGGTTGCGCGCCGCCATGATCTCGGCATGGATCTGGGCGACCGCCGCGAAATCGAGCCCGAAGCACGGATTGGCGGCGATCAGCACCTCGACATCGCCGCCGAGTTCGCGCGCCAGCACCGCGCGTTGCACGTTGCCGCCCGACAGCGCCGCGATCGGCGTATCGGGGGTGCGGGTCTTGATCTTGTAACGGTTGATTTTCCGCATCGCGTCGCTGCGGAAGGCCGAACAATTCAGCCACCAGCCGCCCTTGGCAAAGGGCGCGCGGTCGAATTCGCGGAAGGCGACGTTGTCGGCAACACTCATGCCGCCGACGCAGGCGTTCTTCAACGGCTCTTCCGGTAACAGCGACATCTTGTGCCGGCGCATTTCCTCGCGGCTCGCGTGATAGGCGTCGCCGGCGACGCGGATGTCGCCGCTCTCGGCCTCGCGCTGGCCCGCAAGCACCTCGACGAGCTGACGCTGGCCGTTGCCCGAGACGCCGGCGATGCCGACGATCTCGCCGCCGCGCACGGAAAGCGAGACATCGTTCACCGCGATCGCGCCGGCATCGTCGAGCGCGCAGACCTTGTTGAGTTCGAGCCGCACGCCGCCGGTCTCGCCCGAGCGCGGCGGCTGGATCGTGAGTTCTTCCGCGCCGATCATCGCGCGCGCCATCGCATCCGGCGTCAATTCCTTGACGAGGCCTTTGCCTGCAAGCTTGCCGCGGCGCAGGATCGTTACTTCGTCGGCGAACGCCATCACCTCGCGGAATTTGTGGGTGATCATCAGGATGGTCAGTTCGCCTTTTTCGACCATCGCGCGCAGCATGCCCAGGACCTCGTCGGCCTCGCCGGGCGTGAGCACCGAGGTCGGCTCGTCCAGGATCAGGAAACGCCGCTTCAGGTAAAGCTGCTTGAGGATCTCGCACTTCTGCCGCTCGCCGGCCGAAATGCCGGAGACCCGGGCATTGAGCGGCACCTTGAACGGCATCTGTGCGAGAAAGGCTTCGAGTTCTTTCTTTTCCTTGGCCCAGTCGACCACGGCGGGAACGTTGTCGCGGGCCAGCACCAGATTTTCGGCAACCGTCATCGCCGGCACCAGCGTGAAGTGCTGGTAGACCATCCCCAAGCCCAGCGCATGCGCGTCCTTCGGATTGGCGATCGTCTGTTCGCGTTCGCCGACGATGATCTGGCCTTCCGTCGCGTGGTAATAGCCCATGATGCATTTGACGAGCGTGCTCTTGCCCGCGCCGTTCTCCCCGAGCAGCGCGTGCAGCGTACCCGGCCGTACCTTCAGTCCGACATCGTCGAGCGCTGTGAAATCGCCGAAGCGCATGGTCATGGCAACGGCGTCGACGCCGAAGGCGCCGGACGGCAGAGGTATTTCGCCGATGATCACTTAAATTGCTCCGATCAGGTCAGTCGATTTTGCCACCGCACCGAACACGCCGCCCTGCATCTTGATCATCTTGATGGCGTGCTCGTGATTGCCCTTGTCGGTCGCGCCGCAGCAGTCCTCGATCAGCACGCATTCGAAGCCGCGGTCGTTGGCCTCGCGCATGGTGGTATGAACGCAGACGTCGGTGGTGATGCCGGTCAGGACGATGTTCTCGATGCCGCGCAGGCGCAGCATCAGTTCGAGATCGGTGGCGCAGAATGATCCCTTGCCGGGCTTGTCGATGATCGGCTCACCCGGCAGCGGCGCGAGGTCGGCAATGATCTCCCAGCCGGGCTCGCCGCGCACGAGAATGCGTCCGCATGGGCCGGGGTCGCCTATCCCGGCGCCGATCTGGCGCGAACGCCAGCGCTTGTTGGCGGGCAGGTCGGCAAGATCGGGGCGATGTCCCTCGCGGGTGTGGATGATGTGATAGCCTTGAGAGCGCATCGCCGCGAGCAGCCGCTTGATCGGCTCGATCGGCGCGCGGGTTAAAGATAAGTCATAGCCCATCTTGTCGACATAGCCGCCGACGCCGCAGAAGTCCGTCTGCATGTCGATAATGATCAGCGCGGTGTTCTCGGGGCGAAGGTCACCGTTATAGGGCCACGCATAGGGTTCGGATTTGATGGTGCGTTCGGGCATGGCTAGAGCTCCGATTCCGAAGTTCGCAAGTTATCGTGGCGGCCTCTGATGCGAACTTCGGATTCAGAGGAGCTCTAGCAACTCTTGGTCTCTAGTGCGGCTTTTGAATTTAAAGTTCCCAAAACGAACTTGCGGCAACATTGATGGGAACTTAAAATTCGCCGCACTAGCCTCGTTAACGGGTGATCGATAGTTCGGCGGGCGCGCCGGTCAGGGTGCGTTTCGGCGAGCAGGTGATGATCATGATCGCGAGCGTCAGAATATAGGGCGCTGCATTGAACAGATGATAGCCGGAGGTGACGCCGACCGATTGCAGCGCCGGTCCCAGCGCCGCCGCACCGCCGAAGGCGAGCGACGCCCACAGGCACAGCATCGGGTCCCAGCGCGCGAAGATCACGAGCGCGACCGCGGTAATGCCCTGGCCCGAGGACAGTCCTTCGTTCCAGCTTCCGGGATAGAACAGCGACAGGAACGAGCCGCCGATGCCGGCGAGGAAGCCGCCGACCATCGTCGCGCGCAGGCGGATCAGCAATACGGAATGGCCCATGGCGCGCGCGGCATCCGAACTTTCACCGGCGGTGCGGATCAAGAGACCCCAGCGCGTGGTGCGGAACGCCCAATAGAGAATCGGCGCGAGCGCCACGCCCAGCAGAAACAGCACGTTGACGCGAAGCGCCGCCCTCAACTGCGGGATATCGCTCCACCAGCCGAAATCGATCGCCGGCAGCCGCGGCGCGGTCGGCTCGATCAGCGGCTTGCCGAGGTAGAAGGCGAGCCCCGTGCCGAACAGCATTAGCGCGATGCCAACGGCGACGTCGTTGACGCGCGGCAGCGAGCAGATGCCGGCGTGCAGCGCGCCCAGCATGGCGCCGGTAATGCCTGCGGCGAGAACGCCGAGCCACGGCGAACCCGAGAGATAGGAGATGCCGTAGGCGCTCATTGCGCCCATCACCAGTGTGCCCTCGAGCCCGAGATTGATGCGGCCAGATCGCTCGGTGATGCATTCCCCCAAGCTCACAAACAGGAACGGCGTCGAGACGCGGATGGCGCCGCCGAACACGGCGAGCGGCACGGTCCAGAGTCCGATCGATCCGTCCGCCATGTCAGGATTTTCCCTTCAGAAAGCCGATCCGTCCGTAGAGGGCGTCGCTCGCCAGCACGAAGACGAAGATAATTCCTTGCAGCACCTGAACGGAAGCGTCGGGCAGGCCGAGCCGTCGCTGCAACAGGCCGCCGCTCGCGCCGATGCCGCCGAGCAGGATCGCGACCGGGATGATCGCGAGCGGATTTTGCCGCGCCAGAAACGCGACCAGGATTCCGGTGAAGCCGTAGCCTGCGGCGAGGTTGGCATTGGTGCGTCCCTGGACGGCGGCGACCTCGACCATGCCGGCGAGGCCTGCGCTGGCGCCGGCCAAAAAGCAGATGGTCAGGATCAACTTGCCGACGGAAAGGCCGACGATCCTGGCGGCGCGGACGTTGCCGCCGGCGACGCGCGCCGCAAAGCCGAAGGTGGTGTGATAGATCAGGACGTAGGAAGCGATCGCGGCGATCAGGCCGAACACCAGGCCCCAATGGACCTCGGTGCCGGGGATGGAGCCGATCATGTTGGCGGCGCCGATCTCGCGCGTGGACGGCTTGTTGAGGCTCGCCGGATCGCGCATCGGGCCTTCGACGAGGTGATTAAGTATGGCGAGCGCGATGTAGACGAGCAAGAGGCTCGATATCGTTTCGTTGACGCCGCGATATTGCCGCAAGGCCCCCGAGAGCATGATCCAGAGCCCGCCGCCGATCATGCCGGCCGCCGCCATCGCGAGCTGGACCCCGAACGGCGGGGCCGTTGGCATGGTGAGCGCGATGGATGTTGCGGACAGGGCGCCAATCAGGAGCGCGCCTTCGCCGCCGATGATGACGAGGCCGAGCTGGGCGGGTAGCGCCGTGCAGAGCGCCGTAAGGATCAAGGGCGCGGCGCGGGTGAGTGTGTTCTGCCAGGAGAACCAGGTGCCGAACGCGCCCTGGTACATGTAGAAATACAGGTCGAGCGGATTTTTGCCGAACAGCGCGACAAAGACGCCGAAGACCACGAGCGCGCCGGCAAGCGCCGCGCCCGGAATCAGGATGTATTCGATCGTTGCGCCGTGGCGCCCGAGAAATCCGGGGTCGGCGGCTGGAGCAATTCCAGCCGCTTGTGCCGGATCAGCAACTTCAGATGTCACGAAGTCGCTCCGACCACGCCCTCGACCAGATAGTCCATCTTTTCCAGTTCAGGATCCTGCTGGGGGCGCTCGGTGCCGGCGGCGATGACGGTCTTGCCCTTGTTGTCCAGCAGTGGGCCCTTGAAGATGGAAAGCCCGGTTGCCATGAACTTGGCCTTGACGTCGTCGGCGTGCTTGCGCGCCTGCGCGCCCACCGCCGGGCCGTAAGCCGAGACCTTGACGATCTCTTCCTTCAGGCCGCCGCGGTAGAAGTTCGGAATGCCTGCGCCGGACGCGATCATCTTGATGAACTTCGGATAGAGCGCTTCCCAGTTCCATTCCGCGCCGGTGAGATAGGCCTTGGGCGCAAGCGGCGACTGGTTGACGTGATAGCCGCACACCATGGCGCCGCGCCGCGCGGCGTTTTCCACCATCGTCTTCGGCCCGTCGACATGGCAGGTGAGTACATCGATGCCCTGGTCGATCAGGCTGCCGGTGGCTTCGGCTTCCTTGACCGGCATCGACCAGTCGCCGGTGAAGATCACCTGCGTGGTGGCCTTCGGATTGGCGAGCCTGGCCCCGAGCGTGAAGGCGTTGATGTTGCGCAACACCTGCGGGATCGGCTTGGCGGCGACGAAGCCGAGCTTGCCGCTCTTGCTGGTGTAGCCGGCGACGATGCCGGAGATGTATTGGGCTTCGTCGATATAGCCGAAATAGCTGCCGGCATTCTTCGGATCCTTGTCGCTCCACAGGCCGCCGCAGTGCTCGAAGTGCTGTTTCGGATATTTGCTCGCTACCTTGAGCACGTGCGGGCTGTAGTACCCGAACGAGGTCGGGAACAGGAGCGTCGCGCCATCGAGATTGATCATCGACTCCATGGTCTTTTCGACCGCGTCGGTCTCCGGCACCTTCTCTTCTTCGATGACCTTGAGGCCCGCTATCTTCTTCAGGGCTGCCGCGCCCTGGGCGTGGGCCTGGTTGTAGCCGTAGTCGTCGCGCGAGCCGACATAGATGAAGCCGATCGTGGTGTCCGCCGCCGCGGCGGTGCGTGCGCCGAACGCTGTGCCAAGTGTCAGCGCCGCGCTTCCCTGCAACAGGCGCCGTCGTGAAATGCTGCTGAAATCCATTGACTACTCCCCGTGGCGGGTAACTTCCCGCTCCCATCTCGCGGCCACGCCGGTTCGGTGAGGCCTGGGGAAGCATTCGCAAGCTTTGTGCCAGAGCTCAGCGGAGCGTATCTCCCTGTTTCGATTGGGGAATAGTCTGGAGGCGGATACCGCACGATTCCGGCGGTGATTAAAATGTCGGCAGATTTCCGGGATTGTATGCGGGAGAGTTGAGCAATCGGGACTTGGCAAGGCCGGATATCCCGCGGCCCTGTCGCTGGGCCTCCCTATGGTGCCTAGAAATTAGGCGACCAGAAGCGCGAGCCGGTTCTCGTGGCCTATTCGAATTTGATACCCATCCGGAATTCTGTGCGCCGGACCACCTGACATGCTATTCTCAAGCCGTCCTCCGGGATTACCAGCGTGAATTTCTCGGGGACGCTCTTTGGGTCGGACACCTCCAAGGATGCGCCGGTAATCGAGAGATCGCGCACCGTGCACGTGATTTTGTCGCCGCCGTGCTCGATCCAGGCAAGCTTCCTGAACTCGGTAGCGAGGTGCTTCTCGGCCTTCAACCATGGGCGCACTGAATTCCGGCGATCTATGAAAAATCGACTACGTCGTGGGTCTTCGCGCCTTGCCGGGAAGCAGGCACAACCTTTGCCAGTTCCCAGAAACAACCGAACTGCTCGGGCGCTTCGTTGAGCCATGTGATGGCATCGCGTGCAGCCAGCCGGATGATCCGTTCCTCAGGATCCGGTTTCCGGTCGGATGACATGTACAGCCAGAACACACCGTTCGTGGTTCGAAACAACCTTTCATGTCCGATAAACTCGGCCATCGTCTGGTAGTCGACCATTGGATATTCGCGGGATGCCAGGAAATGCATGGCGATCTGGAGATCCAAAAAACATCAAAATGTAAAAAAACGTTGGCGACACCGAACCGATTTATCCACGCCAAATGACGGTGATTCGGGTCAACTATTTCTCCGAAGTACGCCAAAAGTTTAAAGATACACTAAAGAATCCATCGCCCTTCACAGGCCGCCCATCATATAAGGACTTTAAGTCGCAGCCCGGACGAGCAGCGCTGGTTTTGCTGAGCACCGTGAAGGTAGCCATGGGCAAGCCGTCCCGATCGTAGCGCGACTGATTTGCCTGCGTGTCCAGCCCTCTCGCTAAAAATAATTCGCTTAACCTGTCGGGCAAATCAGTGGTTCCTCTTCGCCCGTCCTGCCTCACTAGAGGGGCGTTGGCCATCGTCACGAACGTTGGGCGGGATGCGATGGACGCAATGGCGCCGAAAGACGAACGGCGCCAGCGCGGACGGCGAAGTCGCGTGGTCTTGATGCCTCGACGCTGGCATCAACTCGCGACAATGCTTTGCATTGCGCGGGGATGGTGGCAAGAAAGCCCGATCACCAGAGAGAGCGCGAAGGAAGCCGTTAAAACCATTCGCGCAGGGAAGGCCAGATCGCTCCGGCATACCTGTGGTGACGACGCTCGTGTCCTTCCTATTTTTCGGACGCGAGGCTGCGGGTGCGTTGAAGCATCCGGCTTTCCCTGCGCCCTCTGCGTTTGAGAGGGACACGGCTTGTGAATAACTCGGGCGAAATGCGCCGCGGGAAGAAGTTTGTCATGCCCGGACTTGATCCGGGCATCCATCCATCTTCGTAAAGAGTTCTCGAAGAAGATGGATTGCCGGGTCAAGCCCGGCAATGACGGTCTCTAGATCCGTTTCCGACGGGGCTGTTTGACAATTAGGTCAGGAAGTTGAGCGGCTTGGCCGCGCCAAGCGTAGCCCGGTGATGTCGCCCGGCTTCGCCAAACGGCTACGCCGGGCAAGCTTCGCCGTTTCGCTACGATAGAGTGAGCTTGGCTGCGCCAAGCGTAGCCGCGAAGCGGCGAAGCTTGGTGCCCTGGCCGGCGTCGAAGAAGCGTTCTAACTAGCTGATAGTAAATTAGTATGTGACGAGAAGAAACCACAAATACCAGGAAGGCTACCAAGCTGAAGCGGGCCAATTGGGGTTCGAATCCCGGTCCGCCCGAATATTCCAATTTCGCAGCTTACCAGCAGCTATTCTAATCCAATTCTGCCGACGTCGGTCGCTTTTCGCGCGCGACTTCATCCAGGCGCGCTGGGAAATTTTTTTGAAAATTCTCGATTGCTCCCTCGGCTTGCGCATGATGGCGGGGTCGGGCTGAGAGTTTGCGGTAACCCCTCGCGCGCAGCTGCCGGCTCAGCGTCTGCTTGGCGACCGTGATGCGGAACTCCTCGTATATCCATTGCGAAAGATCGATCAGCCGCCAGCGCACGACACCGTGGATCGCCGGGATGCTGAATTCATCGTAATCTCGCAAAGCCGCATCGTAGTTTTCCTGCGCTTGCTCTACATCGCCCCGCGCCAGATAGATGTCGGCGTTGTTGGGTTGAAGTCTCTGTGCCTCGTTCAGATCGTCCGGGGCTTGCGGGTACTTGTTCAGCCGAAGGAAAGCGAGCTCTCCTATAATAGCGTGCGACCCCTAAGCGCGACAAGCCGCTTAGCAACATGGCGATGCTAGCCCTGCTCGACCGCATGGCCGTTCGGATCTGACCGCTCACGGCTTTCGCTCGACGTTTCGCGACTGGACCGCTGAATGCACCGACTATCCCAATGAAGTGGTCGAAATGGCGCTGGCGTATACGATTAGCAGCAAGGTTGAAGCAGCCTATCGCTGTGGAGATTTGTTCGAAAAGCGCAGATCATTGATGATCGATTGGGCAGAGTTTTGCGCGGGTGAAAAGCGTGTCGTGCGAGGCACTTGGCGCGCTAGAGCATGAGACGACCTGACAATCGTGAGGTGCCGCATTGTAGCGGCATCTCACGAGGAGGAATTGTCATGCAGAATTCTTTGTACGCTCTCCCACCACGCTACTTGTGCACCAAAGAAGCAGCTCGCTTTCTCTGCCTGTCAGCACGGACGCTGGAAAAGCATCGAACTTATGGTACCGGTCCGCTCTATCGAAAGATTGGGGGTCGCGTAGTGTATGCGATTGCAGACTTGCAGGCTTGGGTTGAATCCGAACTCAAGACCTCGACTTCTGATCCACGCCTCGGACCGTCGCCAGCACGGCCCGCGTCGTCACGAACAGATAGGCAATAGCGAGCAGGACGTGGACAGGCTATGCTTCAGCTACGAAAGCGATCGTAGCTGATCGTGTTGCTCGTGCGGCGCAGGTGTGGGCCATGCGAGCACTTGGCGTCGCATGACTAAACTCGCCGTCAAAATGTGAAACGCTCTAGGCTCACAATCTGAAGGTTATTCACTTGCCGTCCCGGTCTAACCGCCGGGGCGGTTCGTGCATCCGGCAATAGGGACTAGGATCAAGCGCGATCCTAGTCTTCTGTACGGCCAGCCAGGAGTGAACAAAGGTCGCAATCGACAGATGGTTTCTACGCATGGGCCAAATTTAGGCGATACCGGGTGTGACGCAGCTCTCCGGTCTTGGTCAATGCGGTCTTCTCGATAAGATCCTGCAAGTCTCTTGTCGCTGTGGCACGGGACGTCCCGGTTATGCTGATGTAATTCTCTGCGCTTAAGCCGCCCCTGAAACCGTCGATGCCTTCGCGGAATATCCGGGCGATGACTTTCTCCTGACGCTCGTTGAACGTGCCGCGATGCTTATCGTAGAACTTCGCCTTGGCAACATAGAAATCCACACGCTTGATGGTGTTGTTCTGGGCTTCCAGAACTGTGTGCGCAAAATATTTGAGCCAGCTTGTGATCTCGGTTTCTTTGTTATTGCGCTCCAATGATCCGTAATAATCGCTACGCTTCCGCTCAATCGTGTAGGCGAGCGCAATCAGGCTAGGTTGACCGAGATTTTGCGCGAGAGACTTTTCCGCGAGGGCGCGGCCTATGCGGCCGTTGCCGTCTTCGAACGGATGAACACACACGAAGTACAGATGGGCAATGCCGGCGCGCGTGAGCGGCGACAACGGATTCTTGCCTCCAGGGGCAGTATCGTTGAACCATGTGATGAACTGCTTCATCTCGTCCGCCACGTGGCTGGACGGCGGAGCCTCGAAATGCACGGTGCGTTTATGGATCGGGCCCGAGACGACTTGCATAGCATCGGCGTGCGTCCGGTAGCCGCCAATGGTCTGAATGGCTGTATCGCCGCTCAGCAACATGCGGTGCCAGTCGAACATCGTCTTGTCGGCAAGCGTGTCAGCAAAGCTGCGGTAGAGATCGACCATCATTTTTGCGATGCCACGTTCAGCCGGTGAAATGCCCGGCTTTTCTACTCCCAGCCCAAGCTGATGGCGCAGGGACGATTGAACGCTGTCGCGGTTGAGGATCTCGCCCTCGATTTCGGAGGTTTTTACGGCCTCGTCGCTGATAAGCTCGATTTTAAGGGTATCCTGATCGTCGGCCCCGATATGCTTGAAAGCGCCGAGGAATTCTCCTGACCGGAGCAGGAACTGCTTTTCCAGCGGTTCCAAAGCCTTTGAATCATATGTGAAATTCGGCCAATCCGGCTTTTCCCAGTTCCAGCTCATGAGTTATAGATGTCCCTGCTATAGCTCATAATATTCGAGACTATGAGCTATAGCAATAAACTCTATAGCTCATTGGTCCCGGTTTAGGCCTCGATGAAATCGGTAGCTTCTGAGCAACTATCGGCTGAAGCAAATTTGCGTCAAGCTGATGTTGGATAACGTTGGCGCAGGCCAATCTTCACGATGACGCAAATGGACGCCAGAATTGCCGAACTGGTGGCGCGGCTCACGGCACTGGAACGCGAGCGCGCGGAGATCGTAGCCGAGATCGACACTCTACGATCGGCGCGGAGTGGGAAGACCGCGGCTATCAAAGTGGTCCCCTCGGCAAAAGCCGGCGATCCCATCGACCGGAATTCGACAATCGAAAAAAAGATTGCCCTGTTTCGCCGGCTTTTCAGTGGCCGCTCAGATGTCTTCCCAGTCCGTTGGGAGAATCGTACGACGGGACACAGCGGCTACGCACCCGCCTGCGCGAACGAATGGCGGCGTGGGATTTGCGAAAAACCAAAAGTGAAATGTTCGGTATGTCCAGAATCAGGCATTCCAGGCCGTCAATGACGTGTTGATCGAACGCCATCTACGCGGAACCGACGCGAATGGCGTTCCGTTCGTTATGGGTGTCTATCCGATGCTTGCGGACAATACCTGTTCGTTCCTGGCCGCAGACTTCGACGAAGGGGAATGGCGAAGAGATATCTTCGCTTTTAGGGAGACCTGTCAGCGTCACAAGGTTCCTGTTGCCATTGAGCGGTCGCGATCCGGAAACGGTGCTCACGCCTGGATCTTTTTTGAGGAGCCGATACCGGCAGCGTCGGCGCGCCGTCTCGGGGCATTCCTTATCACCGACACGATGGAACGTGTCCCCGATATCGGATTCAGATCTTACGATCGGCTCTTTCCAAGCCAGGATACAATGCCGGCGGGTGGGTTCGGCAATTTGATTGCGTTGCCGCTTCAAGGACACGCGCGAAGCTCTGGTAACAGCGTGTTCATCGACGAGTTTTGTTCGCCATATTCGGATCAGTGGGACTTCCTTTCAACGGTCGAACCTATGGCACGATCGAGCGTGGATCATCTAATCGAGGAAGCAAGTGCATACGGAAAAATTCTCGGCGTACGTATTCCTCTCGTTGACGAAGACGAAGAGCCGTGGCTTGCCCCGCCGTCGCGCCGACAGCCACCGCCAGCAATAGACGGGCCACTGCCAAGTGCGATCACTATCGTGCAGGCCGACCAAATTTACATCCCGCGTCACGCGTTGCCACCCTCGTTGATTGCGCGTCTTATTCGCCTTGCTGCGTTCCAAAATCCCGAATTTTACGCCGCACAAGCCATGCGCCGATCGACCCATGACAAGCCTCGGATCATCTCTTGCGCAGAATTGACGGGCCATCACGTTGCGCTACCTCGCGGGTGCTTCGACGCCGTCCGCGATCTGTTTGCATCAGTCGGAATTGCTGTCACGGTCGAAGATTGCCGCACCACCGGTGCGCCGATCCCATTCGCATTTGCCGGGGTGCTACGTCCAAGCCAGGAGCAGGCGGTTGCTGCCCTGTTGCCGCACGATACCGGCGTGCTTGCGGCGTCGACGGCGTTCGGCAAGACGGTCTTAGCCATCCGGATGATGGCCGAACGCGGAGTGAATACGTTGATCCTCGTTCATCGCCGCCAACTGATGGATCAATGGATTGAACGGCTCACAACGTTCTCTAGCCTGCCGCACGATGCGATAGGTGTGATAGGCGGTGGTCGTCGCAAACCAAAGGGGCAGGTCGATGTCGCACTGATCCAGAGCCTTGTTCGCAAAGGAGAGGTCAATGATATCGTCGGCAAATATGGGCATCTCATTGTCGATGAATGCCATCATTTGTCGGCGGTGAGCTTTGAACTCGTCGCGCGCCGCAGCAAGGCACGTTACATCCTGGGCCTGTCAGCAACGGTGACCCGAAAAGACGGGCATCACCCGATCATCGTTATGCAATGTGGCCCCATCCGCCATCGCGTAGATGCGCGATCTGAGGCCTCCAAGCGCCCATTCGATCACGTGGTGCGGATCAGGGATACCAGCTTCCAACTTCAAGCCACATTGGATATCCCTTCTCCCTCCATCCAGGATGTTTTCAAGGAAATGGTCGCCGATGAAGCGCGTAATGATCTCATATTCGATGATGTCCTGTGGGCGCTGGAAGCGGGCCGTTCGCCTGTCGTGATAACCGAGCGTACCGCCCACTTGGAGATCATTGCAAAGCGTCTTGAGCGTTTCGCAAGGCATGTGATCGTATTGCGCGGTGGGCAGAGCGAGAAGCAGCGCCGCGATATCGCCGCGCGGCTCGCAGCAATTCCCCAAGCCGAGGAACGTGTCATAGTCGCGACCGGACGCTACCTCGGCGAGGGTTTCGATGATTCCCGCCTCGATACCCTTTTTCTTACTATGCCGATCGCATGGAAAGGCACGCTTGCTCAGTATGCCGGCCGGTTGCATCGTCTCAACGACGCCAAGCGCGAGGTGATCATATATGATTATGTCGACAGGAGAGTGCCGGTTCTGGCCCGCATGGCTGCGAAACGCCGCATTGGTTATCAGGTAATTGGTTACAAGATATTGGGTGCGCGCGATTTGTTTTCCGGGCGGGTTCTCGGATCGAACCTGCTTGCCGAAGCTACGCGATGATCAAGCAGTCAGTAATTAGATTGCAATCTCAAAACATAGGAGTTCCGCTTCCCTATCTCCCTCGCAAACTCTCCAGGAACGGTCGCAGCTTGTACTTGCGGCGGTGCCGCTCGATCAGTTCGTCGAGGCAGGCCCGCCAGTCGTCCTCGCGACCCATAACCTCGTGCGCTAGCGCAGCCTTCTCCAGCCATTGGGCTGCAAGCGTGTAATGGCCAGCCCGGTTCGCGTCCATGATGCTGTTCGCCTGATGCATCGCGAGACGGATCACCCATTCAGGATGGCTCGCGTGTGCTGCGCTGGCAAGATGCATGAGCGTTTCGTCGTGAGCGCCGTGTCCAAACCGATCGCCAACGGCGCGGACCGCTTCATCGATCAAGCCCTCGGAAAGGTATATGCGAATCCTGTCATAGGCATGTAGGGCGCGGGCCAGGTGCGCCAGCAAGTCCTTGCGGATCGCATGCCAATTGGCGCCGGCCCACGTCTGGACGGCACGAAAAGCCTCCAGCGACAACGAATGTTCGAATGCCACCCGCGCGGCCTTCAGAGCGACCGCCGTCCCGCCGATGCCGCCTGCGTAGTCGCGCAGCCAACATGCCAGCGGGACGACGGACGAACCTTCCATTTCGTTTTCGTCGTCGCCGGCAAGCCCAAGGCCCGCGTCGGCGATCTTCAGCGCATCGTCATGCGCCGCCGCTTCGCGCAGCGCCTTTGCGAGGACCAGCGCCTCGTCGGGCCTCTTGAACGATTTCACCGCATAGGCGATGGCCTCCGGCGTCCGCTCAAGTTTGACAAGCATGCTACCGTAGCTCGTATGCGCTCGCGCCGCGCGGGCGAGATTCAGATATTCCTCCGTTCGGCCGCAAGCCTCAAGAACCCGCAACCGCACCGCTGTCAGGTGATCCTCCAGCCAGTCGTTCGCGCTCGTGAGCGGCCATGACCTGCCTTTTCCAGCTATGACCGTAGCGAGTGCAGGATCGTCCCAACCGGTCTGGAGCGCCCGAATGGCAACGTGAAACCCCTCGTCGATACCATACTCCTCAAGGCGGCCCTGCCATTCCTCCAGTGTCTCCGCCAGGGCGTCGCGCTCGTCGGCCGCAAGCTCACTCATCAGCGCCGCCTCTGCCATGAGGCGGCCGAGATCGGCGAAGAGCTCGTACATGTGCTCGTCGGTATCGTAGGAATGATCGAGCCAATCATCGACAAAGGCCTCGCCGATTGGCTCCAGGATCCGCAGCGCATTGGTGCCGTCCCCCACCTCGAGAAACGGCACGGCCTTTTCGACCAGACGCTGCAACTCCTCGATGTCGCCCGAAGACCGATAGCCGTCCCAATAACGCCCCCGCCGATTGCGTGCGGCGAGCAGGACGCGGGCCTGTTCACGTACCGGCGCAGGGTCGACCGGCGTTCGTCGCCGACTGGCGTCCGCGCGGTGCAGCGCGTGCGCCGGGATCGCTGTTGCCAGTTCCGCTTCGATCCAGGTCACGAGCCCGGGATCGCTCTCGGTCCGCTTCTCCAGGAGCTCGATCAATCGCGCTTGATCGAGCTCAGCAAGGAGCTCGGCAATGGGCTTGCGTTCGATGACGGGCGTCTTCTCGTCGGCAAATTTCAGCAAGACGGCGACAATATGCTTGCAGTATCCGCCCCAATCGTAGGGGCAGGTGCAATGTGCATCCGCAACGCCATCACCGTGCAGCCGGATTGAAACCTGGTAGGGTTCGAATTCGCTGCCCTCGACTTCCGCGGTCAATCGGTCGCCGCGTCGAAGCAGGTCGGATACAGAGCCGTCGCTAGCGTAGCTCCGACCGCGCGCAAAGGATTTGGCGTTCGCGAGCGCACGAATTATTTCTTTCGAGATGCGTTGTTTCGCGACTTTGTTGGTGTTCCGGGTCGCGTTCATGTCGATGACAATCTTCAAATAGGGTTCAAGTTCTCAGGCCCCGCCTCACGGATTTTTCGCAAATAGATCCCGAAACAGCCGCTCGGCCTCGGCCAGCCCTTCGTCTGTCAAAACCACGGATTTGGCGCGCCCGACGGGGTCCGAGATAAAACCCTTCTTGTGAAGCCGATCCATCGCATCCCAGTCGAAAGATTTCCAGACGCGCTGGCCATCATGTCGCCCCAGCAGAAGCAGAGCGAGCACGTAGTCATCGATTTGGTCGGTGTCGATCGCCATGGTGGCACTCGTCGATCGTCTGAGGAGAAGCGCAGTGCATTGCGGGCTCGCGATCCTCAAGCGGATTGAATTTCGCTTACCATAACGCGAGTTGGCTGGCTCACAAACCGCGGTACCGATGGGTCGGATAGAGCGGCAATCCTCAGGTTCCCGCGACCGGCTTTCGGTTCGGGCAGCGCACGGCCTGGCGCCGCTTCGCGGGCATCGCGCTGCATCGGTTGTTCCATGGAGTGAACGCCCTATGCGGTTAGTACGCTTAGGTTCGACGGGCGACCTGGCTGCAACCCGATTGGTTGTACTCTCGCGCGTCCGACGCACTTATTTGCAAAAAGTGCGGATATCTGAACTCGCAAATGATAACTTTAATTCCGAATGAGCACGTCGCATCAGAGGGCCTTGTCGTCACAGAGGAGATCATCGACAATGGGTAAGAAATTGCAAAAGATCCGACCGATTAAGACTGCAAGATAAAGCGGATTTCCCGCTTTCGGAACTTCGTTCCTAAGTTTTTGTCTGCACATTGTTTTAGATCTCTCGTCGACGTTACGTCGAGATGTGCGGGCGGCGCTTCTTCCGATTATCATCCGCTTTCAATGCTCCGAGAGCCGTCGCCCGCGGCGGCCAGAGAATGAGAGGTCGCCGCATCTTCGCCGGAGCATGCGCTTCTACGCTACAACACGCGGACTGCATTTCTGGTCTTGCGCGATAACGTTTGTCTTCCAATCGTCGTCTCATGGCGCGCAACGAAGGCGATTTTCGTATCCGTCCCGGCAAGGTCCGTGATCGCGGTGGCGGGCGGATAGGTGCGGTGAGCGGACGCCCGACTAGCTTCGTCGGTGAGGTCCAGCGGGCGATCCGGCGCGCCGGCGGCAATCCGAGCCGAATACCCGGCACCAGGAAGGGAGGCGGCAGGTTCAACGCGCGCGGCCGGGGCGCTGCAACGGCGCTGAGCCTCAAGGATCGGAGCGCCTGGAGCCGTGACGGGAGCGGGGCGCGCACGCGGGCGCGAAGGGTGGCGGTGAAGGCCCGCGTCGTAAAACTCAACCCGCAGCGCGGAGCCGCCCGCGGACGGCAGTTTGTCAGTGCTAAAGCCGTGGATGCACACCTGCGTTACCTCGAACGTGACGGCGTCACAAAGGATGGTGCGAAGGGTCAGGTCTATTCGGCCCAGCGTGACACGGAGGACGGCCGTGCTTTTCTCGATCGGGGGCGTAACGACCGCCATCAGTTCCGCTTCATCGTCTCGGCCGAGAACGGCTCCGAGCTGTCTGACCCGCGCGAGACCACCCGCGACCTGATGAGACAGATGGAAGCCGACCTCGGGACGAGGCTGGACTGGATCGCCGTCGATCACCACAACACTGGACACCCGCACACCCATGTCCTCATGCGCGGCGTCACTGATGACGGCAAGACCCTCAACATCGCCGGCGACTATATCGCCTACGGCATTCGCGAGCGCGCCAGCGATATCGTGACGCTGGAGCTGGGCCGGCAGACCGAGCTGGAGGTAACGAAGCAGCTTGAGCGGGAAGTGGATGCCGATCGCTTCACCCGGCTCGACCGGATGCTGATCGCCGAGCAACGGGGGAACGAGTTCACCGACCTGCGCCCCGACCAGGACATGCGCGACACCTTCCGCCAGAACCGAGCCCTCCTGATCGAGCGGGCGCGAAAGCTGGAGCGCATGGGGCTGGCGAGGGAGATCGAACCCGGAGAGTGGATCGTATTGTCAAAGGCCGAGCCGGTGCTGCGCGAGCTCGCGGAGCGCGGTGACATCATCAAGACCATGCACCGGGCGTTGGAGCGCGAAGGTCTGGCAGAGGATCGCCCTTTGGCAGGCTATGTCCTGCACCGCGAGCACGCGACCAAGCGCATCGTCGGCCGCGTGCTCGACAAAGGGCTTGGCGGCGATGAGTTGGGCGAACGGGTCCGGCTGGTAATCGACGGAGTAGACGGGCGCGTGCATCACATCGAGATAGATGCCGCCCGCGCCGAGGACGTCGGCCGAGGTATGATCGTCGTGGCCGGCTCCGCCCCTCCTAGTCCGAGCGCCGCGGACCGCAACATCATCGACGTAGCCGGTGAAGGAGGCGTCTATCGCCCGTCCGAGCATCTGGAGCGGGCGCGAGCTGCCATCGACCGCATCGGTGGCGATCCCGAGGCCTTCGTTCGCTCCCACGTCCGCCGGCTGGAGGCGCTGCGCCGGGCCGGTCATGCCGAGCGGATTGACGCGGACCACTGGCGTGTCCCCGCCGATCTCATCGATCGCGGTCAAGCCTACGATCTCGCGCGGGATCGCGCCAACATCCGCATCAGCATTCTGTCCCCTGTCGGCCTCGACAGCCAGATTGGCCATGACGGCGCGACCTGGCTCGACCGGGAATTGGCCTCGCCCAGTCGCGCCACACTTGCCAATAGCGGGTTCGGCCGGGAGGTCAGTGAGGCAATGGAAGGTCGCAGACAGAGCCTCGTGAACATGGGCCACGCCGTTCGGCTGGAGGGTGGACGCCTCCGTGTGTCGAAGGATTTTATCGCCAATCTGGAGCGTGCCGAAGTGAACCGCGTCGGCAAGGCCATGGCTGCCGAGCGCGGGCTGAAATTCACCACCGCCAAGACCGGCGAATATGTCAGCGGCACGCTTGTCGGCTCAACCCAACTTGCCAGTGGCCGGTTCGCCATGATCGATGACGGCATCGGCTTTCAGCTGGTGCCATGGCAACCCGTACTCGACAAGCAGATCGGCCAGCACATCGCCGGCGTCATGCGCAACGCCGGTGGCATCGAGTGGAGTTTCGGCCGAAAACGCGGGCTGGGGATATGAGTGTCCCCAATGTCGCTACTTGCTTGTCGCCATGGGACCGGACCGGCGCCATCCCCTCAAGGCTGGCGCGCATCGCGCGCCACTCGCGTCGCGGCTGGCGGCCTTGACCGGGTGTCGCCGGCCCGGCAAGGGCTCGCCAAGCAAGTAAGCACCCGTGGAAACGTCTCGTTTCCGGTCGGTACTGCCGTCGTCCCATCGGGGGACATGGATGTCCTTGCTAGCTGCGAGCAACCGCAAGCGCCCAGTGCTTCGGTTGATTAGAACCTGCGGGGTACAGTGATTGCGGACCAGGTACGTTGCGAGCATCGACCTATCATTAATGCATTCCGACGCCCGCATAATATGCGTGTCATCTAAGTTCTCTTATTTGGATGTTGGCGATATCGTCGGCATTCATAGCAAGTCTGGGAAATTTCGAACTCTTTTTAGAAGCAACTCACGGCACAATGCGTTTCTCGTAACAGAGCGATGTAACAACTACTGCCTGATGTGTTCGCAGCCTCCAAAGGATATTGATGATCGTTGGATGTTGGATGAAATTCGAGAGAGTCTACCCCTAATAGATAAGAACACTCCAACTCTGACGTTTACAGGTGGTGAACCGCTTTCAGATTGGCCAGAATTCACTTGCGTTCTGGCCGAGTGCCGCGATGAGCTTCCAAACACGGCGGTCCAGGTACTGACTAACGGTCGCGCATTTTCCAATTCCGAAATTGTCAATGCGTGGCAAAATATCAAGCACCCTAACTTAATAGCTGCTATTCCCGTCTACGCATCGGTTGACCACATACATGATTACGTGGTTCAGGCCAAAGGTGCATTTGACGAAACCATTCTCGGAATTCTAAAGCTTAAGGACCGGGGTCAACTTGTACAAATCAGAATTGTTTTACACGCACAAACCGCGCCATTCGTTACGGAAACTTGCCGCTGGATCGCGCGGAATCTGCCCTTTGTCGATCATGTCGCGTTGATGGGCTTAGAGAACACCGGGTTTGCAATAGCCAACGAGAACCTTCTGTGGATTGACCCAATGGATTATCAGGACTCCCTGACTGCGGGAGTGGAAGCGCTTGCGGCGGCTAGAGTGAAAATATCAATATATAATCTTCCAAGATGTGTAATTAGTCGGTCAGTTTGGCCTTACGCGGTCCAATCAATTTCAGATTGGAAAAATGGTTTCGTTGAAGAATGCGCGAGCTGCGTTGAGAAAAAGAGATGTAGCGGATTTTTCACGTCCGGTCGCCCTCGCCAAAGTCGCGGTATTGCAGCAATTCATTGAAAATGAGTTTCACTTCAAAAATTAAATTGATCCGCGCGCGCGGCTCTCAATGATCGCGAAAGCGACCGCAACGCGGCGCCACCGGCGTCATTGACGGTTGCGAGTACGTTGCTCAAATTCAACGATCAAACCGGCGCGGAAATCAGAAATCTGGATAACGGACAAAATATCTTCGAAAAGTTCGTACGGCCCATTGTGTCCTTTGCTTCTCTGTTGTTCGCCCGCTTTCTCTCCCGCCCGCCAACGTACCCAGCAGCCTCCGTTAACTCCAAACCCCGCAGGACTCAAAGCTCCGACCCAGGTGTCCTGGTTGGAGTGGAGTACCCATGCGGCGAATTCAAAAGAATGGCGACATGCAAGCTCCCGGAGTTACGAATAACACGGCGGTCGTTGCCGTCCCATTCGCGCAGCGGCTTAGCTGCACGATCGCGGAGGCTTGCGAGGTGACGGGTCTGGGGCGAACGAAGCTTTACGAACTGATAGGAGATGGACATCTCGCCACCACGACCGTGGGGCGCCGACGTCTGGTGCTGGTGCGGTCGCTTCTGTCACTACTCCAGACACACTCATCAGAAGCCAAAGGGGCGTAATCGATAGAACGCAGTTCTACATCGGTTCGAAAGTTTTGTTCAGGCCCGGATCTTGACCACGCGCCCAAGCTCGCGGAGCCGATCCAGCTCATCGGCCCACCAGCGCATCATTCGCACCCGCTCTTGCCAGAATTCGGCAGCATGCGTGTAGGCACCCCGGACTTCGTTGGCCTCCTGATGTGCAAGCTGGCGTTCAATTGCGTCGGCATGCCATTTGCCGCTTTCGTTCAACAGCACGGATGCGGTGGATCGCAAGCCGTGAATAGTCAACTCGGTCTTGTCATATCCAAGACGGCGCAGAGCCGCGTTCAGCGTATTGTCGCTGATCGGGCGATGCCAGGATCGCACCGACGGAAACAGATATTTTGATCCACCGGTTATTTGCTGAAGGTCGCGAAGAATGGCGAGCGCTTGATGCGCCAGCGGCGCCCGGTGCGGTCGTCTCATTTTCATCTTTTTGGCGGGTATGCGCCATTCGGCGCCCGGCAGGTCAAATTCGGCCCATTCAGCCTGTCGAAGCTCGCCGGGTCGCACAAAAACTAACGGTGCCAGTTTCAGGGCATATCTCGTTACGGCGTGCCCCTCAAAACCATCAATCGCCCGCAGCATCGCACCGACAGCTTTCGGTTCGACAATTGTTGCTCGATGAGTAACGGTCGGGGTAATTAGCGCACCGCGCAGGTCTGCAGTTGGATCACGCTCAGCCAGCCCCGTTGCAATGGCAAAGCGGAACACAGCACCAATAGTGCCACGCGCTCGAGTCGCGGTTTCGTGCCGCCCACGCTTCTCGATCTTCCTTAACGCGTCAAGAATTTCAGGCGCCTTGATTTCCGCGATCGGCCGCTTGCCAAATTCCTTGTTGGCGAAATCAAGCAGCCACTGTTTCTTCTTTAGCGTTTTCGGGGCGTCGCCCTCTGCCTCGAATTTGTCCATGAGCTCTTTGGCCACGGCTTCAAAAGTGTTGGCCCGCGCCATTCGTGCATTGCGGCGCTCTTCCTTGCGGTTAACGGAGGGATCTATGCCTTCGGCAAGCAGCTTCTTGGCATCGTCGCGCTTGATGCGCGCGTCCGCGAGTGAAGTGACAGGATACTGGCCTAGCGCAAGCAGCTTCTGCTTGGAGTCAAAGTTATACGCGTAGCGCCAGAGCTTTGATCCGGTCTTGGTGACGAGCATGAAGAGACCGCCACTGTCGGAGCGCTTGTAGTCTTTTTCGCCAGGTTTTAGGTGCCGAAAATAAGTGTCGTTCTTGACCGGCATCGGTTCGATTCCACTCAAAAGTCGCGATACCATGACCCCAGTGATCTACCATGAAGGATACCATGAAACTCACCGGATACCACGAAATCTGGGCGAACGGCCGCGAAGCCAAAAACGAGACTTATGCCCGTTTTTATTGGGGAAAATGAACGTTGGCGGTTGAGGGCGGACGGTAGGATGGTGCCCCTGGCCGGAATCGAACCAGCACTCCTTGCGGAACTCGATTTTGAGTCGAGCGCGTCTACCAGTTCCGCCACAGGGGCCTTCGGTTAAGCCGGCAAGCGGCGTCGCGAAGCCGGCGGAATATAGCGGCAGGCCGACGCCGGTCAACCCGCTGTGAAGAGAGGATGTCTCGACAGGGTCACGTCCACGCGATAGGGAGCGTAAATGGCAGGAGGCCCAGAGATGTCAGGTATGACGGCCGTGTCCCCAATTCCGCGCAGCACCTCGCCGGTGCTCACCGCTGCGTTGGCGATCCTGGTGATTGCGGCGGCGACCATCGCCGGCGCCTGGTATTTCCAGCTTGTGCTGGGCCTTCAGCCCTGTCCGATGTGCCTTGAGCAGCGCTATGCCTATTACCTCGCGATCCCGCTGGCAGCCTTGACGGCGCTCGCCGCCGGCCAAAGCGCCCCGCGCGGGCTCCTGATCGGCGGGCTTGCCATTCTCGCGCTGGCCACGCTCGGCAACGCGGTATTCGGCGCCTATCACGCCGGCGTGGAATGGAAGTTCTGGCCGGGGCCGGCGGATTGCACGGGTCCGGTCGGCAATCTCGGCACTGCGGGCTCGCTCTTAGACCGGCTCGATACGGTCAAGGTGGTCATGTGCGACGAAGTGCAGTGGAGCTTCCTCGGCATCTCGCTCGCCGGCTACAACGCGCTGATCTCGCTGTTGATGGCGGCGATCGCGTTGTGGGGCATCGCGAAAACGCCGAAGCAGGGCTAATCGTCGACATCCTCCTGCGGGCGTCCAAACAGATGGACGATGCCCGGTATCGCGAGCGTGACGAAGATGAATCGCGACAGATGGTGGGCGCCGACAAAGATCGGGTCGATGTGCAGCGTCAGCGCGAGGGCCAGCATCGCGTCCATGGCGCCGGGCGCGTAAGCCACCAGAATGTCGGCAAAGCGCACATGGGTGGTCCAGGCGACGATCGTGACGAAGATCGCCGAAATCGCAATCGCAATCGCGAAAGAGCCGAGCCCGGCCGTGAAGTGACGCAAAAGCGTGCTCGGTTTCATTCGCGAAAAGCGCGAACCGATCAGCATGCCGATGCCGATCAGCGCGATACTCCGCACGATCGGGGGCAGCCCGCCGTCGACCCATCCCGCGCCATGCAGCACGCTTGAGCCGATCATGGCGCCGAACAGCCAGCTCGCCGGAAATCTCATCCACCGGATCACGAGCGAGACCGCGACCGAAGCGGCAACGAGCGCGGCAAGCTCGAGCGGGGAGGCAACCGTCGTTGCCAGTGCAGGCGCGGAAGCCGACGTCAACCCGGTCAGTACCAGGATCAGCGGAAGAGCGGCGGTGAGGATGATCACGCGCAGCGTCTGCACCACCGCAATCGCCGGCATGTCCGCGCCCTTTTCGACCGCAAGCAGCGCGATCTGCGACAGCGCGCCGGGGCAAGCGGCCAGAAAAGCCGAGGTGCGGTCCCAGCCGTGGACGCGCTGGAGGTAATAGCTCGAACCGAACGTGGTGCCGAAGGTCGAGAGCGCCAGAAAGCCGATGGTGAGGGGATAGGCGCCGATATGTTGCAGCAGTTGACGCGACATCAGCGAGCCAAGCGAAATCCCGAGCAGCACCAGCACGGCTTGCGTCAAATGGGCGGGTACGGCCATCCGCCGTCCCAGCATCGCGGCGGCGCCGACCGCGAGCATGGCGCCCGAGATCAATCCGCCGGGCAGGTGGGCCACGAGAAACGCCACGCCCCCGATCGTGCCGATCGCAAGCGTTTCAAGGAATTGGAGGGTCTTGGTGCGGGTGGGGAGGGCGTCCACTACCCATTGAGGGATCTGGCTCACGGCGTCTTATGGCAAATCCATCATTCCCGGACAAATGCGCGGATACGATCGCTGCAATGCACCCGGTATCGCCGGCGGCGCTTTGCGGGCTCAACGAGAGACGTCAGTGTGGCAACGGTATCCCATCCTCCCGCTGAAAGGAGGATGGGATCAATCGAGGTGGCGCTATTGTTTCTTGCCCATCGCGGCCTTCTTGCATTCGGAGCGGAATTTCTTGCGCTCTTTGCCGTGAAGTCCCTTGGCGTCCGCCTCCTTCGAGCATTCCATCAACTCGGGGCTATGGACCTTTGCGGGCTTCGCCATCGGCGCTGCGGTATCCGACTTGGCGGCGGGGGCCGCGGTGGACTGGGCGAAAACGGGAGTGGCGAACAGCAGGAAGGACGCACCGATCGCGGCGGCCAGGCGGGAAGAAATCGTCATGAGAAGTCCCTCGGGGGTTGAAGAGAGCGCCACGGTTGCGCCTTGATGCTGAACCGCGGGTGAATGAAGTGCACGGGGCCGTTTTCGCGGCGCGATATTTTTGCGCAACCCAGCTTGGCCGTTGTCACATGTCTTGGCTACGCTAGGATGGGGAAACTTAGACCAGCATCCCCAAGGGATAAGGGAGACCAAGGATGACCATTAAAGCCAAATTATTGTGCGCCGTCGCCGCGTCCGGTTTTGCTGCCGTTATAGCCACGGCACCCGCGCAGGCCCTGACCTCGCAGGAGTGCAGCGCGAAGTATCAGGCCGCCAAGTCCGGCGGCACCCTTAACGGCATGAAGTGGAACGACTTCCGCAAGGCCCAGTGCGGTGCGGATGCCACGCCTATGGCCGCACCGGCGGCACAGGCCGCTCCTCCGCCGCCTGTGGCCGCAGCCAAGCCGAAGGCGGCCCCAACGACCACTGCCGCTGCCCCGCCGGCGGCTCCGGTGATTACCGGAAATGCCGTTTTCCCGATGGCCGTCGATCCTAAGTTTGCGGGTCAGACACCTCACTTGCAGCGCATGCGCACCTGCGCTGCGCAGTGGGACATCAATAAGACCAACAATGCCACCGGAGGCATGAAGTGGAATCAGAAGGGCGGCGGTGGCTATTATTCCGTCTGCAATAAGCGTCTCAAGGGAGAGACCTGATAGACCATCAGGCGGGTCCGGGCGGAGTGAGGCCCGGACCTGCTTGTTCGCAGGTTGTTGCGAATAACGTCAAATGCCTTCATCGAGCGGTGCGGTCCGGACATGCAGATAGCGGGAAGATGGGCTTGCTGGACCGTTGCGGCGCTTATTGCGGCCTTTGAAGTGCCCGCACCAGCGGATGCCGGACCGCTGACATCAGCCGTTGTGGCGCAAGCAAGCCCGGTGCCGACCCCTCCGCAGTCGTCTGCTGCGACCAGCGCATCGCAGGCGACGACGACGATTGCTCCTGCCGAGAAATCGGCGCTTTCCACGCCGGCGTGCTCGGTGAAATATCTGGAAGCGAAAGTTTCCGGCAAGTTGCAAGGGCGCAAATGGGTGGATTTCCGCCGCGACGAATGCGGCAAGCGCGAGACCACCGCCGTCTTCCCGACGGCGATTGCACCGAAATACGAGAACGATAAAGACCTCGACAAGGCCCGTACCAAAACCTGCGCCGACCAGTTCACTGCCAACAAGGCGACGAAGGCCAATGGCGGCCTGGTGTGGATCGAAAAGGACGGCGGCTACTACGCCGAGTGCATCATCCGCCTGAAAGGGTGAGTGCGGTGGCCGACGGCTTGTGAATTCAGTTCGCGCTCGCTGTAACCTTCACGCTGGGATGAGGAACTTCCATTCGATGCCCAGTAGAGGCATGGTTCCGGCAGGGGCAGGGAGGCGGCTTTCTTGATAATCTCCGCGATGCAGGCTGGGCTCGGGGTAGCATCGGGAGCACTGGTTGGATTTTCGCTTGGCCTGATCGGTGGCGGCGGATCGATCCTGGCGGTGCCGCTGATGGTGTATCTGGTCGGCGTCACCGACGCCCATGTCGCGATCGGAACGAGCGCCATTGCGGTCGCGGTCAATGCCGCCATCAATCTGTGGAATCACGCCCGCGGTGGCACGGTGCGGTGGTCGTGCGCGCTTCCCTTTGCGGCGGCGGGAATTGCCGGCGCACTGGTGGGGACGATTTTCGGCAAGCTGCTCGATGGCCGAAAGCTGCTGGAATTGTTTGCGCTCCTGATGCTGGTGATCGCGGTCTTGATGCTCAAGACGCGATCGCGCGCTGGCCTTCCCGATGTGCGCCTAAGCCGGGACAACATGCCCGCGATCCTTGGGCTGGGCCTTGCCACTGGCGCGCTGTCCGGATTTTTCGGCATCGGCGGCGGCTTCCTGATTGTGCCGGCCTTGATGCTGGCGACGGGAATGCCGATCATCAACGCGGTTAGTTCCTCATTGGTCGCGGTGACTGCATTTGGCCTGTCCACGGCTGCGAGCTACGCCTGGTCCGGGCTGATTTCCTGGGAGTTGGCAGGATTATTCATCGCGGGCGGACTTGCCGGCGGCCTGATCGGCACCCGCCTGGCGCGGTCGCTATCGGTGCAGCGCGGGGCGCTCAATATTGTGTTTGCCTCCGTCATTATTGTGGTAGCGCTCTATATGCTCACGCGTAACTTATTCGCGCTCTGACCGTAGATGATGCAGTGAAACAGCTCGAGAGCCGCCGGAGATTAAGGGAAATGAACAATCCGATCAATTCGATGCGGCTGAGCCGGCGAGGCCTGTTGGGCTCATTCGGTGCGTCGGCGGCGGCGCTCGGGATGGGCGCTTTGTCTACACCGGCGCGCGCCCAAAGCGATGAGGTCCTGACGGAAGCGTTGGTGTTGCGCGATCCGGATATCCCGGTGGCGGGAAACGCTGTGGGCGACATCTCGATCGTCGAATTCTTCGACTATCAATGCCCGTATTGCCGCAAGGTCGAGCCGGAATTGCGCCAGGTGGTCCATGACGACGGCAAGGTCAGGCTGGTCTGGAAGGATTGGCCGATCCTGGGGCCGATGTCGGTTGTGGCGGCGCGAATGGCTTTGGCGAGCCGATACCAGGACAAATTCACCGAGGCGCACGATGCGCTGATCGCCATCAACTCCAAGCTGACCGACGCAAAAATCCGCGAGGCGCTTTCGGGCGGCGGCGTTGATGTCGATCGCCTTGATCGTGACCTCGCCGACAAGGCAAGCGCGATCGATGCGACGCTGGCCCGCAACAACGATCAGGCGACCGCCTTCGAATTCCGCGGTACCCCTTCCTTCATTGTGGGCAAGTTCCGTGTGCCGGGTGTGCTGACCATGGCGCAGTTCGGCCAGGCCATTGCGGACGCGCGAAAAGCAGCCGTGGTAAAGAAGAAGGGCTAGATCCTTAGGCCCGCGTAGCGCGGCGTCATTATCGCGACGACAAGCGGATCCAGTCCGCATGAGCTCGCACCGTCAACGCGTGCCAATCGGCTGATGCGACGTCCCAATTCACAAGGGTTCGGTTGGTGGCGGCATTCTGGCCGTTAGCCACCGTCGAGGTCGATTGCGAGTCAAAGACATAGACGCCGGCAACGAGCAGCACTGCGCCCAAGATCATTCCCAGGATAACTTGCATTGCTTATTCTCCAATGGCGGCGCGACAACGCACGCGGGTGAGAAATGGTTCCCTGCGCGGGCATAGACTGCTCTTCGGGCGCGCTTCATCGGAACAGGAGACAAAATGACCGACAAAAACAGCAAGGTCGCCATTGTGACGGGCGCATCGCGCGGCATCGGCGCAGCCGTGGCCGGGCGCCTGGCCGCCGACGGCTTTGCGGTCGTTGTCAACTATGCGGCAAGTGGCGGACCCGCCGAGGAACTCGTTCGCGCGATCGAATCCAAAGGCGGGCGGGCGCTTGCCGTCAAGGCCGACGTCAGCGATGCCGTCGCTGTGCGCGATATGTTTGAGGCGACCGAAAAGGCATTCGGCGGGATCGACGTGCTCGTCAACAATGCCGGCATCATGAAGCTTGCGAAAGTTGCCGACTGCGATGACGCTGCGTTCGACCAACAGATCGCGATCAATCTCAAAGGCAGCTTTAACGGGATGCGGGAGGCGGCGAGGCGCCTGCGCGACGGCGGTCGCATCATCAATTTCTCCACCAGCGTCGTCGGCACCAAGCTCGAGACCTACAGCGTCTATACCGCGACCAAGGCCGCGGTGGAGACGATGACCGCCATCCTTTCGAAGGAATTGCGCGGCCGTCACATCACGGTCAATGCGGTGGCGCCGGGCCCGGTCTCGACCGAGCTTTTTCTCGCCGGCAAATCTCCCGAGTTGGTCGAGCGCATGGCGAAGATGCCGCCGTTGGAGCGGCTTGGTACGCCGGAAGATATCGCCGCCGTCGTTTCCTTTCTCGCAGGCCCCGACGGCGGATGGATCAACGGCCAGGTCCTGCGCGCCAATGGTGGCCTGGTATAAGTCTTATCGATTGCCGCCGCCGAGCCATTTGAGGATCGGCGCGTTCATTTCGCTCGGATAGCTATGGCTGAGATTGTCGATTTCACGGTAGGTGACGTCGGCGCCGGCCGCCGTCAGCACGTCGCGGGTTTGCCGCGCCGTCTGCACCGGAAACATCCAGTCGAGCGCGCCATGCACGATATGGATCGGCAGGCCCCGCAATCGCTCGGCGTCGGCCATCTCGGCCATCAACGGATGAAATGTCGCCGCGACCGGGGCAAGGTGGGTGAAGGGCGAGACGCGCTCGAGCCCGGTGACATAGCTGAACGTGCCGCCGTCACTCATCCCCGTCAGCAGTAATTTTTGAGGATCGATGTTGAAGCGGCTGCGCACGGAATCGAGAATGCGGACGAGATTCGCGGTATCTGCGTCTTCGCCCATCAGCGCCCAGGTGCTTCCCACGGCCGTTGGCGTGACCAGGATCGCGCCTAAGCTGCGGGCATCGCGCAGCCAGCGCCACAGGAAGCCGCGACCATTGCCGCTACCGCCATGTAGCGCCATCACCAGCGGCCAGGCGCGATCCGGCGTGTAATATTCCGGCACGTAGAGCGAAAAGCCGCCGCGGCTCCTCGGTTCGTTATGATCGTGAATGATGCCGGTGTCTTTGCTTGCTGGGACGGCCAGACGCGCCAACAGATCGTCGTCTTCGCAACATTCGGGATTGAGGAAAAAACTGCTCACCGGCGGGAATTTTGCCACGAGCGGATAGAGCGCCTCTTGCGCCCGCGGCAACTGACGTAGCGCACGAAATGCCATGGTGAGATCTTCGCGCCCGGCCTGTACCGCACGCAGCCCCGCATAGGCCGTGAGTGCCGCATCGCTTGCAGTCTCAAGTGAACGCTGCAGGTCGGCAAATTCCGCAGGCCAATTGGCAAGCCGAGGGCGTACGGCTGCCAGCTCTTCGTCGGGTTGGCCGGCGGCTTCCATCACGCGATCGAAGGAGGGCGGGTGAAAATGGCGCGAGATGAAGCCGAGCGTCTCCAGCGATTGCAGGAGCGGCGGCAACACCGCGACGACGTCGTCGATTACGGCCTCGCTCATGGACGCCGGCCGCTAGTGCAGGCGCGGCGCCTTCAACAGCCGCGCGCGGTCGGTCGAGGCCAGCACGACATCGAAGGTAACGCCTTCATGGTGCACCGTCAGCGGGACGTCCACGCCGGCCGGCCCAAGCGCCCAGAGCTTGCGGTAGAAGCCCGCCTGGCTCGTGATTTTCTCGCCGTTGATGGCGAGGATCACGTCGCTGGCCTTGAGTTCGGCGCGCGCGGCCGGTCCCTTCGCGGAGACGCCGACGATGACGACGCGATCGTCGACCTCGGTTGTGTACATCCCAAGCCACGGGCGCGCCGGCTTGTTGACGCGGCCGAACTTGCGCAAGTCTTCCAGCACCGGCTTCAAGAGATCGATCGGCACGACCATGTTGACATGCTCGGGCTTGCCCTCCCGCTCGCGCTCAAGCTGAAGCGAGCCGATGCCGATCAGCTCACCGCGGTCGGAAATCAAGCCGGCACCACCCCAATTGGGATGGGCCGGGTGAGTGAAGATCGCCTCGTCCAGCATGTATTCCCAGTAGCCGGCAAATTCCTGTTTGGCGGCGATCTGGCTTGCGACCGACCGCGTACGCCCGCCGACGCCGCCCATCACCACGCGATCGCCGACTTTGGCAGGGTTCGACGAGCCGATCGGCAAGGGATCGAGATCGAGGTGGCCGAGCGCTTGCACGAGGCCGAAGCCGGTCACGGAATCAAATCCAAGCGCGTGACCCTGCACCACGCGTCCGTCGCCGACATGCAGCCAGACGGCCTCAGCCTCGGTGATGAGATAACCGATGGTCAGCACCAGGCCGTCATCGATAATGACGCCGTTGCCGGCACGCTCGGTGCCTAGCGTATCGGCAGTGAAAGCGTCGGACGGAATGATCGAATGCAGCCCAACCACCGAGGCGAGAGCGCGATCGAGATCGAAGCCATAATCGCCGATACGAGGCTGGTTTGCCGGCGGCACCTTCCATTCAGTGAGGGCGGGCATGGAGAATCTCCTTGAGGACTCGCGGCGAATTTGACGCCGAATGTCAAATTCACGGCTCGATCCAGACGGCATCCGCTGCTCCGCCGAGTTGGCGACCGGGAGCCTGCGAAGAATTAACTCAATCTTATGCCGCAAATTTTCTTCGCGAAAGGCCTTGATCCGGCTTGCATTGCAGTCTGCACCGGCTTTCGCACGCGTCCCGCCTAAACAGCAATTGGCGCGCCAGCCTGACGTATCTCCTTGTTAAGCTTTCCAGCCATTAACGATGTACCGCAAGGTTGCATAAAGAGTTCACAACTAGCCTGCGCCCCGGAGTTTTCACGTCATTTTTTTATCAGGGGACAAAAATGGATACTGTGACGAATATCTCTGCCGAAGCCGTTCCGGCTCCCAGCAACCTCTTCATCACTGCGATGGCGGTGGTGTGCGGCCTGGCTGCGGTCGTGACTGCCTGCCTGGCGGCGAACGGCCTCGATATCAGCGCTGGCTTGTTCTGATCGCATCTCTTTAGGCTTGAAACGGTTATCTCGGCGCGGGGCTTATCGCTTCCGCGCCGAATTCATTTGTGGGCGACCCTGAATTTTCAGATGGCCTTGCTCTCGTCAAGCGATTGTCGTCGACGGGTCGCGTGCGCGCCGTATGAACTCGCGCTCTACGGATCGAGCTCGGTGTCCCAATAGAGATAGTCGAGCCAGCTATCGTGCAGATAGTTCGGCGGGAACAGACGCCCGTTGCGGTGAAGCTGATGCACCGTCGGTGCGAACGGTTGCTGTCTCGGAAACATCCGCGACTGCTGCGGCGTCAGGTTGCCCTTGCGCAGATTGCACGGCGAGCACGCAGCGACCACATTTTCCCAAGTGGTCTGGCCGCCTTTGCTGCGAGGAATGATGTGATCGAAGGTGAGATCATCGTTGGCCGAACAATACTGGCAGATGAAGCGATCGCGCAGGAACACATTGAATCGGGTGAAGGCGGGATGCGTGCTCGGCTTGACGAAAGACTTCAGCGACACCACGCTCGGTAGCTGGATCTCGAAGCTCGGGCTTCGCACCGCGCGGTCGTAATGCTCGACGATGTTAACACGGTCGAGAAACACCGCCTTGATCGCGTCCTGCCAGGACCACAGCGACAGCGGGTAATAGCTCAGCGGCCGGAAATCCGCGTTCAGCACCAGTACCGGCCAACCGCCTTGCGAGACATGTGCGTTCAAGTAACGCTCCCGGCCTCCATATCGCTACCGAAGCAGCATGAGTTGACATACTACATGCAGCGTGACGGGATTGTGAAGAGCATAGGCGGGCTTATCTGCCCCGGCGTCCTGCTGGCTGCCGATTGCGAGGGCGCCGCCAAGACCGCTACAAGGCCGCCAGAAGACCGCTAAATGAAGCGGGCGGTATGTCACGCCGCGTATATGGACACGGCAAAATGATCACCAAGTCTCCATATCTCGAGGCGCCTCCGCGGCTCCGGGCCTTCGTCCGGGCGCACGAGACGAGCCTGGTGATCCTGGCGGCGGTGGTCGGAGTGATCGCCGGGTTAGTGGTGGCGGCCATGAGCGGGGCGGTGAACCTGCTTCACGCCGTGCTCTTCAACCTCAGTTCTGGAGATCGCCTTTCCAGCCAGGTCTCGATCGATCCCTGGCGCGCGCTTCTGGTTCCCAGCCTCGGCGGGTTTCTCTTGGGAATAGCTTTTCTGCTGCTGTTGCGCGTTCGGCCAGCGCGCGAAATCGACCCGATCGAGGCCAATGCCCTGCATGGCGGGCGCATGTCGTTTCGCGGCAGCTTGATCGTGGCGCTGGAAACGGTCTGGTCCAGCGGAGTCGGCGCATCGGTCGGGCTTGAAGCCGGATACACCCAGCTTTCGAGCGGCCTCGGCGCCTCGCTCGGCCGCGGATTTCATCTGCGCCGCGCCGATCAGCGCTTGATGGTGGGATGCGGCACGGCGGCTGCGATCGCGGGCGCCTTCAGCGCGCCGCTGGCTGGGGCGTTCTACGCCTTCGAGCTCGTGATCGGCGGCTATACGCCGGCGAGCCTGACGCCGGTGGGCGTGGCCTCCGTCGTCGGCTATTTCGTCGCCCATGCCTTTGCGCCGCTGTCGCTTGGCATCGGTGCCGGCCCCATGGTCGGCGTTGTCCTGGGACGCGATCTTGCTGTAGCAGCGCTGCTCGGCGTTTTCGCCGCGCTGTTCGGGATCGCAATCATGCGCGGCGCCGGGCTTTGTGAATCGTTGTTGTCGAAAATCGTCCCCTGGTCGCCGCTGCGTCCCGCGCTGGGCGGCCTCGCGGTGGGACTGCTGGCGTTGCAGACGCCGCAGGTGCTGTCGTCCGGGCATGGCGCCCTGCACTTCAACGGCATCGTCACCATGCCGCTGGCGTTCATCGGCATGGTGTTCGTGCTGAAGACGACGGCGTCAATGATATCGCTTGGCTCGGGCTTTCGCGGCGGCTTGTTTTTCGCGACGCTTTTTCTCGGCGCGATCGGTGGCCGTCTGTTCGCGGAAGGCTTTGACGGCATCTGGCCGGGCCTGCGCCTTGAATCCAACATCTACGCCATCATCGGCATGAGCGCGCTGTCGGCTTCCGTCATCGGCGGCCCGCTGACGATGACCTTCATCGCGCTGGAATCGACCGGAGACCTTTGGCTGACCACGGCCGTGCTGGTCGCGGTCATCATCTCGACCCAGATCACGCGCGAGCTGTTCGGCTATTCTTTCGCCACCTGGCGATTGCACCTGCGCGGCGAAACGATCCGCAGTGCTGCCGACATCGGTTGGATCCGCGATCTCACGGTGCGCCGGATGATGCGGCCGGACGTGCTGACCGTCAATGCCGCGACCTCGATCGCCGAATTTCGCACGAAATTCCCGCCGGGGTCGAAGACCCAAGTGGTCGCGGTCGACGATGCCGGCCACTATGCCGGAATGGTGTTTGTGTCGGATGCGCACGGCGCAGATATCGATGCGAAAAAGGACCTGAACAGCATCCTGCATTATCCCCGCGTCGTGCTGCATCCCGGCATGAATATTCGCGAGGCGATTGCGGCCTTCGACGTGACGGAGGCTGAATCGCTTACCGTGGTTGAAAGCGGCGATCAGCGGCCGATCGGAATTCTGACCGAGGCACATGCGATGCGGCGCTATGCCGAAGAATCCGAACGGCGACGGCGCGAGGTGGTTGGCGATGTCTGATTTATTCTCTCGTCGATGGCTCGCATCGATGGCCGTTGCCATCATCGCTTTTGGATGGGTCGGAGGACTTGCGGCGCAACCCTATCCGATCCGGCCCATCACCATGATCGTGCCATTTCCGGCCGGCGGCGCGACCGACACGCTGGCGCGGTTTCTCGCGGAAAACATGCGGGAGCGTCTCGGCCAGCCGATCATCATCGAGAATGTGGGCGGCGCAGCCGGCACGATCGGCGTCGGCCGCGCGGTTCGATCGCCGGCCGATGGCTATACGCTCTCCATCGGCACCTCGACCACGCATATGCTTACCGGCGGCCTTTATACGCTGCCGTTCGATTTGTTGAGGGATCTCGAGCCGATCATCTATATCGGCAGCGAGCCGCTGCTGCTCGCGGCACGGAAGGATTTTCCCGCCAACGACCTCAAGGGACTGATTGCCTATCTCAAGGCCAATCCCGACAAGGTCTCGGTGGGCATCGCCGGTGTCGGCGCGACCGGGCATCTTGCCGGCATCGCATTCCAGAAGGCGACCTCGACGAAATTTCAGTTCGTGCCCTATCGTGGCAATGCGCCGGCGATGCAGGATCTGCTGGCCGGCCAGATCGATTTCATGATGGAGCCGTCGTCCAATTTCAAGTCGCTGATCGCAACCGACAGCATCAAGCCGATCGCAGTCACCGGCAAGGCGCGGCTGCGGTCATCGCCCAATATTCCAACCGTCGAGGAAGCCGGCCTGCCGGGTTTCACGGCCTCGCTCTGGTACGGGCTTTGGGTGCCGAAGGATACGCCCAAGGACATTGTCGAGAAACTCAATGTCACCTTGCGTGAGGTTCTCGCCGATCCCACGGTGCGAAAGCGGTTTGACGACCTTGGCATCCAGATCTCGCCGCGCGACCGGCAGTCGCCGGAAGCCTTGCGGGTGTTTCAGAAGGTCGAGGCGGAACGCTGGTGGCCGGTCATCAAGGCGTCCAACATCAAGATGGAATGACGTCACGCTTGCGTGCGCCGCAAAAGCCCTTCCTCGATCGCCTTGATTTGCAGACTTAAGAATTTCGAGTTGATACGGCATTGCGCGAGGCTGCCGGCGATAAACCAGAGACCGTCCTGGCCGGTGCGCGTATACATGTTGCGTAGTTCCTGCTCGTCGCCGAATCCCCAGATCGGGCCGACGCGGGCGGCGATTTCCTCACCGAACAATTGGCGCACCAGAGCTTCCTGCGGCTTGTAGCCGGTCGCGAGCACGATCAGGCTGGCTTCAAGCACTTCGCCATTCTTCATCCGCGCGCCCCCAGGCACGAAGGTTTCGATATCCGAAAATTGCCGAAGTGCGATTTCCTGCCGGGCGACGAGATCCGAGCAGCCGACGTTGAAATAGTAGCCGCCGCCGCGGGTGAGATATTTGAACTGCCAGCCGGTGTCGTCCTCGCCATAATCGAGCTTGAAACCAACTTGCGTGAGGCCGTCGAGCAATTCCTTGTCGAATTGTTTGGATTGCTCGGTGATCATCTGATGGGTTTTCTTCGCCAGCCGCAGCGGCATCGAGGCTGCGATCAGGTCGTTATCCTCCAGCGTGCCTTCGTTGTAGGTCGCGTACGCGAGTTGCGCCGATGGTTCGATGTTGGTGATCAGGGTCGAGCTCCGCTGAACCAGCGTCACCCTGGCGCCGCTCGAATAAAGATCCTGCGCGATATCGTGGCCGCTATTGCCGGTGCCGATCACGATGGCGTTCTTGTCTTTCCAGGCCTCGCCGTCGTGATACCCGCTGGAATGCAGCACGGTCCCGGCGAAGTGTTTCAGCGTCGGAATATCCGGACGGTTCGCGATGCCGCTGACGCCGGTCGCCATCACCACATGCCGCGGATGCATGATGCGCTCGCTGCCGTCGCGACAGTGCAGCACGACCGTCCAGCGTTGGTTGGCAGCGTCGTAGCTGCCACGCTCGAAGGAAGTTGAGGTCCAGAAGTTCAGCTCCATGGCATCGACATAGGATTCGAACCAATTGGCGAGCTTGTCCTTGGGGATATAGGTCGGCCAGTTCGGCGGGAACGGCATATAGGGCAGGTGGTTGACCTGAACCTGATTGTGCAAGGTCAGCGCATGGTAGCGCTTGCGCCAGTTGTCGCCGACGCGGCTCCCCCGATCGACGATCAGCGTGTCGATGGAGAGTTGCTTGCAGCGCGCGGCAATCGAAAGCCCGGCCTGTCCGCCGCCGACCACGAGCACGGTCGGATCGCGGTCGGCATAGGCGGCGGACGCCTCGCGCTGGTCGAGCCAGTTCGGCCCGCGAAAGTCGCGCGAATAGGACTGGCCGCGCGGTCGCGCCGATCCGATCGTCTCCTCAAACCCCTTTAATTCCTCGAGCGCAGTGAAGAGCGTCCAGGCCTTGAGCGTATGGCCGTCATGGGTATCGGGAATGAGCCTGATGATGCCGTGGCCGCGGCCTTGAATGGTTTCGAATTTGAAGATCGCCTCGATCGTGTCGGTGCCGGCGCGCTTCACGCGGCGCGGCGGTGCGCGTTCGACGTCGATCTTGAAGCCGGAGGGCGCGGTGCGACCGGCCAGAACGGGAAGCTCGTTCAGGATCGCATCGGCGCCATTGAGCGTTTGCAAATTCCAGCTTAGCGCCAGCACGTCGCGCCAGAAGCTATCGGGATGAAAGAGCGGCCGAAGCGTATGGCTGTCGGGATGTTCGAGCGCGCGTTCGAATTCCGCCAGCCAGCTTTCGGCAGCTATCGAAATATCCTCTGTTCGATCGAGCATGCGATGGCCTCGCTGGGCGGCGCGCCCTTCAGGAGGCTATACCGATTGAGAGCGGGCAGAAAGCTGCCTCGCTATGAGCGTTTTGCAACCGGGATATTTTTTGATGCAGCGCTCTTCTTGTCCGTGCCCGCGATCACGCCCTCGCGTTTCTTGATCGCGCGGTAATACGACCACCACAGATGCGCCGCGGCGCCCCGCATCGGACGCCAGGGTTCCGCGAGAGGCGCCATCTCCTTTGCGGTGGGGCGCGTCTTCAGCCCAAGCCCGATTTTCACCGCCTCCTGCACTGCGAGGTCGCCGGCCGGCCAGGCATCGCCATGGCCGAGGCAAAACAAAAGATACACGTCAGCCGTCCAGGGCCCAATGCCGTGCAGCGAAACAAGGGTGTGATGCGCGGCGTCGGCATCCTCGTGGGCGAGCACGTCCAGATTGACCCGTTCAGCGGCGATCTCGCGCGCCAGATTCTTCAGGGTCTTGATCTTGGCCGCGGACAGGCCGAGCCGGCCTAAGCGATCGGCGCGCGCGCGGCGGAGCGCATCATGATGAAAAGGGTCGAACGCGGCGGTGAGCCGCCCCCAGATCGCGGCGGCACTTGCGGTCGAAAGCTGCTGTCCGCAAACGATATGCGCCAGCCCCTGAAATCCGGGCTCGCGCCGCCGCAGCGCCGGCATGCCGGCGACCTCGAAGACGGGTTGCAGCCGCGGGTCCTGGTTCAGAAGCGTGCGAATTGCTTCTTCGAGATCGGCCTGGCTGTTGAGGTGGAGGGTCATTGCGATGAATCAGCTTGCTGAGGTCGTCATGCGCGGGCATAGCCGTTCGAAGAACGGCGTCGCTTCCGCTCGCCTATGACCGGCGCATCCATCTCATATCGTAAAAGATACTCATAAGGGATGGATTGCCGGGAGCGCAGACAAGTTTACGTAGTCTGCGCAAAGCAGACTACTGTGCCCGGCAATGACAAGGGTAAGAATTCAATGCCGCCACCCGTTTTCCGCTTTGCGCCGTCTCCGAACGGTTACCTGCATCTCGGTCACGCGTTTTCGGCGATGCTAAATTCCGATCTGGCGCGCGAATCCGGCGGCCGTTTCCTGTTGCGCATCGAGGATATCGATTCCACCCGCTGCCGGGTGGAATTCGAGGAGGCGATCGATCAGGACCTCACTTGGCTCGGCCTTTCCTGGGAAAAACCGGTGCGCCGTCAGTCGGAGCATTTTGCGGAATATCGCGCGGCGCTCGAGAAGCTGATGGCACTCGGGCTCATTTATCCCGCCTTCGAGAGCCGCGCCGAAATTGCCGGCCTCATCAAGCAGAATGAAGCCGAGGCGCCATGGCCGCGCGATCCCGACGGCGCGCCGCTCTATCCCGGCACGGCGCGCGCGCTTGGCTCGGGGGAGCGCGAGCGGCTGCTTCGATCGGGTACGCCCTATGCGCTGCGGCTCGATATGGCCGCGGCCTGCGCGCGCGCCGGCGAACTGAACTGGCGCGAATGCGGCGAGGGCCCGCAAGGCGAGAGCGGGATGGCTGCCGCCCGGCCCGAGGCGTGGGGGGACGTCATCATTGCGCGCAAGGAAACGCCTACCAGTTATCACCTTGCGGTGGTCGTCGACGATGCGCTGCAAGGCGTCACGGACGTGGTGCGGGGGCAGGACCTGTTCTGGTCGACGAGTGTACACCGGTTGTTGCAACAGCTTCTTGGGTTGCCGTCTCCGGTCTATCGGCATCACCGGCTCGTTCGGGATGCCGCCGGGCAAAAACTGTCGAAATCAACTGAAGCCACCGGCTTGCGGGAATTAAGGGCTGGAGGCGCGACTCCGGCGGAAATTCGTCGGCGCGTCGGTCTGGCTTAAGAGCTATCCACTGCCGATATTCTGCTCGCGGCAAGATTTCCGCTTCGGCGTGACTCCAGATGCCTGACCGTGCCATGGTGGCGTCGGCCAGGATTGGGGGAATCATGGCGTCGAATTCGCGTCCACGGCGCAGTCAACGGCAGTTGAAAAAGGCTCGGCCGAAAAAGCGTAAGGCCGGTGTGGCAGTTGGCACGCCGCGCAAGGCCGTCACCAAGACGGCCGGCAGGACCGCGGCTCCCGGCATCGTCGAGACGGCGCTCGCCACCTTCGGCCACGAGGTCCGCACGCCGTTGACCGGCATTCTCGCGATCAGCGATCTCCTGGCGACGTCCGACCTCGGTGAGCGGGAGCGCCGCTGGGTCGACACCATCAAGGCCAGCGCGGAACACCTGGCGAGCCTGGCGACGCTGTTTGTCGATGCCGCCAGAAGCGGGCGTTCCGGCCTTGGCGTCCGGCAGGATTTTTTCAATTTGCGTACGCTCGCCCACAACGCCGGCGATTCGCTCGCCGGCCGGGCGACGGCCAAGGGCTTGCAGTCGCGGGTCGAGATTTCGGAAAAACTTCCCGCCTTCGTGATCGGCGACCCCGTTCGCCTGCGGGCGGCGCTGGAAAACCTGATCGATAACGCCACCAAATTCACCGAAGAAGGCGGCGTTGCGCTCGCCGTGCGGCCGACGCGCGACGTGAAAGACAGACTCAGTGTCGCCTTTGCAATCTCCGACAGCGGCGTCGGCCTCACGTTAAAGGAGATCAAGCGGCTGTTTCGTCCCTTCTCGCAGGCCAATGTCAGGATTGCCGCCCGCTTTGGCGGCGCCGGTCTCGGGCTGTCGTCGGTCAAGCAGCTCGCGCGCGCCATGGGCGGCGATATCGTCGTGACCCCGCGGCGAGGCGGCGGGACCACCTTCACGCTGACGGTTTCACTCACCCGTGCCGAGGCCGCGCCGGCAGGTCCGGACGCAGACCACCTGCAGGATCAGGCACGGGGCCTGCGCGTGCTCAGCGTCGAGGACAATCCGTTCGGCCGCGTCGTGCTGAATGCGGTCTTGACCGAGCTCGGCCATCAGGCGGAGTTCATTGGCCGGGGTGAGGACGCGCTGGAACGCATCATGCAAGGCGATTTCGATGCGGTGCTGATGGACATGGTGCTTCCAGGGATCGGCGGCATCGAGGCGATCCGGCGGATCCGCACGCTCGGTCCGCCGTCGGGCGGCATCGCGATCATCGGCGTCTCGGGCCGCAGCGACGATGAGACCGCGGCGCGCGAGGCGGGCGCCGACGCCTTCCTGGTCAAGCCTGTGTCTCCGAGGGCCTTAGCGACTGCGCTGCTTGAAGTGACACGCCGTGCGGCAGGCGCGACTTGATGATCGCGGCGTTAAGCTCGCCGCCATAAACGAATATCGCGGCGATAAAATACAAAAACACCAGCGCAATGATGACTGACGCAAGTCCGGCATACATCGTCACATAGTTATTGGCGAAACGCGCCAGATATTGTCCGAACACGGTGCCCGATATCATCGAAGCGGCCAAAGTGAAGATGATGCCTGGCAGGATCTGCAAGAAGCCTCGGCGTCCGGCCGGAAGCCACGCATGCAGGACGAACAGCGCGACCACGAGCGCCAGAATCGTGACGCTGTAGCGGGCGATGTTGAGGAGATTTTCGTTGGTTTCGACGATGATCGGAATGTGGCGCCGGGCAGCTTCAAGCATCAAGGGGCCAAGCACGATCAGGAACGCCATCGCCAGCGAAGTGAACGCGGCGACGAGCGTATATCCGATCGACTCCAGTCGCAGCCAATACCACCGGCGCGGTTCGATCACGGCATAGGCGCGGTTGAGCGCGACCCGCAGCGCTTCGACGCCGTTGGAGGCGAAATAAACCGCGAGCACCGCACCGATGGTCAGGATGTCGCCCCGGGTCGTGGTCAGGACATCGTGGATTTCACCTGACAACGAATTGGCGACCTGCCTCGGCCAGACCTGGAGCAAAAGGCCCGCGGCCTGATCGGCGAGCTCCTTGGAGCCGAAGAAGCCCGCAAGCGACGTCAGCACGATCAGGAACGGAAACAGCGCCATCAAGGTCGACAGCGCGATATGGCTGGCGATCGCCCAGCCGTCATCGGCCAGAAACGTGTAGAACGCATCGATGCAGACGTGAAAGATGTAGCGAATCAGCCGCACGGCGGACCCTGTGTGAAGAAGTGATGCAACTACCTTCTGATATTATTCGGCTAAAAGCCAGATCGTCCGACGTGAGGCGGCAATGGCGGATCGGCCGGGGTGGTGTTATGTACGCTAGTGGAGTGGATGTGCCATTCGCAACCCGCCTCGCCGCTAATTCGGAAGCGAAGTTAGAATCGGACCACTAGATGGCTTCGTTCCTCGGTACGTTCATTGTTCCCATTGCGGTGGCCGCGGTTGCGGTGGTGTTGCTGCTCGGTCTTCTCAACATGATGCGGGGCGGCTCTCCGAACCGCTCCCAGAAACTGATGCAGTTGCGGGTTTTGCTTCAGTTCGTCGCCATCGTCGTCATCATGCTTACCGTCTGGGTGACGAGTCACTAGAGCTCCGATTTCGAGGTTCGCAAGCCCGCGGCGAAACTGATAGGGAGCTTCAAATTCGCCGCACTAGTGTCCCGATTCCGAAGTTCGTAGCATTTTTGCGGAGCCACGTTTCGAACTTCGGAATCGAAAGGACACTAGCAAACTATTGATCTAGTGTGGCTTTGGTTCAGAAGTCCGCATGACCAACATGCGGCACATACGATGCGGACTTCTGAACCGCCACACTGGAGGAGAGAAGGCATGGTCGTCCTCAACCGTATCTATACGCGGACCGGCGATGACGGCACCACGGCGCTCGGCAGCGGCGAACGCCGCCCGAAATACGATCTGCGGATCGCAGCCTACGGTACCGTCGACGAGACCAATGCGGCCATCGGCGTCGTCCGGCTTCATCTCGCCGAGGCGCCCGGGCTCGATGCGATGCTGGGACTGATTCAAAATGACCTGTTCGATCTTGGCGCTGACCTCGCCGTGCCCCAACGCGAAGGCAAGGCGGAGCGCCTGCGCGTTCTCGCAAGCCAGGTCGAACGCCTCGAGCGCGACATCGACCGCCTGAACGCAGACCTTCAGCCTCTGAACTCCTTCGTGCTGCCCGGCGGCACGCCGGCCGCCGCCTACCTGCATCTGGCGCGCACCGTCTGCCGCAGGGCGGAACGGATCATGGTGGAACTGGCGGCCCAGCCGGCCGAACCGGTGGGTGAAGCGGCCATTCAGTACATGAACCGGTTGTCGGACTTCCTGTTCATCGCCAGCCGCACGGCCAATCACAACGGCGCCGGGGATGTATTGTGGGTGCCGGGGCAGAACCGCTAGGCGGGGCTCATTCGGGTCAAATCCACTCCACTAGCGTTGACCGGGATGGGCCGGCGCTTTAGGTTCCGCGCAAGCTATTTGAACCTTGATGTTCCAGCGAAAGAGGGTCGATGAAGGTCCTGGTACCGGTCAAACGGGTGGTCGATTACAACGTCAAAGTCCGCGTCAAGAGCGATGGGACCGGCGTTGAGCTGTCCAATGTGAAGATGTCGATGAACCCGTTCGACGAGATCGCCGTGGAGGAGGCCTTGCGCCTGAAAGAGGCCGGCAAGGCAACCGAAGTCGTGGTGGTTTCGATCGGGCCGGCTCAGGCAGCCGAGACCATCCGGACCGGTCTTGCCATGGGCGCCGACCGCGGCATCCTCGTCAAGGCGGAGGGTAACGTCGAGCCGCTGGCGGTGGCCAAGATCCTCAAGGCGGTGGCCGACGAAGAGAAGCCGGGGCTTGTGATTCTCGGCAAACAGGCAATCGACGACGATAGCAACCAGACCGGACAGATGCTGGCGGCCCTTCTTGGCTGGTCTCAGGCGACCTTTGCTTCCAAGCTCGAGGTCGACGGTTCCGATTTCAAGGTAACGCGCGAGGTCGACGGCGGCTTGCAAACCGTGAAACTCAAGGGGCCGGCCATCGTAACTACCGATCTGCGGTTGAACGAGCCGCGTTACGCGAGCTTGCCGAACATCATGAAGGCCAAGAAGAAGCCGATCGCTGACAAGAGCGCGTCGGATTACGGTGTCGATGTGACGCCGCATCTCGAAATTCTCAAGACGTCCGAACCGCCGGGCCGCAAGGGCGGCGTCAAGGTCAAGGACGTCACTGAGCTGGTATCGAAGCTCAAGAACGAAGCGGGAGTTCTGTAATGACTACGCTTCTGATCGCCGAACACGACAACGCTTCGATCAAAGATGCGACCCACAAGGCGCTGACGGCGGCCACAGCACTCGGCGGCGACGTGCATGTGCTGGTGGCAGGCGAAAACGCCAAGGCAGCGGCAGAGGCAGCGGCAAAGCTTTCCGGCGTCAAGAAGGTCCTGCTTGCCGACAATGCCGCCTATGCGCACGATCTGGCCGAGCCGTTGGCGGCCCTGATTGTCGGACTTGCTGGAGGTTATGACGCGTTCGTCGCGCCGGCGACCTCGCGCTTCAAGAACGTGATGCCCCGCGTTGCCGCGCTGCTCGACGTGATGCAGGTGTCGGAAATCATCAAGGTAGTGGCGCCCGATACGTTCGAGCGGCCGATCTATGCCGGCAACGCCATTCAGACCGTCAAGTCAAAGGACGCCAAGAAGGTCATCACAGTGCGGACCTCGACCTTTGCCGCCACCGGTGACGGCGGCAGCGCGGCGGTCGAAAATGCGGCGGCGGTGGCCGATCCCGGCCTTTCCAGCTTCGTCGGCGAGGAAGTCGCCAAGAGCGACCGCCCCGAGCTGACATCGGCCAAGATCATCGTGTCCGGCGGCCGGGCGATGCAAAGCCGGGAGAATTTCGCCAAATATATCGAGCCGCTCGCCGACAAGCTGGGAGCGGCCGTCGGCGCCTCGCGCGCCGCGGTCGATGCCGGCTATGCGCCGAACGACTGGCAGGTCGGCCAGACCGGCAAGGTGGTGGCGCCGGAGCTTTATGTCGCGATCGGCATTTCAGGCGCAATCCAGCATCTCGCTGGCATGAAGGATTCCAAGGTGATCGTGGCGATCAACAAGGACGAGGATGCGCCGATCTTCCAGGTTGCCGATTACGGCCTGGTTGCTGATCTGTATCAGGTAGTCCCGGAACTGACCGAGGCGCTCGGCAAGCTCGGAAAGTAGATGCGCAAGATGACAAGATGGCGGTCATGATTAAAAAAGTAGGCGTGATCGGTTCGGGGCAGATGGGCAACGGCATCGCGCATGTCGCGGCTTTGGCCGGCTTCGGCGTAGTGCTCAACGATATCTCGGCCGAACGACTGAAGTCGGGCATGGCAACCATCAACGGCAACCTGTCGCGTCAGGTCTCCAAAAAGGTCATCACCGAAGACGCCCGCAAGCAGGCCGTGGGGCGGATTGCGCTCGCCGAAACCATGGACGGGCTCGCCGACTGCGATCTGGTGATCGAGACCGCGGTCGAAAAGGAAGAGGTCAAGCGCAAGATCTTCCACGAGGTATGCGCGCTGCTGAAACCGAGCGCGATCGTCGCCTCCAATACCTCATCGATCTCGATCACCCGGCTCGCTGCCTCGACCGACCGCCCCGAACGGTTCATCGGCATTCATTTCATGAATCCGGTGCCGCTGATGGAACTGGTCGAGTTGATCCGAGGCATTGCCACCGACGATACGACCTTCGAGGCGGCCAAGGAATTCGTGGCCAAGCTCGGCAAGCACATCGCGGTGTCGGAGGATTTCCCCGCCTTCATCGTCAACCGCATCCTGCTGCCGATGATCAACGAGGCGATCTATACGCTCTATGAAGGCGTCGGGAACGTCGAGGCGATCGATGCGGCCATGAAGCTTGGCGCCCATCATCCGATGGGACCACTGGAACTCGCCGATTTCATCGGTCTGGATACCTGCCTGTCGATCATGCAGGTGCTGCACGAGGGCCTGGCCGACTCCAAATACCGGCCGTGTCCGCTGCTCGTGAAGTACGTCGAGGCCGGCTGGTTGGGGCGCAAAACCCAGCGCGGTTTCTACGACTACCGCGGCGACAAGCCGATCCCGACGCGCTAACTCGGGTCTTGCCCAGCGCAATATCCAGCATTCGTTAACGCCTCCGGGATAGTTTAGCGGGCGTTGGGGATGAGCTGATGGATATGAGTTTGGTGATGGCGGCTCTTGCCGCGCAGTCGGGCAAGCTACAGTCGCAGATCGCGACGACGGTCCTGAAATCAAACATCGACGCCGAGAAATCCTCCGTCCTCACTTTATTGGGGGCAGGGACGTCGCCGTCGCTCGCCAACGTTGGCTCCGGGGTTGGTGGCAACATCAACATTTCGGCCTGACGCCCCCTTTTCCCTAAGCGCCTGTTTCGATCGGTCCCGCACCTATGTGGGCAAGCGGCCTTTGCTGGGCTGCTGCGCAGATTTCTAGGCGGTGGCGGCATTGCCCGCCGCAGCCGCTTGCGATAGCGAGAAGCCAGCCTCACGCTATTCCCAAGGACAACAGATGAAGTTCGCAAGTTTCAAGATCAACGGCGCCACCGGCTGGGGCCTCATCGACGGCAACGACGTGGTCGATCTCGGCGGCCAGTTTCCCGATCTGAAGTCCGCGATTGCGGCAGGCGCCTTGGCCGAAGCGGCGAAAGCTGCGGCCAAGGCTCCGCGGCATCCGCTCGCCATCATCGCCTGGCTGCCGGTGATCCCGAACCCCGACAAGATCCTCTGCATCGGCCTCAACTACGAAAACCACCGCAAGGAAACCGGCCGCACCGAGGTCGAGAACCCGACCGTGTTTGGGCGTTTTGCCAACAGCCAGACCGGGCATCTCGCCAACATCGTCCGCCCTAAAGTCTCGACCGATCTCGACTACGAGGGCGAATTGGCCCTGATCATCGGCAAGCCGGGCCGCTATATCTCGCGCAAGGACGCCTTCAGCCACGTCGCCGGCTATGCCTGTTACAACGAAGGCAGCGTGCGCGATTACCAGCGCCACACCCATCAGTTCACACCCGGCAAGAATTTTCCAAATACCGGCGCGTTCGGGCCCTGGATGGTCACACCCGATGAGGCTGGCGATCTCGGGCCATTGCGGCTGCAAACCCGTCTCAATGGCGAGGTGGTTCAGGATACGACCATCAGCCAGATGATCTTCGATATCCCGCGCCAGATCGAATACTGCTCGGCCTTCACGCGGCTCGAACCGGGCGACGTGATCGTGACGGGTACGCCGGGTGGCGTCGGCTCCCGCCGCACCCCGCCTCTGTGGATGAAGGCGGGCGACGTGGTCGAGGTCGAGATCGACCGGATCGGGTTGTTGCGTAACAACGTCGCGGACGAGGCGTAACGGTGCGCTCGCTATCCCGCTGTTTCAGCGTACCTTTTTAGCGGATCGTCCTACGATCGCGGCGTCGTCGTCGTCGCCGCCGTGATCAGCTTGACAGCATCATCGCTGTCCCATTCGGCCGGTCCGGCGATGGTCGCGATCTCGCAGCCTTGGCCGTCGACCAGCACCGAGGTCGGCATACCCAGCGCCCGGCCTATGGCCTTAAGTTCCTGAAAAACTTCGGCTTTGCTGTCGCTAAAGAAATCGAGCCGGGTCAGCTTGGCGTCCTTGAGGAAGTTCCTCGGCTTTTCGGGATCACGGGTATCGATATTGATCGCCACCACCTGGAAATCCTTGCCGCCGAGCTTGGCTTGCAGGCGATCCAGTGCCGGCATTTCCCGGCGGCAGGGCACACACCAGGTCGCCCAGAGGTTCACCAGCACCGTGCGCCCGCGCCAGTCCGAGAGCTTCTTCTGCTTGCCATCGGCATCCTGGAAGGTCAGGTCGGGCAGCCGCAGCGGGGAGGTCGCCATGGTCAACGCGGCCACCTCGCCATGGGCGAGCGGCGCGATCTTTTTCGAAAGGCTCACGGCAGGGGCGCAGGCGGAATCGCCTGATGCATAGCGCTTGAGCCCGCCGAACCCGTATACCCCGGCAAACCCGATCACGGCCCCGACCAGCACCGCCCCGATGACATAGGGGATGCGCCGCAATGGGGCCGGGGCAGGCGAGGGGCTTTCGGGCATATCGTTTGTCATTCTGTTCCAGATGCGGCTATTTGGAGGACTTCGGTTGCGCCCGGAATATCGGCGGCCGCAACAAAAAGCGACGGATATGAGCGGTTGGTCATGAGCAACAAGATGTGGGGCGGCCGGTTCACCGAGCGGCCCGATGCGATCATGGAGGAAATCAACGTCTCCATCGACGTCGATCGTCACATGTACGCCCAGGACATCGCCGCGTCCAAGGCCCACGCCGCCATGCTGTCCGCGCAAGGGATTATCACGGCAAACGATGCGAAAAATATCGCCAGGGGTCTAGACACGATTTTGTCAGAAATCAGCAAGGGATCGTTCGATTTCAAGCGCGCGCTCGAAGATATCCATATGAATGTCGAGAGCCGGTTGGGCGAACTGATCGGGCCCGCCGCCGGGCGGCTGCACACCGCGCGTTCGCGCAACGATCAGGTCGCAACCGACTTCCGCCTGTTCGTCCGCGACACCATCGACGAGACCGATTTTGCGCTGGCCATGTTCCAGCAGGCGTTAGCGCAACGCGCGCTGGAACATGCCGCAACGGTGATGCCGGGGTTCACGCATCTGCAGACCGCCCAGCCCGTCACCTTCGGACACCATCTGCTTGCCTATGTCGAGATGGCGGCGCGCGATCGCGGTCGCTTTGCCGATGCGCGCAAGCGTCTCAACAAGTCGCCGCTTGGGGCCGCGGCGCTCGCCGGCACCTCGTTTCCGATCGACCGCGCAGCGACGGCGAAAGCGCTCGGCTTCGACCGGCCGATGGCCAATTCGCTCGACGCGGTGTCCGATCGCGATTTCGCCATCGAGACGCTGTCGGCGGCAGCGGTTGCCGCAATGCATCTGTCGCGCTTTGCCGAAGAGATCGTGATCTGGACTTCGCCGCTGGTGGGTTTGGTGCGGCTTTCCGACAAGTTCACCACCGGCTCGTCGATCATGCCGCAGAAGCGCAATCCGGATGCCGCTGAACTCGTGCGCGCCAAAACCGGCCGGGTGATCGGCGCGCTCAACGCGTTGTTGATCGTGATGAAGGGACTGCCGCTCGCCTATCAAAAGGACATGCAGGAAGACAAGCAGGGCGCGATGGAGGCGTTCGGCGCGCTATCGCTGGCGATTCGCGCGATGACCGGAATGGTCCTCGATCTCGAGCCGGATGAGGCCCGCATGAAAGCCGCCGCCGGTGACGGCTACGCCACCGCCACGGATCTGGCGGATTGGCTGGTGCGGACGCTGAAAATGCCGTTCCGCGACGCCCATCACATCACTGGGCGGATCGTTGCGAAGGCCGCCGCCGATGGCGTCGCCTTGCACGAACTGCCGCTGAAGGCGATGCAGGCGATCGAGCCGAAAATCACGAAGGACGCGTTTTCGGTGTTGTCGGTTGAGGCGTCGGTGAAAAGCCGGACGAGCTTCGGCGGCACAGCGCCAAAGAATGTGGCGGCACAGGCCAAAGCCTGGCTGAAGCGGCTGGAAAAAGAGCGAAAATAGGGCTAGTGCCGCCTATTTGAAGTTCCTGCAGCACAAGCGGCGAGTTCGATCCAGGAATTTCAAACAGAAAGCGGCACTAGAATCAAAGATTTGCTAGTGCCCATAACTTTCCGAAGTTCATAAAGGTGGGTGCTGAAACGGAGCACGAACTTCGGAAAGTGGGCACTAGGTTACAATTCTTTACCGGAAATTCAGCGTCTCGCAGGTCTCGCCAGAACGGATCAACTTTTGTATGGTGGGGCCCGCGCATTGGGGATTTTTGACGTGACTCGGAACGACCGCCCGAACCATCGACGATGGGCACTTATCCTGGTGGGGACTGCCGCGCTCTTGCTTTCCGCTTGCGGGCGCAAGGGGCCGCTCGATCTGCCGCCGACCGCCTCGGGGCAGCAACCGGTTGCGGCTGTTCAGCCCGATCCCACGGCCACTGCTGAGGCGAGCAAGCCGAGCCTGTTCAATCCGAACTACGGCAGCGACCAGTTGCCGGTCGCCGGCAAAGGCCCAAAACGGCCATTCGCCCTCGACCCGCTTCTCAACAGCAACTGAGCGTCCCATGAATCACTTCGATTATCGCAACGGCGTGCTCCACGCCGAGGCGGTTAGTCTGGTGGAACTCGCCGACGCGGTCGGGACGCCGTTCTATTGTTATTCGACCGCGACGCTGGAGCGTCACTATCGGGTGTTCAGCGAGGCCTTTGCCGGCGAGAAGACCGTGATTTGTTACGCCATGAAGGCCAATTCCAACCAGTCCGTGCTGCGTACGCTGGCCAAGCTCGGCGCGGGCGCGGACGTGGTGTCGGGCGGCGAACTGAAGCGGGCGCTCGCTGCCGGCATCCCGGCGGAGAAAATCCTTTTCTCGGGCATCGGCAAGACCGAAGCGGAGCTCAGCGCCGCGCTGGCTGCGGATATTCTTTGCATCAACATCGAATCCGAACCCGAACTCGAATTGCTGTCGCGTCTCGCGAGCGGACAGGGCAAGACCGCGCGGATCTCGGTTCGCGTCAACCCGGACGTCGATGCCGGCACGCATGCGAAAATCTCGACCGGCAAGTCCGAAAACAAGTTCGGCATTCCGCTGACGCAGGCGCGTGCGGTCTATGCCCGCGCGGCGAAGCTGCCCGGCATTCGCGTCACCGGCGCCGATATGCATATCGGCAGCCAGATCACCGATCTCAGCCGGATGGAAACTGCGTTTCGCATCCTTGCCGAATTCGTACAGACGCTCCGCGCCGACGGCCACAACATCTCGCATATCGATTTCGGCGGCGGGCTCGGCATTCCATATCACATGGACCAGGCGGCGCCGCCGTTGCCGTCCGCCTATGCGGCAATGGTCAAGCGGGTGACACATAATCTCGGCTGCACGCTGATGTTCGAGCCCGGCCGGATGATCGTCGGCAATGCCGGAATCCTGGTGTCGCGCGTGATCTATGTGAAGCATGGTGACGCCAAGAACTTCGTCATTATCGATGCGGCGATGAACGACTTGATCCGGCCGACGCTCTACGAAGCCCATCACGATATTCTGCCGCTGCGCGAAGCGGGCCCAAATCCGCAGACGATCGTGGCCGATGTGGTTGGCCCGGTCTGCGAAACCGGTGATTACCTCGCGCTCGGCCGCAGTCTGCCGAAGCCGAAGGCGGGAGATCTTCTGGCCATCATGACCGCCGGCGCCTATGGCGCGGTACAGTCCGGCACCTACAACACGCGCGCGTTGGTGCCCGAGGTGCTCGTCAAGGACGATCAATACGCCGTGGTGCGCTCGCGCCTTGAGGTCGACGCGCTGATTGCGATGGATCGGCCGGCGCCGTGGTTGTGATGTTCTAAAAGCAATTGTCGTCCCCGCGAACGCGGGGACGACGGTTATCTCACTTCCCCGCGATCCCGCTTTTGTTACCGCCGACCACCACGCCGGCCTTTTTTTCGATCGGCTTGATCGCCGAGGTGAAGTCGGAGTCAGCTCCGGTTTCGCGGATCACCACTTCCCACAGCCGGCCGACCGCTTCGGCGACTTCCATCGACAATCCGAGCGACTTCATCTCTTCGAGCGCCAACCGTACGTCCTTGACCATCAGACCGGTGGCAAAGCCGAAGTCGAAGCTGCGCGGCAGGATCGCGCGGGGAAACTTGTCGCGGCTCGCCGTGTTCATGCCCGAGCCTGAATTGAGTACGTCGACCATCACGGAGGGATCGAGGCCGGCTTTGACGCCCATGACTACGGCTTCCGAGGTGGCCACCATGGCGGTCGCCGACAACAGGTTGTTGGCGAGTTTCATGGTCTGCCCGGAGCCGGGCTTTTCGCCGATGAAGAAAACCTTGCCGATCACTTCCAGCGCCGGCTTGACCGCTTCGAAATCACCGCGCGGGCCCGACACCATGACCGCCAGCGTGCCTTTCTCGGCGCCGCCGACACCGCCGGAGACGGGGCTGTCGATCTGTACCAGGTTGCGCTTGGCGAGAATGTCGTGAATCCGCACCGCCATTTGCGAACCGACGGTGGAGAGATCGACAAAACGCTTCACACGTTTGCCTTCGATCACGCCGTCCTTTCCGGTTGCAACGTCTAGCGAAGCCTGAAGCGACGGGAGGCTCGCCATGACGGTTTCGGCGCGATCGGCAACATCCTTGGGCGAGGATGCCGCCTTCGCGCCGAGCGCGACCAACTGGTCGACGACCTCCTTGCGCTGATCGAAAACGAAAAGCTGGTGCTTGGCCTCGATCAGGCGGCGCGCCATCGGAAAGCCCATTTTGCCAAGGCCGATGAATCCGATTTCCATGTTGTGATCCTAAGAATGTCTGACGACGTCCTCACCTTGAGGGTCGGTGGTTCCAAAAGTGACGTTAAGAGGTGGGGCAGGCCTTGTGCCGCCCATTTGAAATTCCTGCACCACAAGCGGCAAATTCTATACAGGAATTTCAAATGGAAAGCGGCGCAAGCATGCGTAATTTGCTGGTGCCCATGACTTTTCGAAGTTCGTGGAAGGTGGGTGCTGCGGGGGGATACGAACTTCGAAAAGTGGGCGCCAATCACCCCTTGGGGCTATGCGTTATTCCAGGTGTGGGATACCCGCCTTGCGTGGGTGCCTCACGGTTGCCGTTGTGTTAGGCTTGATAGTGGGCAACCTGGAGAGATTGTTGAGCGAACCCACCCCCGATTCACCGGAGCCGGAACGCAACCCTGATACGGTCTCGCGGCTGCGGATCGCGCAAGCCTTGCGGCAGGCCGAATTCGCGATTGCGTGGGAACGAGGCTGGCCGCACCTGGCGCGCTTTCTGACAGTTGCCGGGTTGTTTCTGGTGCTGTCCTGGGCGGGCTTGTGGCTGGCTCTGCCCTTCATCGCTCGAGCGATCGGGCTTGGTCTCTTCCTGGTTTTGGCGCTCGCGGCGCTATCCCCCTTGTTCCGGTTTCGCTGGCCGAGCCGCCAGGACGCGCTGGGACGGCTCGATCGCGGCACCGGCATTCGACATCGTCCGGCGACGACCCTTACCGATACGCTGACGACACAAGACCCGGTTGCGCTGGCGCTGTGGCAGGCGCAACGCGAACGCACGCTGGCTTCGATCAAGCGCATCCGCGCCGGCCTGCCGTCGCCGCGGCTCGCCATTCATGATCCCTGGGCGTTTCGTGCGTTGATCGTCGTGCTGATGGTTGCGACCTATATTGCGGCCGGAGACGAACGAAGGGTTCGCGTCGCCGCCGCCTTCGACTGGAACGGGGTGTTTGCGGCCGAGAATATCAGGGTCGATGCCTGGGTGACGCCGCCGCTTTATACCGGGCGACCGCCGGTCATCCTGTCGGCGGCGAACAAGGAGGCCGCACTTCCGGCTTCGGGGCCGCTGGCTGTGCCAGCCGGCAGCACGCTGATCGTGCGCTCGAGCGGTGGCGCGCTCGACGTCGTCGTGGGCGGCGGAGTGACCGAGGCGGCTGCGAAGGAGCAGGCCCCCAAGGGTACGAGCGAAAAGCATTTCACCATCGCCGGCGACGGCACTGCCCACGTCCGCGCGCCGTCCGGCCAGCCGCAATGGCGTTTCAGCGCTTTGCCCGACCATCCTCCGGTCATTGCGCTCGCCAAGGATCCCGAGCGTCAGGCGCGCGGCTCCTTGCAGTTGTCCTACAAGCTCGAGGACGATTACGGCGTGACCGAAGCGCACGCGCAGTTTGCGACGCGCAGCGCGGCCGGTGCGGCGGAGACACGGCCGTTGTTTGATGCGCCGCAGTTTTCGCTGGTGCTGCCAAACGTCCGCACCCGCAACGGTGTCGGCCAGACCGTCAAGGACCTTAGCGAAGATCCCTATGCCGGCGCCGAGGTGGCGCTGACGCTGACGGCCAAGGACGAAGCCGGCAATGAGGGGCGCAGTGCGCCGTTCGAGATGCGCCTGCCCGAACGTCTCTTTACCAAGCCCTTGGCGCGCGCGCTGATCGAACAGCGTCGAATCCTCGCGCTCGATGCCAATCAGCGGCCGCAGGTCAACGAAGCGCTGCAGGCGCTCTTGATTGCGCCGGAACTGTTCACGCCGGAAGTCGGCCACTATCTCGGTTTGCGCAGCGTCGAGCAGGAACTTGAGGTAGCGCGGACCGACGATGCCATGCGCGGGGTGGTCGCGAGCCTCTGGGCGCTCGCGGTCACGATCGAGGATGGCAATATCACCGACGTCGACAAGGCGCTTCGTGCGGCCCAGGACGCGCTCAAGGAGGCCCTGGAGCGAGGCGCCAGCGACGAGGAGATCAAGAAACTCACGCAGGATCTGCGGGCGGCGCTGGATAATTTCCTGCGCCAGCTCGCCGAACAGCTTCGCAACAATCCGCAAGCCCTGGCGCGGCCGCTCGACCCCAACACCCGGGTGATGCGCCAGCAAGACCTCAACAACATGATCGACCGCCTGGAGCGGCTGTCGCGCTCCGGCGACAAGGCCGCAGCGAAGCAATTGCTCGACCAGTTGCAGCAGATGCTGGAGGGCCTGCAACTCGCCCAGCCGGGCCAGCCCGGCGACGACGACATGGAGCAGGCGCTCAACGAACTCGGCGACATGATCCGCAAGCAGCAGCAGTTGCGCGACAAGACGTTCAAGCAGGGCCAGGATTCCCGCCGTGACCGCCAGCGCGGCCGGCAGGGCGATCAGGCCATGGGCGATCTCCAGCAGGACCAGCAGGGGCTGCGCGACCGGCTGAAGAAGTTGCAGGACGAGTTGGCCAAGCGCGGCATGGGACCGAGCCAGCGCGGTCAGCAGGGTCAAACGGGCCAGCAACCCGGCCAGGACGGCGACCCGCAAGCCGGCGATGACGAGGATGGTCTTGGCACAGCCGACAACGCGATGGGCGATGCCGGCGGCAAGCTCGGCGAGGGCAATGCTGATGGCGCGGTCGATTCGCAAGGCAAGGCGCTCGATGCCTTGCGCAAGGGGCAGCAGAGCCTCGCTGAGGCCATGCAGCAGCGCGATGGCGATGGTCAGGGTGACAGCCCGGGCAACCGCGCCGGCCGGCAGGCGGGCAACGGCAATCAAAGCGATCCGTTGGGACGGCCGTTGCACGGGCGCGATTTCGGCGACGATCTGACGGTGAAGATCCCGGGCGAGATCGATGTGCAGCGGGTGCGCCGGATTCTCGAAGAGCTTCGTCGGCGCCTGGCCGATCCGCAGCGCCCGCAGACCGAGCTCGATTACATCGAGCGGCTGTTGAAGGACTATTGAGCTCCGCTAACTAGCTTTGCGCGACGCTAACGCGTCTGCAACCGCGGTGCGGATGTCCGCCACCGAAAACGGCTTGCTGATCACATCGTGGGCGATGGCATTGAGGCCCGAGGCGCGTTCGCGCTGATCGGCAAAACCTGTCATCAGCAAAATCGTCAGCTCGGGAAAATCGCGCGCCGCCGTTAGCGCGAGCGCGATCCCGTCCATGATCGGCATCTGGATGTCGGTCAACATCAGGTCGAAGGCGCCATCTATGCCGCTCAGGATTTCGAGCGCTTCGGCGCCGTCCGCTGCGCTGGTGATGTCGTGGCCGTCCATCGCGATGGCGCGCGCGACCAGAAGGCGCATCGACTCCTCATCGTCGACGATCAGCACGCGTGACATTTAGAAGCCTCAGACTTGCGAAGGTGTTCAACCGGTTTGCGTCAGGCACGGCCGCCGGTGAGGTCTCGCTTGTTGAAGAAGCGTACATCGACATTGCGCCCGCCGGGAGGCGGCGAGGCAAGCCGCGACTTGAACACGGCCTTCTCGCCGGGTCGCAGGAACGACTGTTCCAGCACCGTGTTCCAGGCGTAGATCTCGGCACCCTGCGCGTCGCGTATGCTGAAGCGCAGCCGCGGCAGCTCGACCGGCTTGTTCGATTCGTCGGTGATGGCGCCCTCAATCACGAGCATCGACGTACCCTCCACCGTCTCCGACGAAACCTTAACATCCCGGAAGCGCAGCCCGCGCAAATTGACGTCGAGGCCGACCAGTTTGTAGAAGGCGGCCGTTTGCGGCAACAGCCGCACCATTTCGGCGCGCCAGATCACCAGTGCCAGCACCAAAGCGCCCATCGCGGCGCAGGCGGTGGTGAGGCCGAACGGCGCCGTGAGACGAGGCGCAGAGCGGGCGGCCTTCGGCGTCATGAACCTGCCGACCCAGGGGAAGCGCCGTGCCTGAGCGCCGTCCTGATCGTCCGTGGCTTCGGCCGTCCAGTCGGCGGCGCCCTGCCAGTCGCCGGCGATGGAGGGGCTATCGACCTGCGGGGCTTCGTTGTCTGGTTGGTCTTGCTCTCGCGCCAGTGCATCCCATTCGGCGGCGGCGTCCTGTTCGGAGTCCTGCCGGTGTGCCCCCGCCGCTACCGGCGCCTCGTTGGCGAATTCGACCGCATCTTCGCGCCGGGCGAGCCAGATTTCCTTGCAGCGGGAACAGCGTACGCTACGGCCGGCGTCGCCGAGCTTTGCCGAATCAATGCCATAGGACGTCGAACAATGAGGACAAACGATCTGCATGGGTCGCTCTCCGCAAGGGCGCTTCGGTGCCGCTGATTTGAAGGGCTTCGGAAGCGGGGCCTCAGGATGCTACAAGGCGACCGTTAACGAATCGGAAACCATAAACGACGCAAAACCTTGTTAGTTTGGTTCCCGAAGCCGGCGGGCCTTCGGTTTTGAGGTTTCCGGCCGCCCCTCATCGAACGGAGCTGAGCTTGGTTCGGTTCGAAAATGTCGGATTGCGCTACGGGCTCGGCCCGGAGATTTTGCGCGACCTCAGTTTCCTGATTCCGGCCCATTCCTTCCAGTTTCTCACCGGCCCCTCCGGCGCCGGCAAGACCTCGCTCCTGAAACTCTTGTTCCTCTCGCTGCGACCGACCCGAGGCCTGGTCAATCTGTTCGGCAACGACATCTCGCTCCTCGGCAAGGAGCAGGTCGCAGACTTGCGCAAGCGGATCGGGATCGTGTTGCAGGATTTCCGCCTGCTGGATCACATGACGACCTATGAAAACGTCGCCTTGCCGTTCCGCGTGATGGGCCGGGAGGAATCGAGCTATCGCAAGGAAGTGATCGATCTTCTGAGATGGGTCGGCCTTGGCGAGCGCATGGACGCACTGCCGCCAATTCTGTCCGGCGGCGAAAAACAACGGGCTGCGATCGCGCGCGCGGTCATTTCGCGGCCACAATTGCTGTTGGCGGACGAACCGACCGGCAACGTCGATCCGACGCTCGGGCGTCGCCTGCTGCGGCTGTTCATTGAATTGAACAAGTCGGGGACTGCGGTCGTCATCGCGACGCATGATATGGCGTTGATGGACCAATATGATGCAAGGCGGCTGGTGCTGCACGAGGGACGGCTACACATCTATGAGTAGGAGCGATCAACATCTGGGCCCGCTGGTCGACCTCGGACTCGAGCGTCCGCAGGTGCCGGCGCGGGCGCGCAACATGTCGCCGATCGTGCCCCGCGGCTCGATCTCCGGCAGCGCGCTGGTTGCGGTCGTTGCCATCATGACCTTCCTGGCCTCGATTACGACCGGTACGGTGTTGTTGGTCAGTGCGTCCGCGGCTGAATGGCAATCGGACGTCGCAAGCGAGATTACGGTCCAGGTTCGTCCTGCGGCCGGGCGCGACCTCGATCGCGATGCGGCGGCGGTGGCGGACGCGGTACGGGCACAGTCCGGCATCGTCGAAGTCAGGGCTTTCTCGAAGGAAGAATCCGCCAAATTGCTGGAGCCGTGGCTCGGCACTGGGCTCTCGCTCGACGACCTGCCGGTGCCGCGCGTGCTTGTCGCTCGCGTCCAGCCGGGATCGGCGGTCGATCTCGAAGGGTTGCGCCGCAAGGTGACTCAGGCAGCGCCGACCGCGAGCGTCGACGACCACCGTGCCTGGATCGAGCGGATGCGTTCGATGAGCGGCGCCACTGTGATCGCCGGCGTCGGCATTCTGATCCTGGTGATTGCCGCCACCATCATCTCGGTCTCATTCGCCACCCGCGGCGCGATGGCTGCGAACCGCCCGATCGTGGAAGTCTTGCATTTCGTCGGCGCGGGCGACCGCTACATCGCCAATCGCTTCCTGCGGCATTTTCTCAGGCTCGGCCTCGAAGGCGGCGTCATCGGCGGCGGCATCGCCATGCTCGTTTTCGGCTTTTCAGAGTCGATCGCGAACTGGTTTTCGGGCACTCCGGTCGGGGACCAATTCGCAGCCCTGCTGGGAACGTTTTCGCTGCGCCCCTCAGGCTACCTGGCGCTGGCGGCACAAGCGGTATTGATCGCCGCGATCACGGCCTGGGCGTCCCGGCGCACGTTATTTGCAACCCTCAACGATATCGAATGATGCGGCAGACCGGTGTCGGGAGACGAAAACCGGTTCCCACTTTTGCCGATGATGCCTTAGACTTGGGTCGCAAAGGTGCCGGCTGAATTTGCCGCTTGAAGGAGATGACAGGAATCGTTCAGAATTCAGGACCGGCACTAGGGGAGACAATCCGATCGTCATGAGCCAGCCATCTGCCAGTCAACCGGACGTCTCGACTTCCGCCGCGCCGCGGAAAAAGCGGGGTGCTGTTGTCCTGGCCGTGCTGGTCTTGGCATTTGTCGCGGTTGCGGCCGGTTTCGCGGGGTTTCTGGCGCAATTGCGCGGATCTGAAATCAAGCCGTCGCGTACGGCCGACGGCATCGTGGTGCTGACCGGCGGCTCGTCGCGCGTTTCCGATGCGATGGAGTTGTTGGCCGACGGCTATGGAAAACGACTGCTGATTTCCGGCGTCCATCCCTCGAGCGGCGCCAGCGACATCTCGCGGTCGCTGACCGACAATCAATCGCTGTCTGAATTGCTGTGTCGATCTCGACCGTTCGGCGGTCAATACCCGCAGCAATGCGGCGGAGACGCGGCGCTGGGCGCATGAGCGAGGCTTCAAGTCGCTGATCGTGGTGACGTCGAATTACCATATGCCGCGGGCGATCGTGGAGTTGTCCCACGCCATGCCTGACATCACCCTTATTCCGTTCGCGGTGGTGGGCGACAGGTGGCGCGAGGAATCCTGGTGGACCAATGGCGCCACGGTGCGGCTGCTGCTATCGGAGTATGTCAAATATGTCGCCGCCGAGGTGCGGGTACGCTTGGCGGATGCTGGGCTGGATATCATGCGCGAAACCACCGATTCCGATTCGCGCGCGCCGCGCCGGCCGGCGACCGCCCAAGCCAACTAGTCGGGATGCCGATGCTCCTCATTTTCCTGCGTTCGTTGATCTACAACGTGCTGTTCTATCTGGTGCTCGTGTTCTGGCTGCTCGTCGGGATTCCGACCTTCCTGATGCCACGCGCAGCGATCCTGACGGTGGCCCGGTGCTGGGCGGCCCAAAGCACCTGGCTGTTGCGCGTGGTCTGCAACGTGAGGGTAGAATATCGCGGGGTTGAGAAAATCCCGAAAGGGCCGCTGCTGGTCGCCTCCAAGCATCAGTCGATGTGGGAAACCTTCGCGCTGCTGCTGTTTTTCGATCAGCCGCTTTACATCCTCAAACGCGAGCTGACGCTGATTCCGTTTTTTGGCTGGTATTTGATCAAGGCCGGCATGGTCGCCGTCGACCGCCGCGCCGGCGGCCGTGCGCTCCTGAAGATGGTCCGGCAGGCCAGCGAGGAAGTACGGCGCGGCCGTCAGTTGATCATCTTCCCGGAGGGAACCCGCAGGCCGGCCGGGGCACCCCCGCAATACAAGCCGGGGGTTGCGCAACTCTATGCGAGTTGCCGCGAGAACTGCCTGCCGGTGGCGCTCAATTCCGGATTGTTCTGGCCGCGCCGGACTTTCATGCGCTACCCGGGCACGCTGGTGGTTGAATTTCTCGATCTAGCTGCCGCCGGGTCTTCCACGCGACGAATTTCTCGCGCGCGTTTCCGCCGTGATCGAGGATGCAACTGGGCAACTGGTCGAGGCAGGGCGGCGGGAGCAGGCGCAACTGTTCAATCGCGCGGAAAACTCGGCCTCTGCAAAGGCGTAAAGAACTGGCTCAGCGGTGCAGGGGCTTCTCGTCGTGCAGCATCAGCGCCAGCTGATGCAGTTGCGAATCGCGAAAGCCCTGCGCCTCGATCGATCTCACGGTCTCAAGCACATAGTCGCGGTTGTTGCCGGAGCGTCCGTGGCCTTGCCGCACGTAACGCAGCTGTTCTTGCAGCGAAAGCCGGCCGGCATATTGGACGTGACCGCGATCGACGACGTAAGCGAGCGCCGCAACCCGCTCGCGGGCGTCGTTTTCCAGCCAGACCGAGCGCGTGACCTCGCGATAGACGTGAGTGGTTTGTTCGCGGCCACGCAGATAGTCCACGACTTCGCCGCGCCGCGCCGCGGCGACGCGGAACGCAATGCCGCGGCAGGCTCCGCCGCGGTCAAGGCCCAGCACGAGGCCCGGCTTTTCCGGAGTGCCCCGATGGTCGAACGAATAGACGCATAGCGCGCGGTGTTCGCCGATCAGCCGCGCCGGCACTTGCTCGACGAACTCGAATCCCGGCCGCCACATCAGCGAGCCGTAGCCGAAGACCCACAGGTCTTCAGGTGAAGGAACAGGTCTGGAAGGCTTTTCGGCGGGCATCTGATTCATCGCTATCAGAACATAAATGTGAAACGAAGCCTAAATTCCGCGAAGCCTGACCGGTCAGATGGCCCGCTTACATTTGACAAAATTGCCGGCCAATGGTCGGTCTATGACCGCCATGACCTTACCCACCGATACCCCGCGACGGCGCTCGCGCTGGCCGCTTTTCCTGATGCCGATCCTGCTCCTGATTGTCGCCGCGGCATGGAGCGTGTTCTGGTTTTATGCCGCCTCGCAGGCCGAGGTGAAGGCCGATGCCTGGCGTGCGCAGGAGGCAAAATCCGGGCGAAGCTACGACTGCGCCAAGCAGTCGATCGGCGGCTTCCCGTTCCGCCTTGAGGTGCGTTGCGAGGGTGCGCGTGTCACGCTGACATCGCAGACCGCAGGCGCGGCGCAGCCGGTCACGATCAACCTCGGCGAAATTCTGGCAGTTGCACAGGTTTACGATCCGAAGTTGCTGATCGCGGAATTCCATGCGCCTGCGGTCGTTTCCGAATCGCAAAACGCGCCTGCAATGCAGGTGAACTGGAAGACGGCGCGCGCGAGCGTGGTTGGGTTGCCTGCCATTCCGCAGCGCGCCTCGATCGTTTTCGACGATGTCGCGATCGATCGCACCAACAATTCGGTGCAGGTGCCGGTAGCGCGCGCCAAACATGTCGAACTGCACGGCCGGCTCGCCGAAGGCTCGACCCAGAAAGATCCTGTCATCGAAAGCGTTTTGCGCATCGAATCCGGCAGCGTGCAGGAAGTTCATCCCTTGCTGGCGCGGCCATTCGCTGCCGAGATCCATGCCAAGCTGAGCGGGCTGAAGGATCTGGTGCCCAAGCCGTGGCCGGCGCGGTTTCGCGAGCTTCAAAGCAATGGCGGGCATGTCGAGATCGTTCAATCGCGCATTCAGCAGGACGATTTGATCGCGGTCGCTGCGGGTACCCTTGCGCTCAATGCGCAGGGCCGTATCGATGGCGAGCTGCAAATGACGGTCGCCGGTATCGAGAAGGTCATTCCTGCGCTCGGCATCGAAAAGATGCTGGAGCAGGGCGTGCCGCAGGCGGCGCTCGACCGCGTCGCGCCGGGTGTGAAGTCGCAGGATGTCACCAATCTGCTCGGGGCGCTCGACAAGGCGATTCCAGGCCTCGGCAGGGTGGTCAAACAGAACGCCAATCTCGGCGTGGCCGCGGGCATCAATGCGCTCGGCAAGGAGGCGGTGCTGGAAGGCAAACCGGCGCGCACCTTCCCGCTGCGCTTTGCCGACGGCACGGTCTATCTCGGCCCGTTGAAGGTCGGCGATGTCCCGCCGCTGTTTTAGGGCTTTTTTTCCAGTTGCTCGTGCGGGCGGCCGAAGTCCGCCGCCGCGGAGTCCTGCCCGATCTCGACAATGCCGCGGCGGATCGCGCGGGTGCGCGTGAAGTGTTCCAACAGCGCTTCGCCGTCGCCGCGCCTGATCGCGCGCGTGAGCTTGGAGAGGTCCTCGTTGAAGGTGCCGAGCATCTCCAGCACGGCGTCCTTGTTGGTCAGGAACACGTCGCGCCACATGATCGGATCGGATGCGGCGATGCGCGTGAAGTCGCGAAAGCCGCCGGCGGAGAACTTCAGCACTTCGGATTGCGTGACGCCTTCAAGCTCATCCGCCGTGCCTACGATTGTATAGGCGATCAGATGCGGCAGATGACTGGTGATCGCGAGCACCATGTCATGGTGCTCGGGCGTCATGATCTCGACCCTGGCGCCGATGCCGGCCCAGAAGGCGCGCAGCTTCTCTACCGCCTTGGGGTCGGTGCCCTCGGGCGGGGTGAGAATGCACCAGCGGTTGATGAAGAGTTCGGCGAAGCCTGAATCGGGACCGGAATGTTCGGTGCCCGCCACCGGATGCGCCGGCACGAAATGCACGCCCGCAGGCAAATGCGGCGCCATCTCCTTGACCACCGCGCCCTTGACCGAACCGACGTCGGAGACGATCGCGCCTCCCTTGAGATGACCGGCGATCTCGGCCGCGACCGCGCCGCAAGCGCCGACCGGGATACACAGGATCACGAGATCGGCGCCTTCGGCCGCCTCCGCATTGGTTTCGACCACGCGATCGACGACGCCAAGCTGCATCACGCGGGCGCGGGTCTTCGCCGAGTGCGCGGTGGTGACGATCTCCTTCGCCAATCCCTGCTCGCGCGCGGCGCGTGCGATCGAGCCGCCGATCAGCCCGAAGCCGATCAGCGCGATCCGATCAAACTGTGCTGGACCACTCACTTCAACCCCATGAAGTCGGTCAGGCCCTGGACCACCAGCCGGTTGGCTTCTTCGGTGCCGATGGTCAGGCGCAAGGCATGCGGCAAATGGTAATTCTTCAGCCCGCGCAGGACGAGCCCGCGCTGGGTGAGGAAAGCGTCCGCATCGGCCGCCGTCTTGCCCTGTTGAAGCGGGAAATGGATCAGCACGAAATTGGCAACGCTCGGCGTGACCTTGAGGCCGAGTTTGGTCAGCTCTTCCGTCAGCCAGCTGCGCCACTTCTCCGTGTGCGTCTTCGACATCTGCTGATGCGCGGTGTCTTCGATCGCGGCAATCGCAGCCCACATCGCCGGCGTCGAGACGTTGAACGGCCCGCGGATGCGGTTGACCGCATCGACGATGTGGGCGGGTCCAAACATCCAGCCGATTCGTAGCGCCGCCAGCCCGTGAATCTTCGAGAACGTGTGGGTCATCACGGTGTTCTCGCTGGTCGCCACCAGTTCGATGCCCATCTCGTAATCGTTGCGCGAGACATAATCCGCATACGCTGCATCCAGCACCAGAAGCACATGCCCCGGCAATCCGGCACGCAGCCGCTTTACCTCGTCGAACGGCAGATAGGTGCCGGTCGGGTTATTCGGGTTCGCAAGCCAGACGAGTTTGGTCCGCGGCGTGACGAGCTTGAGGATCGCATCGACATTGGCGGTGAAGTCGGTCTCGGGCGCGACCACGTTGACGGCGCCGCTTCCCATCGTCGCGATCGGATAGACCAGAAAGCCGTGGGTCGTTGAAATCGCCTCATCGCCCTGGCCGAGATAGGCGTGCGCCAGCAGGTTGAGGACTTCATCGGATCCTGCGCCACAGATGATGCGGTCGGGATCGAGCCCGAACGCGCGCCCGATCGCCTCGCGCAGGATACGCGACGTGCCTTCCGGGTAATCTTCCAGATGCGCTGCGGCGTTCTTGTAGGCCTCGATCGCCTTCGGCGAAGGGCCGAACGGCGTCTCGTTGGCCGAGAGCTTGAACACCTTGCGGCCCGCTTCCGCCTTCGGGCTCTTGCCGGGCGTATAGGGCGCAATATCGAGAATGCCGGGATTCGGCACAGGTCGTGACATTTTTAGCTCCGGATAGTCAAAACGGCTACTTGGCTGCGTTCGGCACCGTATAGCGCGTTGCGTGGCTGCCGACGAGGGCCGATGAGCGCACCGATGCGCCGGCCTCGATCAGGGCGGCCTTGATGTTTTCAAGGCTGGTTTCGCTCGTCACCGACACCAGAAGAGCTGCGCCGTCGAAGGCCGTGTCGGGGACGGCCAGGATCTCGGCCATCGGCGATAGCGCACGGGCGGTCTCGGCGTTCCAGCCGGAGACGCGCACGCTCCACATCTCGACTTCGGTCACCATGGCGCTGTCGGCGACGCGCGACACCACAAAAACCGGCAGCGCCGCCGGATGGTCGGCGCGCTCGACAAACGGCAGCCGCGCGATGATCTTCGGCGCACCGTGTGCCTCAAGCGCGATCCACCACGGCGTGCGGCTGGACGTCGCCGATAACAGCGCGAGATCGCCCTTGGATTTGGCGACGGCCTCGACCGCAGCCGGCGCATTGAAATGCGACACATACGGCACGGTGAAACCGAAATGAAAGCGTGCCGAATCCCGCATCATCGATTCGCCGACCGAGACATCGGCGTGCACCGAGAATGGCGCCTGGACGTAGGTGAAGGTCGAGATGATGACGCGCCAGATGCTCTCGACGGTGTCGAGCGGCAGGATGCCGCGATGACGCTGCACCAGGCGGCGCATCATGTCGGCCTCGCGCGCCGGGCGGAAGGCGGACCCTACCTCCTGGGTCTTCTTCACCCGAATGAGGCGATCGATGATGTCGCCGCGCTGCATCAACAGGCTGTGCACCTGGGAATCGATCGAATCGATTTCCTGGCGCAGTTCAGCAAGCGATGGCGGCGAGGGCGGTGGCTTGGACATGTCGGGAAACCGGCGAAAAAATCGTTCCTCATCCCAGGGGAGCGCCAAAGCGCGTCTTAAAAGGATGCAGGCCTGTTCTCTCTCATGGTTCGAGACGGCGCAAGAGCGCCTCCTCACCATGAGTACCCCGGCCCCCGGGGGCCTATTAACCACGGCCTTGCCTTGACGTTGAGGGGGCAAGCGACTAATTTTATGTCGTTCCGTGGTCATTTGAGCCGGCCGGCTTGCAGCCACGTTAAACAATTCGCTAAACAGGCCGGGGACAGAGATGATCCCGGCCGAACCTTATCGTTCAGGCCGGATTTTTTATGGCCTGATTTCCGGGGCGGTTCACCGACAAGGACCTCCCGAGGGATCGGTATCACGATGGTAAAAGTACAGTCCGTACCAAGTCCGGCGATCCACGCCGAGGAACGCTCGCAGGAGGCGGATCATCCGAGCTCCAAACTCGCGCAGTTTGGCGTCGACCAGCCGCTGCATCTTGATTGCGGCATCGACCTCGCGCCGTTCCAGATCGCCTACCAGACCTACGGCGAACTCAACGCCGGGCGCTCCAACGCCATTCTGGTCTGTCATGCGCTGACCGGCGATCAGCATGTCGCCAATGTTCATCCGGTGACCGGCAAGTCGGGCTGGTGGGAAACCATGGTCGGCCCCGGCCGTCCGCTGGATACGGATCGTTACTTCATCATCTGCACCAACGTGATCGGCGGCTGCATGGGATCGACGGGGCCGGCCTCGATCAATCCGGTGACCGGCCAATTGTGGGGGCTGGATTTCCCGATGATCACGATTCCCGACATGGTGCGGGCGCAGGCGATGCTGCTGGATCGCCTGGGGATCGAGACGCTGTTCTCCGTGGTCGGCGGTTCGATGGGCGGCATGCAGGCGCTGCAATGGACGGCCGCCTTTCCCGAGCGCGTGTTCTCGACGCTCGCGATTGCCTGTTCGACGCGGCATTCGGCGCAGAACATCGCCTTCCACGAACTTGGTCGCCAGGCCGTGATGGCCGATCCGGAATGGTACAATGGCCGGTATTTCGAGACGGGCACCCAACCGCATCGCGGCCTCGGCGTGGCGCGGATGGCCGCGCACATCACCTATCTGTCGGACGCCGCGCTCCATCGCAAATTCGGCCGCAGGATGCAGGATCGCGAATTGCCGACCTTCTCCTTTGACGCGGACTTCCAGGTCGAGAGCTATCTGCGTTATCAGGGCTCGTCCTTTGTCGAGCGGTTCGACGCCAACAGCTATCTCTATTTGACGCGCGCGATGGATTATTTCGACATCGCCGCCGATCATCATGGCGTGCTGGCGGAGGCGTTCCGCGGCATCCAGACCCGTTTTTGCGTGGTGTCGTTTACGAGCGACTGGCTGTTTCCGACCTCCGAGTCGCGCGCGCTGGTGCATGCGCTCAACGCGTCCAGCGCACGGGTGAGTTTCGCGGAAATCGAGACCGATCGCGGGCACGACGCGTTCCTGCTCGAGGTGCCGGAATTCTTCGACATCTCGCGCGCGTTCCTGCAATCCGCCGCCAAAGCGCGCGGGTTTTCCGGTAGCGTTGACGCATGACCCAGCAACAGCAGGCCTTGCCGCTGAGCGCCACAGCCCGGCGCGATGAAGTAAGCCACCGCGGCGACTACCTGCTGATGGCGGAGATGGTCACGCAGGGCTCGAAGGTGCTCGACGTTGGCTGCGGCGATGGCGATCTGCTGCAACTGCTGGAGACCCGGGGGATCGACGGCCGCGGCATCGAGTTGTCGCGCGAGGGCGTCAACCGCTGCGTCGCCAAGGGGCTCGCGGTCGTGCAAGGCGACGCCGACACCGACCTCGTCAACTATCCCGACGATGCCTTCGACTACGTGATCCTGTCGCAGACCTTGCAGGCGACGCGGCAGCCGAAGGTCGTGCTGGAGAACCTGCTGCGGATCGGCCGCCGCGCCATCGTGTCGTTTCCGAATTTCGGCTTCTGGCGGATGCGGCTTCAGCTCCTGGTCGGCGGTCACATGCCGCGCACGGAGAACCTTCCGGCCACGTGGTACGACACGCCGAACATTCATTTCTGCACCATCAAGGATTTCGTGCAACTCTGCGACGAGATCTCAGTCAAGATGGAGCGCGCGGTCGCGCTCGATCTTTACGGCCGGCCGCTGCGGCTCAGCGCGCCCTGGTGGTTCTGGAACATGTTCGGCGAGCAGGGCGTGTTCCTGCTGAGCCGGGCGGAGAAGGCGCGGTGATCTTTGTCATTCCGGGGCGCCTCGAAGAGGCGAACTATGGTGCGCAATTGCGCACCTGAGAATCCATTGAGCCGCCGAGCGCGAGGTTGGATGGATTCCGGGTTCGTGCTGACGCACGCCCCGGAATGACATCAAGCAAGTTCCGGCCTCGGATCGCGCGCCCCAGCGGTTGAGCTTCACGACTGCGCCGGATCCGCAGTCCCTGATGTGACGATGTTTGGCTCACTAAGTCGTCCCGGCGAACCGCGGCCCGCCGCTGCTTCTGATTCACCTGTCAAACAGCTTCGCCGTCATTCCGGGATGCGCCGAACGGCGCAGGCCCGGAATCCATTTATCCCAGCATTGCTGTGGCACCATGGATTCCGGGTTCGCATCTTTGATGCGCCCCGGAATGACGGGATCAGGTAGACGACACACTTCCGCATTCCCGCGACATGATCTGCCCGAGTGTTGCTATCCTTCGCCCAAAGATGGCGTGGGGAATGCCGGGTGCTTATTCCCCCCGGACGACCTTGGACACATATTTTTCCAGCGACCTTGCCCAATGGCATTCGAGTTGCTCGCGCTCGGTGCCATCCTCAAACTTGAAAGGTGCGTCGATTATCTGCGGGACCGTAGCGTAATAGTAGACGCTGAGACTTTCACCGTTCAGCACACCTTCCATCACCCTTTTCCAACGCTGATCGGTCTTATCGCTGGCGATTTTTGCGGCGGTCTTTGCCCCTGTGTAGCCGAGGAGGCGCGAATACAGTCCGCCCTTGGCTTCCGCTTTTCCGATTTTCTGAATTCGCGTGCCCTCGTGGGAAAGCAGGCAGTAGACGCCGGGCTCCCTTGGTAGCGACGGAGCATCAGAGTCGTGCCAACGAAACCGGCTTTCTTCCGAGAGGTATTGAAGCTCGGCACTACAAGGCGTAAATGCACCCTTTATCTTCTCTACTACGGATAGAGCGTCCATTCTGCGCCTCCGCGCGTGCTGACGTGAAATACAAAGAAAACCATTACGTACCTTGCTGGTATCAAGAGCGGTTCTTGCCGACAACCGGCGAGCGCAAGTTTCGCTATCTCGATCTTGCGCCAGAGCAGTTTCGCGACCCCAACGGCATCCTCCGCACCAAGACGGCATTGCGTCGGTGGGGCGCGGCGTCTTGCTTCAAGGAAACCGACCTCTACACGACCAAGTACGGCCAGTACGAGTCCACGGACATCGAACAGTTCTTCTTTGGCAAGGTGGACGAAGACGGGCGGCAGGCGGTCGAGTTCTTCTCGCAATACAATTCATTCAACGACTTCAGCGGCGAGCTCTCGCCTGACAAGGTGTTCAATGCGTTGCTGAACTACATGAGCATCCAGAAATTCCGAACGCCCAAAGGGCTCCGCTATCTCTCATCTCTGATACGCCAGACTGACAAGAATAGGCTCTTGCTAGAGATCCAGCGCCTGCAAAACCTGCACTGCGCACTCTGGACCGAGTGCGTTTGGTCAATTGCGTCAGCGGACGACACCGAGGCGAAGTTCATCGTCACTGACCATCCCGTCACCGTCTACAATCGCGAAATCTTCCCCGGTAGCGATTACGCAAGGACCCACACAGATCCCGACATTCGGATGAACGGCACGCATACCTTCTTTCCGCTTAGCCCGACGCGGATGCTCATCTTGACGAACTTGTCATGGGCAAGAAATCCGTACGGGGGCGGAAAGAAGTTGCGCCCAAATCCAAGAATGTTTCGTACTGCGATGTTCAACTTTACCGACATTCAGACCGGCAGGCAGCTTGAAGAGGTTGAAGTGAACCAGATCAACTTCATCATGAAGCGACGAGCGCACAGATATATCGCGGCGGCCAACGAGGAGTGGCTTTATCCCGAGCGCAAAATTCCATCGGACCACTGGCGCAAGCTGGATGATCGTTACCTGCTGATGCCTGATCCCCGCTGCCTGCATTTGGGAGGGGAAATTCTCATCGGCTACGACAATGGACGCAGTGAAGCCTACGACGAGTACGGCCACCGCCCATGGCAGAAGGGATATCGAAAGAAGCTGAAAGGGGACGAGTCTCGAACCCTATACGCGTTCCAAGGCGAGTTCGCGCGCCTGTTTGGGCCCAGGCGCCGCGGAATGAACGATAATTTTGGTGGCCGCAAGCCCAACGACACGGATAGCGCGGAATTCCACCGGTACCACCTCGATCAAGAGAAGAAGAACTTGCCAGCCGGGCTGAAGCAGCGTCGCGATGCGCGGTCGGTTTAACCAAATGCAAGACGTGGATGGCCGGGACAAGCCCGGCCATGACGGAGCGAGCGGTGGCTACCCCGCCAGCACCGATCTCGGATCGCGCGCACCCCAGCGGTTGGCTTCCACCAGTGCGATGAAGCGTTCGACGATTTCGTTGAACAGCGCCGGTTCTTCCAGATTGAGCACATGGCCCGATTTGGGAAAGAAGGTCAGGCCCGATGCGGGAAGATGTTTCTTCAGGAACAGGCTCGGTTCGACGCAGGCATCGTCCTCGTCGCCGCAGATGATCAGCGCCGGCGTGGTCGCGCGTCCGATGGCGTCAGCCATGGTGTAGACCGAGGGCCGGCCGGCCTGAAAGCCGCGCATGGTGTTGGCCGAGCCTTTCGAAGTCGTGGCGGGCGAGCGCCGCATAGAAGTCCGCATGGCCGCGCGGGTCTTTCACCAGGAAGGGAATCCGCCCCGGAGCCTCTCGCGTCACCTTCGCCACTTCCACCGAGCCGATTTTTTCGAACTGCTCGGCGGTCTCAACACAGGTTTTCCGGAACGTGTCGAGATTTTCAAGGCTCGAACCCGAGCCGACGCCGGCCAGCGTCATCGACAGCATGCGCTCCGGCGCGTGGAGGGCCACCTGCAGCGAGGAATAGGAGCCCATCGAGAGGCCGACGAAATGCGCTCTTGCGATGCTGAGATGGTCAAGCACTGCGAGTGCATCCGTATAGAAGTGCCGGTAGCTGTAGTCCTCGGCTGAGGCCGGCACGTCGGAGGGCGCATAGCCGCGCGCGGAATAGGCGATGCAGCGATGGCCGCGCGAGAAGTAGCGCATCTGCGGCTCCCAATTGGTGTGGTCGGCCGCAAACTCATGCAGGAAAATAATCGGCGTGCCGCTGCCTGCTTCCTCGAAATAGAGGCGCGTTTTGTCGTTGGCGATGGCGTAGGGCATTCCTTCCTTCTCCTTGCCTGTTGTTCTTGCGCACCGGGAAGCGCGATGGTCGCTGACATCAGCAGTTAATGCTCACGGCTGCAATGAGGCAAAGCCGTTTTCTTTTGGCCATGGAATCTTCGCGGAATCACCCCGGAACGGATGGAGCGTCGCCGCATCGCGTCTTGCTGTCGCCACATCGCGAATTTCATACCGCGCCTTGGAAGCCGACCGTTGAGGGCCGGTGGGGAACTCGGGGGTGTCAAAAATAAAAAAGGGTCAGTTGCGTATGCTTCACTCATCCACGTTCCGTCGGTCGCTCGTTGCGCTGGCGTTGTGTTCAACAGCTTTCGCGGCGTCAGTCACGCCGGCTGCGGCACGGTCGCACCATCATTCACGGCGCTATGCCCATGCGCACGATATGGGTCGTCATGGGAGACGGCATTACGCCGTTCGTCACTTCCGCCACCTGGCGCATCGGTCGCGTTGGGATGCGGGCGTTGCCTACATGCGAACGCACCGCCTTTCCAGCGCCCATGCCAGCGTCGGGCCGGATTCGTTCTCTGGCGGCGAGTCGACGTCGGGTGGATTCGGTTCGTCGGGTTTGGTCGCTGAAGCGCGCCGTTACCTCGGCGGCAATCCGACCAGTCGCGCCAGCCTGTGGTGCGCGCGCTTCATGAACATGGTGTTGCAGCGTACCGGTCATCGCGGGACGGGCTCCGACATGGCGAGCTCTTTCGCAAGCTATGGTCAGCGCGTTTCCGGGCCGGAAGTCGGAGCGATTGCGGTCATGAGCCGGCGCGGCGGCGGGCACGTCGGTATCATCACCGGCATCGACTCCAACGGCAACCCGATCATGATCTCCGGCAATAACGGCAACCGCGTCCGCGAGGCGCCGATCTCGCGCGGCCGGATCTACGCCTACGTCATGCCGAACTGACGCTTCTTAACCTCTCCCCGTTCTTCACGGGGAGAGGTCGGCGCGCCCTTTGCGCGACGGGTGAGGGGCGAGGCACTCCGCTTCCTCTCGCTCAGTATTCGCGGATCGAAGAGCCCCTCACCCCACCCTCTCCCCGCGAAGAGCGGGGCGAGGGAGGGAGAGAGCGTGCCGCCAGACTAGCCGTGGCTCTTCTGCTGCGATCAGGGGCTGGCCCCCACCCGACCATCGCTACGCGATGGCCACCCTCCCCACGCTTTCGCGGGGGAGGGATAAGAAAGATGCGCCGCCAGATGCGAAAGCCCTGCGGTCCGGCGGGAAGCAACCCAACGCGTCGGAGCCGTTAACCGACCCGTACACGAATTTGTGAAATCGCCTCTTCCGTTTCCGGAGACCCCTTCCCACATTTGCCTCAAGCCGACGCAAGTGTCCCACACCCGCGCCGGTGACGACCGCTGCCGGTTGAGGAACGTTAACGCGATCAGCGGAAACCCAATGAAGATGCCACTTCTGTGCTTTCGAGGCGGAATGGCAGGCTGAGGGAATGACATGAATATCGAGAAATATACCGAGCGCGCGAGGGGCTTTGTCCAGTCGGCGCAATCACTGGCGATGCGCGAGGGGCACCAGCAGTTTTCATCGCTGCATATGCTCAAAGTGCTGCTGGACGACAGCGAGGGTTTGGCCAGCGGCCTGATTGACCGCGCCGGCGGTAACTCGCGCGCCATCCTGAAGGCGACCGAGGACGGCTTGAACAAGCTGCCCAAGGTTTCCGGCAGCGGCGCCGGACAGGTTTACCTGGCGCCCGATCTCGCCCGCGCCTTCGATGCGGCCGAGAAAGCAGCGGAAAAGGCCGGCGACAGCTTCGTCACGGTCGAGCGGTTGTTGCTGGGGCTTGTGCTCACCAAGGACGGCGAGGCGGGCAGCATCCTGCGCAAGGGCGGCCTCACGCCGCAAAATCTCAATGCCGCGATCGAGTCCTTGCGCCAAGGCCGCACCGCCGACAGCGCCACCGCGGAGAACGCCTACGACGCGTTGAAGAAATATTCGCGCGACCTCACGCAGGCGGCCCGCGAGGGCAAGCTTGACCCCGTGATCGGGCGCGACGAAGAAATCCGCCGCACCATTCAGGTGCTTTCCCGCCGCACCAAGAACAATCCGGTTTTGATCGGCGAGCCCGGCGTCGGCAAAACGGCGATCGTCGAAGGGCTGGCGCTGCGCATTCTCAACGGCGACGTGCCGGAGAGTTTGAAGGACAAGAAGCTGCTGTCGCTCGACATGGGCGCGCTGATTGCGGGCGCCAAATACCGTGGCGAGTTCGAGGAGCGGTTGAAAGCCGTGCTGTCCGAGGTCACCTCGGCCGAGGGCTCGATCATCCTGTTCATCGACGAGATGCACACGCTGATCGGCGCCGGCAAGGCCGATGGCGCGATGGACGCGTCCAATCTGCTGAAGCCCGCGCTGGCGCGCGGCGAACTGCATTGCATCGGCGCCACCACGCTCGATGAGTACCGCAAGCATGTCGAGAAGGATGCAGCACTTGCGCGGCGCTTCCAGCCGATCTTCGTCTCGGAGCCCACGGTCGAGGACACGATCTCGATCCTGCGCGGCCTGAAGGACAAATACGAGCAACATCACGGCGTGCGGATCACCAACTCGGCGCTGGTGGCGGCCACCACGCTGTCGAACCGCTACATCACCGATCGCTTCCTGCCCGACAAGGCCATCGACCTGATGGACGAGGCGGCGGCGCGGCTGAAGATGCAGGTCGATTCGAAGCCGGAAGAACTGGATTCGATGGACCGGGAAATCATCCGGCTCAAGATCGAACAGGAAGCCTTGAAGAAGGAGAGCGATGCCGGCTCCAAGATGCGCCTGCAATCGCTGGAGAAGGAGCTTGCCGAACTCGAGGAGAAATCAGCGGCGCTGACCGCGCGCTGGAGCGCGGAAAAGAACAAGCTGTCGAATGCGCAGAAGCTCAAGAGCGAACTCGACGGGCTTCGGATCGAACTCGCCAACGCCCAGCGCCGCGGCGAATTCCAGCGCGCGGGTGAACTGGCCTATGGCCGGATCCCCGAGCTTGAGAAAAAGCTTGCCGACATCGAGGCCAAGGAGAATCCCGAGATGATGGAGGAGGCGGTCACCGCCAACCACATCGCGCAGGTGGTCTCGCGCTGGACCGGCGTGCCCGTCGACAAGATGCTGGAAGGCGAAAAGGACAAGCTCCTGAAGATGGAGGCGAGCCTCGGCCAGCGCGTGGTCGGCCAGGCCGAAGCGGTGCATGCGGTCGCAACCGCCGTTCGCCGTTCGCGTGCGGGCTTGCAGGACCCGAACCGGCCGATGGGCTCGTTCATGTTCCTGGGGCCCACCGGCGTCGGCAAGACCGAACTCACAAAAGCCCTGGCGGAATATCTCTTCAACGACGAGACCGCGATGGTGCGCCTCGACATGTCCGAATACATGGAGAAGCATTCCGTATCGCGGCTGATCGGCGCGCCTCCCGGCTATGTCGGTTACGACGAGGGCGGTGCGCTCACCGAAGCGGTGCGGCGCCGGCCCTATCAGGTCGTGCTGTTTGACGAGATCGAAAAGGCCCATCCGGATGTCTTCAACGTGCTGTTGCAGGTGCTCGACGACGGCCGCCTGACCGATGGTCAGGGCCGCACCGTCGATTTCCGCAACACGCTGATCATCATGACCTCGAATCTCGGTTCGGAATTCCTGGTCAATCAGCCGGAAGGCGAGGACACTTCGGCCGTTCGCGAACTGGTGATGGGCTCGGTGCGTGTGCATTTCCGTCCCGAATTCCTCAACCGCGTCGACGAGATCATCCTGTTTCACCGGCTGCAAAAGAGCGAGATGGGGCGGATCGTGGAGATCCAGTTCTCCCGGCTGTCGAAGCTTCTGGAAGAGCGCAAGATCACGCTGACGCTCGATGCGGCCGCGCGCGACTGGCTCGCCGAAAAAGGCTGGGACCCGGCCTATGGCGCGCGCCCGTTGAAGCGGGTGATCCAGCGCAATGTGCAGGATCCGCTCGCCGAGATGATTCTGGCCGGCGAGGTCCACGACGGCGATCGCGTGACGATTTCGGCGAAGGGCAACGTGCTGACGTTCAACGGCAAGGCGCGGCAGACTGCGGAGATCGCGCATTTCGAGACGCCGGTGCCGAAGCGCAAGCTGAACTGAAGCGCAAGCTGAACTGGTAACAAAAAAGGCGGCCGCGCCGTGGTGCGGGGCCGTCTTTTTTTGAGCAGGATCTCCGCAAACGCTTTCGGAAAAACCGCTACACAAATCGTGGCGGAAAAGTCTCAGCGAGTGGTGAGCTGCACAGGGCCGCCGTTGGCGTCGGAAATACGCGCGCCGCGACCGGTCATCATCACATCGAGACGGTCGCGTTCTTTCTCGAAGCTCGTCAGCATCGGTCCTTCCAGCGAGCGGCCGCGCGGCAGCTTGACGCGCATCGGATCGACGAAGCGGCCGTTGACGAGGATTTCGTAGTGGACATGGGAGCCGGTCGATTGTCCGGTCGAGCCGACGAAGCCGATGACCTGGCCCTGTCGAACCCGTTTTCCCACTTCCAGGCCCTTGGCGAAGGCCGACATGTGGCCGTAGGCGGTCTCATAGCCGTTGTTGTGCTTCAGCTTGACATATTTGCCGTAGCCGCCTTCCCAGCCGGCCACTTCGACGACGCCGTTGCCGGAAGCGAAAATCGGCGTGCCATAGGCGGTCGCCCAGTCGACGCCGGTGTGCATCTTGACGTAGCCGAGGATCGGATGGCGGCGGCTGCCGAAGCCGGAGCGCATGATGGCATTGTTGACGGGTTTGCGGACCAGGAACTTCTTCGCGCTTTTTCCGGTATCGTCGTAGAAATCGACCACCGCGTCGTCGGGGGTCTGGAAGCGGTAGTATTTCTTGGTCTCGCCGCCGACGGTCAGAGAAGCAAACAGAACTTCGGATTTTTCGCTGCTGGTTGAGCCTTCGTCCTCGCCGGCGAAAAAGACGTCGAAGCAGTCGCCGGGCTGCACTTTGCGCTGGAAGTCGACGTCATAGGAATAGATGCGGATCATGTCCTCGATGACGTTCTGCGGCACCTTGTTGCGCAGCGCGGTCTCGTAAATGCTTTGATAGAGGCGAACCCCGGTCCCATCGTCATCTTCGTCGTCGTTACTGCTGCTGTCGGCCGTGTCGGTGACGGTGTTCATGCTCGAGACGTCGACGGGAACATATTTGCCGAGATCGGAAAGTGCTGCGACCGCTTCGATGGCAGAATCGTTGGCGACGATGACGCGAGAGGGTTGCAGCCGCTGGCCGGGTCCGGCCGGCGACATCAGAATGCGTACCTTCTCGCCGTCTTTGAGGCCACCATCGCGGCCGCGGATGCCGAGCGTCGTGGCGATCGCTCTGGTTTCTTCCGCCGTTGCGCCCTGGTCGCGCAGGATCGACGAGATGCTGTCGCCTTTCTTGACGACATGGACGCGTTCGCCGGTCGGGTTGCCGCCGGTGATCTGGTCCTTGGTCTTCGGAAGCAGGGTGACGTTTTCAGGCACGACCCGGGTTTCGAAACCGGCGTAGGGGTCGGACACATTGCCTTCGGTGGCATAGGCCAGTTTCAGACCGCTTTGGGCGCCGCTGACATCGGCGGTGGCGTTGGCCAGGGAGGCATATTTGACGCCGGCATTGCCACGCCAGTTCGAGGCGTCGCGTACCCGCAACATGATCTCGTCGAGCGGGACCACCGCGGCGATCCTGGCCTTGGGCAGGATCGGCGCGAGATCCTTGGTGACGAACGAGACCTCGGCATCGGGTTCGGCGGCGTCGGAAGTGCTTGCATCGTCGGTGGCGGCCGGGGCGCTGGCGCCGACATCGGTCAACAAGCGCTGGGCGTTGAAGGGCGGAATCTTGGCGGAAAGGTCACTTGTCGTCATCGAAAGGTTGCCGGAGATACGGATGAACGGCCGCACCCGCATCACGTCGCGGTTGCCGACCCGCGTCACCGTCGAAACCCGCACCACATTGCGCGCCGCGCTCGCTTCGCCCGGTGGCGGCAGGCGATCGCTCTTGTGCAAGGTCGCGCCACGGTCGTTGGCGCTGAACGCGCCACGCAACGCGCCTTCGACGCGCTCCGGAAGCTTGGCGAAGGTCATTTCGCCGTCGAGCGACGCAAAAACGGCGCCGCCGATCAGGGCTGCGCCGCATAGGCCGGTCAGAATGGTGCCGCTAAACCACTGCACCGAGATACGGCGGCGATCGATTACCGCAGCCTCGGAACCGTCGACCGAAAGCGGCGGCTCGTGACCGAGGTCGATGACCCCGGTATCACGCCCGTATCCGCCCCCGCGTGACGTCCTGTGGTTCAACCCACCATCCCCCCAAATTGCTTCTGCATTCGACGAGAGCCTGTGCCGCCTCTAAGTCCGCCCCTTCCGGGAAGGAACGGGAGTGCGACGTGCCGCACGGATTTTCGTGACAGGAAGCCGAACGCGCCGCCGAAATCACGGATGTTAATAGTGTGCAAATCTCTTCGAAGTGGTCGGTCCGCGTGAGAAAGGCGACAGGCTCATGGGTGATCTTCGCCGGTTCCCTGGTATTTTCACCGCCTCGGCCCCCACTGGCATCAAGCGATTCAATACCTATGTATGCCAGAACGTCGTAGGATTGTGGCTCAAGTACGGCGTGAAGCCCTGAAAAACAGGGGCTTTCACGCAGTGCAAGATTCTCGGGCGCGGTACGACGATTTGTTGACAACAGGCGTTGACAACGCCGATCGGGCGGGCTTATAAACCGCCCACTGAGCGCGGCGCTGTCTTGGTCCTTGGCCAAGGCATGTAATTCGTGCCCGTGAAGCTCCTCACTGAGATGAGTGAATCAACAGCCGGTGGCAACCGGTTGTCATTTGTCGTCGAGTGGGGTGTTCGAAAAAGCTTCCTTGGAAGGTTTCGGACGGATTGCTCCCGAACAGGGAGAGGGGTTCTCGGACCCCGGGCTGTTTGACAAGTGAAGATGAAGAAAGAGAAACGTGGACGGCGGAGTCCTTGCGGATCTCGGAATGTTTGAAGGCTTCGGCTTTCAGGGTTTCGGGGTCGGACGAAAGACTTCGGCGGTACACGTTTAAAGGTTACACCATCGTTGCCCGCGATGTGAATCGCAGGCAGCTTGTTGGCTTCGGCTGACAAAAAATGGTGGGACCTCGTCAAACGTTGTGATCAGCCGGTTTGAAGTTTCAAGTCCAACTTGAGAGTTTGATCCTGGCTCAGAGCGAACGCTGGCGGCAGGCTTAACACATGCAAGTCGAGCGGGCGTAGCAATACGTCAGCGGCAGACGGGTGAGTAACGCGTGGGAACGTACCTTTTGGTTCGGAACAACACAGGGAAACTTGTGCTAATACCGGATAAGCCCTTACGGGGAAAGATTTATCGCCGAAAGATCGGCCCGCGTCTGATTAGCTAGTTGGTGAGGTAACGGCTCACCAAGGCGACGATCAGTAGCTGGTCTGAGAGGATGATCAGCCACATTGGGACTGAGACACGGCCCAAACTCCTACGGGAGGCAGCAGTGGGGAATATTGGACAATGGGCGCAAGCCTGATCCAGCCATGCCGCGTGAGTGATGAAGGCCCTAGGGTTGTAAAGCTCTTTTGTGCGGGAAGATAATGACGGTACCGCAAGAATAAGCCCCGGCTAACTTCGTGCCAGCAGCCGCGGTAATACGAAGGGGGCTAGCGTTGCTCGGAATCACTGGGCGTAAAGGGTGCGTAGGCGGGTCTTTAAGTCAGGGGTGAAATCCTGGAGCTCAACTCCAGAACTGCCTTTGATACTGAGGATCTTGAGTTCGGGAGAGGTGAGTGGAACTGCGAGTGTAGAGGTGAAATTCGTAGATATTCGCAAGAACACCAGTGGCGAAGGCGGCTCACTGGCCCGATACTGACGCTGAGGCACGAAAGCGTGGGGAGCAAACAGGATTAGATACCCTGGTAGTCCACGCCGTAAACGATGAATGCCAGCCGTTAGTGGGTTTACTCACTAGTGGCGCAGCTAACGCTTTAAGCATTCCGCCTGGGGAGTACGGTCGCAAGATTAAAACTCAAAGGAATTGACGGGGGCCCGCACAAGCGGTGGAGCATGTGGTTTAATTCGACGCAACGCGCAGAACCTTACCAGCCCTTGACATCCCGGTCGCGGACTCCAGAGACGGAGTCCTTCAGTTCGGCTGGACCGGAGACAGGTGCTGCATGGCTGTCGTCAGCTCGTGTCGTGAGATGTTGGGTTAAGTCCCGCAACGAGCGCAACCCCCGTCCTTAGTTGCTACCATTTAGTTGAGCACTCTAAGGAGACTGCCGGTGATAAGCCGCGAGGAAGGTGGGGATGACGTCAAGTCCTCATGGCCCTTACGGGCTGGGCTACACACGTGCTACAATGGCGGTGACAATGGGACGCTAAGGGGCAACCCTTCGCAAATCTCAAAAAGCCGTCTCAGTTCGGATTGGGCTCTGCAACTCGAGCCCATGAAGTTGGAATCGCTAGTAATCGTGGATCAGCACGCCACGGTGAATACGTTCCCGGGCCTTGTACACACCGCCCGTCACACCATGGGAGTTGGTTTTACCTGAAGACGGTGCGCTAACCAGCAATGGAGGCAGCCGGCCACGGTAGGGTCAGCGACTGGGGTGAAGTCGTAACAAGGTAGCCGTAGGGGAACCTGCGGCTGGATCACCTCCTTTCTAAGGATGATCCTTCAGATCAGCTCACGCCGATCTATCGGATCGTTTTAGAAACATCAGGGGCCAGCAATTTCAGGATTGTTGAGCTCCATAGGCGGGATTTCGCCGTCTTCGTTTCTCTTTCTTCGCGGACGAACACGCGCCAGGGGCTAGAGCGCTTGTGCGACCCATCCGGCGCTGTCGCCGGTTGTGCGCATATCGAGTCCCTCGTGTCAGGGGCTTGTAGCTCAGTTGGTTAGAGCGCGCGCTTGATAAGCGTGAGGTCGGAAGTTCAAGTCTTCCCAGGCCCACCACGCTTCGCCTTCGGCTCCGTGTGGCGCAGCCACGCTCAAGAGTAGAGCGAAGCGTGCCCGGCGAAGCCCAATGGGGCGAAGACGGGTATGACAGAACTTTCGTCTTAACGATCGACTTAATGCGAGCATTCGTCTTCTGGTTACGGGGCCATAGCTCAGCTGGGAGAGCGCGTGCTTTGCAAGCATGAGGTCGTCGGTTCGATCCCGTCTGGCTCCACCACGCTTCGCCCTCCGGGCTTTGCGTGGCGCAGCCTGTCGGTATCGAAGCGTGCCCGGCGAAGCTCGAAAGAGCGAAGACGGGCTTCCGTCAGCCGACACCAACAAACATTCGTCCGCGAAAACATCACTTCGCATCCGTTCATCCTCACCAGGATGGCGTCATGCGGGATTTCTGACATCGTAAAGAGGAGATCGATCCGGGTTTTGGGTCTGCAAAGTAATTTGCGGAATCCAATTCATAATCTCCAGGTCATTTCGGCGCTCGTGCCTCTCGCAAGGTAACACTTGCAGGATGCGCGGGTTGTAAATGATCTTTTTGGTGAAGCTTGACCGCCTCATCATCGGGTTGATCTTACGAAGCAAGCTGGTCTTTCTAATCAGTGTCCGGCTGCGCATAGCATTCATCGAGGGTGCGTGCCTTTAGGGGCAATTGCGCAGACAACATTCTGCCGAGTGTGTGGACATTGATAATGAGAGCAATCAAGTGCCTTAAGGGTGTTCGGTGGATGCCTTGGCGCTGAGAGGCGATGAAGGACGTGCTACGCTGCGATAAGCCGTGGGGAGCTGCGAAGAAGCTTTGATCCACGGATTTCCGAATGGGGAAACCCACCTTCGATAGCTGGAACTCCAAGATCTCGTATCTTGGGGTTCGGACAGAAATGTTTGAGACCAAGCCGCGAGGTTTTGGATTTCCAGTTATCAAGTGAAGGTATGAGACTTCCGAATAAAATAGGAGGTTTTAAGCGAACCCAGGGAACTGAAACATCTAAGTACCTGGAGGAAAGGACATCAACAGAGACTCCGTTAGTAGTGGCGAGCGAACGCGGACCAGGCCAGTGATACATCAAAGACAACCGGAACCTGTCAGGAAAGCAGGGCCTTA
>CAVZJE010000010.1:440000-442893 GCA_963775545.1 uncultured Alphaproteobacteria bacterium
ACTGCAACCACATCGCCTCGGAAGCCGTGGGGCTGCCCGGTCGCTTCCTTTCGCAACGCCGCTGACAGAACCGAGATGTTCAGCTCGAGCCCGATCAGGTGATAGGGCTTGTACATCGCCGCATAGCGGCCGCTCGCATCGGTCTTCAGGCCATACTGCCTGAAACAGTCGGCGGCATAGTCGTTCGGCGCTTCCAGCACGACATAGACGCCCCAGCGCAGATCGCGAAACACCGGCCGCCCATCACGCTCGAGCGACGACACGACTTCCACTACGCCTGATCTCTCCAGCACCCCGCCGCGCGCGTGCGGCCGCATCACATGCGGCAGATCATCGACCCCGCAGGGCGGAAACAGCAATCCGCCGGAGGGGACGTCGAGCCCGGTCGCATTCGCAATCGCCGCCATCTCAATCGCAGACTTGGTGCCGTCGAGAAACGAGTTGAACATCTGCGGATTCATGCCGGCCGACTGCGCCTCGTTGGCCGATAGCCCGTAATGGCCCCACACGCCCGCCGGCGTCACGTCGTGATAGGCGGGAAGATATTTGGTGCCCTTGCCGGCGGCGACCACGTGGAAGCCGGTGGCGCGCGCCCAGTCGACCATCTCGGCGGTCAGCGCCGGCTGGTCGCCATAGGCGAGCGAATAGACCACGCCGGCTTTGCGGGCTTCCTCCGCCAACAGCGGTCCGGCGAGCACATCGGCCTCGACATTGACCATGACGAGATGCTTGCCGTTCGCAATCGCGGCGCGGGCGTGTTTGATGCCGACCGCGGGATTGCCCGTTGCTTCCACCACGACATCGATATGGCCGGTAACGGCCCTGGCGCCGTCGGCGGTGAACGTGGTTGCGGCGATCAGATCCTGATCCCAGCCGACGGTTCGGCAGGCCTCGCGCGCACGGTCCGGATCGAGATCGACGATGACGGGCACTTCCAGCCCCGGCGTATGCGGCACTTGGGACAGGAACATCGAGCCGAACTTGCCGGCGCCAATCAGCGCGACACGCACGGGTTTGCCGGCGGCATGACGAGCGGCGAGGAGGGAGGAGAGGTTCATGTTTGGTGATCCGGGAGAGTTTGGCGTGTCCCGGATGCGGTGCAGCGCGTCTTTAGCGGTGCACTGCAGATCCGGGACCTAGCGAAAAAAGATAAAACGATGAGGCCCCGGATCAGCGACGCAACGTTCCACGTTGCGCCGCGTCCGGGGCACGAGGGCCCGCTACTCCGCAGCCTGACGCGGTGCGCGCGCCAGCCGCAGCAGCGAATCGTCATCGACCGTCTGGATCGGCGCGAAATCGCGGTGGGCGATATATTCCGGCCGCGTCGGAGTGCGGATGTAGTTCGAGACGGCGTTGAGCGTGAGGTACACGATCTTGCGCGGATAGGGCGTGATGTTGCCGGCCGAGCCGTGCACCAGATTGCCGTGGAACATCAGGAGACCGCCAGCCTTGCCGGTCGGCGCGACAATACCGCCTTCCTTGACCAGCCGCGTCACGGTCTCCTCGTCGAGCGTCCACAGCGGATAAGAGGTCGTCTGAAGATCGTGCGAGGCCTTGAGATCGCCGGCGTGCTGGCTGCGCGGCACCAGCATCAAGGGGCCGTTGATCGGCATCACCTCGTCGAGGAAGATCGCGATGTTCATGGCGCGCGGCTCCGGCATGCCGTCATCGCGCTTCCAGGTCCCGTAATCCTGATGCCATTGCCAGACGTCGCCGGTAAAGGCCGCCTTGGCGTTGATCTTGAACTGATGCATGTAGAGCTTCTCGCCGAACACCTGCTCGATCGGATCGATCATGCGCGGATGCGCGCCGAGCAGGGCGAACGCTTCGTTGTAGAGATGCGCGGCAAAGGCGGTGCGCGGCGCGCCGCTTTTCTCGCGCCACACCTCGGGCCGGTTAGTGTCGTAGATGCTGATCGCCTCGCGCGCGAGCAGGGCGATCTCCTCGGGGCTGAACAGTTCCGGCAGAAACAGCCAGCCTTCGCGATTAAAATCGTCGATCTGCTGTTGAGTGAGTTTCATAACGGTTCCTCCCTTCGAGTTTTTCTGACCAATCCCGGACGACAGCGCTAGTGCGACGAATTTGAAGTTCCTATCAGTTTCGCCGCGAGTTCGTTACAGGAACTTCAAATTCAAAAAGCCGCACTAGAAATTATCATCTGTTAGAGCTCCTTTGATTCCGAAGTTCGCATCAGAGGCCGCCCCAATGGCTTGCGAACTTCGGAATCGGAGCTCTAGTCACGCGGCCTCGCTCATGGCCCTCAGTCTCTCTTCGGTCATCTGCCCGGCGTCTTGCGCGTGCGCCTCGGCAGCGGTTGCCGCCGCTTTCGCATTGCCCGACAGAATATGCGACGCGATCGCCTCGTGCTCGCTCCAGGCGCTCTGCCGATAATCGAGCTCCGCCAACACAGCCGCCATCGAGCGTCGCATGTGAGGCCATTGGGGCGCGATCGTTTCCTCAATCACCGGATTGCCCGCGAGGCGATATATTGCACCGTGAAAATCGACATCGAGCGCGACAAGCCGCGCCAGTGGCGTCGTCCTGTCAATTGTGCGCCCAGCCCGCAAAGCCGCCTCAAGTTGAGCGCGCCCGGCGGTGTCGGTCTTTACCCGCTTCGCAGCGATCCGCGCCGCGAGCCCGTCGATCGCCCCGCGCACTTCGTAGAGCTGGCGAATGCGTTCCGGATCAAGCTGCGTTACCTCGAAGCCGCGGCGGCCGCTTTCGGCCAGCAGCCCCTGACGGTGCAACAGGTGCAGCGCATGAGAAACCGGTTGGCGCGAGACGCCGAGCCGATCTGCCAGTTCATTTTGAGTAACGCGCTGTCCGGGCAGCAGGGTGCGATCGATGATGGCTTCCAGAAGGCGGGCATAGACCTGGTCGGTCAGATTTGGCG
>CAVZJE010000011.1:0-190875 GCA_963775545.1 uncultured Alphaproteobacteria bacterium
TTCCACTGTTATCTAAGTTTTTGACTTGGCAGAGGCACTGTCACCGTCACGTGGCCTCTGTAACCTCTATTACCGCAGGGATTAAACTGTGCGAGAAATACCCTCCCCCCGTGCAACATATTTACAGAGGTTAATGTATACGAGATATAAGTCAAAGTTGTATTAGAAATGCCAGGTGTCAGTAAAGACCACGTCAGGTTAAGATGATAATACTACACAAAGAGTTAAGGGAAAGCAGAATTAAAGGTAAAGGCAAGCACGCATCTTCAACTGAAAATCGGAGAATGGTATGGGAGAAAATCATTTGGCCCCTAGTATTAGACGTTAACAGATCATATTTTAGCTTGAAAGAATATCATGTAAAGAGAGATCAATTTTGCCAAACGTACAAGATACGACCATCAAAGGTTGCAAGTGGTGTTGTCTCATTATTGGTGAAAGGTATACTTGTCAGAGAAAAGAAGAAGGAGGGAGGAGAGAACACCTATTCTATACACTACAGGCTCATTCCTTATATGAGGAAGAGAGTATATTTGGACTATGGACTAGTACTTACAGAAATTAGGCACTTCAAATACTAATCTTTATATACAAAACGTAAAGTGACTTGAATGTATCAGACATTAAACAATTTTGTTAAAGCTACAATATTTGTAGATATGATAGTGCATATTGGCACTCTTGATTGTATTAACTCCAATGCCTTGAAAAAATCCATTTTGGAGTATTGTACTAATACACCTAGTGCTATAGCGTTACTTCTGTTCATTCCATGACTACAACATACTACTACTTTCTCGCCTAATTCTAAATAACTTATAACCCTCATGATATTGAGTTTATATTCAGATGGTGATGATGGAGCATCAAACTCAGGCAATACTCTTACATCTATTATTCTAAAGTCATCTATGAGACCTATTTCGCAATCTACATAACCTGAAAGTTCACTTGGCTCTCCAAGACCATAAGTAGCGAGGTTTTCTAGAATTTTATACATGTAATATAGCTATATCTATTACCTTTGTAATATTTTGTCTTTAGATTTGTGTAATTAGATGAGCGACCTCTCCATGAAAAGGCAAGCAGTAATTAGCAGGTTCGTACGAGCGCATATTCAAGGTGTGAAGCATTTCCCTTGATGGGGCAACCGTTTGCGCCAAGAACAAAACCTTTAAAGCTAAGGTTATTGTATTAGATTGTGAAATCCACTAATAATAGATGATCGCGTAAGTTATACTAAGATACGAGGCCCTTTAGTCAGCAAGAACAAAAGAAATAAGGATGACTGCCACGACATCACAAACCTGATTGACGTGGCATTTGAGGATCGAAAAAATGGCCGTGTTGGTAAGCTATATTGTCACCTATTAGGGAAGTACAACATTTAATTAAAGACAGGCTTCTTCCATTGAATGCAGAATATTAAGTGCTGAACCCGCCCGAAACCATTCGAGCTGAGATTCATTATAAGAATGTTGCAAAGACATTTCTTCCTCTCTTCCGTCGACGTGATGCAAGATACAATTGACAGACTCCGTAGGTTTGAGATTATTTAACCCAACTATACTAATCCGGTCATCTTCCATAATTTTAGAATAATCCAATGGATCTGCAAATGTCAATGCAAGTACTCCTTGTTTCTTAAGATTGGTTTCATGTATTCTGGCAAAACTTTTGGCAATTACTGCTGCACATCCGAGATACCTTGGAGTCATGGCAGCATGCTCTCTACTACTGCCCTCTCCATAATTATTATCTCCTACTATGATCCATTTCAGACCTCTTTTTTTGTACCCTCTAGCTATATGCGGAAACGACTCAATTTTACTGTTAAGAGTATTCTTGCCACTTCCTACTTCACCATCCCGATAAGCATTAACTGCTCCAAGAAGTAAATTATCACTTATCTTGTCTAAATGTCCTCTGTACATTAACCAGGGTCCGGCTGGTGAAATATGGTCTGTTGTGCATTTTCCCTTTACTTTTGCTAATATTGGTAATTTCTCGAAATCTTTGCCATCCCATTTTGGGAATGGTTCGAGTTTTTGTAATCTGTCACTATCTTTCTTAATTGTTACTTGTACACTATCAGGATCATCAGCTGGTGGAACATAGATATCCGTGACATCTTTGAAACCCTTTTCTGGAATTTCAGGCGCTATTTTAGGAGGGTTTAGCTTGAATCTTGTTCCATCATTTGCAATTAATTCATCAGTAAGTGGACTAAACGAAAGTCTTCCTCCAAGGGCAAGAGCTATAACAAGCTCTGGACTACCTATAAAATTCATCGTTTCCCTTCTTCCATCGTTTCGGCCTGGAAAGTTTCTGTTATATGATGTAATAATGGTATTAAACTCACCTTTCTTTAACTCAGGTCTGCTCCACTGACCTATACATGGACCACATGCGTTTGCAAGGACGTTTGCACCAATATCTTTTAGCAACTGCATCTGTCCGTCTCTTTCAATTGTGGCTCTAATCATTTCAGAACCTGGGGTAACTTGTAATGGCACTTTACTCTTGATCCCTTTTTCTCTTGCTTGTTCAGCAACGTCTGCTGCCTCGTGACATGTCTTCGTATGAAGAATTTGTGCAACTTCCAATAAGAGCAACCGAAATTGTGTCAAGGTAATTATACTTCTTTATGTCCTCTACCATCTTTGAAATAGGTCTTGCCAGGTCAGGTGTGTGAGGACCTACAATATACGGTTCTAGATTAGAAAGATCAATTTCAATCAACTGATCAAAATAGTTTATTGAATTTTCTCGATTTTCACATATTTCTTTTTCTATCTGTAGATCTTGGGTTAGCAGATCAACGTGTTTATTGGCAAGGTCAGCTATTGCTCTTCGTCCAGTTGCTCTGAGATATGTCTCCATTCTCTTGTCATATGGAAATACTGAGCAAGTAGCCCCAATTTCTGCGCCCATATTTGTTATAGTTGCTTTACCGGGTCACCCACCGTCCTTGCTCCTGGTCCAAAATATTCTATTATTGCATTGGTTCCCCCAGATACCGTAAGCTTTGATGCCACGAAAAGTATAACGTCCTTTGGAGAGGCCCATCTATTCAGCTCTCCTGTAAGATATACACCAATGCGTTTTGGATACAATAACTCCCAAGACATTCCTGCCATTACTTCTGCTCCATCAAGGCCACCTACTCCTATGGCAAGCATTCCAAGACCTCCTGCATTTGGAGTATGTGAGTCTGTTCCGATCATTAATCCTCCTGGAAAAGCATAGTTTTCAAGAACTACCTGATGTATAATGCCTGCCCCTGGTTTCCAAAATCCCATTCCATATTTTCTTGATGCCGATTCCAGGAATTGATACACTTCGTTATTTTCATAAAGCGCAATTTTGTATCAGGATCACTTCCTATTCTTGCCTGGATAAGATGATCACAATGAACTGTTGTTGGAACAGCAGTTCGTTTTAGGCCGCTAGCATGAATTGGAGAATCGTCATTTGCCCTGTAACATCTTGTAACGCAACCCTATCTGGGTTCAGAAGAACATAACTCTTGCCACCAATTAAAGCATGATCTGAACTAAAATCTGCACTCTCATCGAGATGTCCAATGAAAATATTTTCACATATTGTGAAGGTGTATCCGTAGCTTTTCTAAATGTTGAGATCTTGTTTTGTAATTTTTCATATACTTTAGTAACTAACCTGGGTGTTGTTTCTACCTCTATTTTCGCATTAATATTGGACATAGAAAATATCTTTATTATCAAGCAATTATACTCCAGCGTAAATTCCTGCGACAGCGCAAACGAAGGCAACCCCAGGATCGTGCCTTCGAGCGCGCCGGCAATGGTGCCGGAATAGACGACGTCCTCGGCGACGTTGCGTCCTTTGTTGACACCGGAGAGCACGAGGTCCGGCAGCTTGGCCCCAAGAATATGCCGGGCGCCCATGATGACGCAGTCGGTCGGCGTCCCCCGGACGGCGAAATGGCGCGGTCCGACTTCGCGCAGACGAAGTGGGTCATTGAGCGATAGCGAATGCGAGACGCCGGACTGATCGAGTTCAGGCGCGACCACCCAGACATCGTCGGACAATTCGCGCGCGATCTGTTCGACAACCTTCAGGCCCGGCGCGTGGATGCCGTCGTCATTGGTGCACAAAATTCGCATCGGCAGAGCGGCCCTTTTCGATCATTCCGCAGGCAGGTAGCGCCGTCTTATCCGCCTATCGGCTTTGAGGCAAACCCGTTGTTTTGGTTACAAAATTTCTTCCGGGCCGCAGCGGGTTCGATTACTGACCCGTGCGTCCGTCACCGCGGGCGCGGATGCGCCATACCGGCCGCAGCTTGGCCGGCACCCCTTCGAACTGCATGTCGAATTTCGGACTGACGAGCCTCGAAGGCTCAGGTTCGGGCGCAGGTGCGACGTGGATGGGCGGCGAAACCGCAGCCTGGGACGGAGGCTCCTTTCGCGGCGGCTCGGGATAATATTTGCGGGCAACAGCCAACAGCCTTTTCAAAGTCATCCGTGTTGACCCATTTCTCGGCACGAACGGCATCCTGAACGCCGCCGTCCCAGAGCCGGGATGCCTCGATGTCGAACTTGCCTCTCTGCTTCTGATTACAGGCCTGAATGCCAAGGCCCGTGACCGCCCATTGTTTGCCCACCCAGTAGATGTCGCGGTGCAGAGCCATAGGCTTTTGTCGTTTCCGAAAATGCCGCCTCGCAATCGGAAACCAAGATTACCCGCGCACGCCGTCTGCGCAACCGCGGATCGCGGACCGACGACGAAAACAAATCGTGCTGTCGATACCGCGCTACCGATCCGGACGAGACGACCTTCGCGCCGCCCATATAGGGTTGCAGCACATCGGGCACGGCGATCGAGCCGTCGGCCTGCTGGTAGGTCTCCATGATCGCGATCAGCGCACGGCCCACCGCCGTGCCGGAGCCATTCAGCGTGTGCACGAAGCGCGGCTTGCCGTCGGGCCCACGATAGCGCGCATCCATCCGCCGCGCCTGGAACTCGCCGCATACCGAGCAGCTCGAGATTTCCCGGAAAGCGCCGCCCTCGCCCTGCCCGGGCATCCAGACCTCGATGTCGTAGGTCTTTTGTGCCGAAAAACCCATATCGCCGGCGCACAGCGTCATCACCCGATAATGCAGGTCGAGCCGGCGAAGCACCTCCTCCGCGCAGGCTAGCATGCGCTCGTGCTCGTCGCTGCTGGTCTCGGGCGTCGTGATCGACACCAGCTCGACCTTGGTAAACTGGTGTTGCCGGATCATGCCGCGGGTGTCACGTCCGGCTGCGCCCGCCTCGGCGCGGAAGCACGGCGTCAGCGCCGTCAGCCGCATCGGCAATTGCTTTGTCATCGACGATGGATTCGCGGACGAGATTGGTGAGCGATACTTCGGCGGTGGGGATGAGACCAAGCCGCTCAGGTTATGAATATGGAACTAGGAGTGCCGCGTCGGGATTGGTAGTTCGTCGACCGCTGCAAAATCCGATATGGCGCCTTTAGCTTCGAAAGTCGCGAAGGGGCTTCCGCCATTCATATTCCAGAACTGATCGTTCTCTAAATTTCGGTAACTGTCCAGTGCCAAACATGACCTCGTTGCGCACGAGCAACGGTGGATTGACTCCGTATAGCCTTGCTCGTTCGTATGTAAATCGAGCATGAATTGTCCGATCGCGCGTTCCAGCCGCGCCAGACCTTTTTTCAGACGACAAAGCGCGCTCCTGACAATTTTGCCGCGGCTTCAAAGTCCATCTGGCGAAGCGCGGTACCGAGATCGTCATGCGGCTTTGGCATAAATGCATAATTGCGCGCTGCGCCGAACACGTGATGCTGCACGTTGCCGTGCTCGTCCAACCCGTCAGGGACTTCATCCAGCGGCAAATTTGGGATGGCAGCGAGCTCTTTCCAAGTTCTGCGTCAGCCGATTTGTGGCGGCACTCAACTCCGGCAGGTTGGTTTTATTTCAGCTACCTCGGCCATCAGACGCGCGGCGCGCGATCTCATCCTTGGCCTTCTTGGCCTCGCCGATTCCTTTCGAAGCCGCGTTGCGGCGGGCCTGCGTTTGCTCCGACTTAAGGATCGTGGCGCGGCGCTTCTCGTCAATCGCGAGCAGCGAGGCTGAGCCGGGCTGCCAGCCCCCGCCGTTTCAAGTGCTTGCGTCGAAGGCGGTTGGGTTATCGCGGATCGATTTGATATCGTGCATGGCGTAACGTCCTGAGTGTGCCCGGCAAAGGCGCGCATCCAGTAACCCGGAGAGCCGGATTTTGGAACACTGCACGAAGGCACATCATCTTGTCCCGGAAGCGGTGACTGCGTATTCCCGGCGATGAAAGTGCGATCCGGATACGGTGAGGCCGCAGAGCCGGAGACCCATGACCGTCGCGGGTCTGACGGATCAGCAGCGCACCGAATCACGCGCTGCGCAGCGTCCGGGGACGGACCTCCTACTCTGCTGGCGTAGGATCGGGCGGCGGGCTCGCGGGGGGCGGCGTGGCGCGGTGGTCTTGGATGCGCCGGCCCTCTTTTCCACGATCCGAACGGCGATAATCGAACCCTCATACAGCGCCAGCAAGGGGACCGCGAGCGAGGCCTGGCTCAGCACGTCGGGCGGGGTCAGCACCGCAGCGATGATGAAGGCCACCACAATGAAGTAGCGCCGCTTATCGCGCAGTTGCTTGGAGGTAATGATGCCGATCCGCCCCAGCAGCGTCAGGATTACCGGAAGCTGGAAAGCAATGCCGAAGGCGAAAATCAGCGACATCGTCAGCGACAGGAATTCGCCAACCTTGGGCAATAGCTGGATCTGCGCGGTCTCAGGTCCGGACAATTGCTGCATGCCGAGCGAGAACCGCACCAGCATCGGCAGCACCACGAAATAAACCAGCATTGCGCCAAGCACGAAGAAGAATGGCGTGGCGATCAGATACGGCAGGAAGGCCTTGCGCTCATTCTTATAGAGACCAGGCGCCACAAAAGCGTAAATTTGCGCGGCTACGATCGGAAACGAAATGAAGCCCGCGCCAAACAGCGCCAGCTTCAACTGGGTGATAAAATATTCCAGCAGCGCGGTGTAGATGAATTTCGAATTTTCCGGGCCTGCAACCCAGACGAACGGCCATACCAGTATGTTGTAGATTTGCTTGGCAAAGAAGAAGCAGAAAATGAACGCCACGCCGAAGCCAAGCAGCGCCTTGATCAGGCGCGAGCGCAGCTCGATCAAATGATCCATCAGCGGCGCTTTGCTGGCCTCGATGTCATCGTCGCTCATGACGCTTTGGCGTCCCGTGGGACTTCGGCCTCGACAGCCGCCGGCTGCGCATCCGGCGCCACCGGTTGCGGTTGACTTTCCGGAGCGATCACGAGCGGCTCGGAGGCCGGCGCTTCCAGAGGCGAGCTTGCTTCAACAGACGAGCTTGTCGTTTCTTCAGGTGATGAAATCGCCTCCGCAGCGGCGGCCGGCTTTTCGTCGATGTTCAAAGCAGCGCCGAAGTCCTTGTGGAGCGAGGTCATGACGTCGCTGCTGGCAAATCCGCTCGCCGCTTGCTTGACCTCATCGAAGCTTTTCTTGAGGTCGGACATTTCGGCCTCGCGCATCGCTTCCTGAAACTGGCCCTGAAATTCGCCAGCCATCTTGCGCGCCTTGCCGATCCATTGCCCGACCATGCGCAGAACGCCCGGCAATTCCTTGGGGCCGATGGCAATCAGCGCGACCACGGCAATGACGGCGAATTCACTCCAACCAATATCGAACATGAAAGCTTCCGCTTCCGCGAGGCCAGCATCTCTCGTTTTACGAGACTGGGCCGTGCGCGCTTTTATTCCACCGGTCTTGCCGCACGCACGATCCCTGCCGAGGCGCTGGCCCTATGATGCAACCGGCGGATCAAACAGCCTTGCTGCCGACATCCGTCCGCGCCGCCTGCGGCGAAGCGTTATGGTCGATCGACTTCGCGGGCTCGGTCTTTTCGATGTCCTTGTCGTCGTCCTGCATGCCCTTCTTGAAGGCCTTGATGCCTTGGGCGACGTCACCCATCAGATCGGAAATCTTGCCGCGACCGAACAGCAGCAGGACGACTGCGATCACTACGATCCAGTGCCAAATGCTAAGCGAACCCATCCTGCAATCCTCCAAAACACGCTCAATTCGGGGCCTTCCGGCCCCGGACTATCCTTCATCGAACGTAGGCTCAAGGGGTGCCAAAAACAAGGACTTGGGCCGCGTAAAATCAGTGTTACGCGGCTGAGCGTTAACGCGCCAAGCGACGCGCGGGCTGATCCCTGCGATTATTTCGAAATTGGCGCTTATTGGCTTTCCGGACCAGGTTCCGGTTCGACGGCCGGCGCGAAAGCCAGTTCCAGATCGCCCGCCTCCAGCGGATCTTCGTCCTCGCGCAACGCCGGATCGTCGGAAGGCGTTGGAACATCGAAACCGGAAGGCAACCGCGAGTCCATAAGGCCCGTGCCTTTCAGTTCCTCCAGGCCCGGCAGGTCACCCAACGCCTCCAGGCTGAACTGCGACAAAAAGGCCTCTGTGGTTCCGAAGGTCAACGGGCGTCCCGGCGTTTTGCGGCGGCCGCGCGGACGAATCCATCCCGTTTCCAAGAGCACATCCAGCGTTCCCTTCGAAGTCATCACGCCGCGGATCTCTTCGATCTCGGCGCGGGTGACCGGCTGGTGGTAGGCGATGATGGCAAGCATCTCGATCGCCGCACGCGAAAGCCGCCGCGTTTCGGTGCTCTCGCGCGTCATCAGCCATGACAGATCGCCGGCAGTGCGGAACGTCCATTTATTGGCGATGCGAACCAGGTTGACGCCGCGCGAGGCATAATCCGCCTGCAATTGCGCCAGCGCGACCTTGATGTCGACGCTATCGGGCATTCGCTTGGCGAGCGTCGCCTGATCGAGCGGCTCGGTGGAAGCAAACAACAGCGCCTCTAGCAACCTCAGCTCATCGGGCCGGGCTTGCGGATGCTCCGCGTGCTCCTCGGCATCGGCTATGCGTTTTTCAGCCAGGCTTGCCATGGCACAATCTCCTTCTTCCACGTACTCACTCTCACTCACTCAGTGTTCCGATCCCGAAGTTCGCTCACTATCGCGGCCCCTCTGACGCGAACTTCGGGATCAAAGGGACACTGCAAATTTTTATTTCGCTAGTGCGCTTTGGATTTGAAGTTCCTTTTCGAACTCGCGGCCACGTTAGAGGAACTTCAAATCCGCGCCCTAGCTCGACAGATCGCCCGGCGCGGACATCGCGTCGGGCGTTGGCTGCGGCGGACGCTTTCGAAAAAACAAAGGTGCGAACGGCTCTTGCTGATGCAGCTCGACCTCGCCCTCGCGCACAAGCTCAAGCGCAGCCGCGAAGCTTGAGGCGAACACGGTCGCTTTTTGCGAGGGGTCAACGACGTAGCGGATGAGATAGTCATCCAGCCGGCTCCAATCCTCCGCCATCCCGATCAGCCGCTCCAACGAGGCTCTGGCCTCGCTGAGCGACCACACCGTGCGTTTGGCCAGATGCACCGACGCCAGCACGCGCTGCTGGCGCTGCGCGGCGTAAGCGGTGAGCAAGTCAAACAAGGTCGCGGTATATTTGGGATGGCGAATTTCCGCGATGGTTTCGGGAAATCCGCGCGGAAAAATGTCCCGTTGCAATTGCGGACGATTCATCAGCCGGTTTGAAGCCTCGCGAATGGCTTCCAGGCGGCGAAGCCGGTTGGCAAGTGCGGTCGCCATTTCCTCCGCGCTCGGGCCTTCCGCGGCCGCCGGCTCCGGCAACAGCAGCCGCGATTTGAGAAAGGCGAGCCATGCCGCCATCACGAGATAATCGGCAGCCAACTCAAGCCGGATTTTTCGCGCGGCCTCGATGAACGTCAGATACTGATCCGCCAGCGCCAGGATGGAAATCTTGGCGAGATCGACCTTCTGCTGCCGGGCCAGCGCAAGCAGCAGGTCAAGCGGACCTTCGTAGCCTTCGACGTCGACAACGAGCGAGGGTTCGCCCTCGGCTAGCTCGGCCGGGCGTCCGGTTTCAAAGGAGAGAATTTCCGCAGTCATACGCCCGACGTTCCCGCTTTGCTCATCATCGCTTTCAGTTCGGCCCAGGCCGCAGCCCTGTCGAACGGCTGCGGCGTTCTGCGCGATGCCAGAGCTTGTTCGGCCCGCGCCAATGCTTTTCCTGACAATTCCGGCGTCTCGGCGGCAACTTCCTGCATTTCATCGAGCTTGCCGTTGCAGTGCACGACCACATCGCATCCGGCGGAAAAGATGGCCCGCGTCCGCTCCGCGATCGATCCCGAGAGCGCATTCATCGACACGTCATCACTCATCAACAAACCTTGGAACCCAATCACGCCGCGAATCACTTGCCGGATGATTGTCGCAGAAGTCGTCGCGGGATGGACCGGGTCCAGCGCGCTAAACACAACATGTGCGGTCATCGCCATCGGCAGGTCGGCGAGCGGTTGAAAAGCCGCAAAATCCGTCCTTTCGAGCTCATTTTTCTGGCGTACTCACAGCGGGAAGCCGCAAATGGCTATCCGCTGTGGCCCGCCCATGGCCCGGAATGTGCTTGAGGACCGGTAAAATACCACCGTCCTGGAGACCTTCGGTCACGGCGCGAGCAATCGCGGCCACCTTTCCCGGTTCGGTCCCATAGGCACGGTCGCCGATGACGGCATCGGCGCCAGCCACCGGTACATCCGCCAACGGCAGGCAATCGACTGATATGCCGAGCTCCCCGAGGTCGGCGGCGATCAGACGGGCGCTCAATCGCGCCGCTGACCGCCCGAGAGCCGGATCGAGGTCGTAGAGCGTCCCGAACACGGCCCCCGGCGGATAGGCCGGCCAGTGCGGCGGTCCGAGGCGCTGGACCCGCCCGCCTTCCTGATCAATCAGGATTGGGACATCGCTGCGGCCGGCACATTTCTTAAGTTGTTCGACGAGCAGAGCTAGTTGCTCGGGCGCCTCAATGTTCCGTTTGAACAGAATGAAGCCCCACGGATGCTCGGCTTCGATAAACGCCCGCTCGTCGGCGTTTAATTCCGGCCCGGATATGCCCGTGATGAATGCGCGTAGCTGCATGGGCGCCGATTAGCCGGCCGCCCACGCAGGGGTCAACTGCGCACGCGCGAAGTGGCCATTAATTCCTTTGGGCAATGCATTGGCCGCCGGCCGACTTGAGACTGCCGCAGAACTGCGACGCCTCTTCGTAAGAACCGAAGGGACCGACCATCGCCCGGTAGTAAGTCCCCTTCTCACCGAGATCGGCGCGCTTGATGACCGGCGCGCGTGACCCGAGCACCGAGGGGAACTTGCCTTGCAGAGCCCGGAAGGAGGCCTGTGCATCCGCCTCGCTCCGTTGCGAGGATATCTGCACCAGATAGCTTCCGCTCGCAGCGCCGGCGCTGGGGGCGATCTGGACTGGATTGGGACTGGTCGTTGCTACCCGAACCGGAGGCTCAGGCGCAGCCGAGGCCTCTGCCTGTGGTGCGAGCGACAACGGCGCATTGGCATTGGCGGCATTGGGATTGCCGGCCGGCGGCCGGGAGCTCGTCGCTGCCGCCCGCGCCGCGGGCTTGGCCGTAGGAGGCGCCGCGCCGGCCGGCACGCCCGCTTCCGCCTGGTCTCCGCGAACCGAGAGCGTCCTGATCTTGTGCGGCTCGTTATTCGAAAAAGTTCCGTTTGCGGCACTGGGTGTCGTCGGCGGCGGTGCGCCTGGCACAACGGTCGACGGCAGCGATACGCTTCCATTCGGAGTGAGCGGCGGAAACACCACGCGCGGACCGGTTCTGGTGCTGGGGTCGATCGGCGTTTCCTCGCGGGAAACCATCTTTTCCGTACCGTCGCCGGTCGCCATGCGATCCGGCACCTTCGCCGTCGTATCAGCAGATGCGGGAATGATCTTGGTCGGTCCCGCGTCCGCCCTGATGATCGGCGGCTCGCCGCTACGGGCGCCGCCGTTATAGGTGCGATAGGCAAACGCGCCGCCTACCCCGAACACGGCCAAGGCCAGCACGGCTGCGACGGTGATCATACCGCCGCCGCGGCGCCGCGGTTCTTGGGACGCCTCGTAGCCCTGGTCTTCTTCGTAGCCGTAGGAATCGTCCGCGTAGCCCTGATCATGCTGGGCGTGCTGCGCGCCTGAATCGAAGCCGCCATAGAGCGCTTCGTCGTAACGCGACAGATCCGGCTCGTGAGCGGAATCGGCGAACGATGGCTCGGAATCGTATTCCGGCTCAGCCGGTGGATGCGCAGCCGCATAACGGTGCAGCGGATGGACGGGAGCCGGATAATCATCGTGCGCTGGATAATCGTCTTGCTGCGGCGGAGGCGGCGCCTCTTGCCTGACAGCGCGCTGCATCCATGATGGCGGCCCCGGAGGCGGCTCTTCCTCGGGTTCGGGATCCTCCGCATAGTTGTCGTATGACGGCTCGCGATCGAGCGGCCTCGCCTGCGGCTGCACCTGCAAATTGGCCCGACTGATAGGACGGCTGCCGAATGGATCGGTCTGGCCGATCAGACGCGCCAGCTCCGCAAGCGGATCGCTTTCCGCGTTGGCGGACGTACGTGATCCGGTGTCACGATCATGGTCGCCACCGGCAGGAAAAGATCTGTTCTGATATCGATCAGCCATCGTCGTGATGCGTCCCCTTAGGGAATGTTCGCCAACCCGCTTTTCAGAAACCGACCCCCGCCGGTTGCCACCCACGAAATCCCCTGGGGAGAGCGACAATTCAGTTAGCGCATCTCGTTTGGCGCACCGACGCCGAGAACCCCCAGGCCGGACGCCAAGACCGTGACAACGCCCTGAACCATCGCCAGCCGGGCCTTCGTCATCTCGGCATCATCTTTGATAATAAAGCGTAAATAGGGCAAATCGCGCCCCTTCGTCCATAGCGCGTGAAATTCGCTGGCGAGATCATACAGGTAAAAAGCGATTCGGTGAGGCTCGTGTGCAGCCGCCGCCGCCTCTACCGTGCGGGGGTACACGGCGAGCTTTCTGAGCAGGCTCAGTTCCGCCGGGTCGGTCAGCCGTTCGACCGCCGCCACCCCAAGGTAGGCAAGCCGCGCACTCTCCTCGTCCGGAAGGTCGTGAAATACCTCCGCCCGTGCCGTGCGGAAGATCGAGTGCCCGCGGGCATGGCCGTACTGGACGTAAAAGACCGGGTTGTCGCGCGATTGCTCGATGACCTTGGCGAGGTCGAAATCGAGGACCGCGTCATTCTTGCGGTAGAGCATCATGAAGCGGACGGCGTCTTTGCCGACTTCATCCACGACCTCACGCAAGGTGACGAAATCGCCCGAGCGCTTCGACATTTTCACCGGCTCGCCGTTGCGCAGGAGCTTGACGAGTTGGACGATCTTGACGTCCAGCGCCGCCTGCCCGCCCGTCACGGCCTTGATCGCCGCCTCGACGCGCTTGATGTAACCGCCGTGATCGGCGCCCCAGACGTCAACCAGATTGCGGAATCCGCGATCGAACTTGTCCTTGTGATAGGCGATGTCGGAGGCGAAATAGGTGTAGCTGCCGTCGGATTTAAGCAGCGGCCGATCGACGTCGTCGCCATAGGCGGTGGCACGAAACAGCGTCTGCTCACGGTCCTCGTAATCGTCGACAGGCGCGCCCTTCGGCGGCGGCAGGCGACCTTCATAGATATCGCCTTTGGCGCGCAGAAAATCGATCGTCTCCCCGACGCGGTTTTTGCCGCTCGTAATCAACGACCGCTCCGAGAAGAACACGTCATGCCTGATGTTGAGCGCGGCGAGATCGCCCTTGATCATTTCCATCATCATGGCGATCGCTTTCGCACGCGCAACAGGCAGCCAGTCGGCCTCAGACATCGCGAGAAGCGTCTTGCCGTGTTCTGCGGCCAGAGCTTGCCCAACCGGCTTCAGATAATCGCCGGGATAAAGCCCTTCGGGGATTTCGCCAATGTTCTCGCCGAGCGCCTCGCGGTAGCGCAGGAAAGCCGAGCGCGCGAGCACGTCGACCTGAGCGCCGGCATCGTTGATGTAATATTCTCTGATAACAGCGAACCCTGCGAGCTGAAGCAGGCTTGCGAGCGCATCACCAAAGACCGCACCGCGGCAGTGTCCGACATGCATCGGCCCGGTCGGATTGGCCGAGACATATTCGACATTGACCTTCTCGCCCGCCCCGATCGCGCTTTGCCCGAAAGCATTGCCCTCGCGCAGCGCTGACCGCAGCGTGTCCGTCCAGGCCGTTACTTTCAAAGTAAGATTGATGAAGCCGGGGCCGGCAATATCCACCGAGGCAATCAGATCCTCGCTGCGCAGTCGCGCCGCGATCCTTTCGGCCAGGTCACGGGGTTTGGCCTTCGCTTCTTTGGCGAGCACCATGGCGGCATTGGTCGCCATATCGCCATGGGTCGGGTCCTTCGGCGGCTCGACCACCACGCGCGATAGGTCCGCGCTCGCCCCGAGTTCCGCCACGCAAACGGCGTGCACGCGCGCGAGCATCTGGGCGAAGAGATGTTGTGTCGTAGCTATGCCGGCCATGGCCGCCGCCTAACGCAAATCGGGGGTCGAGTCAAAAAGCCGCTGATGTTCGGTCAGCGCAAAACGGTCGGTCATTCCGGCGATGAAATTGCCGATCCGCCGCGCCCGCACGGCCTCCGGCTCGAGGTGACTATCGGGCGGTAGCCATTCGGCGGGCATCGCGGCAGGATCGCTCTGATAGCGCGCGAAAAGGTCGAACACGAGTTGTTCGGCATCGCGCATCACCCGCATCACCCGCTCGTGCCGGTACATCCTGAGCTTCAGGAATGCCTTGATCGCTGCTTCGGCCGCCGCCGTCTCGCCCGGAAAGGCAATCAGCGCCTCGCTTTGGTTGCGGACGTCATCGGCCGAGGCTGGCTTTGTCAGCTCCAGGCGGCGATACGCCTCCAGAACGACCGCGCCGATGAGATGGGAAATCAGTTCGCGCACCAATTCGGCGCCGCGCCGGCTCTCGTCAAGACCTGGATAGTGGGCGTCGATTTCCGCGATGATACCAGCCATCAGCGGAATCCCCTTGAGATCGTCGATCCGGAACAGTTCGGCGCGCAAGCCATCGTCGATATCATGCGCGTCGTAGGCGATGTCGTCGGCAATCGCGGCGACCTGGGCTTCGAGCGAGGCAAAATTCCACAGTTCAAGTTCGTAGGCGCGGACGAATTCGGCAATCCCCACCGGGACGCCGTGCGCGCGGTAGCGTCCGACCGGACTACCATCGCGCGTGATCAACGGGCCGTTGTGCTTGACGATGCCTTCCAGCGACTCCCAGCTCAGGTTGAGCCCGTCGAATTCGGGATAACGATGCTCGAGCGAAGTCACCACCCGCAAGGTCTGTGCATTGTGATCGAAGCCGCCATGCGCGTTCAGGCACGCATCGAGCGCCCGCTCGCCGGCGTGCCCGAACGGGGGATGACCGAGGTCGTGGGCGAGCGCCAGCGTCTCGGTCAGGTCTTCATCGAGCCCAAGCTGGCGGGCGAGCGCGCGGGCGATCTGGGCGACTTCCAAAGTGTGGGTCAGCCGGGTGCGGTAATGATCGCCTTCATGGAACACAAAAACCTGGGTTTTGTGCTTCAGGCGCCGGAACGCCGTGGAATGGATCACCCGGTCACAGTCGCGCCGGAACGGGCTGCGGGTTCGGCTTGGCGGCTCCGCGAACTGGCGTCCGCGGCTGCGATCAGGGTCGCAGGCATAGACCGAGCGAGGGGCAGCCATTCCAACTGACACGGGATATCTCTCTCCAGACGGGTTTGATTCCGCTGCTCGGCAGACCTAATTATGGATGGTGCGGGATACCAGATAAACGGGTATCTTGCTTGCGATCGGAGATTCACGATGACCACAGCCGTCACCATCAGCGAGCGGGCCGCCCGCCGCATTGGCGAAATCCTCAAGGGCGAGGGCGACGGCGCCATGCTGCGGATCAGCGTCGAGGGCGGCGGCTGCTCCGGCTTTCAATACAAATTCGACGTCGATCGTTCGCGCGCCGAAGACGATCTCGTCATCGCCCGTGACAGCGCCGTGGTGCTGGTCGATCCCGCCTCGGTGCCGTTCCTGGCGGGCTCCGAGGTTGATTTCGTCGATGACCTGATCGGCGCTTCGTTCCGGGTGGTCAATCCGAATGCGACCGCTTCCTGCGGCTGCGGCACCAGCTTCTCGATTTGATCCAAAGAGATTTTCAGCCCGATGCGCATCGCCACCTGGAACGTCAACTCGGTTCGGCAAAGAATCGAGAATTTGATGAGCTGGCTGAAGGAGTGCTCGCCCGACATCGTCTGCCTGCAGGAAATCAAATGCACCGACGACGCGTTTCCGCGGCTTGAGATCGAGAGCCTCGGCTACAACGTCGTGACCCACGGTCAGAAGACCTTCAACGGGGTTGCGTTGTTATCCAAGCTTCCGTTCGATGAGACGAAGTCGGGGCTCGCTGGCGACGACGACGATTCACATGCGCGGTTCATCGAGGGCGTCGTGACGCTCAAAAGTGGCGTGCTGCGGATTGCCTGCCTCTACCTGCCCAACGGAAATCCGCCGGACACCGACAAATATCCGTATAAACTCAAATGGATGTCGCGGCTTCTTGAGTATTCAAGGCAGCGGCTTAAAGCAGAAGAACCGCTTGTTTTGGCCGGCGACTTCAACGTGATCCCGAACGCCGGGGACGTGCACAATCCATCTGCCTGGATTGGCGATGCGCTGTTTCGGCCCGCTACCCGCGAGAGCTTTCAATCCTTGCTTGGCCTTGGGTTGACGGATGCGCTGCGCGCTGTCACCGACGCGCCCGGCCAATACACCTTCTGGGACTATCAGGCGGGCGCCTGGCAGAAAAACCATGGGCTGCGCATCGACCACCTGTTGCTGTCGCCGCAGGCCAGCGACCGGCTGGTCGATGTCGGCGTCGACAGCTATGTGCGCGCCTGGGAAAAGCCGTCGGATCACGTGCCGGTCTGGATCGATCTCGATCTGGAGACCGCATAAGCGGTTTCTCAACTTCGCGTTGGACCAAGCATCTTCGCCATCGGATAGGACGACGTCGTTCCGAACTTTCGCTGCGGCAGTCCGGCATCCTTGTAACCGCGCGCCAGATAGAAGCGATGCGCCGTCTCGGTGCTGAGTAGCGTGACGCGCGATGCGCCGCGCGCGAGGGCTCTTGCCTCGATCGCCCTGAGAAGCGCCGCGCTCACGCCACGAAACCGAGCCTCGGGCGCGACATAGTTTAGCGTGATCTCGCCTTCGTCCGTAACGCCGCCGACAGCGAGAACTGCATCGTCCTCAACCGCGATTAGCAGCGAGCGACCGACATTGTCGGCCCATGTAGCGACATTCTCAGGCGTCTTGCTCGCGAGCCAGCGCTCCAGAATGTCGGGATCTTGATTGTGGTCGGCGACGCAGAGTTCGGTGATGGAGGCGCGCAGTACGTCACAGGCCTTAGGCGCATCGGCCGGCGCAGCATCTCGGATGATCATCACGTTTCCCCTCACCGGCGGGGAAACGCGCCGCGCTCCCGTCTTAGTCCTTGCGGCCCTGAATCCAGTGCTCGAGCATCTGGAACGCCATCGCGCGGTCGTCTTCCGACGCTTTCGCCATCGCCTTGTTGTAGCTGTCCTTGATCCAGACTTCGTCTGGCGTTGCGCCTTCACGCGCCAACGTCAGCCACATCAATCCGCGCGCCGCCTGCCGCGGCAACTGATCGCCGTTGAACAGCATCTGACCGAGCAGCGCCTGAGCCTGATGCTGGCCCTTTTGGGCGGCGAGGCCCAGCCAGCGCGCGCCATAGCGGAAATCGTCGCGGGAAGAACCTGCGCTCTTCAGATAGAGCCGGGCGAGATCGTATTGGGCATCGGCATTGCCGAAATAAGACGCCGCATAGGAGAACATCTCTCGCGCGCGATCTGGATCGGCCTTGATCTTCGAATTTGGAATGCCGCTGAGATAGTAGCGCCCGAGTGCCACGAAGGCGTTGGCGACAATCGTAGCCTGCGGCGCCGAGGGGCTATCTTCCGCATGGGCGTTGGCGATGCGGCTGAAATATTCAAACGCCCGCTGGTCGTCCTGCGCGACGCCGTCGCCATCGGCATACATCCGCCCCAACTTGAATTGCGCGATCGGATGGCCGCTTTCGGCCGCATATTGCAGCGAGGTAAAGGACGACGTGTCCAGCGCCGACGCAGCCGCCTTCTTCGCGGCACCGGTCGTGCCGGGCTGAGCAGAGATCACGGGAACAGTCGAATCCTGATTCACCGGCGCGCCGTCAAAGGCGAATCCGGCAGTGGCCACCGGCGTGGCCCCTAAAATCAAAGCGAAAATGATGCGTCTAGATGTCCGCATAACACAACTTCTCGTGCGCTCCGCCAGGGTGCGTCACGGCGCCTGCCACTGCCGGTCCCACCTGCTGGGCGTATTTCCACAATGCACCCGACGTATGGTTAGTCGCGCGAGGCCGCCATTCGGTCTTGCGCTGGGCGAGTTCCGCGTCGGTCAACTTTACGTTAAGAGTCCCGACAACCGCGTCGATCTCGATGATGTCACCGTCCCGCAACAGCGCGATCGGACCGCCAACCGCGGCCTCCGGGCCGACATGGCCGATGCAAAAGCCGCGGGTCGCGCCTGAAAAGCGGCCGTCGGTGATCAGGGCGATCTTGCCGCCCATCCCCTGGCCCGTCAGCGCTGCGGTCGTCGAAAGCATTTCGCGCATTCCGGGACCGCCGCGCGGCCCCTCGTAACGGATGACGATGACCTCGCCTTCCCTGTAAGTCTTCTTTTTCACCGCCTCGAAGGCATCCTCTTCCCGATCGAAGCAGCGGGCGGGGCCGGAGAACTTCAGGTTCGCCATGCCGGCGACCTTCACGATCGCTCCCTCGGGCGCGAGGTTCCCCTTCAACCCGACCACACCGCCGGTGACGGTGATCGGCTTGTCGGCGGGGCGGACCACGTCCTGGTGCGGGTTCCACTTCACGTTCTTGAGATTTTCGGCAATCGTCCGCCCGGTGACCGTAATGCAGTCGCCGTGCAAGTGACCATTATCGAGCAATGTCTTCATCAGCAGCGGTATGCCACCAGCCTCAAACATATCTTTGGCGACATAACGGCCGCCCGGCTTCAAATCTGCGACATAAGGCGTCTTCTTGAAGATCTCGGCGACATCGAACAGATCAAATTTGATGCCGCATTCGTGCGCGATTGCGGGCAGATGCAGCGCCGCATTGGTTGAGCCGCCGGAGGCGGCAACGACCGCGGCGGCATTCTCCAGCGACTTGCGCGTAACGATGTCGCGCGGCCGGAGGTTCTGGGCGATCAGATCCATGATCTTTTCGCCCGCCGTCATGCAGAAAGCATCGCGAATTTCATAAGGCGCAGGCGCGCCGGCCGAATACGGCAACGCGAGCCCGATGGCCTCTGATACCGTCGCCATGGTGTTGGCGGTGAATTGTGCCCCGCACGCACCCGCCGAGGGGCAAGCGACCCGCTCGATTTCATCGAGATCGGCGTCCGACATCTCGCCGACCGAGTGCTTGCCGACGGCCTCGAACATATCCTGCACCGTGACTTGCTGGCCACGGAAATTGCCGGGCAAGATCGAGCCGCCATAGATGAATATCGACGGCACGTTCAGACGCACCATCGCCATCATCATTCCGGGCAGCGACTTGTCGCAGCCGGCGAGGCCGACCAGCCCGTCATAGGCGTGGCCGCGGATCGTCAGTTCGACGGAGTCGGCGATGCATTCGCGTGACGGCAATGACGAGCGCATGCCGTCATGGCCCATGGCAATGCCGTCAGTGACGGTGATGGTGCAGAATTCGCGCGGCGTGCCGCCTGCGGAAGCGACGCCCTTTTTGACAGCCTGGGCCTGACGCATCAGCGAGATATTGCAGGGCGCGGCCTCATTCCAGCAGGACGCCACGCCGACAAACGGCTGGTGAATCTGCTCGGTCGTCAATCCCATGGCATAAAGGTAGGAGCGATGCGGCGCCCGCTCCGGCCCCTCGGTCACGTGGCGGCTCGGCAGCCTCTTCTTGATGTTGGTCTTGGCGTCCATCGCGAACCTGTTTCCCCGGCCATCTCGCTTCAGGTCGGCCGATGGACGACTGCCACCGCCGCAGCGATTACCGAAGCCTCAAAATCTTCTGCATTATGATCTCATGGAGGGGTGTGGCTAAAAAGCGGCGCGGGCGTGCACGAGCCGGGATGAGGGTTAAATCTTCGAGAAGTGTTGCAGCGACGACACAAACGTTGCGGTAAAGCCACCATTTGTAGGTATTATTGGAAGGCCAATTCTATCGGCAAGGTCGGGCCTCCGCGTCGCAACAACGGTCAGTCAACGGCCGACCACTGCCGAATAGCCCCCACGATGGGACCGCTCGGCTCCCTACTCCGGCTAGATATTCAGCACGCGGCCATAAGCATCCAGCACCGCTTCCTTCATCATCTCCGACAATGTCGGGTGCGGGAAGACGGTGTGCATCAGCTCTTCTTCCGTGGTCTCGAGATTCATCGCGACCACGTAGCCCTGGATCAATTCGGTCACCTCCGCGCCGATCATGTGGGCGCCGAGCAATTGTCCGGTCTTCCTGTCGAAGATCACCTTGACGAGACCTTGATCTTCGCCGAGCGCGATCGCCTTGCCGTTGCCGACAAAAGGAAAGCGGCCGACGCGAATTTCTCGTCCGCCCTCTTTTGCTTTCGCCTCGGTAAGGCCGACGGACGCCACTTGCGGCTGGCAATAGGTGCAGCCCGGAATCAGGTTCTTGTCCATGGCGTGAGTGTGCAGCCCCTTGATGGTCTCGACGCAGATGACACCTTCATGCTCGGCTTTGTGCGCCAGCATCGGCGGGCCCGCGACGTCGCCGATCGCGTAAATGCCAGGCACATTGGTTTTGCCGTAGCCGTCGATCACGACACAGCCGCGATCGGTTTTGACGCCGAGCTTTTCAAGTCCGAGATTTTCGATATTGCCGACGACCCCGACGGCCGAAATCACGCGGTCGAATTCGATCGCTTGCGGATTCTTTCCGTCGTCGATGGTGGCGACCACGCTGTCGCTCTTCTTCTCGAGCTTTGTTACTTTGGTGCTGGTGAGAATCTTGATGCCCTGCTTTTCGAACCGCTTGCGGGCAATGCCGGCGATCTCGGCATCCTCGACGGGAAGGATTTGCGGCAAGACCTCGACGACCGTCACTTCCGCGCCCATGGTGTGGAAGAATGAGGCGAACTCGATCCCGATCGCGCCGGAGCCGACGACCAGCAGCGACTTCGGCATCTTCTCCGGAACCATCGCCTCGAAGTAGGTCCAGACAAGTTTCTTGTCCGGCTCCAGTCCCGGCAATACGCGCGGCCGCGCGCCCGTGGCGATGATGATGTGCTTGGCCTGGTAAGCGCCCTCACCGAGCGCGCCCTTCGGCCCCTCGACGGCGGATTTCTTCACGGTGATCTTGCCGGGAGCGTCGATCGACGCCTCGCCCCAGATGATCGTCACCTTGTTTTTCTTCATCAGGAAGCCGACGCCATCGTTCAAGCGTTTTGATACGCCGCGCGAACGTTGCACGACCGCCTTCGGATCGAAGGAGACCTTCTCCGCGGACAGGCCGTAGTCCTTGGCATGCTGCATGTAGTGGTAGATTTCGGCCGAGCGCAGCAGCGCTTTGGTCGGGATGCAGCCCCAGTTCAGGCAGATGCCACCAAGATAGGATTTTTCGATGATCGCGGTTTTGAAGCCGAGTTGGGCGGCCCTGATCGCCGTGACATATCCGCCGGGGCCGGAGCCGATAATGGTGACGTCGAAGGATGTGTCGGCCATGGTTACTCGCTTTTCGCTCCCTTCCCCTCTCCCCTTGTGGGAGAGGGAAGAAAGAATCGTTGTCTTCTCAAACCATCATCATCACGGGATTTTCGATCAACAGCTTGAACGCGCCGATCAGCTCGGCGCCGAGCGCGCCATCGATTGCGCGGTGATCACACGACAAGGTCACGCTCATCATCTGCGCAATTTCGATCTTGCCGTCGCGCACCACGGGACGTTCCTCGCTGGTGCCGACCGCCAGAATCGTTGCGTGCGGCGGGTTGATGACAGCCGTGAAGTGACTGATCCCGTACATGCCGAGATTGGACACCGCCGTGGTGCCGCCCTGATACTCCTCGGGCTTGAGCTTGCGGGCGCGGGCACGCGCCGCGAAATCCTTCATCTCGCCCGAGATCGTCGAGAGCGATTTGGTTTCGGCCTTGCGGATGATCGGCGTGATCAGCCCGCCCGGCATCGCCACCGCAACCCCGATGTCCGAATGCTTGTGCTTGACCATGCCGCCATCGGTCCAGCTCACGTTGCAATTGGGAATCTTCTGCAATGCGACGGCCATCGCCTTGATAACGAAGTCGTTGACCGAGAGCTTGTAGAGCGGCTTCGTTTCCTTGTCCTTCGGCGCCGACGCGTTGATCTCCTCGCGTGCGGCGAGCAGCTTGCCGATCTCGCAGTCGATCGTGAGATAGAACGTCGGAATGGTCTGCACCGCCGCAGTGAGCCGCTGCGCAATGGTGCGGCGCATGCCGTCATGCGGCACGATCTCGTAGCTTCCCGGCTCGAACAGCGCGAGAATCTGCTTGTCCGACATCGAGGCTGCGAGCGCAGGCCCTGCGCCCGGCGCCGCCGTGGGTGCTTTCAGTCCCTTGCCGGACTTCGCCTCCGCCACGTCGCGCGCGATGACACGGCCATGCGGCCCGGTCCCGGTGATGCGGGCGACGTCGATGCCGGCTTCCTTGGCCAAACGCCGCGCGAGTGGAGACGAGAAGGTGCGCGCATGACCATCGGCCTGCGGCGCTGATGATGCCGCCTGAGGGGCTGGGGCGGCGACCGGTGTAGCAGCTGCCGCAGGAGCTGCCGGCGGCGGCGAAGCTGGCTTTGTTGCCGGTGGGGCTTCGGCCTTCGCAGGCGGAGCGCTCGGTTTTGCGCCCGCTGCCGCTCCGGCGGATTTCACATCCTCGCCGTCGCCTGCGAGCACCGCAATGACATCGTTGACGGGGACATCCTGCGTGCCTTCAGGAACCAGGATCTTCGCGATCGTGCCTTCGTCGACCGCCTCGACCTCCATGGTCGCCTTGTCGGTCTCGATCTCGGCGATCACATCGCCCGACTTGACCTTGTCGCCCTCTTTCTTGAGCCACTTGGCGAGGTTGCCCTTCTCCATCGTCGGCGACAATGCGGGCATCAGAATATTGATTGGCATGTGCTTAAGCCCCGCTCTGTCAGCGATAACAAACGGCTTTGGCAGCCGCGACCACTTCGGCCACGGATGGCAGAGCGAGCTTTTCCAGATTGGCGGCGTAGGGCATCGGAACATCCTTGCCTGAAACCCGCGCCACCGGCGCATCCAGGTAATCGAAGGCGTGCTCCATGATCCGCGCCGCAATTTCGGCGCCAACGCCGCTTTGCTGCCAGCCTTCCTCGACGGTGACGGCGCGTCCGGTCTTCTTCACGGACGCGACGATGGTATCGGTATCGAGCGGTCGTATCGTCCGCACGTCGATCAAGTCGACTTCGATGCCTTCCTTGGCGAGTTCATCGGCTGCCTTCATCGCGTATGACATGCCGTTGGACCAGGAGATGATCGAGACATGGCCGCCGCTTCGCACCACGCGCGCCTTGCCGATCGGGATCACGTAGTCGTCGAGCTTCGGCACCTCGCCGGAATGCCCATAAAGCATTTCATTCTCGAGGAAGATCACCGGGTTAGGATCGCGGATCGCGGCTTTCAGCAATCCCTTGTAATCGGCGGCCGAGAACGGCGCGATTACCTTCAGGCCGGGAATCTGCGAGTACCAGGCCGAATAATCCTGGCTGTGCTGGGCGGCAACACGAGCAGCCGCGCCGTTCGGGCCGCGGAACACGATCGAGCAGCCCATTTGGCCGCCCGACATGTAGAGCGTCTTCGCCGCGGAATTGATGATCTGGTCGATCGCCTGCATCGCGAAGTTGAAGGTCATGAACTCGATGATCGGCTTGAGGCCCGACATCGCGGCGCCAACGCCAATGCCGGCGAAGCCATGCTCGGTGATCGGCGTATCGATGACGCGCCGGGCGCTGAATTCCTGCAACAGTCCCTGGCTGACCTTGTAGGCGCCCTGATATTCGGCGACTTCCTCGCCCATCAGAAACACGTCCGGGTCCCGGCGCATTTCCTCGGCCATCGCATCGCGCAGCGCGTCGCGAATGGTCATGGTCACCATTTCCGTGCCTTCGGGTATTTCCGGATCGGGCGGAGCAACGGCGCTTGGCGCCGCAGGCGCGGGTTCGCCCTTCGGGGTTGGAGCCGATTTTGCCTCGGCTGCCGGAGGCGCTGATTCCGCCGCTTTTTCCTGCTTCGCCGGCGCTGGCGCCTTGGCGAGATCGGCCGCGCTTTCGCCGTCAGCCAGAATGGTGGCGATCGGCGTGTTAACGGCGACGTCGGCGGTGCCTTCGGGAATCAAAATCTTGCCGAGCGTCCCCTCGTCGGTCGCCTCGACTTCCATCGTAGCCTTATCGGTTTCGATCTCCGCGATGACATCGCCCGACTTGATCGTCTCGCCTTCCTTCTTCAGCCACTTGGCGAGGTTGCCTTTCTCCATCGTCGGCGAGAGCGCAGGCATCAGTACTTGAATGGGCATATCAACTCCGCAATTTTAAACCGCGCACATCCAGCGTCCTGAGCGCTTATCGATAGATATCGGTATAGAGTTCGGACACTTCCGGTTCGGGGTCGTGCTGCGCAAAATCCGCCGCCGCGTTGACGACCTCGCGAACTTCGGCGTCGATTTTCTTCAATTCGTCCTCGCTCATTTTTGCCGCGAGCAAACGGTTGCGGACCTGTTCGATCGGGTCCTGGTCATGACGGACCTTTTCGACTTCCTCACGGGTGCGGTACTTCGCCGGATCCGACATCGAGTGGCCGCGATAGCGATAGGTCTGCATTTCCAGGATGTACGGCCCTTTGCCGGCGCGGCACCAGGCAACAGCCTTGTCAGCGGCGGCCTTGACGGCGCGAACGTCCATACCGTCGACTTGCTCGCCCGGAATGTTGAAGGAGACGCCGCGCTTGGAGAAATCGGTCTGGGCCGAGGAGCGCGTCACGGACGTGCCCATGGCGTAACGGTTATTCTCGATGACGTAGATCACCGGCAGCTTCCAGAGCTCCGCCATATTGAAGCTCTCATAGACCTGCCCCTGGTTTGAGGCGCCGTCCCCGAAATAGGCGAGGCTGACGAAATCATTGCCACGGTAGCGGTTGGCGAAAGCCAGTCCCGTGCCGAGCGAGACCTGCGCGCCGACGATGCCATGGCCGCCGTAGAAGTTCTCGGCCTTGCTGAACATGTGCATCGAGCCGCCCTTGCCCTTGGAATAGCCGCCACGGCGTCCGGTCAATTCGGCCATCACGCCCTTGGCTTCCATTCCACAGGCCAGCATGTGCCCGTGATCGCGGTATCCGGTTATGACCTGGTCGCCCTTTTTCAGGGCCATCTGCATCCCAACGACGACGGCTTCCTGACCGATATACAGATGGCAGAACCCGCCGATCGCACCCATTCCGTAAAGCTGGCCGGCCTTTTCCTCGAACCGGCGGATCAGCAGCATGTCACGCAGCGCCTTCAGCTCCTGTTCCCTGCTGAAGGGCGGCGGCGCCCCCTGCTCCTGAACGGCATCGGTGGCGGCGCTTTTTTTGGGTGTAGCCATGGCGTTTCCGGATGAGAGAGCGAATTTGTTGTCTGTAGCTCAACTCAAACCGCCATGAAAGGATTTGCGTCACTTCACGAAAACTCGTCATCCCGCACTGCAATGCGGCGCGACATTTTCGAAATCTATTTGAAGCGAAATTGTAATTTGAGGATTAGTGGAGTGTTAGGATCAGACCACTAGTTCGGATTGTTCGTCCGAACCAGGTCATGCGGATTGGCATATTCGAGCTGGTAGCGCGCTCGCTCGTCGAGCATGTCCGGGTCCAGCCGGTCGGACCGCAGCAGCGAGACGCGCTGTTCGCCCTCGGTCCGCTCTTTCTTCAGGCGCGCCAGTTCGGACGTCAGCGCGATGATTTCCTGATCGAGTTCCTGCCGAGCGTTCAGCCCGTACTTTCCGGTATAGGCGTTGACCCCGAAATAGCCGACCATGCCTGCCGCCATCGTATAGAGGGCAAGACCGGTAAGAAACGATTTGAGGCGCCTGCGGGAGACCATGGCGGGAAAGATGCTCCCGCCAAGTTAAGGGAATGCTAAATCCGGTATCGAGAGTCCGGCAAAAGGCGCCTCAGACCCGCGCTACCTGTTCTGCTTTTCGACGAAGGCGGCGAAGGCGTCGATATATTGCTGGAGCACCTTTTGCAGAGGCTCCTTAGTGAGATTGCCCATTTCGTCAAAGGCGTCCCCAATCCCATTCAGATAGGTTTCCGGCTGCCCCATGATCGGACCGGAAATGCCCGGAAGGACGTTCTGCAGAGTCTTTGCCGCGTTGACGCCCCCCAGCGGTCCCGGCGAATTGGAAATGATGCCGACCGGCTTGCCGAGGAATGAGCTCTTGCCATAGGGACGCGAGGCGACATCGATGGCGTTTTTGAGCACGCCGGAAATGGCGCGATTGTACTCCGGCGTGACGAAGATGACGCCTGCCGACTTCTGAATCCTTTCCCGGAAGGCGACCCAATCGGCCGGCGGGGTTGCTTCCAGATCCTGATTGAAAAACGAAATGCCGTGCAGCGTGACGACATCAAGCTTGAGCGCGGGCGGCGCCAGCTTGGCCAGCGCATTGGCGATCTTCAGGGTGAAGCTCTCCTTGCGGAGGCTGCCGACGATGACGACGATGTGGTGCGGGCTGGACATGTGATTTCCTCTCGATGAGGGGGATGGAGTTGAACGCTACCCTAGCGTCGTCGGCAAAAGATGCAAGTGCATGAAACCGCGGTGCACGTCAAGTCGTCCAAAAAACCGTTCGCGAACAAAAAACAGGCCGCCCAATGGACGGCCTGTTTCACTAACTCCAGATAAACTTGCGCTCAGAGAACCGGGTTGAAGGCGACTGGAATCAACCGATAGCCGTTGCCATCCTTCTCGACATGGCCGACGGCCGGGAACGGGAAGTGGAAGCCGACCACGGTCGCTTTCTCCGCGGATGCCATGTCATAGAACTTGTGCCGGGTCTTCTGCGCGAGTTCCGGGTCGGCGTCATAGGCAACGTGCCAATCCGGGTTGCGAAGGAAGAACTCGGGGATGTTGGTGACGTCAACCGAGATGAGGATTTTCGAGTTGCCGGAAGCCAGGGCGAAGGAGGTATGCCCCGGCGTATGACCGGGCGTGCCGATCGACGTGAGACCCGGTACAACTTCCTTGTCCCAATCGTATTTCGTCACCTTATTTTCGATGCCGGTGTAGACCTTCTTCACGTTGGCGAAATAGTTCTTCATCATCGGGTTCGATTGAGCCTTGGCGGCGTTTTCTTCACTCATCCAGAAATCCCAGTCCTTCGCCGGCACCATGATCTCGGCATTCGGGAACGCCATTGAATTGTCGGCGGCGCGGATGCCGTTGGTGTGGTCCGGATGCAAGTGAGACACGAGGACGATGTCGATGCTCTTGGGATCGACGCCCGCGGCGGCGAGATTTTGCATCAAGCGGCCGGCCTGACCTTTGGTCGCGTCAAAGGCCGAGATTCCGTTGCCGCAATCGAGAAGGATCAGCTTGCCGCCGGTGTTGATCAGCTGCGGATTGAACGGCACCGTCACCATGCCTTTCGGCATATAGGCGGCTTCGGCGGCCGCGATCGCCGCATCCTTGCTGACATTGGTTACCCAGTTGTCCGGCAGCGGGAACGTGCGGGCGCCGTCATTGATCGAGGTGCATTCGATGGTGCCGACCTTGTAGCGATAGAAACCGGGAGCCTGCGCGGTGGCAGCCGGCGCGGCGGCGCTTGCCTCCTGTGAGGTGATCGGCAAAAGGGCGGATGCGGCGCCGATGGCGGCTGCACCAGCCAACAGGTCACGGCGGTTCAGATCATTCATGAACAATTCTCCCTAGGGTTAACGTTATGCGCCTTCGGCGTCTCGAATTTCGACGCGAATGTTCCCTCCCTGCGCGGTAAACGCAAGTCACTTTCGGGCGGCGCGCGTACGACTTTTCGGGGTCAAGAAACCTGATCGACGCCGAAAGTGGCCTGCGCAGTTGGGCTCCAGACTTACTTAATCAATTCCCAGAAAATGCCGATCACCGCGACGTAGCCGAGCGTAAAGATCAGCGTCCTCAGGAACGGAATCCCAAACAAGTAGACGACGGCATGCGCAACGCGGAGCCAGAAGAAGGCCATCGCCAAGAATGCGGTCGTCGGATTGGCCTTTCCGGCCAGATGAACCACGATCACCAGCGCTGCGAACGGAGCGAAACTCTCGACCGCGTTCAGGTAAACCCGGTCGGCTCGCTTGCCCCACAGCGGCACCGGCCGTGGCGCGGGATCGACATAGTTTTGAGGCGCCAGGTTTCCGTTCGTCATGACCTGACAGGCGATGTAGGGAATCCATAGCGACGCGGTCAGCATGGCGGTGAAGGCGAGATACTTGAGGTCTGTAGACATCGATTGCCCCCTCTTTGAAAGATCTCCTCTAACAACTCCCTAGTGGAGTGGATTTGACATTCGCTACCGTATCGGCCGCGAGTTCGCAAAGCGAATGTCAAATCCGAAACTCCACTAGAAACCTATATTTGCTAGTGGTCCTTTGATTCTAACATTTGCAAAAGTGCCAGCCAGACCGGGATGCAAATGTAAATCGACCACTGGCTTGATCCGCCGGACGACTACCGGCGCAGGTCTCTTCTGAACGCTTGCGACGCGGTCAGGCCTTGTTCGGGTTGATCAGATATTTCTCACCGGTGGCGCGCTTGGCGTAGACCGCAAGATGCGACAGCTGAAGCGCCTCGGATAAGGAAACTACCTGCGTATAGTGGCTTGCAAAGGTCGTCTTGAGCTCGCTTGCCACGCGCTGGCGAAGCTGCTGGCGGTCGTCCGCGCTGGTCTTCATCAGGAACGGAAACAGGAGCCAGCCGCCGACGCCCCAGATCATGCCGAAGCCGCGATTCAATTCCACCGGCCCGGGATCCAGCCCGCCATAGATATAGACCTGCTTGTGCACATTGGAGCCGTAGCGGCTATAGACCTTGGCATCGCGATTGATCGCCGCTTCCATGCAGGTGAGGATTTGCCCAGCGAGCTTGCCGCCGCCGATCGCATCGAACGCAATGGTCGCGCCGGTCGCGGCCAACGCATCCGTCAGGTCGTTCATGAAGGTGGGCGAGGAGGAGTCCACCACATATTTCGCACCGATCTTGTGCAGGATCTCAGCCTGCTCGGCCTTGCGCACGATATTGACCAGAGCAATGCCGTCCTTGATGCAGATCTTGTTCAGCATCTGGCCAAGGTTTGAGGCGGCCGCCGTATGCACCAGCGCCTTGTGGCCCTCGCGCCGCATGGTCTCGGTCATGCCGAGCGCGGTGAAGGGATTGACGAACCAGGACGCGCCGTCGGCCGCCGTCGTCCCTGTCGGCAAAGCCATGCAATCGGACGCCTTGAGGGTGCGATACTGGGAATACATGGCGCCGCCGATCATCGAGACGGTTTTTCCCATCAGCGCTTTGCCGCTTCCGACGACCCGGTCCGGATGACGATGCCCGCGCCTTCATTTCCGACCGGCATAGATTGATCGAGCCGTCCCGCCATCGCCCGCATCGCCGCTTCCGGCACGCGCGCCGTGATCACAGGCGCATCCTTGCTGCCTGCCGCCTTGGCGGTGGTCATATCGGCCGCGCCAGTCAAAAGACCAAGGTCGGATGGATTGATCGGGCTCGCCTCAACCCGAACCACCACCTCATCGGCCGAAGGTTCCGGCGTTGGGATCTCAAGCAGCGATATTTCCAGCTCGCCGTTCTTCTTGATCAGCGAACGCAGTTGCAGCCCGCTCTTGCCATCGGCGCTCATCCTATCCTCCCGTTCGGCATTTGTTGCGAAAGATGATCTGCCGTTGGCCGGGAAACGCAAGTCCCCGGCGAGGGCTCAGTGCTCTAGAATGCCTGGTTAGGCGAGCGCCTTTAGGGCTGTCCGGCCTGCATACTTCGCCTGACTGCCCAATTGCTGCTCAATCCGCAGCAACTGATTGTATTTGGCGGTGCGGTCGGACCGCGCCAGCGAGCCGGTCTTGATCTGCCCGCAATTGGTGGCGACGGCGAGGTCGGCAATCGTGGAATCCTCGGTCTCGCCCGAGCGGTGTGACATCACGGCGGTGTAGCCGGCCTTGTAGGCCATCTCGACCGCGCTGAGCGTCTCCGTCAGCGTGCCGATCTGGTTGACTTTGATCAGGATCGAATTGGCTCGGCCATTTTTGATACCGTCCGCCAGCCGGGTCACATTGGTCACGAAAAGGTCGTCGCCGACGAGCTGGCATTTGCCGCCGATGAGATCGGTCAGCTCCTTCCAGCCGTCCATGTCGTCTTCCGACATGCCGTCCTCGATCGAGACGATCGGATAACGTGCGGCAAGATCAGCCAGATACTTCGCCTGTTCGGAGCGCGAGCGGGTCTTCTTCTCGCCGCCATAGACATAGGCGCCGTCCTTGAAAAACTCAGTCGCGGCGCAATCGAGCGCCAGCATGACGTCGTGGCCCGCTTTGTAGCCGGCCTTGCCGATCGCACCCGTGACGAATTCGAGCGCCGCATCCGCCGACGGCAGGTTCGGCGCAAATCCGCCTTCGTCGCCGACATTGGTGTTGTGACCGGCTTTCTTCAGCTCAGCGCGCAAGGTGTGGAAAATTTCCGAGCCACAGCGCAACGCCTCGGCAAATGTCGTAGCCCCGACCGGCATGATCATGAATTCCTGGAAGTCGATCGGGTTATCGGCATGCACGCCGCCGTTGATGATATTCATCATCGGCACCGGCAAGGTCCGCGCCGACGTGCCGCCGACATAACGATAAAGCGGCATGTCGAAAAACTCCGCTGCCGCTTTGGCGCAGGCGAGTGAGACGCCCAGGATGGCGTTGGCCCCTAGCCGGCTCTTGTTCGCGGTGCCATCGAGATCGATCATGATCTGGTCGATATGGACTTGCTGCTCGACAGCGATATCGCTCAGCGCATCGAAGATTTCGCCGTTGACGGCGGCGACCGCCTTTTGCACGCCTTTGCCGAGATAGCGCGCCTTGTCGCCGTCGCGCAGTTCGACCGCCTCATGCGCCCCCGTCGAGGCGCCCGACGGCACCGCTGCGCGGCCCACGGAACCGTCTTCCAGCACCACGTCAACTTCAACGGTGGGATTGCCCCGGCTATCGAGAATTTCGCGGCCGATGATGTCGACGATGGCAGTCATGGGTACCTCATTTGGAATGGGTGGTCGGAAGCGGTTGCGCTGCTTCTACAGCAAGCCCCTATCCCGGAAAAGGTTGCGTTGCTAATAACGTGCGCAACGGAGACCGATTATGTCCACGAAGCCTCGAAAGGCAGCAAAATCCACGTCATCGCCGTCCGGCTTGCAGCTCGGACGCGCCGTCGAATGGCCGGCAACGCCTGACGCGGCAAAGCTCGACCGTGTTCCTAATCCGCAGAAAGATACCAACTATGTCGTCCGCTTTACGGCGCCCGAATTCACATCGTTGTGCCCGGTCACCGGCCAGCCCGATTTCGCGCATCTCGTGATCGATTACGTCCCCGGCCAGTGGCTGCTGGAGTCAAAATCGCTCAAGCTCTATGTCGCAAGCTTCCGCAATCACGGCGCCTTCCACGAGGACTGCACTGTCGCGATCGGCAAGCGGATCGCGGCCGAGATCAAGCCGAAATTCTTGCGGATCGGCGGTTACTGGTATCCGCGCGGCGGCATTCCGATCGATGTGTTCTGGCAGACCGGAAAGCTGCCCCAGGGAATGTGGATTCCCGACCAGGGCGTTGCGCCCTATCGCGGCCGGGGCTGAGCCCGATCCAGTCTTCTGAATTTTCATGAAGCGTGCGATCGGCGCCTTCAGCAATTAACTTATAAAATCGATTGATTTGAATATTATAATCTGTTGGATTGAACGATTGAGAGCGTCGATATTCGTTGGGCAATTCGACGGAGCCCATCGATATGACCCTCCCCGCTTCACAATTGGTTTCGAACCCCGCTCTTGCCACCCATGCGCCACACGCTGCCAACACCCTTCGAAGATCGCTGCTTGCATCGGGCAAGTCTGCCCTCTCCGTGCTGCCAGGGTTGTTGATGGCATCGTCAGTCGCAGCATCGGCCTATCTGGTCCGCCGGCTTCCGGGAATGGCGGCGCTCAGCCCGCCGATCCTTGCCATCCTGATCGGCACCGCTTTTCACAATCTTGTCGGCACGCCAGCTCTGGCGAAGCCCGGCATCGGCTTCAGCCTGCGACGGCTTCTCCGTTTCGGCATTATTCTGCTCGGCTTTCAACTGACGATCAGCCAGGTCATCGAGGTCGGCAGCCGCGGCTTCCTTATCATCGCCGCTACATTGGCGGCGACCTTCATCTTCACCGTCTGGATGGGAAGACTACTCGGCGTTGATCGCAAGCTCGCCCAGTTGATCGCGGCCGGCACTTCGATTTGCGGCGCTTCCGCGGTCATCGCAACCAACACCGTGACCAACGCCCATGATGAGGACGTGGCCTATGCGGTTGCCTGTGTCACCGTCTTCGGATCGGTGGCGATGTTCACCTATCCGCTGCTGCCCGGCCTCCTGCATCTCGATCCGCATGCTTTCGGGCTCTGGACCGGCGCCTCGGTCCACGAGATCGCCCAAGTCGTCGCCGCGGCTTTCCAGGACGGCAAGGCGGCTGGAGAATTTGGAACGATTGCGAAGCTATCGCGGGTGATGCTGCTCGCACCGGTCGTGATCGCGCTCGGACTGCTGGCGGCACGTAGCCCTGCTAAGAATGATACGGCGTCCAAGGTCGCGTCCTCGCGGCCGCCGATGTCCTGGTTCGTGCTGGGCTTCCTGGCGGTCGTCGGCCTTAACAGTCTCGTTGCCGTTCCGTCTCCGGACAAGGCGCTGATCGCAACCGTGACGACGTTCCTGCTTTCGGTAGCGCTTGCTGCCATGGGATTGGAAACGGACATTCGAAAGCTCAAGGCCAAGGGATTGCGGCCGGCGCTTCTCGGGACGCTCGCTTTCATCTTCATCGCAAGTTTCAGCTTCACCCTCGTCAAGCTCTTTGGATAAAGCCGATGACTCTCGAACAGCTCCGTATTTTCGTGGCAGTTGCGGAACGACAGCATGTGACACGGGCAGCCGGCGAATTGAACCTCACGCAATCGGCAACGAGCGCTGCGATCGCAGCGCTCGAAGCGCGTTATGGCATCAAGCTGTTCGACCGGATTGGCCGGGGCATCGCGCTTACCCAGACCGGCCGTGACTTCCTCATCGAGGCCCGCGCCGTGCTCGCCCGCGCCAGGGCAGCGACTCAAGTACTTAACGATCTGGCCGGATTGAAACGTGGTTCATTGAGCATTGCCGCGAGCCAGACGGTCGGAAACTACTGGCTGCCCGGCCGCATCCAGGCATTTCACGCGGCCTACCCCGGGATAGACCTCTCGCTTACGATCTCGAATACCGAACAAGTGGCGGATGCCGTGCTTCACGGCAGCGCCGATCTCGGGTTCGTCGAAGGCGAAATCGACGACGCCCTTCTCGCCACGAGACGAATTGACGGAGATTCCCTGATCGTGGTGGTCGGCGCCAAGCACCCCTGGGCTAACAGGTCAAAAATCTCCGCAAAGGATCTTCCGACGACCGACTGGGTATTGCGCGAGCAAGGTTCCGGTACGCGTTCGATGTTCGAGGCAGTGCTTCGTCAGAACGGACTCAAATTGTCCGACCTGCCGGTTAGACTGGAACTGCCGTCAAATGAGGCCGTTCGCTCTGCCGTCGAGGTCGGCGTTACGGCCACCGCGATTTCCGATCTGGTGGTGGCGCCATCGATTGCGGCCAAGACCTTGCATCGCGTGAAATTCGATCTGCCGCGGCGGCCATTTTACGTGGTGCGTCACAAGGAGCGGCACGCCAGCCGAGCAGAAGACGCGGCGCTCAAATTCCTTCGCTAGTGCCCACTTTCCGAAGTTCGTGCTCCATTGCAGCACCCGCTTCCACGAACTTCGGAAAGTTATGGGCACTAGCAAACTCATTGATTCTAGTGCCGCTTTTCTATTTGAAGTTCCTGGATCGAATTTGCCGCTTGTGGTGCAGGAACTTCAAATAGGCGGCACTAGGCAGTTTTACCATCCACATCGGCATCCGCCGGCGGTCGCTGTCGCAACAGCCGCGCACAGGCAAACCCGAGGGCGACCATAATGACGGCGCTGGTCAGCAACGTCGCTATCTTGCCAGCGCTTTGAATGCCGAAGCCATAAGCGATCGGACCGAAGGTCTGGCCAACGTAGAAAAAGAACGAGTGAAGCGACATCGCGGTAGCACGGGCTTCGACCGAGAGCTCGCTGGCAAATATTTGCAAGCAGCCGTGGATCATATAGAAGCCCCAGCCCATCAACAGAAGGCAGAGCACCTGAACCTTCCACGCCGGCCCGAAGGCAATCGCCGCCAGTTGCAGGCCGGCGATTGAAGCGCCTGCGATCATCATGCCGTTAACGCCAAGCCGCGGCAAAAAGCGGGAAACCGACATCGAGTAGAACAGGCCGCCAACCGCGAAGCCAGCGATCACGATGCCGGCGACCGAAAGTCTGGTTTCGCCGAGTTCGAACAGGAACGAGGCAAGATAGGGAAATAGTCCCAGCACGCAGCAGCCTTCGATGAAGACCGCGGCGTAACAAAGCGCATTCGGGTTGGCGAAGATGGTGCGATAGCCATGCCGAAGCGTGGTGAGACTGGTTTTTGATGCATGCGTTATTGGCGTGCTGCGAAAGCCCGCCGTCACGGCGACCGACGCGACGACTACCAGAAGTCCCAGCGTCGCAAGCACGCCGCGCCAGCCGAGAAAATCGCCGATCACACCCGAGAACGACGCGCCCAGCAGGTTGCCGGTCATCGACCCCGCCAGCGTGCGCCCAATCGCGACCTGGCGTTTCTCGGGGCCGACGAGATCGCTGGTCAGGCTGAGCGCGACCGGAAACACACCGCCAGACCCGATGCCCGCGAGAATTCGGGTGGCGAACAGCATCGAAAAGGACGAGGTCATTGCGCCAAGAATGTTTGCCAGCCCGAGGATCACCAGACACGCAATCATCAAGCGGACTTTGCCGAACAGGTCGGCAGCTGCACCCAGCACCGGCTGGACCACGGCAAATGTAAAGGCAAACACCGAAGAGAAACCGGCAGCCGTCGCGATCGTCACGCGGAAGTCATCGGCGACATGCGGCAGAACCGGATCGAGCGCACGCACCGAAAGGCTCGCTGCAAATGTGGCCATCGCGATGATGTTGATCGCGGGCGGCATGCGATCATGCGGCCGCAACGCGGTCTGCGGCATCAGCGCGTCACGTTTTTCGTGTCGAGCTTCTTGGCAACCGCATCGAAGGCCATCAAGGTCCGCAGTAGGCCTTCGAAATCGCGTAACGGCACCATGTTAGGGCCGTCGGACGGCGCATGGTCGGGGTCGGGGTGGGTTTCGATAAAGACGCCGGCGACGCCGACCGCAACGGCGGCACGCGCCAGCACGGGGACAAATTCACGTTCGCCGCCGGAGGACGTACCCTTGCCGCCGGGCTGCTGCACCGAATGCGTCGCGTCGAAGATCACCGGTGCGCCGATCGTGCGCGCCAGGATCGGCAGCGCGCGCATATCGGACACCAGCGTGTTGTAGCCGAACGACGCGCCGCGCTCGGTGACAAGCACATTCGAGTTACCGGCGCCCGTGATCTTGGCGACAACGTTGGCCATATCCCAGGGCGCCAGGAATTGCCCCTTTTTGACGTTGACTGCCTTGCCGGTGGCGGCCGCGGCCAACAGCAAATCGGTCTGGCGGCACAGGAACGCCGGAATCTGCAAGACATCGACGGCTTGCGCTGCTTCCGCGCATTGCGCAGCTTCGTGCACATCGGTGAGAACGGGCAATCCCACCAACGAGCGTATCTCCGCAAAGATCGGTAGCGCTTGGGCAAGGCCTATTCCCCTTGCCGCGGATGCGCTGGTGCGATTGGCCTTGTCGAAGGACGTCTTGTAGACGAGCCCGATCTTCAGGCGCGCGGCGATCTCCTTCAGCGCGGACGCTACCTCCAACGCATGCGCGCGGCTCTCGAGCTGACACGGGCCGGCCACGATCGAAATAGGGAGGTCGTTACCGAATTTGACCGCCCCTGCGGAAACGTGTGGCGAAGCTGAAACGCTGGCGCTCAAAGGCCCATCCTTAATGCTGGCGCGACCATGCCGGGCAGCGCCCTGCGGATCAACCCACTTTAGCAGGTTCGAATACCAGAGTTGCGCCAAAGGCTTCCTCCGGCGGCACGATGAGCCTTTCAGCGTGGCGTCGAACGGCCAACCCGTTTTGCCGATACAAGGCCTCTATTCGCGCCAGATCGGCAACGGAAAAGCGCATGGCGCTGAGCGTCATCCCCTCACCGCTCGTCTTGACGTGGCGACCGAAGAGATCGCTGGCTGCCGACGGCTGCAGAATTTCGACGTCGCCATTCTCGGTATGCGCGGAGACACCGGCCGCGACCGAGACTACTTCACTCACGCCGGTATAGGCTTTGAGGAAATCGCGGTGTCGCGATGGATCACTGGCGATCATCACCACGCCCGGCACGCGTTGCGCGCCATTGGCGTGGGTCTGGAATGCCGGATTCCAGAAGTTTTCAGGAAAATGATGCTGGCAAACGGCAAAGCGCACGTCAGGCGAGTTCGGCTCAGCCGCAAACGCCAGCGAGAAAGCCAGCTTAACCGTGCTGCCGTCCGGCCTTTTTCCTTCACGGGCGAAATCGAACACGTCAAACGACCCGATGCCCGCCGCCTCGAATGCCCGCGCGTCCTGCACGGCATCGCGGCTATTGAGCAGCAGCATCGAAAAACCCTCGCGGTGGGCGACGAAGTCGCGATGGAAGGCGCCGAACGAGAAAAAACGTGGGCCATGCGGCACGATCTTCTCGGGTTCGGCGACTTCCAGGATTTCGATGTAGCAGTTCTTCAACTGCACAATGCGGTTGTGCGTGCCCCAGGGATGGCGATTGCGGCCGCCCAACATGAACCCGGCGCGGACGTAGAAGTCCGCCGCCGCGTCCACGTCGCGGACCGCGTGCACGATATGATCGAGACCATGGGGCATGGTGGGACTTTAAGCCCTCCCGGCGACCATTACTTCACGGAAGAAAATGCGGTCGGCACCAGCAACTGGTTGACGATATTGTCGACGATCTGTCCGTCGGCTTCCGTCTTGGCGCGCGCCTCGATCCACGCGGGATCGCTCTGGAACGCCGCCCATTTCTTCTCGCGATCGGCAAGCAACTCCCAGGCGAGCAGATAGGTCAGTTCCTGGTTGGATTCGCCGACCAGCGTGGTGAAAAAGCCGGCCTGGCGGATGCCATGCTTTTCCCACAGCTTCAGCGTGATGGTCTCAAAGCGCTTCAACAGCGCGGGCAGCCGGCCCGGCACGCAGCGATAGACGCGGGTCTCGTAGATCATTGACGTACTCCCTGATCTTTTCTTTGGGGTGTTTGGGGAGTGTTATGTCGCAAGTATCGGCGCGCGCGTCAAAGGCCGCGTTTCTGACATTTATGGCATCACACCAGGCGCGACTGCACCATGGCGGCCTCGATGAACGAGGCAAATAGCGGATGCGGCTCGAACGGTCGCGACTTCAGCTCGGGGTGGAATTGCACGCCGATGAACCATGGGTGGTCCTCGTATTCGACGATCTCCGGCAAGATACCGTCAGGAGAAAGCCCGGAGAAACGCAACCCCTGCTGCTCGAGCCGATCCTTGTAGGTGGTATTGACCTCATACCGGTGACGGTGGCGCTCCGATATCTCGGTCGCACCGCCGTAAACCGCCGAGACCCGGCTGCCGCGCCGCAAGCTCGCGGGATAGGCGCCGAGCCGCATCGTTCCACCGAGATCGCCCTTCTGCGACCGCCGTTCCAGTTCGTTGCCGCGTAACCATTCGGTCATCAGGCCGACCACCGGCTCCGGTGTCGGCCCGAATTCGGTGGAATTGGCATTCGCGATGCCGACCAGATTGCGAGCGGCCTCGATCACGGCCATCTGCATGCCGAAGCAGATGCCGAAATACGGCACATCGCGCTCGCGTGCGAACTGGGCGGCGCGAATTTTTCCCTCGGCGCCACGCTGTCCGAAGCCGCCCGGCACCAGAATGCCGTTGACATGTTCGAGGAACGGAGCCGGATCTTCGTTCTCGAAGACTTCACTCTCGATCCAGTCGAGATTGACCTTCACCTTGTTGGCGATGCCACCATGCGACAACGCCTCGATCAGTGATTTATAGGCGTCCTTCATCCCGGTGTACTTGCCGACGACGGCGATGGTCACCTGGCCTTCAGGATTCCTGACCCGCTCGTTGATGACGCGCCAGCTTTGCAAGCTCGGCGGAATCTTCGCGGTAATGCCGAACGCGGCCAGCACTTCGTCGTCGAGGCCGGCGGCGTGATAGGCCTCCGGCACGGCGTAGATGTTATCGACGTCGCGCGCCTCGATCACCGCGCTCTCGCGCACATTACAGAACAGGCCGAGCTTGCGGCGTTCTTCCTTCGGGATCGGACGGTCGGTGCGGCACAACAGGATATCGGGCTGGATGCCGATCGAACGCAGTTCCTTGACGGAATGCTGGGTCGGCTTGGTCTTCAGTTCGCCGGCGCTGGGGATGAAGGGCAGCAGCGTCAGGTGAATGTAGATCGCGTGGTCGCGCGGCAGATCGTTCTTGACCTGACGGATGGCCTCGAAGAACGGCAAGCCTTCGATGTCGCCGACGGTGCCGCCGATCTCGCACAGCACGAAGTCGAAATCATCGTTGCTGTCGAGGATGAAATCCTTGATCGCGTTGGTGACGTGGGGGATCACCTGGATGGTCGCACCGAGGTAATCGCCGCGCCGTTCCTTGGTGATGATGTCCTGATAGATCCGTCCCGTGGTGATGCTGTCAGCCTTGGTCGCAGGACGCCCGGTGAAGCGCTCGTAGTGACCGAGGTCGAGATCGGTCTCTGCGCCATCGTCAGTCACGAACACCTCGCCGTGCTGATAGGGCGACATCGTTCCTGGATCGAGATTGAGATAGGGGTCGAGTTTGCGTAGCCGAACCTTGTAGCCACGCGCCTGCAACAACGCGCCAAGAGCCGCCGATGCCAGACCTTTTCCGAGCGAGGAGACCACGCCGCCGGTGATGAAGATATACCGCGCCATGGGACTCAACCTTTAAGGCCATAACCGCGATTCGCCAAAACGAATCGGCTCATGGCCGCGAAATTTTCCCGGCCTGTGGGTGACGCCAAATTCAATGAGATATCAGTACCTTGATATAGATATCTGATGCAGCTTGGCAGATCGCCCTGCTGCATAGCCTTCCTGCTTTATTGCCAACCTCGCTTATTGCGAGTGCGGCGCTTCCGGACCGGATGGCGCAGGCTGGCTTTGCCGCTCGTCGGATTTCTTGAGGGAATCCAGAACGCCGCCGCTCGATGGCACCGTTGGCGCAGCGCCGCCCGCCGGCTGCGACTGCGTGGTCGGCAGGATGATCGAACTTGGCTTGCGGTCGTAGCTTGCGAGCCACGACAGAAACAGGCTGGTGATGAAGAAGCCCGCAGCCAGGATCGCGGTCGTCCTGCTCAAGAGATTGGCCGTGCCCCGGCTCGACATGAACCCGGCGCCGCCGCCAATGCCCAGGCCGCCGCCCTCGGATTTTTGTAGCAACACGGTCGCGATCAACGTCGCAACGATCATCAGGTGGATTACGATAACGACAGTCTGCATTTCGACCTTCCGTCGCAAACCAAAAGCTGTCGGGCAGCGCTCCGGTTTTGCGGGATTTTGAATTTGAGCCGGGTGTTACACGATTGCACCGGGCATTGTCACCCCCGGGCCTGCACCCCTTCAACTAGGGACAATCAGCTGCAATCGCAAGGAAATCGGTGGCCTTGAGGCTCGCCCCACCGATCAGGGCGCCGTTGACATTGGCGACCCCCATCAGTTCCCGCGCGTTCGATGGGTTGACCGACCCGCCATAAAGGATGCGCATTTTGGCACCTTCCCCGCTAAACCGGGCGCTGAGAGTTTTTCGGATAAACTGATGAATTTGCTCGACATCTTTAGCCGTCGGGGTCAGCCCCGTGCCGATCGCCCAAATCGGCTCGTAGGCCACGACCAGATTCTCTGCTCGTGCCCCGTCGGGCAATGAGCCCTGAAGCTGGCCGCCGCAAATATCGAGCGTTCGGCTCGCATCGCGCTGGCTCTGGGTCTCGCCAATGCAGACAATGGCCGTCAATCCCGCGCGCCAGGCCGCCTCTGCCTTCTGCCGCACCAGGCCATCGCCCTCGCCATGATCCGCACGCCGCTCCGAATGGCCGACAATGACCGCACTGGCGCCAGCGTCTGCCAGCATTTCGGCCGAGATGTCGCCCGTATGGGCGCCGGAGGCCTTGGGATGACAATCCTGCCCGCCGATCGCCACCGCCTTCGAACCTCCCAGTTTCGCAACAAAGGCGGCAATCAGGGTTGCGGGCGGACACACCAGCAGGTCGGCTTTCCCGGTGACCTTGGATGCGCCTGCGAGCATGGCCTCGAATTCGGCCATTGAGGATCGCAGGCCGTTCATTTTCCAGTTGCCGGCAATCAAAGGCCGTACGGTCGAGTTCATTCCGCTGGTTCCTTCGGGAAGATGTCAGGCCATCGCTAGCAGAGCCCTGCAACCTCGGCCAGATCGGCCCAAATGGTTGCTGTGGAGCCGTTAACTCTTTCAATTGGACCGTTCCGCTGGTTGCGGGTAGAAGGCCCTCACTTTATGATGCGTTATCAATCCAGTGACGCCCTTTTACGGCATTCGAGAACGAATTCCGACGGGCCGCCGCCGGTTCCCTCCTGCCAACAAGTTGGACCCCATGCTTCGAGGAATACGCAAAGCCTCATCAAACTGGCTCGGCAAAATTATCATGGCCACGGTGATGGGCATCCTGATCGTCAGTTTCGGCATTTGGGGCATCGCCGACATCTTCAGGGGCTTTGGGCAATCGACGCTGGCCAAAGTCGGGCACACTGAGATATCGACCGAACAATTCCGCCAGATCTACACTGATCGGCTGCAACAGATCGGCCGCCAGTACGGCCGTCCGCTGACGACCGAGCAAGCCCGCGCGGTCGGTTTTGACCGCCAGGTGCTGCAACAGACCATCGCGGAAACAACGCTCGACGAAGAAACCCGGCGACTTGGGCTCGGGCAATCCAACGAAGAAACCCTGAAGACGATCGTGGACGATCCGAACTTCAAGGGTGTCAACGGCGCGTTCGACCCGACGCGCTTCCAGGGCGTGATCCGCCAGCTCGGCTACAGCGAGCAACGTTTTATGGCGGAGCAACGGCGGATATCGTTGCGGCGTCAGATCGCCGGAACGATTGCGGCAGGCGTTGAGCCACCGAAAGTGCAGCTGGAAGCCCTGGCGCAATTCCAGAACGCGCAGCGCTCGATCGAATACATCAAGCTCAGTGCGGCGCAAGCCGGAACGATCGACCCGCCATCGCCGGAAGCACTCGCGTCGTATTTCGACGAACGCAAGACGCTGTTCCGCGCGCCCGAATATCGCAAGATTTCCTTTGTTGCCGTTACGCCGGAGGGAATCGGCAAGTGGGAAAGCGTTTCCGACGAAGACGCGCGGAAGGCCTTTGAGCAACGCCGCGACCAGCTTGGCACGCCCGAGCGGCGAGAGATCCAGCAAATCGTGTTCCCGAATGAGGGGGAAGCTGCCGCAGCCCGCAGCCGCATCGCTTCGGGCTTGTCGTTTGAAGACCTCGCCAAGGAACGGGGTCTCACGGCGTCCGACACCGACCTCGGCCTGATCGCAAAATCGGCGATCGGCGATCCGGCGATCGCGGATGCCGCATTCTCGTTGCCGTCCGGCGAGGTCAGCCAGCCCGAGCACGGCAAATTCGGTTTTGCACTCATCAAAGTTGGCAAGATCGAGCCGGGTGTGACGCCGACCTATGAGACCTACGCAACCCAGGTCAAGCACGACATCGCGAACGAGCGGGCGCGCGCCAAGGTTGGAGAGCTGCGGGACAAGATGGAAGACGAGCGCGGCGGTGGGGCAAGCGTCGTCGAAGCCGCGCAGAAGCTTGGCCTGACGCCCGTGACCATCGACGCGGTGGACCGCTCGGGCCGCATGCCCAACGGCCAGCCGGCGGCAAACGTTCCGCGCGGGTTAGATGTGGTTTCGCAGGCCTTCAACAGTGACGTCGGCGTCGACAACGATCCCATTTCCTATAACGGCGGGTATGTCTGGTACGACGTCATCGGCATCACCCCATCGCACGATCGCAGTCTGGATGAGGTCAAGGATAAGGTCGAAGCGAGATGGCGTGCCGATCAGATCTCGAGCCGGTTGCGCGACAAGGCGACCGAGATGGTCAAGAAGCTTGAACAGGGCGGCAAGCTCGCCGATGAGGCGACGCAGGCCGGATTGAGCGTCGAGACCGCTGCCAGTTTCAAGCGCAGTGCGTCCCTGCCCGGACTGAACGCGGGCGTGGTCGCCGCGGCGTTTCGTACCGCCAAGGATGCCGCGGGGCAGACGCCCGATGCGGCCGCGAACGGCTGGATCGTGTTCCGCGTCACCGATATCACGGTGCCGCCGGTCGATCTTGCCTCCGATGACATGAAGAAAATGAAGGATGCAATTGAGCGCGCCCAGGTCGATGAGTTGCTCGCCCAGTACATCACCAAACTGGAGTCGGTGATCGGCACCAGCGTCAACGAATTTGCCTTCGCGCAGGTGACCGGAGCGAACAACAACTGATCCACCGAAAGCGCCGATATCTGGAAGCCCTGTGGTTGCGTTTTCCTGAAAGCATGTGATGGACGATCTCAAATCTATCATCGCCAAGGTAGCTACCGGCGCCACGCTTTCGCGTGAGGAGGCCGCGTCTGCCTTCGACCGCATGATGTCCGGAGAAGCCACCCCCTCGCAGCTGGGCGGGCTGTTGATGGCGCTTCGCGTCCGCGGCGAGACAGTCGATGAGATCACCGGCGCGGTTTCCGCCGTGCGCGCGAAAATGTTGAAGGTCAAGGCGCCGGCCAACGCCGTCGACGTGGTCGGGACCGGCGGCGACGGTTCTGGATCGGTCAACGTCTCGACCTGCGCGTCCTTCATTGTCGCAGGAACCGGCGTCCCCGTCGCCAAGCACGGCAACCGCGCGCTGTCGTCGCGCTCGGGCGCCGCCGACGTGCTGTCGTCGCTCGGAGTCAAGATCGACATCACGCCCGAACAGGTCGGCCGCTGCGTCGCGGAGGCCGGAATAGGCTTCATGTTCGCGCCTTCCCATCATCCGGCCTGGAAGAATGTCGGACCGACACGCGTCGAACTCGCCACACGCACCATCTTCAATCTGCTGGGACCGCTTGCCAACCCCGCGGAGGTCAAACGGCAGATGGTCGGCGTGTTCTCGAAGCAATGGGTGCTGCCGCTGGCTCAGGTTCTGAAAAACCTCGGCTCCGAATCCGTTTGGGTGGTGCATGGCTCCGACGGCCTCGACGAGATCACCCTCACCGGCCCGACCTTCGTTGCCGCGCTGGAAGGTGGCACGATCCGTTCCTTCGAAGTATCGCCGGAAGACGTCGGCCTCAAACGGGTCGCGGGCGAAGCATTGAAGGGAGGCGACGCCGCTGCCAACGCTGTTGCGCTGCAAAGCGTTCTTGACGGCATACCAAGCCCCTATCGGGACGTCGCCTTGTTCAATGCGGCAGCAGCGCTGGTCGTGGCCGGCCGCGCCAAGGATCTGAAGGAAGGCCTGACGCTTGGCATCCGCTCGATCGACGATGGCGCGGCAGCAGAGCGGCTGAAGCGCCTCGTCGCGGTCTCCAACAGCTAAGGGTTCCCCGCGATGTCCGATATCCTGAAGCGGATCGAGACCTACAAGCGCGAGGAGATCGCCGCCGCCAAACGCGCGCATCCGCTGGCGAGCCTTGAGGCGCGCGCCAGGGCCGCCTCAGCGCCGCGCGGCTTTGTCGCCGCTATCCGCGAACGGCTCGAGCAAGGCGATTACGCCCTGATCGCTGAAATCAAGAAGGCCTCTCCCTCGAAGGGGCTTATTCGAGCCGATTTCGATCCTCCGGCGCTGGCAAAAGCTTATGAGGCCGGCGGCGCCGCCTGCCTGTCGGTCTTGACCGATACGCCCTCATTCCAGGGCCATCTGGATTTCATGGTTGCCGCACGCGCCGCGGTGAGCCTGCCGGTGCTGCGCAAGGATTTCATCTACGACACCTATCAGGTGACGGAAGCACGCGCCTTTGGCGCCGACTGCATCCTGATCATCATGGCCGCTCTCGAAGACGGCGCCGCGCAGGACATCGAAGCCGCCGCGCTCGGCTACGGCATGGATGTGCTGATTGAAATCCACGACCGCAACGAGCTGGAACGCGCCCTCAAGCTTCGCTCGCCGATGATCGGGGTCAACAACCGTAACCTGCGCAGTTTCGAAACAAAGCTCGAGACCAGCGAGGCGTTGGCGCCGCTGATCCCCAGAGATCGCCTGATGGTGGGCGAAAGCGGCATCTTCACCCCGGCCGATCTAGCCCGGCTGGCGCGGGTCGGCATATCGACGTTCCTCGTCGGGGAAAGCCTGATGCGGCAGACCGACGTATCCGCTGCCACTCGTGCGCTGATCGAGCGCACTGGCGTCGGCGCGACAAGGGCCGGCTAGGACATGGCGCGGCCGCCTTCCAAACCTACCCTCACCCACATCGACGCCAAAGGCGAAGCGCGGATGGTCGACGTATCCGCAAAGGACGCGACCGAGCGAACGGCGATCGCCGAAGGACGTGTCGTCATGAGCAAGGCAACGCTGGCCCTGATCGTGTCCGGCAACGCCAAGAAGGGCGACGTGCTGGCAACCGCGCGGGTCGCCGGAATCATGGCGGCCAAACGGACCTCCGAACTCATTCCGCTGTGCCATCCGTTGGCATTGTCGAAGGTGACGCTCGACATTGACCTCGATCCGAAATTGCCCGGCTGCCGGGTGCAGGCCACTGTCAAGGTGACCGGCCCGACCGGCGTCGAGATGGAAGCGCTGACCGCCGTCTCGGTTGCCTGCCTCACGATCTACGACATGATCAAGGCAGTGGAGCGCGGCGTGCGCATCGAGGGGATTCGCCTGCTCGAGAAGATCGGCGGCAAATCCGGACACTACCGCGCGAAAGACTAGCGGTTCCGGCGGCACGGGATCCTGGTACGCACCTATTTCAGCGACGTGTTAATCGACGCGAATTTCGTGTTGAGCTTCGCGCCGAGCCCGTTCATGACGGGGATGATCGCGAGCGCAATGCCTGCCGCGATCAATCCATATTCAATCGCCGTTGCACCGGATTCATCGGCGAGAAATGCCTTCACTAGCCTCATCATTTTAAACGCCCTTTCCAGGTCGCTTGTCCGACCGCGAAGGACATCGCAAGGCGCGTGCCATATGCGATGGCATGCCTTTCAGGGCTTTAGATGGTTAAGCCAAAATGAGCGTCGGGCGATCGGGCAAATAATTCCCTGGGCACCAGCGCGCTGCCCGGCAATTGCTGCCTTGGCCAAAATCAAATCGGCTGCATTCACCGACGGTTAACTCCAATTGCTAACCCCACTTCCATACCGCTGCTGTATCCGTCTTGGACCGGCATGGGGAACCGACCGGCATTCGCATGTGGTGGCGACCGCGATGACGGCAGACGGTAGTGGCTCCTTCGACCTCAAGGCTTTTCTTTCCAGCGGTCCAATTCGCTGGCTGATCTGCGGCGGCGCGTTCCTGATCGCGGCCATCGCGATCGGCACCGTCATCACGGTCGACAATTTTCGCGAGCGGGCCTTGAGCAGCCAGGAACGCGAACTTGAAAATACCGTGCAGTTGATCACCCGTCACTTTGACCAGCAGCTCGAAGACTTCACCATCGTTCTGAAGGACATCGCGGACCACGTCCGTTCCAGTGGAGCGAGCTCCGAAATGTTGAAAGGCCAGCTCGCCACGCTGGAATGGCACGAGGAACTGCGAACGAAAGTCAGCGCCTATTCCGATGCCGCAGCCATCAGTGTGTTCGCCGCCGACGGCACATTGATCAACTCGTCCGAGGTCTGGCCGGTCCCGGATGTCAATGTTTCCGACCGCAACTATTTCAAGGTTCTCAAATCCGGCAGCGCGTCCACGCCGATCCAGATCGAAATCGTGCAGGGCCGCATCTCCCGTCGGTGGGCCAACATCGTCGCCCACAGACTGACCGGGCCGAAAGGCGAGTTCGCAGGGATCATCACGCGGACGATCATGCCGGCAACAATCGAAAAATACTTTGCCTCCGTCGTTCTGCGGGAAGGCGCCGCGATTTCGATGTACCGGCGCGACGGAATCCTGCTGGCGCGCTATCCGCATGTCGAACGCATGATCGGGTCCAATATCAGAGCCAGCAACGTCTACGCCTACATGTCGTTGGCGAGCGGCGGCACCCTGCGCCTGACCAGTCCGATCGACGGGCAGAAGCGGCTGGCATCGGTCGATGTTCTGCAACATTTCCCGCTCGCAATCGTCGCAAGCATGACGGTCGATGCAGCGCTGGCCGACTGGCGGGCACAGACGCGCTTTTTGGTTGTCGTGGCAGCCCTCTCCGCGATGGTCATCGCGGCGATGCTGCTTCTATTCGTCCGCAAGCTGCTTGAACAGCATCGAGCCGAAAAGATGCGCCTGGACACGGCCCTCAACAATATGTCGCAGGGCCTGTTGCTCTACGATTCTTCCGAACGGCTCGTGGTCTGCAACCAGCGCTATATTTCGTTGTACGGCCTGTCGTCCGACGTTGTGAAGCCCGGTCTCAGCTTTCGCGATCTGCTTCTGTATCGGAAGAAGATCGGGTCGTTCAAAGGTGACGTCGAGGCCTTCATTTCCAAGGTCCGACGCAACGTCGCGATCGGGAAGACAACCCGTAACACGATCGAGACGGGCGCAGGACGTGTAATCCAGATCGTCAATCAGCCGCTGAAAAACGGCTGGCTGGCTACCCATGACGATATTACCGAGCGCACACGCGCCGAAGAGCAAATCCGACACCTCGCCCATTACGATGCGCTGACCGATCTGCCTAATCGTGCCCTGTTTCACGAACGGCTACGGCAGGAACTCACATCGGCAACCGAGGATCGCCAACTGGCAGTGCTCTATATCGACATCGACGAATTCAAAAGCGTCAACGACTCTCTTGGCCACATGATCGGCGACGAACTGTTGAAGTCGGTCGCCCGGCGGCTTGGCGCTTGTATCGAAAGTCCCGATTTCGTGGCGCGGCTGGGCGGCGATGAATTTGCCATCGTCAAAGCCGGCGTGAAAAATCCGGACGAGGTTGCCGACCTTGCCACGCACGCTCTGGATGCAATCCGCGCTCCCTATGACTGTCTGGGCCACCACGTGACCTCCGACTCCAGTATCGGCGTCGCGATCGCACCCCAGCACGGGGCCGACCTCGATCAGATCCTCAAGAATGCGGACTTGGCCATGTATGCGGCCAAATCTGCGGGGCGGCGCACCTGGCGCTTCTTCGAGCCCGCCATGGACGCGAATGTTCGGGCCCGTCGGCAGCTCGAAATCGATCTGCGCAAGGCGATCGCCGACGGGGCCCTTGAAGTCTATTACCAGCCCTGCCTCGCGCTCCGGAGCGACAGGATTACAGGCTGTGAAGCGCTGATACGCTGGCGTCATCCCGAACGCGGCATGATTTCGCCCGTCGAGTTCATTCCAATCGCAGAAGAGACCGGCCTGATCAACGAGATCGGCGAATGGGTCCTGGCAAAAGCCTGCAACGAGGCCGCTACCTGGCCCGACGGCATCAGCGTGGCGGTCAACGTCTCGCCGGTTCAATTCAAAAGCGGCACGCTGGCCCTGAAGATCGTGGCGGCGCTGGCTGCCTCCGGCCTGCCGGCTCACCGTCTGGAACTGGAAATCACCGAAGCCGTATTGATCCGCGACGACGATGCCGCGCTAGAGATCCTGCACCAGCTTCGGGCCATCGGCGTGCGGATTGCGCTCGATGATTTCGGGACCGGCTACTCCTCGCTGAGCTATTTGCAGCGCTTCCCGTTCGACAAGATCAAGATCGACCGTTGTTTCGTCAACGACCTCGCCGACGCGGACGGCTCGTCCATTGTCCAGGCCGTGGTCAACATAGCCGCCGCCCGGCACATGACGACAACGGCAGAAGGCGTCGAAACGACGCAGCAGCAGGAACTGCTTCGCGGATTGGGCTGCACCGAAATGCAAGGTTACCTCTTCAGTGCGCCGAAGCCGGCCGACGAGGTGAGGAGAATCCTGCTCACTCACCACGCAAGACCGGCCGTGGTCGCCTGAGTGTGGCCGGCCTCTTTTAGTTCGGCACCGTCGCTTTCGTGGCGGTGGAAACCGGCCCGCCTGCGTTGACGCTGACGCCGCGCAACAGGTTGTAGGCAGCGGCCAACGCCTTGTCGTCCTTCTCTGCCGGCGGCACGTAGGATTGCGATCCCGTTTGCTCGGCGCCCTCGGCCGCGAGATGTCCGCGCATCGAGGCCTCGCCCTTCATTTCGGGGCGTCCCTTCAGGTCGTCAGGAACGTCCTGCAGCACTTCAATGTCGGGCACGACGCCCTGCGCCTGGATCGAGTGTCCAGACGGCGTAAAGTACCGCGCCGTCGTCAGCGCCAGCGCGCCGTGGCCTCCACCGAGCGGGATGATGGTTTGGACCGAGCCTTTGCCAAAGGATCGGGTGCCGATCAAGGTCGCCCGCTTGTGGTCATGCAAGGCGCCGGCGACGATCTCGGAGGCGGATGCGGAGCCGCCGTTGATCAACACGACAAGCGGCTTGCCCTTGGTGAGATCCCCGCCCTTTGCCGAAAACCGCTGGGTCTCCTCGGGCCGGCGGCCCCGGGTCGAGACCACCTCGCCGCGCGCCAAAAACGCGCTTGAAACCGACACGGCCTGATCGAGCAATCCGCCGGGATTGTTGCGGAGGTCGAGCACATAGCCGGCCAGACCCTGCGCCGGTATTTGTTTCGAGATATCGGCGATCGCCTTTTTCAGCTCGTCGCCGGTCTGTTCGCTGAACGAACTGATCCGGATATAGCCGATGTCGCCGCCGTTGGTGCGATAGCTGACCGGCTTAACCTGGATGATTTCACGCTTGATGTTCACAAAAATGGGCGCATCCGTCCCCTTGCGCAGGATGGTCAATTTGGTCTGGGTATCGACCGGCCCTTTCATCTTGTTGACGGCCTGCTCCAGCGTGAGCCCCTGCACGTTCTCGTCGTCGATCTGGGAAATAAAATCCCCGGACAGGATTCCGGCCTTCGACGCCGGTGTGTCGTCTATAGGCGTGACGACCTTCACCAGGCCATCTTCCATCGTGACTTCGATACCGAGCCCGCCGAACTCGCCCTTCGTCGTATCCTGCATCTCGTGCCAGGCGGCGTCGTTCATGTAACGGGAGTGCGGATCAAGCGAGGTGATCATGCCGTTGATCGCGCCCTCGATCAGCAGGGAGTCGTCGGGCTTCTCGACGTAATCGGTCCTGACCCGTTCAAACACTTCGCCAAACAGATTGAGCTGCGAATAGACGTCGCCTTCCACCTTTGCCTTGGCTACCGCCATCCATTGCGGGCTAAGCGGTCCGCCTACAACAAGGGTGAGGCAGACGCCTGTCACTGTGCCGAGGAGAAACAGGTAGTTCTTTCGCATTTTGGCGAGCCTTTTGGTTGGTCCCGCTGGTCGGTTTCGAGCCCGCTGGCGACCTTCATTTGGTTATCCGGTCAGACCGGCCTGCTCAGACCGGTCCTACGCGACGTCTTTCTGATATCATTGAGGCCGCTTTGAGAGCGTTGGAACACGGACCAGACCCGAACTTCGGAGTCAAATCCCGGATCAGCGACAAATTCAGCCACGATACCAAAGCAATATAGGCGTTTCGCGAACCCTAAAGAACTGGAAATCCCTTTCATGTCCAATTTGTAATTGCCGAAAGGATGGGCATAGCCGTTCCAGGACGACCCTACCGATTCACGGCTGCTTGGAGTCCATCAGCACGAACAGAATCCGGCAAGTCTCGGTTCCGTGATTGACCCATGCGTGATTGGTGGCCTGCTGGACGACCGTATCGCCGGGCTTGAGATGGACCGAGGTATCGTCGAGCACCATGTCGATCTCCCCTGAAAGCACGACTGCGTAATCGACGCTGCGCGTCCGATGCATCAGCGGATGGGTGACCGGACGCCCTCTGGCCGGCGCCACAGGACCAACTGCCTTCATCAGCCCTTCAGGTTCCATCTTCGCTTCGGTGGCGGGGTCGAGCGGTGGAAACTCTACCACGCGGAATTTGGTGCCGTTGTCGAGCGGCGAGATGCCGACCGGAGTGGCCGCCGTATCGTCCTTGAAGGAGAAGCCGAGAGGATAGGAATTGGTGACCCACAGATTGGTCGCCTGCAGGCCAAAGGGGCCTGCCCGAAGCGGCACGCGGCTGTCGAACAGGATGACTGCCTTGTCGTTGGCGTCAAGACCTGTCACGACGCGGCGAATCTCGGAGGCGTTGGCAGCAGCCGAGCACGCCACCAACGCGGCGACGGCAAGCGTTTGGATCGTACGGAACATCATCGGACTTCCTCCCGGCGAAAAAGGCTGATCTTCGTCAGCATGGCCGGGAGGATGACAGTGCCAAAGCGCACCGGTCAACCGGGGCGCTCTTCAACGCGCAGACTCAGCGCCCGTACGTGGCGGTCAGCGTCGCTTTCGCCAGTGTATGGAAATGCAGGTCGAACCCGACCAGCGCTGCCGACGCCATGTCGTTTGTCGCATCCGGCAGCTTGTCGACGTCGACCGCAAATACCGTGATCTGGTAGTGATGCGGCTTGTCCCCGGTCGGCGGGCACGGGCCGCCATAGCCGTCAGCGCCGAAATCGGTCCGGCTCTGAATGGCTCCCTTCGGCATCAGCGTAGACTTTACGTCCCCCGCCCCCTTGGGCAACGACGTGACGTTGGCCGGAATATTGAACACAACCCAATGCCACCAGCCGCTGCCGGTCGGCGCATCCGCATCATAAATGCTGACCGCAAAGCTCTTGGCGCCGCTCGGTGCTCCGCTCCAGCTCAAACTCGGTGAGACGTTGTTACCGGTGCAGCCAAACCCCTTGAAGACTTGCTCGTTGGCAATCGTCCCTCCCTCTTTGACCTCGGAGCTGGTGAGGCTCATGCTTTGTGCATTCGCCGCCGTCATACCCCAGGCGGACAGGACCACGGCCGCAATCCCGGCCATCATTTTTCTCATGGCTATTTCCTCCCCTTTTTTGGATGCTCGCTAAGCGCGAGCAAGGCTTTAGCAATTTGCAAAGCGACAGGGAAGGACGGCCAGAGCTGAAGCGGGCTTACCCGGCCCCGCGCAATGCGTTATGGATAAACCCCGAGGCGCAGGAAAGCTTCCAGAACGGGAGAGGCGCGCCCGCAACCGGAAATATCCGGGGCAACCTCGGGAGGATCACCACATGCTCAAGTCAATTTCTGCTGCTGCCGCCACGCTGGCGATTTCGGCAACCTGTCTCGTCTTGCCGCCCGCCAGCCAGCGCGCCGAAGCGCAATCGGCCGGAAATTACGTCAATGCCGTCGATCTCGATATCTTGCCGGCGGAGCACGACAATTTCCTGGCGGCGATCAAGGAAAACGGTGCGGCAGCGGTCAAGGAGCCAGGTTGCAAGCGGTTTGACATCATCAACCTGGCAAGCGATCCAAACCATTTCTTCCTCTATGAGGTCTATGAGAACGAGGCCGCGCTCAAGGCGCACCGAGAGACCGATCATTTCAAGAAATTCGCGGCCGCGGCTGGCAAGATGGTCGCCAAACGCGAAGCCCGAGCGATGTCGATCGTTGTATCAAACGCGAAATAACGGAGATTTGGGAATGCCCGGCTCACCGCGAGCCGGGCATTCCTGATAAGCGCTGAACGGTTTTGTCTGGCGGCCGACTGACGTTAAGAAGTTGCTCGAGGCAACCGTCGTCGGAAGGACCAGGAGAACAAGATGAACGAAATCACCCGTATCCCGACAAGCACCGAACTGGGCTCGAGCGCCGAGCCGTTCCAGAACCTTCATGAGTTCGTGAACAGGGCGCGCGCCAATCTCAACCAGAATGCCTGGGACTACATCATCGGCGCCACCGAGACGGAAACCACCATGCGCCGCAATCGCATGGCGCTGGACGAAATCGCATTTCGGCCGCGGGTGCTGCGCAACGTTGCCCGCATCGATGCCACGACCGAGGTATTCGGCCGCAAGTTGCGTCTGCCGGTGATGATGGCGCCGGTCGGAGCGCTCGAAATCTTCGATCCCGCCGGCGCGGCCGCCAGCGTCAGCCGTGGCGTCGGCCGCTTTGGCGCCGCCCATATGCTGAGCTCGGTGTCGGAGCCCGGGCTTGAGAAGGTCGCCGAGGCCGCTCCCGATGCGCTGCGCATCTACCAGCTCTATGTCCGCGGTGACGACGCCTTTGTCGAAGACCGCATCACGCGAGCGATGGCAAGCGGCTACACCGCATTCTGCCTGACCGTCGACACGGCCCACTACAGCCGCCGCGAGCGCGATATCGCCAAGCGCTATGTCCGGGAAAGCCGTTTGCGCGCCACCGGCGGCGACTTCCAGAAGGGGCTGGAGTGGCGCACGGTCAAGCTGATCAAGGACAAGTACAAGATCCCGCTGATCCTCAAGGGCATCGCCACCGCCGAAGATGCGGCGATTGCGCTCGATCACGGGGTCGAGTGGATTTACGTCTCGAACCATGGCGGGCGCCAGCTCGACCACGGCCGCGGGTCGATGCAGGTGCTGCCGGAGATCGTCAGCGCGGTCAAAGGCCGCGCGAAAATCATGGTGGACGGTTCGTTCTGCCGCGGCACCGACATCGTCAAGGCCATCATCATGGGCGCCGATCTCGTGGGTATCGGCCGCCTGCAATGCTGGGCGTTGGCGGCTGGCGGCGAGACAGGCATCGTGCGGATGCTGGGGCTGCTGGAAGACGAAGTGGTCCGCTGTCTTGGCCTGCTCGGCGTCACGAAATTCGCCGAGCTCGACAAATCCTATCTGCATCCGGCAGCGCCGACCAACCTGCCCAGCGTGTTCAGCGCCTTCCCGCTGCTGGACATCCAGTCCTATCGGTATTGAAACCGATGGCCTGAAATGCAGCGATGACCCAGCCAATGCTTTCGCCCGGCGTTGCCGACGCCTTGCTGTTCGATCTCGGCCGCGTGGTGCTCGATCTCGATTTCAACCGGACGCTTGGCTTGTGGGCCGGCCACGCCGGTTGCGAACCGGCAAGCCTGCGAGAACGGTTCTTGCGCGACAAACTGTACCGGCGTCATGAGAAAGGCGAGATCAGCGATGAGGCCTTCTTTGCCGGCTTGCGCTCGTCGCTCGGCGTCGAGCTTTCCGACGCGCAATTCATCGAAGGCTGGAACGCGATTTTTATCGGTGAAATGCCCGGCATCAATCAACTGCTCGCCCGCGCTGCGAAACGCCTGCCGCTCTACGCCTTCTCCAATACCAACGCCCCGCATGTCGCCTATTTCTCCGGCCAGTATGCCGAGGTGCTCGGTCATTTCCGCCAGGTATTTGTGTCGTCCTCGATCGGGCTTCGAAAGCCGGATGCGGAAGCCTATGATCACGTCGTGCGAGCGATCGGCGTGCCGGCAAATCGCATTGTGTTCTTCGATGATCTCGCCGAAAACATCGAAGGCGCGAGGCAACGCGGCCTGAAGGGCGTTCTTGTGAATTCGCCCGACGATGTGGCAAGAGCGCTTGAGGCGCTCGGTATCTAAAGGTCGTTTTGGAAGGAAGGAGTTTCGTCTTGGCGCTAATGCCGGTTGTGGATGCTCTCGCCGCCGTTCTTTCGGGCGCACAAGCGTTGCCCGAGGAGATGGTCGCGCTGGATTTGGCCTACCGGCGGATCCTGGCGCGCGACCTTGCTGCGCTCCGCACCCAGCCGCCCCAGGCGATGTCGGCCATGGACGGCTATGCAGTCCGCGCGGCCGACGCCGGCCGCGCCGGGATCCGGCTGACGGTTACCGGCGAAGTCGCCGCCGGGCGGCCGTTCGATCAAGCTGTGGGGGCCGGTGAGGCCGTGCGCATCTTTACCGGCGGCGTCATTCCCGAGGGTGCCGATGCCGTGATCATTCAGGAAGACACAGTTGTCGAAGGCGCTTCTATTACCCTTACCGAGGCTGCGATCCTGGGGCGCCATATCCGCCGCGCCGGCGTCGATTTTTGTGAAGGCGACGTGCTGCTGACGGCCGGCCGCTGCCTGACCGACCGCGATCTCTCGCTCGCCGCCGCGATGAACTATCCCGACCTTCCGGTGCATCGGCAGCCGAAGGTCGCGCTGCTGGCCACCGGCGATGAGCTGGTCATGCCGGGCCAAACTCCCGGACCCGGCCAGATCGTCTATTCCAACGGCTACGCGTTACGGGCACTGGCCCGCGCCGAGGGCGCTGAAATCGTCGACCTCGGGATTGCGGCGGATACCTTGCAGGCCACCACGGAAGGAATTCGCCGCGCGCGCGATATCGGCGCCGATATCCTGATGACGAGCGGGGGAGCTTCGGTCGGCGACCACGACCTCGTCAAGCGAGCGCTGGACGCCGAAGGGGTAGCGATCGCCTTCTGGCAAATCGCCATGCGGCCCGGAAAGCCGCTAATGCACGGACAACTCGACGCGATGCGGGTGATCGGCCTGCCCGGCAATCCCGTGTCGTCCTATGTGTGCGCGTTCCTGTTCCTCGTCCCTCTGATTCGTAAACTCTGCGGCCAACTCAATATCCATCACACGGCCAAATCCGCCCTGCTCGGCCGCGCTGTCACCGCCAATGATCAGCGTCAGGACTATCTGCGCGCGCGTCTCACAACGCGCGAGGACGGCGCTCTGATCGCCACGCCTGTCAATCATCAGGATAGTTCCTTGCTCGGGAATCTCGCTGCGGCACAGGCACTTTTGATCCGTCTGCCGTTTGCGCCGGCGGCCGAGGCTGGCTCGGCTTGCGACATCCTCAGGCTGCCCGCCGAGTGAGTTCGCGCGCATTTCGCACGCCACTCTCGTTGACGAAAAATTAAGTGGTTGCGGAACACATATGGAACAGATAGTGTTCGTTCATGATTTGTTTCTGAGCTTTGACGATATTCGACGGAGTGGGCGCTCCGCCGGGAAGTCTCCAAGCCAGACATTTTTGGAAATCGAGCGACTTCAAACTGGGGACTTGTCGAGATGCTGACGCGCAAACAATACGAGCTCCTGCGGTTCATCAGCGAACGGCTGAAGGAGTCGGGCGTACCGCCCTCCTTCGACGAGATGAAGGACGCGTTGGACCTGCGGTCGAAATCGGGCATTCACCGCTTGATCACCGCCCTGGAAGAACGCGGCTTCATTCGCCGGCTTCCCAACCGGGCGCGGGCCATCGAAGTGATCAAGCTGCCTGAACTTGCGAGCGCCGGTGGCAATGGCCGGCGCGGCTTTACCCCAAGTGTCATCGAAGGCACGCTCGGAAAGGGTCGCAGCGCGAGCAGCATCGCTACGGAGGAAGACGGCAACCGTCCCGTCGCCGTGCCGGTCATGGGTCGCATCGCCGCTGGCACGCCGATCGAAGCGCTCCAGACCCGCAGCCACACCATCAGCGTCCCGCCGGACATGCTGGGATCTGGCGAGCACTACGCCCTCGAAGTGCGCGGCAACTCCATGGTCGAAGCCGGAATCCTCGACGGCGACATGGCGCTGATCCAGCGCAACGAGACTGCCGAAACCGGCGACATTGTCGTAGCCTTGATCGACGATGAAGAGGCCACGTTGAAGCGCTTCCGCCGCCGCGGTGCGTCGATTGCGCTGGAGCCCGCCAACACCTCCTACGAGGTCCGTATCTTGCCACCGAACCGGGTCAAGATTCAGGGCAAGCTGATCGGGCTGTATCGGAAGTACTGAACCCACGAACCGAGTTCTCGTCGCCGCTGGCGAGGGCATTTCCCGAGGAACAAAAAAGTTCCTAAGGGTGCGCTGCATCCAACAAAACAAATTTGTGATCCGACGTCTTGAGGGCAAGCCGCAGAATTGCCGCCAAGCGCCGACAAAGTTGCACGCTGATGTTCACCTAGATGGAGGCCTGCGCCTCTTTTCGAAGGAGCGGCGCGGCCGGCTATCTCAACCGAGGAGCCATCCGATGTGTGACTATAGTCTGCACGCCGTCGCCACGCGCCCTGCCAAAGCCGGCGAAACGCTGATCACCACGACTTTCCGCGGGACCTCCACGAAAGGCTTCGCGTCCGAGCAAGAGCCCGAAGTCGCGGTCTGCCTGTTGCCGGGGACCGAACTCGCCTTCACCGACAACGTCAAATACGACAGCCGTTGGTTCTGGACGCGGCGGTCGGAATTTCGGGTCGGCAAGCTCGGCGAGATCGATCGGCAACTCCCGGACCGCCATCACGACACGATCGAATTTCCGAACGGCAGCCACGTACTGGTGACCCTGCTCCGCGAAGGCCAACGTGCGACGGTTCTGCAACTGCCCGCAGTCCAGCGCGCAGCCCCTCGTCCGGTTCTCGCCGCCGCGCCTTTGCCAAGGCCCATCACGACGGGCTGAGGACTGCACCAGGCTTGGTCGCGCATCGGTGCGTGAAGCACGCATCTCGGGATTCGGGATGGAGACACCATTGCCCGTCAACAGGGTCACATGGCAACAGGTCGGACACGTCACCGAGCCCGGCCGCTACATGTTCCGCTTCGGATGGCTGACGGTCACGGCGGACGACCTTGCCATCTGGACCCAGTTTCCCGATGCGTCCTTTGCACTCGTCAAAACGGCAGCGATCGCGGCAGCAGATGAGACGGAAGAATTTCATCTTGGCGCCTTCGAACTTCACGAATCCTCGCAGCCTGGTGTGGACGGCGCGCGGGCCCGCTGACGCTGATCGACCGGCCGAGCCTCACGCGCCAACCGGAGAAATCGTCACACGAACGTGATCCGCCCCTCCCCCGAATGGGGGACGCGAGACCTGTCGACCCCTGAATAAAAAACAGGGGACGCGAAGGTGGAAAAATTCCTCTTGGTCTGACCTTCGCTCTGCAGCTCGCCGGTGGGGGAAAATATGATTTATTTTCAGGGGACAGATAACACCCTTTGGCAGCTAAATCCTGACGGCTCAGGCGGAGCTAAAGTCGCCGGCTTCCAATGCAAATCGCCCCCCGTGGCCTACGGGAGCCACCTCTATTTCCAGGGGACTGACAACACGCTCTGGATTTCCAACCTTGACGGCAGCCAAGGCGTCAAGCTGGGCGGAAACACGACCTCCTCAGCGCCGTTTGTAACCGCAACCGGAGTCTATTTCCGCGGTACCGACAACAAGCTTTGGGCCATTGGTCTCGATGGCACCAACCAGGTCAATCTCGGCAACAACACAACCAACTCCACGCCGTTCGTCCTCGGTCAGTACGTCTTCTTTCAGGGCACCGACAACCGGCTCTGGCGCATTCTGATCGACGGCACCCAGGGGATCAATCTGGGCGATCTCCAGACCAGTTCCAGCCCGTTCGCGACCGCGCAATACGTGTTCTGCCGCGGCACCGACAACAAGTTATGGCGCATGAACCTTGACGGCACGAACGCCGTCAATCTCGGCGGCTACCAATGCAACTCCACTCCCTGCGCTGCCGGAGAATTCGTCTACTTCCAGGGCACCGACAACACCTTCTGGCGCGTCAACCTCGACGGGACCGGCGGCTTCACGATGGCCGGCTGGAAGTGCAAGTCCTCCCCTGTCGTCGACACGTCGCAAAACTACATCTACTTCCAGGGCACGGATAATTCGCTGTGGCGCACCGGTCTCGAAGGCGAAAATGGCGTTCACCTTGGCGGCTTCAATACCGCCTCACCTCCCTTCGTCGTTCAGCCGTCCAACCAGCCCGTCAACGGCTCCGGGCGCATTCCCTACATCGTGCTGCTTGTGGTCTACGCGCCACCAGGCACCAACGAAGGCAAAAGCAACTCCCAGGTCCAATACTCGACGGGCAGCATCGTGGGCTCGACCCTGTCGTACGCAACCTCAAGCATGAACAAGTGGGGTGTGACGGCCTCTGCGAAAGACACCACGAGCGGCGGCGACAGCTGGACCATTGGCGCCGGATATTCGAACACGAGCAACTCGGGTTACACCTCGACGCTCGATATCAGAAACACGACCACAACGACCCTCACCGTTCCCGGACCGGGCGCCGACGGCATCAACCACGACTACGATCTGATCTACCTCCTGCTGAATCCAACGATGAACGTCATCGTCGACCCGCGGTTCAACATGAACTGGAGCCTCGACTTCACCGGCGACGAAGACAGCGTCGTCTATATCCAGATGAACTGGCTCAAGGATCTCAGTCTTTTTCAAAAAGAGAGCCCGAACGTCTATGCGCGCTGCATCAGCGCCGGCATGACCGCGACAGACTTTGCCCAACTCCTCGCGCTCGATCCGATGGCGAATGGTCAGACGGGCGTCGACGGAGGTCGGTATGTTCTCACCAATCTTCAGTTCACCTACGAGCCCCCAGGAGCGGGCGCCACCTCACCCATTCTTTCGGAACCCGTGACATATGCGGTGACATATACAGGCATCAATCAAACGTCGAGCTCATGGGGGCTGGACGTGTCGGCAAGCGCAAGCGGAACTTTAGGCAAAGCCCTGTCGCTGACCGTCGGCGGCACCGACAGCTTCAGCATGACGAACACCACCACGGTGACCGCGACCAACGGGGAAACCCAGACCGTGACCCCCACCATCGGCGGCCCGGCCGCCGGCTATGCGGGACCGACACGTCTTCAGGTCTATCAAGACGTCCTGTACGGCACGTTGATGTTTTATCTCGTCGACGACCCCGTGACTTACACTGGCGTTCTTCATGACGCGACCGGCAAGGTGCTGGCGAACACGGCGGTCAAGCTCACCATCGGATCCCAGGTCCTGTACTCCTGGACGGATTCGAGCGGGACATACCGCTTCTACGGCACACCCAAAGGCGCAGTCGGACAGATATCCGCTGTCGCCGGAAACGCAGGCACGATCGAGCCTGTGCTGAATCTCAACGGCAAATGGGCCAGCGGCGGCACCGCGGGACCGGTCATCTCCGTGAACGGCTCATCCATTGTGGTCGATATGTCTGCGTATCATCGTCCGACCGCTCGCGGGTCCATCGTCAATAGCACCACCATCACGGTCAATTTTCCCGACGACAAGACGTACACAGGCGTACTTCAACCACCCAATACGATTAAGTGGTCGAACAATTCCAGCTGGACGAAGGTTTGAGAAGTCATCGGCTCAGTCCGGCCGTTCTCAATCCTCCGTCTGAAGATCTGCTTCCGCCGGCGTCGCGTCAGCCGGATGCGAGGTCCTTCCGGCAACGGGACTGGATTCCGTCTCAACCTCGCCTGACGCAGGCGACCACGGCCGGTTGATGCCTCTGGGCTTGACCGCATCGACGATGAACCCATGCTGCTTGCGGCGGAGCACCATCGCTCCCTGTGCACGCAGACGCTTCAGTTCAATCACGGTGGCTTCGCATGCCGGGGAAACCGGCATCGCGGTCACGATCAGCGCCGCACGCGCGCAGTCGTCGGCCAGTCCGTCAGACTTGAGTGACAGGGCAACGAAACGGCCATCGGCCATCGGTGCCACGCAGCCTTCCCCATCGCAGGACACCCCGCTGCCGAGCGACGCATCGGTGGGCCCCCGGTCGTCGGCATCTGCGGCGAGCCACTCCTTGACCAGAAACGCGTCTTTGGCGGTCTTCATCAGGTGCAGCCTTCCGTCGTGTCCGCGGACGGCGACGCTACGACCATCGCCGGAGATCAGGACGTCAGGCTGCGGCAGTACCGCCGCCCAGATCACAGATGCCAGAAGCAAGGCTGCGCCCGTCCATCGCAGCGGCGTGCGCAACAACCCCAGCAGAACAATCCCAAGGCTTGATACGATCAGCGGCCCGACGCCGAATGCCGTGATCCGGCCGATGGCGCCCGGCAGGGCCGCAACCCATTCGGTCACGACGATCATCCAGTCGATGCCGACCCCCATCAGCCACCAGAAGAAGCCGTCGAAGCCAAACGGCATCGCGACAAGCCCCAGCATGCCCGCAGGCATCACGACCGCGGAGACGACCGGCATGGCCGCCAAATTGGCCAGCACCCCATACGGAGTGATGCGGTGGAAGTGGAAGGCAGCATAGGGCGTGGTCGCAAATCCCGCGATCAGCGACGCCAGCGTGAGCGTCATAAGTTCGCGCCCGCCCCATAAGGCAACCTTTGCCGCGGCGGAGTTCTCCGGGGTCGCGAACAAACGGGGCATGCCGATCTGGACCAGCGCCACCAGGCCGAGGGTCGCCGCAAACGACATCTGAAAACTGGGATGAACGACCGCTTCCGGGGCGAGCACCAACACCACGATCGCCGCCAGCGCCAGGGTGCGGAAGGTCACGGCGCGGCGATCGACCATCACCGCGATCAGTACCACGGCCGTCATGTAGAACGATCTTTGCGTCGCGACCTCGGCGCCCGACAGCAGCAGATAGAATGCGGCCGCCGCGAGCGCGCCGGCGGCGGCCCATTTCTTGATTGGAAACGCCACCGTCAACACCGGGACAAGCGCCAGCAAAGCGCGTATGGCGAAAAAGACCACACCGGCCACGACCGCCATGTGGTAGCCGGAAATGTGTCAACAGCAGACATTTTGTGCATATGATTTCAGATGGATAGGCTGATTTGCTTCCCGCTCCTTGAGCTTGGGAAGCAAATGGGAGTGCCTGCTGGATCAGTCCTTGGCGGCTGCCGCGGCACCGGCAGGTCCTGCACTACCGCCACGCGAACCACACAAGGCCTATGCCTACGGCAGCGGCAGCGGCGCCGGCGTCGATAAGCAAGGCATTGTGGGATCCCGACAGCAACCCGGCCCCCAGTCCGAACCAGAAAAGGCCGAGAGCAATAACTAGCGCGCCAACGGCAACAACGACGATCTTCATTAGAGCCTGCCTTGAAGACGCCCTAGGTCCTGTGGACTCTAAGGATTCCCTTTTATCAGCAAATCAAATTCAAGGCTTCTTTTGGGGAGGCGGCCTTGGGTGTGATGGATCGTTTGGTTTTGAGCGACGTGGCTTGGGAGCGGATGGCGCCCCTGATCATAGGTCGGCCTGGCCAGAAAGGCTCCACTGGGCGCGACAACCGGATGTTCGTGGAGGGCGTGCTTTGGATCGTGCGTACGGGCTCTCCTTGGCGTGATCTTCCGGAAGCGTTTGGGGATTGGAACAGCGTATTCCGGCGCTTCAGCCGGTGGAGCATCAAGGGCGTCTGGTATCGGATGTTCGAGGCGATGTCCGATGATCCGGACTTCGAATATCTGATCATCAATTCCACCATTGTCCGAGCCCATCAGCATGCTGCCGGGGCTAAAAAAGGGGGCCTGAAGATCAAGCGATCGGCCGCTCGCGCGGCGGCCTGAGCACCAAAATACATATGGCCGTCCGAGGCCTGGGTTGTCCGGTGCGCTTCACGCTGACGGCAGGTCAGAAGGGCGATGCACCGCAAGCCGCCGCGTTGATCGAGGGGTTTCCTGCCGAGGTCGTCATGGCCGATACGGCCTATGACGCTGATCATCTGCGCAAAGCCATCGCCGCCAAGGGTGCGCTCGCCGTCATTCCCAACAACCCGTCACGGGCGCTCAAATATCCGCTCGACAAACATCTCTATGCCCAACGCCATCTCGTGGAGTGCTGCTTCTCAAAGCTCAAGCAGTTCAGGCGCGTCGCAACGCGCTTCGAAAAAACCGCTCGGAACTATCAGGCCGTGGTCACCCTTGCCGCCATCATCCTATGGATGCGATAAGTGTCCACAGGACCTAGCCCATGCTGCCAGGCATAAAGCACCGGATTTCAGTATACGGATGATCGGTCCCGCGTTCGGCCGTGTAGGGCCAAACCATAGTTCTGCCCGCACGGTTTGGCTCGGTGAAAACACCTTCAATTTCAAATTAGGCCACTGTGGTCGGAACCGTTTGGCCGGGAGCGGATTGGACAAATATCCTCTAACCCGCCAGATCTCTCATGCGCATCCGCACATATCGCGATCAGACCTTCGCCAGACATCTCGATTTGACCGGCGGCGACGTCCACCCTTGGTCTATCGATCTCGTCTCCGTGGCTTCATCGAGCCTTCTAGTGGTGGGCTTCGTTTGTGCGCTCTTGACCCAGTTGGTCCATTGATCGCCAGGTGACCCTTTGACGCTGGAGCGCGGGACCGAAGCCCCCGCCCTGAACTGTGTGTCGCAACCGTCACAGTCCCTTATGAAACAACGCTCAGGTTCAAAAATGGGCTGAAGAAACCATATTCGGCAGGTACGAAATAATCTCGAAACAGAAAGGCGTTTACGGTCTCTGTTCTAGTGCCCAGACTGGTTGTGAGGATAGTTCCATGTTTGCGTTCGTCATTGTGGTTATTGCGTTATCGAGTGCCAGTATTTTCTTTGCCCATGTTGTTGAATTCTACCCTGACTCAATAGAAAACGGGGACGCGAGGCCCCCGCAGCTCTTCTATCATCGTAGCCTCAGCCTATTGGCGAGCTGGTTGGGGTCTCAGGGACGTTTGGGGGTCATTTCGTTAGCTCGCAAACATCGCCGGGATGCATGTTTAGGAGCGCAACTTCCTCGGCCTTTAAACGACCATCGGTCAGCACGGCGCTCCATCCTTCCGGCACAGCCGCTAAAACCAAGGCGACGGCGTGCTCTTGCGTTGCCGACACAGCCCAAAGCTGCTTCTTCGGAACGTCCCTTTCGAGGTCGTCCGTACTCACTTCAACCAGATGGATTTCAGCGCCGAACGATTGGGCCATAGTCCGGGAATACGCGCCCGGAGCCGACCAATTCCTAGGTGCAACGGCTGCCACAATCAAACTGACCTTCTAACGAATAGTGAAACGGCTCTGGATGCGGGGGATGGGGGATGAGGAGCAGAGCCGTTTCATGCACGTCTCTTGGGGACGTTACGCGACGGCAACCCGCCGCGATTGCGATCGTTCCTAAATAAAAGGACGGCCCGAAGGCCGCCCCTGATCTTGTCGCCCTAGGCGCCTGCGATGGCTGGCCAGCCGCTGCACGTTGCGCTTGTGGTGTGATCGGCGCAAGCAAATCGACGGGCCGCTAATAAGTCTCGCTCGATGTCGGCGGCGCCCTTCTCTGCCGCGTCTGCCTTCAAGTCACCAGCGTAAGCGCATAAGTGAAACAGACTATCAGTGTCGCGGTGCCCAAGGTCAGCACCATGATGGCGTCTTGTTCCTGCTTTTTCAATTTCCGATCCATACGCCTTTTAAGTAAAAGGCGGCCGTTCTGTTCCTAACTAATTTTGGAAAATCAAATTAGAGCACTCCTAAGAGTGGCCTCACTTCGGCTTGTGCTTGAATGTCTCGACTTTGCGGCCAAGCTGCCAAAGCTCTATGTCGCAATCGTCTACGAGCTGTTTGGCCTGTTCTTTCGCCGCCTCGTCGTCCGGGCAGAAAAGCACAACCGACTTTTTGAAGTGCCCATCTCTGTCTACGAAGTACGCACGATATTCCAACATTGGTCCGCTCCCCCAAGCGGGAACCCGTTGTGGCGCACAGAATGCCAAGCGTCTATCGGCACACGACGGCCTGGTGCCTGGTTGGAAATTTCCAGTGGCCAAAGTTGAATTGTGTTCACCAGTGAACAGAACGAATTCAGGTGGCGCGCTTAAATAATGAACGTACTCAAACCCAACGGTTAGGACCCCTAAGAACGAGGTTCTGTCATGCAGCATCGCCGCCGATTCAAACAGTCTACTTCGCTCAAAGAACGTCTCGCGTCATTCGCCAATGAAGTCCGCGAGAAAGCCCTCCAATTTCGACCAGGCCCAGAGCAAGACGCGCTACTCAAGAAAGCCCGTCAGGCCGACACAGCCGCCCATCTGGAAGAATGGGTCAACTCCCCGGGATTGCAGCCACCGAAATGAAAAGGCCGCCTCAGTTGGCGGCCTCTTCCGTTTTGTGGACGCGGGACCGAAGCCCCGCCCTATTGCGTCTCGATGTAGCTCAGGTGCAGCGTGATGGGTCGTTTTCGGCCATCGAATAAGATGCGGACAGTGTTGCCGCCGGCCTTGCTCAAGACGACCCCGGCGTCGCTCTTCAATCTCATTCTTGGACAGCGCTCTTTTCCGAGAACGGAAAGACGAACACGCTGGCCGGGTATAACCTCCACATCACGGTAACGCATCTGCGTAGCCCCGTTTCCGCCTGAGGTTCACCCCCTTAGGTTGGCAAATCAAGAAGCGGTTGTCGGGAACTCACAAGCAGCCTCTAAAACCGTCAATACGAAAAACCCGCCGGTTTCGCCCCCGGCGGGTTCACGGTTATCGCCTCAACCGCCTTGCGTGCGCTGCGATCCGCTGTCGGGTGCGATCGTGATGTGGTCAGCGCCGTCGCTTCATGATTGCTCCGCCGCCTCCTGGGCCATCAATTTGGCCATCATCCGCGTGATCTGTCGACGGTCCTCCATCGAGAGTTCGGCGTAGAGCTTGACGATGTCCGCCGCGGTGAAAATGGCCGGGCTCTGTTTACCTACCGGCTTTCGGCGCAAGCCCTTCAGGTCACCAAACATCAGCCAATCGACGCTAAGTTCGTACCGCTTGGCGAAGTCACTGAGATGGTGAAGCTTGCAGGTCATCGCCTGGCAAATATCGATGGGCGGTAATTTTCGCTCGTGTGCCACCCACCTGATCCGGCGTTGCACGGCCTCGTGACTGCAATAACCCTCGGCGTCCAGGCGAGCTTTTGCGGCAAGTACAGGGTCCGCCGAATCAGGAATGAGGGTCATGCGCATGCGCCTGCGCTTCTCCCGAGCCCGCTTCTGGCCGGCGACACGCTTGCGGATCGTTTCCCGAGACGGCTTCTTGGTCACGCCCTTCTTCATGACTGCACCGCCACGATGATGTTCTTGAGCGCGGCTGCCATCGTCGCCCGCAGTTGGTAGTGCCAGCCGTCGGCACCGATCGTGTCGGTGTCGGGCCATTCGTTGCCTGCATCCTCGACCTCGTTGGCAAACCTGAGAACCGCGGCAACGCCGGCAAGCGTGGTTGGTCGTGTAGCCGCCAGCTTCCAACAGATCGCGTTGACCTCATCGCACATTGCCCCGCAACGGTCCCGCGCCTCAAACGCTTCAACAGAACGGACGCCGTATTTGGTCTCAGCCTCATCCTGAGCATTGATAACTTTGAGATGGACGACCTCGGCAGCCCGGTGTGCGTCGATCAGGGCAAGTACGTTTCGACGGGATAGCCCCTGGGCGCCCTTCCCGGACTCACCGGCGACGGTTCGGCTTCCGGGCTGTCCGATAGCGGGCTGATGGGAAAGCGAGTCAGCGGACTCCGCGCGGCCTTCTAGCCGGGGATTGGCATCCTGAATTGAGGACGAGTTTAAGGCTGGCGTGCTAAGCACGCTGTCAGCTTCGATCATGGGATTCGCGTCCTTTGTGGTTGAGGTTAGGCCCGGCGCGGGAGCTTCCATCTTCCCGCCGGGCCGTTTCTATGCTATCAAGGAATCATGAAAAAGCAAACCGTGATTCCACGAAAAAAGCGCGGGCCTCCTGCCACTGGCAAGGGCGAGCCCGTGGTTGTTCGCATGCATCCGCCGATGTTGGCTGGGCTAGACGAATGGATTGCCAAACAGAAACAGCCCTTTCCCTCGCGGCCTGAAGCGGTTCGTCGCCTGCTCGAAGTGGGGCTGAAGGCAAAACGGACATGATCAGTCAAACTGCAGACCGACGGGTCCGGGCGAGCGAGCGGCAAGTGATGCAGTATCTAAGATCGTGCGACTGGAATATCGTAGCCGAGCTACCCGTTGCGGCGACCGCTGGCACTCTTCGCCGGCTCACCGACTATGGTTGGATCGAACGGCAGGGCGGTGGCCAGAGATCTGAGATTAAACTCACGCCGGCAGGGCTGGCGGCGCTACAGGCGCCCATCTGATTTGGGCGGATTACCAAAGCCCCACGAGGGCTGAAGGTAAAAAGCAAATGATCAAACCGAAGCGATCCGCCGAGCAACAGGTCGAGGTCGATGTCGATCGAAGGGCCGCCCTCAATCCGTTGGCGTCGAGGCAGACGATATCGGACAGTCAAGCCGAGCCAGAGTTCCAGGCGAACCACAAACGCCTCAGAGCGGAGCGGCTGGCGCGTGAGGCTGGGCTGAAGGCGAAAGGAAAATGACATGAGGATTTTAATCATTCTCGCCGCGATCTTCGTTTCAGCAAATGCATTCGCTCAAGATGCCACGCCCAAGGCCGGCACCAAGCCGGTAAAGCCCAAGGAAGCGATGGGCTGCAAATTCGTCGGAACGGTCAAGGGCACAAAACTATGGGCTGGTGACTGTATGGGGCCAGAGCTTCGCGGCTCGGACTCTGCAGCTGAGCCGAAGCAGTAAAGCCTCGGGCTGAAGGGGACGAAATGAGCGGGTTTGTTGAAATCCCCGCACAACCTGGTAAGCGGCCATTAAGCGAAAACGAATTGGGTGCAGTGCTTAGCTTAGCTTTCTAATTTCCCAACTCAGCCGAAGGTGGCATCTTGCGCTGGGGTAGGTCAAAGCGAGGATTTCGCGATGACCCACAAGACGACCGCTTTCAAACTCGTCATTTGGACGACGATTGCCGTTGCGCTGGGAACAATAACTTGGTCCAGCACCGCCAAGCGTTCTCCCTCCATCGATCAGGCGAGAGCAAAGCAAGCTGTTGCCACGAGCCCCGAAATTGCTGAGTTGCCGAATCCCGCGCTTTCGCGCGTTCGCCTATTGGTTTCAAGAGTGGATTGAGGCGAAGGGCTAGCAAAAACCCTCTCGTTCACGAGCCTTTTCGTGCGTGCAGTATTGCCTTCGCCCTCCGGTTGCGGGAAGTTCTGCGAACCGTTTGGACAAAAGGGACTGACGCGAATGTGGAGATCGGCTTTTTTTGCAGTGGTCATCGCAATGATGTCGGGTGCCGTATCAGCGCAGAGCACCTTCACGCCAGACCCCTTCATGCCGGACCCGCAGAAGATCAACTCCATGACCAGGAATTGTGTCTACCACAGCGCGTTTTATTCTCAGGGTGCCGTCATTTGCATCGGCGGAGGTCGCGGGCTCCAGTGCAGCAATGCCAGTTGGACACCCACTCAGGATCCTTCTGGCTGCACGGGACAAGTGCCTACACCGCCCCCACGGTAGCTCCTAAACATTTCCCGTGGTGGCCGGCTCGGCTCTGGGATGCCACTAGACCTAGCGGCTTCCCTCCGCGCCTGATCGGCGGAATCATGGGGGATGCAAGCCCTCACCCGCAGACGCTCCGACAATCCGCACCAGGTCACTTGGCACGTCTATTACGGCGACGTGCACGTCGGCACGATGGGCGAACGCGCCGGCGTTCCGCTCGATAGAGACCAGTGGCAATGGTCTTGCGGCTTCTATCCTGGCCTGCATCCGGGCCAGCACCGCAACGGCACGGCGGCCAGCTTCGAGGGAGCACGTATCGGCTTCGAGGCAGATTGGAAAGCCCTCTTGCCCGAGATCCCTGAAGGCGCGTTTGAGAAATGGCGTCATCAGCGGGATTTCATTAAAGAGAAATATGCAAGCTGGGCACGCGGCGAGAAGCCGGCCCAACCCAGCTCTATGATGCGCTGCGTCTGCGGCGCGCGGTTCGATAGCCACGTTCACGCAAATACGCTATCCGCGCGTCGATGGCGTCGCGCAGATCTTGCATCCAGGCGGCATAACGCAGCGCAAGACCGCCTGCGACCGGCGGCTCGCGCGTCTTGATGCCACCGGTCACGAAACCTGAGGCGCCGATGCCCTGAAAGAACAGGTCGCGGCTGAAGTTGTAGCTGCCGGGCCGTAACGGCGCGAGCGGCGGCTGCAAACGCGCTTTCATTTCGACGAAGCTGCCGACATCAGGCGCCATTCCCTTGCGCACCGATAGCCGCACCCGTTCCAGCCTTGTCTGCAAGCGCGGACCGTCCATCTCGGTCACCCGCAGAACAAACCGGTCCGTGCGTTCGCGAATGTCGCGGGCCTCGACAAAGCCCGATAGCGACACCGAATAGGCTGGCTTTGCCAACACCTCGTGGGCGAGATGCGCGGTTCTGAAGGTTGCCGTCGCAAAGCCTGCCGCCAGACTTGCGACCATGACGGCCAACGGAAAAAACTTCGCGCGGCGAAGCAAGAACGCCACGATGCCAAGTATTGCCGCGGTGGTGGTGACGACCGGCAGCACCGGCTCGTGGTCGGCCGCGAAGTAAAAGGCAATGCCGGTTCCGAAGGCGATCGGAACCCACGGCAACAGACGTCCGGCGCCGGCTTCGGCGCGCACCCATTCACGCAATTTGTCTGAATATGCGGGACCAAGCATCAAACCCGGCCGCATGGCTACCGGCCTGGGCCCCGCCACGCGGCGGCCAAGTCTCCGCAATGCCCTGTACACGGCCAGGCGCCCTACCCCGCTCAGCCATCAGCCACCCTACGCTACATCCGCGCCGGGAATGCTACCTACGGCATCCACTGGGCAAAAGGCGAACGAATGCGGAATCGCGAGAAAGCCGCAATTTTCGTCGAGAGACCGCGGCAACGATACGCAAGGGATAACTCGTGACAGGTTCGGAATTGAAACAGCTTCGTCAGGATCTCGGCGACGCCATCGGCCGGCCCTTATCGGCCGCCGACATGGCAAAACTCTGCGGGTTGGAACCGGCGGAGGGCGCCGATACGATCCGCCGGTGGGAAGTCACCGGACCGAGCGGGCCTGCCGGCAAGCTGTTGGCTATCCTTGCCATGGCCAGCGATGACCATCCCATTCTGGACAACTTCAATATTTTCGACCGCTGGGATGTCGACGAAAAGGAACGGCCCGCCCGGAAGGCGGCGTTCCGCGAAAAGATGCGCGACGAAATCCGCGAGCGCCTCGCCTGACCCTGCGCGTCGGCGCCTCCGCTTTTCCGCTGGAGCTTGCGCCGGCGTCGGACTTTATCCACAGAACAAGAGAGCAGCGGTGGCTCCGGCCAGCGTGTCTGCTTGCCTCGCTTCTCACGTTGCGCAACATTTCCTGCCGGGTGTTGCGGGGGCGGGTGGCAATGAGCGGCGAGGACACGGCGTATAATTTCGATCGCTATCGCCGGTTGCTGGCGGAAGCGACCGATGAGCCGAAGCGGCTCGCCTTCATCAATCTCTTGATTGAGGAAAAAGCCAGAGACCGTCTGACCCGTCACATGCTCCACAGCCGGCTGTCGGGATTGGACAAGGCTGAGGTCCGTTCCCAAAACAGGCCGCGCTAGCTAGCCCTTGCCGACTTCCTTCGCAAAGGTATCGCGCAATCCGATGGTGCGGTTGAAGACCGGACGGTCGGCGGCAGCGTCCTTGTCCCGCACGAAATAACCCTGCCGCTCGAACTGCATGACCTCGACCGAATTGGACTCGGCGACATCAGGCTCGACCCGCGCGTCCTTCAAGATTTCCAACGACTGCGGATTGAGGTCGGCGGTAAAATTGGCCGCATCGGGGCTCGGTTTCGCAAACAGCGGATTATAGAGCCGGATTTCGGCAGGTCTCGACCGAGCTGCCGAGACCCAGTGCATGGTGGCCTTGACCTTGCGGCCGTCGGGCGCGTTACCACCGCGGGTGGCGGGATCGTAGGTGCAGCGCAGTTCGACCACTTCGCCCGTGGCATTCTTCACTACCTCGCGGCAGGTGATGAAATAGGCATAGCGCAACCGCACTTCGTTGCCCGGTGACAACCGGAAAAACTTCTTCGGCGGATTCTCCATGAAATCGTCGCGCTCGATATAGAGCTCCCGGCCAAACGCCACGCGGCGCGTGCCGGCTGAGGGATCATCGGGGTGGTTGACCGCTTCGATTTCCTCGATCTGCCCTTCCGGGTAGTTCTCGATCACGACCTTCAGCGGCCGCAACACCGCCATCCGGCGCTGCGCGGTCTGATTCAGAATTTCGCGGATACAGAACTCGAGCATGCCGACATCGACGACGCTGTTGGCTTTCGCAACGCCGATGCGCTTGATGAATTCGCGGACCGCCGCCGGGGGCACGCCGCGCCGCTTTAACCCTGCGATCGTGGGCATGCGCGGATCGTCCCAACCGGCCACATGGCCGCCGCGCACGAGTTCGGTCAGGACACGTTTGGAGAGCAGCGTATAGCTCAGGTTGAGGCGCGCGAATTCATACTGGTGCGGCGTCGACGGCACCGGCAGTTTGGACAGCAGCCACTCGTAAAGCGGCCGATGGTCCTCGAATTCCAGCGTGCAGATCGAATGGGTGATGCCCTCGATAGCGTCGGACTGGCCATGGGCATAGTCGTAGCTTGGATAAATCGACCACTTGTCGCCCGTGCGCGGATGGTGGGCGTGCAGAATGCGGTACAGCACTGGATCGCGCAGGTTGATATTGCCCGACGCCATGTCGATCTTGGCGCGCAGAACCCTGGCGCCGTTCGGAAACTCTCCCGCCTTCATGCGGCGAAACAGATCGAGGTTTTCCGCAACCGTTCGGTCGCGAAACGGACTGTTCTTGCCGGGCTCGGTCAGCGTGCCGCGGGCCAGCCTGATCTCTTCCTGTGACTGATCGTCGACATAGGCAAGGCCGGCGCCGATGAGACCTTCCGCCCACGCGTAGAGTTTTTCGAAATAGTCCGAGGCAAAGAAGAGGTTTTTCCCCCAGTCATAACCCAGCCACTTCACGTCGGCCTGAATCAAATCGATGAATTCCTGCTCTTCCCGGGTCGGATTGGTGTCGTCGAATCGCAGATTACAGTGCCCGCCAAACTCCTGCGCGATGCCGAAATTAAGGCCGATCGACTTGGCGTGACCGATATGCAGGTAGCCATTCGGTTCGGGCGGAAACCGCGTCACGATCAGGCCATGCCTTTTGGCGTCGAGGTCGGCCTGGACGATGTCGCGGATGAAATCGCGGCCCGCCTCAGCCGTCGTCGGTTCTAGGGTCATTCTGGTTTCCCGTTCCGGATCGTTCTGGCTTCCTGTTCCGGAACCAACGATCTATCTGCCAAATCCGTTAGTGTGGTGGATTTGACATTCGCTTCAGTATCGCCGCGAGTTCCTATAGCGAATGTCAAATCCCAAACCACACTACAAACTTATTATTGCTGGTGGCCCCTTTGTTTCTGACATTCGTAAATGAGCCCGCCGCAACAGAATACGAATGTCAGAAACGGGCCACCAGCCCCAAGGAAGGCTTTAATCATATGGGGTTCCTGCTATACACCCCCAACCTGCCAAGGCAGATTCCACACCTCCCTATTGATCTCCATGACCGAACCCGTCGTCACGCGCTTTGCCCCCTCACCGACCGGCTTTCTCCATATTGGGGGAGCCCGCACCGCCCTGTTCAACTGGCTTTATGCGCGCAAGCATGGCGGCAGGATGCTGCTTCGGATCGAGGACACCGATCGCGAGCGATCGACGGATGCGGCCATTGCGGCCATTCTGGATGGCCTCAAGTGGCTCGAACTCGATTGGGACGGCGAGGTCATCTACCAGTTCAGCCGTGCGGCACGGCACCGGGAGATCGCCGAAGGCCTGCTGGCGTCCGGCAAGGCTTACCGTTGCTACGCTACGCCGGAGGAGCTGACGGCGATGCGGGAAAAAGCCCGCGCCGAAGGCCGCACCCGCCTTTACGACGGCCTCTGGCGCGACCGCGATCCGTCCGAAGCCCCAACGGGTAAGAAGCCAACGATCCGCCTGCGCGCGCGCCAGACCGGCGAGACCGTGATCGAGGACCGGGTGCAGGGCCGGGTGGTCTGGCAAAACGAAAACCTCGACGATCTGGTCCTGCTGCGCGGGGATGGAAACCCGACCTATATGCTCGCCGTGGTGGTCGACGACCACGACATGGCCGTCACCCACATCATTCGCGGCGACGACCACCTGATCAATGCCGCGCGCCAGAAGCAGATCTATGACGCGCTCGGCTGGGACATTCCCAGCATGTCGCATATTCCGTTGATCCACGGGCCGGACGGCTCAAAGCTATCCAAGCGCCATGGCGCACTCGGCGTCGACGCCTACCGCGCCATGGGCTATTTGCCGGCTGCCTTGCGGAATTACCTCGTCCGGCTCGGATGGAGCCATGGCGATCAGGAGATTTTCTCCACCGAGGAAATGATCGCCGCCTTCGAACTCTCCGGCATCGGTAAATCGGCCGCGCGATTCGATTTCGCCAAGCTTGAAAATCTCAACGGGCATTATATCCGCCACACCGACGATCAATCCCTCGTGAAGATGTTCGAACAGGTGCTTCCGTTTGTGCCCAACGGCGCTGACATCGCGGCCAAACTCAACGACACGACTCGCATGCAATTGTTGCAGGCGATGCCAAACCTGAAGGAACGCGCCAAGACGCTGATCGAGCTGATCGACAGCGCTTACTACATTTTCGCGGACCGGCCGCTCGAGATCGACGCCAAGGCAGCCGCGTTGCTGACGCCGGAAAGCCGCTTGCTGATCGGCCGGCTTCGCGTTGCCCTTTGGGCGGTCAAAGACTGGACCGCCGAAGAGACGGAAACCGCTATGCGGGCCTTTGCCGACCAGAACGGCCTCAAGTTCGGTGCCGTGGCCCAGCCGCTGCGCGCCGCGCTGACAGGGCGCACGACCTCCCCCGGTATATTCGACGTATTGGCCGTGCTCGGCCGCCAGGAAAGTCTGGCTCGCCTCGACGACCAGGGCCCGGACTGAAGCGGCCAGTGGAGTGGATTTGACATTCGCTCCCCACTTGGCCACGGGCCAGTCAAGCGAATGTCAGAATCGGACTACTAGGCGCGCCACCTTGCAGCGCACACAGCAATAAGCTACCCATTTAACTGCTTCATTTAAGGTGCCCGCTCGCCTGCCGGCCGTTTCGGAGGGCGCAAAGCGCGGGCTTTCACAACGATCGCATCGGGGACTCACGATGGCCGCATCCCAAGGCAAGACCGCTACGTTAACGGTAGGCAACAAGACTTTCGATCTTCCGATTTCAAGCGGCAGCGTTGGCCCCGACGTCATCGACATCGGCAAGCTCTATGGGCAGTCCGGGATGTTCACCTACGATCCCGGCTTTACCTCGACCGCAAGCTGCGAGTCGAAAATCACCTACATCGACGGCGATGCGGGAGTCCTGGAATACCGCGGCTATCCGATCGAGCAACTCGCCGAAAACGGCGACTTCCTGGAAACCTGCTATCTCCTGCTTTACGGCGAGCTTCCCACCAAGGCGCAAAAGGTCGATTTCGACCGGCGTGTGATCCTTCACACCATGGTTCACGAGCAGATGGCCCGTTTCTTCCAGGGTTTCCGCCGCGACGCCCATCCAATGGCGGTGATGGTGGCGTCCGTCGGCGCGCTGGCCGCGTTCTATCACAACTCGACGGACATCAACGATCCGAAGCAGCGCATGATCGCCTCGATGCGCATGATCGCCAAGATTCCGACGCTGGCCGCCATGGCCTTCAAATATAATCTTGGCCAACCCTTCATTTATCCGAAGAACTCGCTGAAATTCGCCGAGAACTTCCTTCGCATGTGCTTCGCAGTGCCGTGCGAGGAATACCAGATCAACCCGGTGCTTGCCGACGCCCTCGACAAGATCTTCATCCTGCACGCCGATCACGAGCAGAACGCCTCGACGTCTACGGTACGCATCGCTGGCTCTTCCGGCGCAAACCCATTTGCGTGTATCGCCGCCGGTATTGCCTGTCTGTGGGGTCCGGCGCATGGCGGCGCCAACGAAGCGGCGCTGGCGATGCTCGCCGGCATCGGCAGCGTCGACAAGATTCCCGACTTCATCAAGAGGGTGAAGGACAAGAACAGCGAAGTCCGCCTGATGGGCTTCGGACATCGCGTCTACAAGAACTACGATCCGCGCGCCAAGATCATGCAGAAGATGTGTCACGCGGTGCTGAAGGAGACCGGCCACGGCGACGATCCGATGCTCAAGGTCGCGCTGGAACTGGAAAAGATCGCGCTTAGTGACGAGTACTTCATTAGCCGCAAGCTCTATCCGAACGTCGATTTCTATTCGGGCATCACGCTGAAGGCGATGGGTTTCCCGACGTCGATGTTCACCGTTCTGTTCGCGGTCGCCCGCACCGTCGGCTGGATCAGCCAATGGAGCGAGATGATCGAGGATCCGCAGCAGAAGATCGGCCGCCCGCGGCAGCTCTACACCGGGGCAACGCGCCGCGACTACGTCGACATCGACAAGCGGAAATAAACGGAGATCTCGAGGCCGGATATCGGACATTCGGCTATCCGGCTTCGAACTAGTGCCGCCTATTTGAAGTTCCTGCACCACAAGCGGTGAATTCGATCCAGGAACTTCAAATAGAAAAGCGGCACTAGAATCAATAGATTTGCTAGTGCCCATAACTTTCCGAAGTTCGTGGAAGCGGGTGCTGCGATGGAGCACGAACTTCGGAAAGTGGGCACTAGTGTCCGTGTTCTAGCCAATCCCTCGGGATTTTCGGAGCATCGCCAGAACGATGTCCGCGGCGCGGACGCTGGGAGGCTGGCTACCCGTCGACATGATGCCGTCAATTCGCGCAAAGGCCTCGAGCTGCCGCTCGCGCATCGGTGAATCGGACAATATCTCGCGAAGCGCGCTGGCGAGTTTGTCGGCCGTGCAATTCTCCTGAAGGAATTCCGGCACCACGTTCTCGCCGATGACGAGATTCGCCAGGATCACAGACGTGATGTTGATCGTCCGCCTGACGATGAAGGCCTCCAGCGCCCCCGTGCGGTAGGCTGTCACCATCGGCACCTTTGCGAGCGCCAGCTCGAGCGTCACGGTGCCAGACTTGGCCAATGCCGCAGCCGCAATCCGAAACGCCGCGCGCTTCTCCTTTTCGCCGACCACGATTCGCGGCGCCACCTTCCAGGCCCGGACGCCTTCGCTGACCTCTTCCAGCAGGTGCGGCATGGTCGGCAGGATCAACTCAATCGCCTTACCCCCCGTCTGAAGCTTGTCCAATGCCTCGCCGAAGACCGCCATGTGCTGCCGGATCTCGCTACGGCGACTTCCGGGCAGAACCAACAGCACCGGCGGGGACGCGCTGCGGCGCGCCTGCTCTTCCGCGCCGGGCCTCAGCGAAGCGAGCTGCTCGGTCAGGGGATGGCCGACATAGCTGCACGGTGGACCACGCAGGCGGCGATATTCCTCCGGTTCAAACGGGAGGAGTGCCAGCACGTGATCGACATAGGCCCGCATTGCCCGCGCCCTGCCCGGCCGCCAGGCCCAGACCGACGGCGAGACGTAGTCCACGATCGGAATCGCCGAATTGCGCGCCCGGACGCGCCGCGCGACCCGATGGGTGAAGTCGGGGCTGTCGATGATAACGAGCATGTCGGGCTCGGCTCGCACCACCGCCGCCGCGGTCTGACGGATCAAACGCAGCACTTTGGGAAGCTGCCTGATGACGGCCGAAAAGCCGATGATCGACAGCTCCTCGATCGGAAACAGGGACTTCAGTCCCTCTCTCGCCATCGCCAGACCGCCGACACCTTCGAATTTGACCGCGTCGCCGAGGCGCTGGCGAAGCACTTTCATCAGCTGAGCGCCCAGCCGGTCGCCGGATTCTTCTGTTGCAATCAGAAAAATCTTGCGCGCGACATTGCCGTTTGCAGGGATGGCCATCAGGAAGACAGACCAGTCACGAAAAGTCCGGCGGCGTCCGCCGCCTCGATCATGGCCTGGGGGTCGGCAACCACCGTGTTGCCGGCAACGACCGCCACGCCCGAAAGTCCTGCCCTAGCGGCCCCTTCAACGGTTCGCGACCCAATCGTCGGCAGATCGAAGCGCAAATCCTGGCAACTCTTGGGAGCTTTCACCAATACGCCACGGCCCTCCCGCGTCCGAATACGACCGGCGGCACGCAAGGTTGCGATACGCGCCAGCAGTTCATCGGTGCCTTCGATGCCTTCGACGCCGACCACATGGCCGTCGATCACCACGACGGCCTGACCAACGTCAAAAGCACCAAGCGCCCGAAGCACCTCCTGCCCTCTGGCGATATCAGCGACAGCATCCCGGTCAGGCACGTTTCGCGTGGCACTTCCTTCAGGCATCAGCAAATCCGGCGCGACATCTTTCAAACCCAGGAGACGGAAGCCCTCCTGTTCGAAAATGCGGCCGATACCCGACAACAAATGGTCGTCGCCGCCGCGAAACGCCGCCCATATCCGCGCGATGGCGCGAAGCGTTCCCCAATCGAGACGAATCTCCGACAGGCCCGGCCGCACCAGTGTTCCGATGAAGACCAGGTTCTTGCAGTTTTCCGCGCGAAATAGCCTCGTCGCCCGGCCTATTTGGCCTACCGTAATCCAGTGATGACGAAAGCGCTCTGTGGCTGCGGGATCGCAGACGCCCCTCAGTGCAAACAGAACGGGATCCAGGCCGCGCGTCTTCAGGGAATCGGCCACGGCAAACGGCATCGCCCCACCGCCTGCGATGACGCCAACCGGCGACGAAACTTCCAAAGTCGCGGCAGTCATGGGCCCTACCGATTACTCCGTCATCCCTGATCAGCGTCGCGGCCGGACGGCAGGCAGAGGGGACGATGCTTGCCGGCCTCGATAAATTGCAGGATTTCCGCGATCGCCTGATCTTCACTCGCCATCGGCTGTACCGCAGCCAGTCTTTCAGAGAAGACACCCGGCCCATCAAACAGCTTTTGATAAAACGATCGAACCTTGGTGAGCCGCTCGCGGGTGAATTTGCGGCGCTTCATGCCAATGATGTTGAGCCCTTCAAGAGCTGCGTATTGTCCGTTGACCAGCCCGAAAGGAATGACATCACCACGAACGCCGCAGACGCCGCCCACCATGACCTGGGGTCCGATCCTTGTGAATTGGTGGACCGCGGACAAGCCGCCGATGAAGACGAAGTCGCCAATCTCACAGTGGCCGCCCAATGTCGCGGAAGTGGCGAAGATGACGTCGTTGCCGACCTGGCAATCATGTCCGACATGGCTGCAATTCATGAAGTAGCAGCGGTCGCCGACGCGCGTGATGCCACCACCGCCAACGGTGCCGGTATTCATCGTTACCAACTCGCGGACAGTACAGTCCTCACCGATCTGGAGTTTGGTCGGTTCACCACGATAGCCCAGGGATTGCGGGGCTCCGCCCAAGGAAGCAAACGGATAGATCGTGCAGCCGGCGCCGATGGCCGTGTGCCCCATCAGGTGGACGTGCCCGATCAATTTGCAATTCGCGCCGATGACGACGTCACGGCCAATCACGCAGTAAGGCCCGATCGTCGTGCCTTCGCCGATCACAGCGCCGTCTTCAACCCGCGCGGTTGGATCGATCGTAGTCATCGAGGGGCTCATCTCTCACGCAGCGATTTGGAGTAAATTGTCGGGTTTTTTCAGTGGTTAGCGCGGGCCGCCGGGGCTGTCCAGTGACCCGCCGCCCGGGAATCGGAAGGCCAGAGAGGCCGGGATAGGCCGCCGGCGTCAGTTCATCGTCCGCTGCACGAAGGCGGAGCCTTGGGTCATCACGCACATATAGGAAAAGGTTTGCGCGTCGCCCGCGGTTTCGACATCGACGTCCACGATGATCGGCTTGGACCGGCCTCTCCAGGTAGCCAGAATGGCAGGCGATACCGGACGGGTCCGGGACCTCTTGACGACGAGTCCTGTGATTTTCGGTAACGCCTCAGTGGCGGTGACGATGCACGTCTTGCCCGCATCGGCGCGGCCACCCAGGGCCACAAGCAACACGGCAGATGCCGCCAATATCGCCAAGTTTCGCATCTGCCCCTTCCAGCGCATGGACACTAGAACACAGAACCCCCGGCGTGTCGATTTGGCGGTCACGCGACGACCGCGGCTAAGGGTGCGGTCGCACGCAAAGGCTTTCGTCAGTCGGCCAGCATGGCCCCCACATCGGCCTCGGCAACGATTGTCCCGTTCACCTTGGCATCCCCGTGAAACCACCACATCGCCTTGCGTCTGGCGACGCTGCGCATGTGATATTCGATCGTATCGCCGGGCAGGACAGGCTTACGAAACTTGCACTTGTCGATGGTCAGAAAATAAACCGCGCGTGGTTTGTCCGTTTCCATCGCCTTGATGCCGATGACACCGGCGGTCTGCGCCATGGCCTCGATCATCAGCACGCCCGGATAAACCGGGCGGTCGGGAAAATGGCCGAGAAACACCGGCTCGTTATAGGTGACGTTCTTGATGCCGATTCCGCTGTGGTCGGAACGAACATTGATCAGCCGGTCGATCAGCAGCATGGGGTAACGATGCGGCAATGTCTTGAGGATCTCGTTGATATCCACGAGTTCATACTTGACCGACGTCTCCTCCATTTCCCCGATCCTCCCCTTCGGGCGTTCAGCGCCCGCGCCAAACGCCGCCCCCCTTCCGAATCCAAGGTCCGGAGGGTTGGCCCACAGGCCGATTCTGCGGTCGTTGACGATCCTTGGCAATCCTTAACCTGACCCGCGCAATGCGGGTGCCGGGCCCGCTTTTGGTCCAGCTCCCGTTCTGCCGACTATGCCGTCAGGCAATTAGAAGGTGGTGCCGCCGCCGAACTTGAACTCCTGCACGATATCGTATTTGCCCTTGGTGAGCGGTATCGCGTAGTCGAAGCGGAGCGGCCCGAAGGGCGACTGCCAGATCAGGCCCACGCCGACCGACGTGCGCACGACGTTCTGAGAGGCATATTGCAATCCCAAACAGGTCCCGGGTGCGGCGGGAGAAGCCATGCCGTTGTTCGTTGGCGGAATGCAGCCCGGTAGGTTGACTTCACCCGTAGTGGCCCAGTCCGTGGGTCCTTTGTAGTCACCGAGCCAGCCGGCATCAGCATAGACGGCACCCTTCATGCCCAGTTCCTTGGGCAAGAACCAGAACGGTGTCTGAAATTCCAGCGAGGCGCCCCAATACTGCGTACCGCCGAGCGCGTCCTGCGTCCCGTAAGGATTGATATCACGCGGACCGATACCGTTCGGAGCAAACCCGCGCACCAGGTTGGGACCCTCCTGGAATTGATCGAGCATCCGGATCTGGTTGTTACCGACCTGGGTCATGAGACCGCCCTGGAGGTGAACCAACGCGATGACGTCCGCCACCAGGGGCGTGTAGTACTTCGCATCGATCGCCGACTTCAGGTAGGTCACGTCGCCGCCGACGCCCGCAAAGTCCTGTTTCCAATCGATCAAGAGACCGTCGGTCGGGTTCTTGTTGTTGTCCAGCGTGTTGTAATCGAAGGTATAGCCGACCGCCGACGTAAGCGTTGAGCCGCCTGCGAGTTCCTTTCGCACCGGCAACGAAGCTTCGCCGTCGGAGTAACACCAAAGGCCGGTTCCGGTGGGATCTACTGCTCCCAGCGACTGAATCAGTTGCTGTCCGGCCGTCGTATTCGCAAATGCCGGCGACGGGTTGAATATCCCGTTGGTAGTATTGTTACAGTTATCCAGATAGCTCGGCAGCGATACTTCCTGCTGATAGATCGAATAGCGCAACTGCACGCTCATATCCTCGCGCAGCTGAAGGCCGATTCGTGGACTGAAGCCGATGGTCCTGGTCTCGTAGGAGATATAGGTGTTGGGCAACTGTTCGCGGTAGTAGGCGTCAAGACCAAGCGCAACGCGATAGTCGAGCAGGTAAGGCTCGACAAATGAGACCGAAACTCCGCGCGCAAACTCGCCGTAGGTCACCGACACCTTGCCGAAAAGACCGCGGCCCAGCAGGTTGCGCTCGGAGACGCTGACTTCGGCAAGCGGACCGTCGGTCGTCGAATAACCGCCCGACACCGAGAAATCGCCGGTCGACTTTTCTTCGAGCTCGACATTGAGAATCACGCGATCGCTCGAGGAGCCCGGCTCGGTCGTGATCTTTACCGATTTGAAGAAATCGAGATTCTTCAAGCGACGCTCGGCGCGATCTACCAGCGCACGGTTGTAGGCGTCACCTTCGGAGATATCGAATTCCCTGCGGATCACGTAGTCGCGCGTACGCGTATTGCCGCGCACATTGATGCGTTCGATATAGGTGCGCGGGCCTTCGTCGATAGCAAATACAATCGAGACCGTGTGCGTTTCAAAATTGCGGTCGCCCCGCGGCTTCACGACCGCGAAGGCATATCCCCTCCGCGACGCTTCGATTTGCATTTCCTCAACAGACTTCTCCAACGCCTCGGCGTTATAGAGCGAGCCAACGCCGACACGCGAGAACCTGGCAAGCGCGTTTCCGTCCAGCGAAGCGATGCTCGAACTCAAAATTGACGGAACCGACGTGGTACTGCTGACCTTCCTCGATCTTGAAGGTAACCAAAAAGCCCTTCTTTTGCGGATCGTACTCGGTCAGCGCCGCGACAACCTGCACGTCGGCGAAGCCGTGCTTGAGATAGTAACGCCGAATCAGATCGCGGTCGGCTTCGATGCGGTCGGGATCGTAGACGTCGTTGCCGCCAAGGAAGCTCAAGAGATTCGATTCGCGCGTCTTGATGACATCCCGCAGGCGATAGGACGAATAGGCCACGTTGCCGACGAACTCGATCGAGTTGATGCCGGTCTTGTTGCCTTCCGTGATCGTGAAGACGAGATCGACGCGGTTGTTCGGCTGCTCGATGATTTCCGGAACGACCGACACGTCATAACGGCCGGCGTGACGATAGATGTCCGCAATTCGCTGCGCGTCGGACTGGACCATCGGACGCGACAACGTTCCGCGCGCCTTCGATTGAATTTCGCCCGAGAGTTGTTCGTCCTTGACCTTCTTGTTGCCCTCGAAAGCCACACGACCAATGACCGGGTTTTCGATCACCGACACGACAATTCGGCCGCCGGCCTGGTTGATGTGCACGTCCTGGAACAGGCCGGTTTCGATCAAGCCCTTCAAACCGTCGTCAATATGACCCTGGTCCAGCTTTCCGTTGGGACCCGGCTTGAAATAGGACCGGATCGTCGCGGTCTCAACCCGGCGATTACCCTCGACCTGAATCGAGTCCACGGTCTGTGCCGACGCCGGCGAGGACACGAGCCCGACCGCCAAAGTAGTGGCAAACGGCGTCGCCCACATGATCAGGGCGGCCAACAAGCCTCCCCTTACCCGCATTCCAAGCTTCATGCGCCGAGCCGCCCTTACAATCTTGTTGCCGACCCGTAACCCCCACGAACCGGCAAATCCCCATCTGTCGCACTGCTTGTAGCCAATTTTGCCAGACCGGCAAACCTAATGTCGCAGCGCGATTTCAATTTCATTCCAAGACGTTGCCTATTGGCCACGTCATAAAAAAGCCGCTTCACGATGCCGCAAGGTGCAGGATGTCGTTATAGGTGACAAACACCATCAACATCAGCACAAGGCCCAGCCCAATTCGAGAACCCATTTCCTGGGCTCTCGTAGACAATGGGCGTCCCCGGGCGGCTTCCACAGAGTAGAACAAAAGATGACCGCCATCCAACAGCGGCACCGGAAACAGATTCAGCAAGCCGATCGATACCGATAGCGCTGCGCATAATTGCAGCAGGAACTGAAAGCCAAGGCTCGCTGCCTGGCCCGAGAGTTGCGCGATCCGCAACGGTCCGCCGAGATCTCCGGTAGAGCCGGCTCCGACAAACAGGGAGCCCACGAACTTGAACGTGCCGTCGACGATAAACCAGACCTGCTCGACGCCGATCTTGAGCGACTCAGCATAGCCAACCGGCTTGGTTTTCGGATCGCTCGGTTGCGCGTTGTACTGAATCCCCAGCACGCCGATCCTGTGACTGTTTCCAAAGATGTCTTTCACTTCCTTCAGCGCAGGCGTTGCCGACAATGTGATGAGCGCATCGTCGCGTTTCACCCGGAAAGTCAGCTTCGAGCCCGCATTCGTGGAAACGATTCGCTGCATGTCGGCGAAACTTTCGATCGAAGTCCCGTCGATCGAGCTCACGACATCCCCGACCTGGAAGCCTGACGAGGCGGCGACGCTGTCGGCCTGAACGACATCGACACGAGGGATCGAACTGGGTTTGCCGAAATAGAGCGACATCCCGGCGAAGATCACGATGGCCAGCACAAAATTCGCAATTGGGCCGGCGGCTACGATCGCCGCCCGAGGACCGACTCGCTTGTGATGGAAGCTGCCCGCCTGCTCTTCGGCCGTCATGTTGCCGAGTGTTTCCATATCAGGCGTCGAGGCTTCGCTGTCATCGCCGAAGAATTTGACGTAGCCGCCGAGTGGAACGGCCGAAATCCTCCAGCGCGTTCCGTGCCGGTCGTTAAATCCGGCCAATTCCGGGCCAAATCCGAGCGAAAAAGTTAACACCCTCACGCCCGCCCAGCGGGCAACCAGGAAATGACCCAGTTCATGGAAGAAAACGACAACCGTCAGCACGAACAGGAAGGGAACGATATATCCGATCAGCCCATGGCCTAACACATTGAAAATATGCTGAAAAAACTCAGACATCCGATTCCTCTCACCCGGAGCCAAAGGCTCCGCCCCAACGCTCTAGGATGCCTTTAAGGCAATTTGAGGCAATAGGGTGACCGCTTTATTTCGCGCCCTATGGTCAACAGCAATTGCATCGTCGGCAGAACTAAGCGGCGCGAGATTCCCGGAACGAATCCAGGCTTCCAGCGTCGCTTCGACCAGGCGGGCAATCGCACCAAACCGGATCTTTCCGGCGATAAAAGCCGCGACTGCCACCTCGTTCGCGGCGTTATAGACCGTGGTCGCGCCACGGCCGGTGCGTAACGCCTCATAGGCGAGCCGGAGCCCGGGAAAGCGTGCGAAATCCGGCGCCTCGAACGTCAACTGCCCGATCTTGGCGAGATCGAGTTTCGCTGCTGGGCCCACGATTCGGTCGGGCCAGCCCAGGCAATGGGCGATCGGCGTACGCATGTCCGGCGCCCCCAACTGCGCCACCACCGAGCGATCGGAGAATTCAACCATTCCGTGAATGATCGATTGCGGATGAACCAGGACGTCGATCTCTTCGGCTGCCAGACCAAACAGGCATGCCGCCTCAATCACCTCGAGGCCTTTGTTCATCATCGATGCCGAATCGATCGTGATCTTCTGTCCCATGCTCCAGTTCGGATGTTTCAACGCCTGCGCCAGCGTTGCCTGTTCGATATCGGCGCTGGACCAGGTCCGGAATGGCCCGCCCGATGCGGTGATGATGACGCGGACCAATTCCTCGCGATTTCCGGAGCTCAACGCCTGAAACAGCGCATTGTGTTCGGAGTTTGCCGGCAAAATGCAGGCGCCGGCCTGCGTCGCGCGCTGCATAAAGAAATCACCGGCACAAACGAGGCATTCCTTGTTGGCCAATGCCACGGTCGCGCCGCGATCGACGGCAGCAAGCGCCGGTTTCAGGCCCGCAGCCCCGCTCACCGCGGCCATCACCCAATCCGCCGGCCGCGCAGCCGCTTCAATCACAGCACTTTCGCCGGCCCCGCATTCCGTGCGCGTGCCGGCCAGCGCGTCTTTCAATTCGCTCAACCGTGCCGGATCGGCGACCGCGACATAGCGCGCGCCGAATTCCCGGGCGAGATTGGCCAAGGCTTGCACGTTGGTGTTCGCCGTCAGCGCCTCAACGCGGTAGCGATCTTTCGAGGCCCGCAGCAAATCCATCGTGCTGTCGCCGATCGAACCGGTCGCGCCTAACACGGTGACCGAACGAACGGCGGGGGCCGTTTTGTTGTTACGCAAGGGAACGGCGCTCATACCTCACCAAACCATAAGACCGCGGCCGACGCCATCCGCGCCGCCGCGCAAAAAACCGAAAATAGCCGCCAGAACGATGGCGGCAACAAAGCCGTCAAGGCGGTCCATCAGCCCGCCATGACCGGGAATGATGTGGCTGGAGTCCTTGACGCCGAACCTGCGCTTGACGGCGGACTCAAAGAGATCGCCGATCTGCGAGGCAATCGAGAGAATGGCGCCCAACCCCAGCAGGGGTGCGGCCGTTCCTAAACCGGCTGCGGCGAATCCGCCCGCCACGCCGAGGCTTGCCACAAAGCCGCCGATCGCGCCGGCCCAGGTCTTCTTCGGACTGACCCGCGGCCAGAGTTTTGGGCCGCCGATGAGCCGGCCCGCGAAGTATCCGCCAATATCGGTTGCCCATACCGCCAGCAGCACCAGCATCAGCGCCGTGAAGCCCCACGCCGGATCAAGCCGCACCGCGCTGGAGGCGATTGAGGCCGCCAAGGCATAGGCGATCCCGATCGCGGCCCAGCCGCGGCGATCGGAAGACACGATTGCAACGGCAAGAATTCCCAATGCAACAAGCCCGAAGACATAGGTTGCGGTGATGTGTCCAGCATCGACCAAGCCGACGCCCAAAAGGATGAGGACGCCCAAGACCACCAGGCGCAACGTGCGCATGCCGATCACGGCGAGCCACTCCACGTAAAGCCCGATCGCGGCTGCGGTGACGAGGCCCGTCCAAAGCCATCCGCCGGCATAGGCGATGGCGATCGCAAGCGGCGCCATCACCAGCGCGGCGACGATCCGCGACAGAAGGTTGCGCCCCTCCTGCCCGGCCGCGGTTTTCGATGCGGTTTCGCTTTCTGTCACGATCCGGTTTTCGCAACCAGACCGCCAAATCGACGCTCGCGCCTGGCGTATTCCGCTATTGCGCCTTCGAGCGCGGCCTTGTCGAAATCGGGCCAGTGGACCGGAACAAAAACAAGCTCACTATAGGCCGCCTGCCACATCAGGAAATTCGAAAGCCGCTGCTCTCCGCTGGTGCGGATAATCAGGTCGGGATCAGGAATTTCAGGAGCGTCGAGGTATCGGCCGAGCGCGTCGGCGTCGATCGACGATGGATCGCGCTTGCCCTCCGCCGCTTCTGCGGCAAGCCGCTGCGCTGCGCGGGCGATCTCCTGCCGCGACCCATAATTGAAGGCGACGACGAGATGAAGGCGATCATTGTCCCGCGTCAGGTCCTCGGCTTCCTTGAGAAGCGCGCAAATATCCGGCTCGAGCCCCTCTCGCTCGCCGATCACGCGGACACGTACGCCATCACGATGCAGGGTTGCCAGGTCGTTGCGGATAAATCGCCGCAACAATCCAAAGAGGTCCCCGATTTCAGATGCCGGCCTTGACCAGTTTTCTGAGCTGAAAGAGAAAATCGTCAGATAGCGAACGCCGAGTTCGCCTGCGGCACGAACGACGTTGCGCAAGGTCTCGACGCCGCGACGATGACCTTCTACGCGCGGAAGACCGCGGGCTGCGGCCCATCGTCCGTTCCCGTCCATGATGATCGCCACATGCAAAGGACCTCCTCGATCAGGTCCTTCAGTCGCAGGCGCCGCGGCATTCGACATCAATCAATCCCTTGGGGCATGATCCCGGCAAACGTTGGGTTCAGCGGATCGCGCCCGAATGATAAGCTAAACCGTTAGAATTTCCTTTTCCTTGGCCGCCAACATCTGGTCGATTTCCGAAATCGAGCCGTCGGTCGCCTTTTGCACGTCATGGCCCAGGCGCTCCTGATCGTCCTCGGAAATCTCGTGATTCTTCTCAAGTTTTTTGACCGTATCGAGACCATCGCGCCGTACGTGCCGGACAGCAACCCGCGCGGCTTCCGCATATTTGTGCGCCACCTTCACCAGCTCCTTGCGGCGATCCTCGTTGAGTTCGGGAATCCGCAAGCGAAGGACCTGTCCTTCGGTCGCCGGACTCAAACCAAGGTTGGAATCGACAATCGCCTTTTCGACCGCCTTCACCATCGATTTATCCCACACCTGCACCGACAAGAGCCGGGGCTCAGGCACGCTGATGGTCGCAACCTGATTGAGAGGCATGTGGGAACCATAGGCCTCGACCTGGACCGGTTCCAGCATCGACGCCGCGGCGCGTCCGGTTCGCAAACCACCGAGTTCGTGCTTGAGAGATTGCGTGGCGCCCTGCATGCGGCGCTTCACCTCGTTGATGTCGAAACTACCCGTGGGCATGACGCTCTCTCCTCCTGAATACGATTGCCGTGACGCTGCACGCGTGTTGTGGCGCTGCACTACAAGGACGGCTAACCGGCAACGATGGTGCCGCGACCAGTACCACTCAGAATGGCGCCGATCGAACCGGGCTCGGCAATCGAAAACACGATGATAGGCAGCGACGTCTCCCGGGCAAGCGCAAATGCGGTCGCATCCATCACCTTGTAGTCGCCCCCGATGGCTTCGGAATGGGTCAGGCGATCAAATCGCTTGGCGGAGGGATCCTTTTTCGGATCAGCGCTGTAGATGCCGTCGACATTGGTGGCCTTCAGCACGGCCTGTGCGCCGATTTCGGCCGCGCGCAACACCGCCGTAGTGTCGGTGGTGAAAAACGGATTTCCGGTTCCCCCGCCGAGCAGCACGATGCGTCCCTCGGCGAGATATTTGTGCGTCGCACTCCGAGTGAAAAGCTCGCAAATCTGCGGCATGACAAATGCCGACAGAGCGCGTGCCGGCGTGCCACGGCGTTCGATCGCCGCCTCAAGCGCCAGGCAGTTCATCACGGTGGCCAGCATGCCCATGGTGTCGCCGGTCGGCCGCGAGACGCCCTTTGCCGACACTTCAACGCCGCGGATCATGTTGCCGCCGCCGATCACGACGGCAATTTCAGTACCGAGCTTTTGCGCCGCGATCAGATCGGAGGCGACGCGGTCGAGGGTCGGCTGGTCGATGCCGGAGCCATGACTGCCGGCGAGATATTCGCCGGACAGTTTGATCACCACGCGACGATAGACCGGCCCTGCCATCTGCTAATCGCCTTCCCTACCCCACCCGGCAGCCCGCGAGCGCAAACAGGCCGCGAGCATTGTCGGGTCGGCTACTTCTGACCGCTGGCGGCAGCGACTTCGGCGGCGAAGTCGGTTTCCTGCCGCTCGATTCCCTCACCGAGAGCATAGCGCAAAAATCCGGCCACCTTGATCGGTCCGCCGACCTTACCCTCAGCTTCCTTGACCGCCTGGGCAACCGACTTGCCGCTGTCATGGATAAAGGCCTGCTCCAGCAGGCAGACTTCCTTGTAGTAGGTCTTCAAACCGAACTCGACGATCTTTTCGATCACATTCTCCGGCTTGCCCTGCTGACGGTACTTGTCGGCAAGGACATCCTTTTCGCGCCTGACCGCTGCCGGATCGAGCCCGGCCGGATCGAGCGCCAGCGGGTTGGCGGCAGCGACATGCATCGCCAATTGCTTGCCGAGCACGGCCAGCTCATCGGCCTTTCCAGGCAATTCCAGCGCAACGATCACGCCCATCTTGCCGGCGCCGTCGACCACCGCATTGTGCACGTAGCTCGACACCACGCCCTTGCCGACCTCGAGCGACGCGGCACGTCGCAGCGTCATGTTTTCGCCGATCGTCGCAATTGCATCTGCAATGGCGGTTTCAACCGTCACACCGCCGACCTTCGCGGCCTTGATCTTCTCGACATCGGCGCCGACGTCGAGCGCCACCTGCGCGATCATCTTCACGAGCCCCTGGAAGTGCTCGTTGCGCGCGACGAAATCGGTCTCGGAATTGACCTCGACGACGACACCCTTGGCGCCCTTGGTCAGCGCCGCGATCAGTCCCTCCGCCGCGACGCGGCCCGCCTTCTTGGCGGCCTTCGACATGCCCTTCTTGCGCAGCCAATCCTGCGCGGCCTGCATGTCGCCGCCGCTTTCGGTCAGTGCTGCCTTGCAATCCATCATGCCCGCGCCGGTAGATTCGCGCAGGTCCTTGACCATCGCCGCCGTGATTGTCGCCATGTCGCTATCGTCCTTTGCCTATGACGGCGGCCGCATGCGGTTCGACCTCTGCCGCTATCCGCCGTCACCCATGCCGTAAAAAGGAGTTTGCCGGTCATGCCGGCCGGGGTTTCCGGCCGGCATATTCTACTATTCCGCCTCAGCGGTAAGGGTCTTGGCCTGCGCGACCCATGCGTCGGCGCGGCTCGGAAGGCCGACATCTTCGCCGATCTTGTGGGCGGTGTCGTGATCGAGCTCGGCCAATTGCCAGTAGTGGAAGATGCCGAGGTCGTTGAGCTTCTTCTCGATGGTGCCCGATACGCCGGTGAGCTTCTTGAGATTGTCCGGCGCACCGCGCGGGCCGGCCAGCCCCTGGAAGCCGGAGGCCTGAGGCGGCGCTGCGGCCGGAGTTTCCTGACGCACCGGATTCGCCGAGGCGCCGACATCGATCCCGGCGTCGCCCTGCGCCCGCGAAATGCCGTCGATCGCAGCGCGCGCAACCAGATCGCAATACAGCGAGATCGCGCGGCCGGCGTCGTCATTGCCGGGAACCACGTAGGTGATGCCCTTCGGGTCCGAGTTGGTGTCAACAATCGCGGCCACCGGAATGTTCAGCCGCTGGGCTTCCTGGATCGCGATGTCTTCCTTGTTGGTGTCGATCACGAAGATCATGTCCGGCAAGCCGCCCATGTCCTTGATGCCGCCGAGCGAGCGGTCGAGCTTGTCGCGCTCGCGCTGCAACGTCAGCCGCTCCTTTTTGGTGTAGGCGTTCGCATCGCCCGAGTTGAGCACCTCGTCGAGATGCCGCAGCCGCTTGATCGAGCCCGAAATCGTCTTCCAGTTGGTCAGCGTGCCGCCGAGCCAGCGCGAGTTGACGAAATACTGCGCCGAGCGCTTGGCCGCCTCGGCAACGCCGTCTTGGGCCTGCCGCTTGGTGCCGACAAACAGGATGCGGCCGCCCTTGGCGACGGTATCGCTGACCGCCTGAAGCGCGCGATGCATCAGCGGTACGGTCTGGGCGAGGTCGATGATGTGGATGTTGTTGCGCGCACCGAAAATGTAGTCGGCCATTTTCGGATTCCAGCGGTGCGACTGGTGGCCAAAGTGAACGCCAGCCTCAAGGAGCTGACGCATAGAAAAATCGGGTACTGCCATGGTTCTAATTCTCCGGTTGGTTCCTCCGGAAACGTGTGAGCAAGCGAGCCTTATGGCCCGGCTGCCACCGGACGGCCTTTTGAGCCATGTTTCCGTGTGAGATGGCGCGGTATATAGCCTGATTTGCGCCAGAAGCAAGGAAATCCGGGACCTTTCGGGGATTTTGTCCTCGAAATGCGGACAAAATCTCCACCCGCAAGACAAAGGGCCAAACCGGCCGCGAACAGGCTCTATTGCGCCAGTTCAAGCTCCGTAAGCGCGGTTTTGGCAGCGGACTCGTCAAGCGAAAGCAGCTCCGCCGGCCCTTGATTTTCCTTCTCCGAGGTAGCCACCGCGACGACCAAAATACCCGTCAATCCCGCGACAGCGCCACCCGTAGTCACCGCATTGTGTCGTTCGCTCGACCTAATCAGGAAATAATAGGTACGGCCGGGTTGCGTCGTGAATTCTCGTATGGTGTCGCCAGGAAATAGCGATTCACTGGCCATCAGCCGGTGCCGGCCCGCTGGACGATCGGCGTAAACGTACGTCCCGGTCGTCACCTTCCCGATCGGATTGCCGTCAAGTTTCATGTCACACGCACAAAGGGCCATGCTGAGACCCTGGCGTTTTTCCTGGAAGACCACGATGCGGGACTGACCGGCCCTCGGTTGCCCGACCTTTTGAACGACCGCCGCATACTCTGTGCCGACGCCATCGCTCACGCAGCCCGACAACAGCACCGCGGCCGCCAAGACCACCCCACGCCGCAACATCCCGCCCCCAGACTTCGCCTGTTTCCCCTCGCTGCAAATTAACCACATGCAGCTTCGGGTTGCAACCAGGCTAATCTTCCCGAACGTATGCACCGCACGCCCAGCTCAGCGCGCCGCTTCGCCGGGCCTCGCTTGCTTGCGGTCGGAGTCCAGCCTCGTCTTGAGGTCGGCGACGTCTGAGAAGAACGCATCCGGTGTGCGCAACGGTACGGCACGGAACGCCGGGGGCAACAACAAGCGTGCGGTGTTCTGCCGGCCGCTGTCGGAAAACGCCTCCGAGCGTTGCAGCGACTGGATGCCGATCGCGACGACCAGAAGCGCCGCCACGATCGCGCCTTTCAGCCACAACCGCGTCGCACTGATCTGGCGCAGATGCAGGAAGAATACCGCGGCCAGGATCAACCACGCCGCGGCGTACTCGTAGGAACTTGGCGCAGGCCAGGTCAGCGCGAACGAAGTGTAGCGAGCGAGTTCATTGTAGATCAGCGAAGCCAGGAAGCCGGAAAGCGCGATCAGAAGGTTGCGGGCAAAATGCGAACGCCCGGCGAAGATGCGCGAGACCAGCGCCCAGATGCCGACCCAGATCACCATTATTCCGCAAACCGTGAGCATCGGCGTCACATAATTCGATAGCCGTGGCTCGCCGGTCTGAGCGAGCCAGACCCTGAGCGCGATCAAGCCGAACAGCGCCGCGGCTACGGCCACTACGAGAACAATCGGCAGCGCGTGCCGTTCGGCCGGGGCGACCCGCTCGGGCTCGACGGAATAATCATGAGCGCGGACGCGCAGCGACGTCTGGCCGATCCGGATCGGCCGTTGCCCGTCGATCACGAGGCGCGATGCGCGGCTCGTGCTGCCGTCAAGGAAAGTCCCGTTGATGCTGCCAAGGTCCTCTGCGACGAGTTGTCCGGCCTCGTCGCGGAATATCCGCAGATGACGAGCGGCGACATAGGGATCGTCGAGGATCACGTCATTCTCATAGCCGCGGCCAATGCTGGCCACCTCGCCCGCTACACCGACACGGGTAGCGACGTCGCGATGCCGGGAGAGGATCTCGATCCAGATCACTTGCTCACCCGTACCGCATCGAGAAAGCGCCGGCCCAGCGCCATGGCGTCCTCGTATCGAACAGCCTGCAAACTCATCCGTGAGACCAGCGCGCCCTCGCCGTCATCCTGTGTAATAGCGACCAGCGCGACGTCGTAAAAATCCTCGAATTCCCGATAAGCCTGCGCGCACCACATCACGCGCATTGACGGGCGATCCGGCGCGGCACCGCTGCCGACGAAGTCTTCATGGCAGCGTTCCGGCGTGTACCATTTCCGGTAGGGGCCACCGCCAGTCAGACGCGCCTGGCTGAGTTGAGCCAGATAGTTCGCAAACTGAAACTGGTTCAGATCCGAACTCCTGACGTAGTAGTGGTTGAACTGAACATTCCCGGTGGTGAGATCCGATGCGACAAACAGGCTGGAATTCGCTGGTGCAATTCGTCGAATTCACATCGGCACGCGGCTTGGGCATAGCGCCGGAATTGGTTTGCGCCCAGCAGGTGAACCAGGGTGCTGCGGTCTCCGGCCCTCGATACGGACCGAGCGCGACCGCACGGAACCCCTGGTCTCCGAGAGATTTATAGAACGCCTTGTGCCACGCCGTGAATTGCCGGCCGATCTCGGCGCGCAAATCGGACGTCGGCCCATGATCCCGCACCCGCTGCAGCAGGGCGCTGGCAAACCGCGCCGGAACCAGAAAACTCACCAGCTGGCCGCCACGGCGAGTGGCGACGTTGATACCGGCCACCTCGCCGTCGGCCGTGGTGGCGGGACCTCCGCTCATGCCGGGGTTGAGCGCGCCGGTGAAGTGAATGCGTTCGTTGTAGCTGCGATCAACGAGCCCGCTGTAGGTCCCCTCCACAATCGTGAAACCGAGATCGAGCGGATTACCCATCGAGTACAGCCGCTCGCCCTTCGGCAGCTCGCCGCTAATGGCCGCTGCGTTAAACGTGAAGAACGGCGCATCGTGCTTGTCGACCCGCACAATGGCGAGGTCGTTGGGCATATCTACCGCAAGCAGATGAACTTCGCCCTGGGTTCCGTCGGCGGCGGTGTATTCGAGCCGATAGGTGTTAGGCTCGAACACGACATGCGAAACCACATGGTAGTTCGTGATCGCCAGCCCATCTGCCGAGACCAGAAATGCCGAACCGATCGATGTTTGCTGGCCGGCGCTGGTAAGCAGCGTACGGATTTGCAGCAGCCGCGGCGGCGCGGTCGCATAGACGGCTTCAGCGCCGGTTACCGGGCCGCCCGCCGCCTGCGCCGCGCCACAGCCGATGGCTGCGATCGCCAAAAACAACCGAAGCCCACGCGCAAAAATAGCAACCCAAATTGTCAAAAACGCACCATAACCCGTTCAAGAGATAAAATTAGTCGCCAATCTCCAGCACGCCGTGCGTGCTTAAAACGGGCAATGGCTATTCCGGCAGGCCTTTAGCCAAAACACCGTACGGTTGCAACTGGTGGCCTGAAATCCGGCGGTGACGGTGACGCCGGAACGGATCACCTGTCACCGAACAGCTATCATAACGTCTCCACCATCTCGACGCCGGCCACCGCCTTGATCGCACCCGCGATCTGCGGCGACACCTGGAACCGGCCATCCAGCTTGAACTCGATCTCGGTCTGCATATCGAGGCGCAGCACAAGTGCGATATCGCCGCTGCCGGACTGGCCGGCAGGCGGCGAAAGCCGCCGCGCAATCAACTCCAGCGGCTTGGTGTCGCGCAGGAAGATCCGCAGGCCTTTCTGGGTCTTGGCGGCGGCATCGTCGAGCGCTTCGGCATGCAGCACGCGCGCCCGCACGTCCTCGCCTTGCAATTCCGCGCCCAATTGCAGGAGCACAGCTGCCCCCGGCTCCAGGATGTCGCGGTACTGGGCCAGACCTTCCGAGAACAGCACCGCCTCGAAATGACCGGTCGGGTCCGACAGCCCGATGATACCCATCTTGTTTCCGGTCTTGGTGCGCCGCTCCATGCGAGACACCACCGTCGCCGCGACCTTGCCCGCCGTCGCGCCGGTCTTCACCGCACGCGAAAACTCGGCCCAGGACTGGACGCGCAATCGCTTCAGCACCGTTGCGTAGTCATCGAGCGGATGGCCCGACAGGAAGAAGCCGATGGCGTCGTATTCGCGGCGCAGCTTCTCGGCCGGCAGCCACGGCTCGACCTGCGGCAGCATAATGGTCGGCGCATCCGCCGCGCCGCCGAACATGTCGTTCTGGCCGGAAGTTGCGGCCTCGTGGCTGCGCTGACAGGCGGCCAGGATCGCGTCGGCGCCGCCAAAGACCCGCGCCCGGTTTGGTTCGAGCGTATCGAAAGCACCGGCGGCGGCGAGACTCTCGATGATCCGCTTGTTGATCGACCGCGGGTTCACGCGCGAGGCAAAATCGGCAAGCGACGTGAATGGTCCGTTGCGACGTGCATCGATGATCAGCTCGACCGCCTGCTGGCCGACGCCCTTCAACGCCGCAAGCGCGTAGAAAATCGTGCCGTCGCTGACCTCGAAGACAGCGCCCGAGCGGTTGACGTTGGGCGCCTCGACCTTGATCCCGAGCCGTTGCGCCTCGGCGCGAAATTCCGAGAGCTTGTCGGTATTGTTGAGGTCGAGCGTCATCGACGCCGCCAGGAATTCGACCGGGTAATGCGCCTTCATATAGGCGGTGTGATAAGAGACCAGCGCGTAGGCTGCGGCGTGGCTTTTGTTGAAGCCGTAGTCGGCGAATTTCGCCAGCAATTCGAAAATGGTGTCCGCTTGCGCTTTGGGAACGTTGTTCTTGACCGCACCCGCGATAAAGACTGCGCGCTGTTTCTCCATCTCGGCGCGGATCTTCTTGCCCATCGCCCGGCGCAACAGGTCGGCGTCGCCGAGCGAATAGCCCGCCATCACCTGCGCGATCTGCATCACCTGTTCCTGATAGATGATGACGCCGAACGTCTCCTTCAGAATCGGCTCGAGAATCGGATGCAGGTACTCCGGCTCTTCATCGCCGTGCTTGCGCGCGCAATAGGTCGGGATATTCGCCATCGGGCCCGGGCGATACAGCGCCACCAGCGCGATGATGTCCTCGAAGCGGTCCGGCCGCATGTCGACCAGCGCCCGCCGCATGCCCTGGCTTTCCACCTGGAACACGCCGACCACATCGCCGCGCGCCAGCATCTGGTAGCTGGGAGCATCATCCACCGGCAGCGTCGCCAGGTTGACATCGAGGTTGCGCTGCTTGAGCAGCTTCACCGCGACATCGAGCACGGTGAGTGTTTTCAGTCCCAGGAAGTCGAACTTGACGAGGCCCGCGGGTTCGACCCACTTCATGTTGAATTGAGTGACCGGCATGTCGGACTTCGGATCGCGGTAGAGCGGCACCAGTTCGCTTAAAGGCCGGTCGCTGATGACGATGCCTGCGGCGTGAGTCGAAGCGTGCCGGGTCAAGCCTTCCAGACGCTGCGCAATGTCGAAGGCGCGCGCCACCACCGGATCCTCGTCGCGAAACGCCTGAAGTTTCGGCTCGCTTTCGATTGCGGCGGCGAGCGTGACCGGAGCAGCCGGATTTTGCGGCACCAGCTTGGTCAGCTTGTCGACCTGCCCATAGGGCATTTGCAGCACGCGCCCGACGTCGCGCAGCACGCCGCGCGCCTGAAGGGTTCCGAAGGTGATGATCTGGGCGACCTGATCGCGGCCATAGCGCTTTTGCACGTAGTCGATCACTTCGCCACGACGGTCCTGGCAGAAATCGATGTCAAAGTCGGGCATCGACACGCGCTCCGGATTGAGGAAGCGTTCGAACAGAAGGCCAAAGCGGATCGGATCGAGATCGGTGATCGTCAGCGCGTAGGCCACCAGCGAACCGGCGCCGGAGCCGCGGCCGGGGCCGACCGGAATCCCTTCGGCCTTGGCCCATTTGATGAAGTCCGCAACGATCAGGAAATAGCCCGCATAGTTCATGCGGGTGATGACATCGAGCTCGAAGGCGAGCCGCGCGCGATAGTCCTCTTCCGAGCTTCCCTGCGAGAGGCCGTGAACGGCGAGCCGGTTGCTCAACCCCTCCTCGGCCTGACGGCGCAACTCGCCGGCTTCCTCGTTGGCTGCATCCGTCGCGTTGGCGCCGGCGCCGACCGTAAAACGCGGCAGGATCGGCTTTCGTGTCTGGGGACGAAAGGCGCAGCGCTCGGCGATTTCCACGGTGGAGTTCAAGGCTTCCGGAATGTCGGCAAACAGAACCGCCATCTCCGCCCGCGTCTTGAAGCGATGATCCGGCGTCAACTGCTCGCGCTCGGTTTCCGCTATCAGCCGGCCGCCGGCAATGCAGAGCAAGGCGTCGTGGGCCTCGTAATCGTCTGACGTCGCAAAATACGGCTCGTTGGTTGCCACGAGCGGCAGGCCTTTTGCGTAGGCAAGGTCGATCAGCGCGGCCTCGACGCGCCGTTCCTTCTCGATGCCATGGCGTTGCAACTCGACATAGAGGCGATCGCCGAACAGGGCCGCGAGTCGCTCGCAGCGCGATGTTGCCAACGCTCCCTGATCGGCCGCCAGCGCCAGCGAGACCGGGCCGTCCGGGCCACCCGTCAGCACGATCAGGCCTTCTGCGTGGTCCTGGAGCCACTCGAACTTGATATGCGGGGCCTGGTGAACCGGCGTTTCCAGGAACGCGCGGGAATTGAGCTGCATCAGGCTGCGGTAGCCGGGCTCGCGCCCTGCCAGCAGCACAATTCGGGACGGCGCGGCCGCCATTGCGTTGCGTGCGTTCGGATCCTGATCGCCAAAATCGATCGCGAGTTCGCAACCCACAATCGGCTGAATGCCGTAGCCGGCCATCTTGTCGGAGAATTCCAGCGCCCCGAACATGTTGTCGGTATCGGTCAATGCCAGCGCCGGCTGACGGTCGGCCTTGGCGAGTTCGCCGAGCCGGGCGATCTTGATCGAACCTTTCAACAGCGAATAGGCGGAATGGACGTGGAGATGGACAAATCCGGGATTGGAGGACGGCGCCACAGGCTTTGACATGTCGTTATCGGCAACTCAGCGGTTTTGAGGGAGCGCGCCGCTGGAAGCAACTCGGCTACCCCCCATGGTGCAGCCTCGAGCCAGCCAAGTCCACGCGGCCCTTACCCCTCGCCTGCGGCTATCAGGCTTTTCCCCAGGGTGCCAAAGCCGGGACGCCTGTCGCCCTGCAAACCGGTCCCAAGGCCTACAATTGCGGGATCAACTGGGCCCACACCGCGACCATCCCGACGAAAAGGCCGATCGACGCCAACGCAGCTGCTTCCTCTACAAAAACCTTCAACATGGCCGCCTCCGTGATGAGAACATAACGGGAATATAGTTCCCTTTTTGTTCTCACGCAAGCGACGGGTAGTGGGTCAGTTTGAAAAACGCTTCCGAAATAGATTGCTTGGTTAACGGGACTGGTCCCCGATCAGCCCTCGCGGCTCATCGGCAGGACATGCCGGCGGACATCGGGCCCCAAAAGCCGCACTCCGTTACTGGGCTATCGGCATGCGGCACGCCGTGGAAAGCCAGCAGGATTCCGACCGCAAGGACAGCTCCATAAACGAGGGTGAAGGGTCGCATCCGTCAAATAGCCCTTCGGTTCGCGTTGGACATCATGACCCTATCCGCCGCGACAGGTCTGGTGGTCAATCGGCCCGTTGTCGCAGGCTACCCGTGGAACCAAAAGAAAAAGCCCCAGCCAAAGGCTGGGGCTTGGAGATCTCGGGAGAGAAAGCCAACTTACGCTTAGTAACGGGCGACGACCGGGCCGCCGAACCTGTAGTTCACGCGCGCAGTGAAGATATCGACGTTTTCCTTGACATGGTCGGCGATGAAGCCAGCATTGGAGACGACATCGTTGTTGCCCATGAACAAGTGGTCGTACTGGAAGCCGAGCGACCAGCTCGGGGCAAAGGCGTATTCGAAGCCAGCGCCAAGAGCTGCGCCCCAGCGGGTTTCGGTTGCAGTGTCGATCCCGCCTCCGACGCCAGTCGTAATCGACGTGTACTTGTTGTCGGTGACGGCGGCGCCGCCATTCACGTAGAACAGCGCACGATCGACGGCATAGCCGATCTGGCCGGTGAACAGACCGAAGCTATCAATCTTGGATTGGTTGGTTGTGTTGGCGAATATCAGGCTCGAATTGCTGCCGGAGAAATCAGCCCAGTTGCCCTGTGCTTCAAGACCGAAGACCCAGGAACTCATCTGCCAGCGATAACCAACCTGTCCACCGAAAGTCCCGCCCGTTGCGTTGTGGCTGCCCTCGTCGCCGAAGCCATCCGCATTCCAGTCAAACTTGCTGGTCGCGCCGCCGCCGTTGATACCAACGTAGAAGCCACTCCAGTCATAGGCAGCCTGAACCATCGCCGGCGCCTTTGTGTAGGCAGGCGCTCGCGCTGGAAGATCTGCGGCGACGGCCGGTGCGACGGCGCCAACCGCAATAGCTGCCGTTGCGAGAATGATGACTCTTTTCATATCCGAATCCTGCTTTCGAAGCTGTGTGTGTTTGCCCCAAGGCCCCGACACGACTCTTACCAGCGTTCGCCGAGATTGCTGTAGCCCGCTTGCAACATCTGCGAAGAAACGCGCATTAAGAAAATTTAAGAAAACACCTGCGCCACAGGGGTTTCCTGTAACATTATGACATAAAAGTTCCACCACCTCTGCGCCCGGAAATTCATGCGCGAGATTGCATCAATTCGTGGAACCGATGTGATCGCCGAAAGTCTTGTTGGGTTCAAGTTTCCCGGGGAACCGAGCGCCTTTTGCCGAAAGGCGGAGAGACTTTAAAGGGACTTGAGCTGCACCTCGAAGGTCTTTTCCGGTTGAACCGTGAGGCGGATCGCGACGTCAGTGGAACCGTCGAACTTTTCCAACACTTCGTTGCAAAGCAGGCAACGGTACTCACCCTTCACGCCAGGCCGCGACGTCAACTCAATTCGGCGATAGCCGGCGCTGCAGGCTGGACAAGTGAGGTCTGATTTCTTCATTTCCGCAGAATGCCGCGGCTAGCGGACGTTTTCCAGCCCGGGACGGATCACATTTCCTCCTGGAATATTCATCTTTCCGGGAGGATCGGCAGAGGTCGGATCTTCCAGTGATCCGGCCTTTTTCAGTCCAGTTCGACTACCTCGCCGTCGACAAGCGATACCCGCCGGTCCATGCGGCCCGCCAATTCCATGTTGTGGGTGGCAATCAGCATCGCCACCCGCGTCGCCTTCACCAGTTGCATCAGGGCCTGGAAGACGTGATCGGCCGTGTTCGGGTCGAGATTGCCGGTGGGCTCGTCGGCAAGGAGCGCCCGCGGCGCATTAGCCACCGCCCGCGCGATCGCGACCCGCTGCTGTTCGCCACCCGACAGTTCTGCGGGGCGATGTTTGATTCGATCGCCGAGCCCGAGATAAGCGAGGATTTCAGTCGCACGCTTGACGGTCTCAGATCGCTTCAACCCGCGGATCATTTGCGGCAGCATGACGTTTTCGAGCGCCGAAAACTCCGGCAGCAGCCGGTGCGATTGATAGACGAAGCCGATTTCAGTGCGGCGTATCTGCGTTCGGTCGACATCCGGCAGGCCTGAGGTCGGCGTACCGCCGACATAGACTTCGCCTTCGTCCGGCGTTTCCAGAAGGCCCGCAATATGCAGCAGCGTCGACTTCCCAGTACCCGATGGCGCGACCAACGCGACCGATTGCCCGGCCCATAAAGCAAGCTTGGCGCCGTTGAGGATGACCAGCGGCGTGGCGCCTTGCACGTACTGTCGCTTGATCTCGTGGAGATAAACGACCGGTACCTCCTCAGCCCCCTCAGCCATCTTGTTCCTCACTCGTACCGCAGCGCTTCGACAGGGTCGAGGCGGGCAGCACGCCAGGAAGGATAGAGCGTGGCCAGGAAGGACAGCGTCAGCGCCATGATCACGACGGCACTGGTCTCGCCGAAGTCGATTTCGGCCGGCAGCTTGGAGAGAAAATAAAGGGTCGGATCGAACAATTCGGTACTGGTGAGCCAGGACAGGAATTGCCGGATCAATTCGATATTGAGGCAGATCAGCATCCCGACGAAGAAGCCAACGAGGGTGCCGACGACGCCGATCGAGGCTCCCGTGATCAGGAATATCCGCATGATTGCGCCCTGTGAGGCGCCCATGGTGCGCAGGATGGCGATGTCCTGGCCTTTGTCCTTCACTAGCATGATGAGGCCCGACACGATGTTGAGTGCCGCGACCAGGACGATCATGGTCAGGATCAGGAACATCACGTTGCGCTCGACCTGAAGCGCGTTGAAGAACGTCGCATTGCGCTGCCGCCAGTCGACAAGGAATATCGGTCGCCCCGCCGCCTCCGTGACGCTCTTGCGAAAGGCGTCGATCTTGTCGGGGTTGTTGGTGAATACCTCGATTGCGGATACATCGTTGGCGCGGTTGAAATAGGCCTGCGCTTCCGTGAGCGGCATGAACACGAAACTCGCGTCATACTCCGACATGCCGATCTCGAACACGGCCGCAATCTTGTAGGGTTTGATCCGCGGCGTGGTGCCGAACGGCGTTACTGCTCCCTTCGGCGAAATCAGCGTGATGGTGTCGCCTGCGTGCAGTGACAGTGTATCGGCCAACCGGCGGCCAATCGCGACCCCCTGCCCTTCGTCAAACCCCTCCAGCGAGCCCTGCTTGATGTTCTTGGCTATCGAGGTGAGGTTGTTGAGGTCCTCGGCCCGAATGCCACGAATGAACACACCGGACGCATTGAATGGCGAAGATGCGAGCCCCTGTCCGTCCACGACAGGTGCGGCGAGCCGGATACCCGGCACCTGGTTGATGCGATCGGCGACGTCCTTCCAGTCGGTCAGCGGCGATTCGAGCGGCTGCACCAGGAGATGACCGTTGAGGCCGAGGATCTTGTCGAGCAATTCCTTGCGAAAGCCGTTCATGACCGCCATCACGATGATCAGCGTGGCGACGCCAAGCATGATTCCGAGAAATGAGAACCCGGCGATGACGGAGATGAATCCTTCCTTGCGGCGCGCCCGCAGATAGCGTCCAGACAGCAGCCACTCGAATGGCGCAAAAGGTCGGGTTTGAACGGTTTCGCTCATGGCTTGGTCCATGTCCGATTCTCACACAATTCGGGCTAATTGTAGCCACAAGGGCTAATATTCCCGCACCGCCTGCGGTGGATAATCTTAGATTAGCTTAGCCGCGCCACCACTTCCGTGGCGCTCAGGTTCTCACGCGTGCCGTCGCTGCGGCGCTTGAGTTCGAACTTGCCTTCGGCAAGGCCTTTCGGACCGACGAGGATCTGCCAGGGAACGCCGATGAGATCGGCCGCCGCAAACTTCGCGCCCGCGCGCTGATCGGTATCGTCGTAGAGGACCTCGACGCCTTTGGCGGTCAGGTCTCGGTAAAGCTGTTCGCAGGCACCATCGGTCTCTGCCGCACCCTGCTTCAAGTTCAAGATCACAGCCTTGAACGGGGCCACCGCCTCAGGCCATTTGATGCCGGCGGCGTCATGGCAGGCCTCGATGATGGCGCCTAACAGCCTTGAAACGCCGACACCGTAGGAGCCGCCGTGAACGGCGACCTCGGCGCCGTCGGCACCTGCCACCGACGCCTTCATCGGTTCGGAATATTTGGTGCCGAAATAGAAGATCTGGCCGACCTCGATACCTCTTGTATGCACCCGTTTCTCGGCCGGCACTTCGCGCTCGAAGCGCGCGGGGTCATGAACGTCCTCGGTCGCCGCATAGACCGATGTCCAATGCTTGATGATGTCAGTCAGATCGCCGTCATAGTCGACGCTCTCGTCCGGCACCGGTAGGTCGAGCACATCGCGGTCGCAAAAGACGGCAGACTCTCCGGTCTCCGCCAGCACGATGAATTCGTGGCTGAGATCGCCGCCGATCGGCCCGGTCTCGGCGCGCATCGGAATCGCCTTCAATCCCATTCGCGCGAAGGTGCGCAAATAAGCAACGAACATGCGGTTATAGGCGCGTCGCGCGCCAGCCTCATCGACATCGAATGAATAGGCATCCTTCATCAGGAATTCGCGCCCGCGCATGACGCCGAAACGCGGCCGCTGCTCGTCACGGAACTTCCACTGGATATGATAGAGATTGAGCGGCAGACTTTTGTACGACTTGACGTAGGCGCGGAAAATCTCGGTGATCATTTCCTCGTTGGTCGGCCCGTATAACAATTCGCGCTTGTGCCGATCGGCGATGCGCAGCATTTCGGGGCCGTAGGCGTCGTACCGGCCGCTCTCGCGCCAGAGATCGGCGAGTTGCAGCGTCGGCATCAGCAGTTCCAGCGCGCCGGCGCGGTTCTGCTCTTCGCGCACGATCTGCTCGATCTTCTTCAACACTCGCAAGCCCAGCGGCAACCAAGCGTAAATGCCGGCGGCTTCCTGCCGGATCATGCCCGCGCGCAGCATCAAGCGGTGCGATACGATCTCCGCCTCTTTCGGATTCTCCTTGAGGATGGGAAGAAAGAAACGCGACAATCGCATGGGTCTACCTGAGAGAATCGGTCCGGGTTGCGGAATTGCGGCAGTCAAACCGGATCGGATGGCAAAACACAAGGGCGCGGGCCCGTAAAAACCGCTGACGAAAAGCGAATTTCCGGCCGTTTTGCGGCCGGTTATTACATCTTCATGCCGGAATGATCAGGCGTCTTCTTCATGTCCATCTGGCCCGGTGAAGTCCCCACTGCAGCGGGGCCCATGGCGCCGATGCTCCCGACGTCGAGCACAATCGAAACCTTGCCGGCCTTTTCGAAGTTGAGCGTGACGGGCACCTTCTCGCCCTGCTTCAACGGCGTCTTCAGGTCCATGATCATCAGGTGATAGCCGCTCGGTGCAAGCTTGACGGTCTTGCCGGGATCGATGGTCAAGCCTCCCTCCACGGGGCGCATTTTCATGACGCCGTTGTCCATCGACATCTCATGCACTTCGACCTTGCTGGCGATATCCGACGTACCACCCACCAGCCGGTCCGCTGTCTTGCCGTTATTCGCGATGGTGAGATAGCCGCCACCGATCTTGGCGCCGCCAGGCGTCGCCCGGCTCCAGGCTTGCGTGATGACGAGATCGCCGGCTTTGACCTCATCGGCGGAAGCGGGCGCAGCGATGAGAACTGCCATAAACACGAGGCTCGAAAGCGCGCGGAGGGTCTTTTTCATGAGATATTCCATGTCTGCCAATTTTTCTTTTCGCGGGCGCCGCCACAAGGGCCGCGCGGCCGGGGTTGCCACACCTGAGCCGCCTACTATACTGACGGCGACGGTTCGGCGGTGCGTTGGTCAAGCCTGCTCGAATCGACTTTCGAACACGTCGGAACTTAACCCCGTCCCGGACCCTGTATAGCAACATACGCTTGTCAGCATGCAAACCGGACCAGATCAAGCAAGTTTGAAGCGGCGACCATTCTGGCGAAGGCTGGTCGGCATCCTTGCGATCTATGCGCTGGTCATGCAGCCGCTGCTGCTGACGGTATTGGGAAGCCAGACTGCCCAGGCATCCGTCCTCGACGAAATATCGTTCTCTCAGCTTTGTCAGCATAACGCGGACGGCAGCCCTGTTGCGCCTGCCGACCAGACAAAACACCCCGCGCATCAACACTGCCTGCAGTGCTTCTCAGGGGCATTCCATCTTCTTGATGCGCAAGAGCCCGTAACCGTTGCGTTCGCCGACCGCGAGTTTCGCAAATTACGTCAGTCAGGGCGCGCGCTACGCCTGCCTTCGGCATCCCAGTACTCGGTCGCCCGCCCGAGAGGCCCTCCGCTCAGCGCGTGATGCAATCCGGTCCTGTTGGGCCGTCCAAACTTGCGTTCACGTTTTCTGACCGGGGAAATCCTCATGTCCCGACACTTGCTGCCTACCCTTGCGCTTGCGGGTCTTGCTACCGCATTCACCACAGACGCCTTCGCCCACTGCTTGGTCGGCGCCCGCTTCTTTCCGGCGACACTGGCGACCGACGACCCCTGCGTCGCCGACGAAATGTCACTTCCAACGGTGACATGGTCGCAGACCGCCGATGTGCCGCCTGCCTCGCAGTTGGATCTCGGGTTCGATTTCTCCAAGCGGATCACCGAGAATTTCGGCGTAACGGTCAGCCAGGACTGGACGTCGCTTCGTCAGCCCAACGGCACTCTGACGCAGGGATTTGGCAATTTCGAAACCACATTCCAGTATCAGGTTCTCAAAGACCGCGAGCATGAGCTCGCAATCCTCTCTGGCGTGATCGTCGACTGGGGACGCACCGGCTCTACCGGATCGGGCTTTGCCACCGACTATAGTCTCCTGACGCCAACAATTTATGTCGGCAAGGGTTTTGGCGATCTGCCTTCGAACTTCTCCTGGTTCCGCGCATTCGCGGTGACCGGACAGGTTGGCTATCAGGTTCCCACGAACTCTTTCGACTTCACCCAGAACGCCTTTATCCCTCAGCAACTCGTCTATGGCGCCTCGCTGCAATACAGCATGCCCTATCTGAAATCGGAGATCATCGATCTCGGACTTCCCGACTTCATCAACCACCTGATTCCGATCGTCGAGTTGAGCCTGAGCACGCCGGTCGCCAACAATTTCGGCAATCCCTACACGACCACCGGTACGGTCAATCCCGGCGTCATCTATATCGGAAGCACTTTCCAGGTCGGGCTCGAGGCCATGATCCCGGTCAACCGCGCAAGCGGCACGGGGGTCGGTGTTCTCGGCCAGCTGCACCTTTATCTCGACGACATGTTCCCATCGACCATTGGACAACCATTGTTCGGAGGAACGACCACTCCCCGCAAAATGACTTTTTGAGGTAAATCCGATGCGCATCCCAACTCTTGCAATGACGGCTCTTCTTGCGCTCGCGGCCGCGAGCACGGCTCACGCCCACGCTTTTCTCGACCACGCCGAACCGCGGGTCGGAAGCACGACGCCGACAGCACCGAAAGAGGTCGTTCTGTTTTTCTCGCAAAATATCGAACCCGCCTTCAGTGAGGTCGAGGTCAGCGACGCCAAGGGTGCACGCGTCGATCAAGGCAAGCCGAATGTCAGCGCAACCACCATGCGGATCGGCCTGAAGCCGTTGCCACCGGGAACCTACAGGGTGCGCTGGCATGTGCTGTCCGTAGATACTCATTCGACCGAAGGCAACTTCACCTTTCAGGTCGGAAAATGAGATGGCGCGGGCGGCTTAGGTCCATTTCAGCACACGAGCTATCGCCCCTGACGGGGGGCTCGCGCCTCGTTTGCCCGGAACTCCGCACGACATGGAGGGCATGTTGATCGATCCGTTGATTATCGTGCGGGATTTTCACCTGGCGTCGACTGTGATCGTCGCAGGCATCATCTTTTTTGATCTCTTCATCGTCGCCCCGATTTGGCGAATGAAGCCGCCATTCCGTGCGGCTCAGGCTTCCTTCCGATCGTCGACTGGGACGATTCTCTGGATCAGCCTCGCAGTATCGATCGCGTCCGCGCTGGCGTGGCTGTGGCTGCTGTCCATGCGCATCGGTCACAAGAATTTCGACAACGTCATCACCGACGGCACGGTCTGGCTGGTGTTGTCGCAAACACAATTCGGCCTCGCCTGGCAAATGCGATTGTTGTTCGGCGTCCTGCTGGCGGCGTGCCTGTGGCTGTGCCGGAACGCAGGCACCGCGCGGACGGCTCGCGGCCTGACGATCCTCTCCGGCCTGCTCGCCAGCGCCTATCTGGGTTCCCTGGCCTTTGCCGGCCATGGGGCCGAAGGCGTCGGTTTCTGGCAGAACATTCATCTCACCGCCGACTTCCTGCATTTGATTGCCGCCGGCCTCTGGCTTGGCGCTCTGATCCCTCTCGTTCTGCTGCTCGTCTATCTCAGCCGCTTCCAGGAAGACGGCTGGGCGTTGGCGGCAGCCCGCGCCGGGAGCCGCTTTTCCAGCCTCGGCATTCTCGCCGTCGGAGTCTTGCTTGTCAGTGGAACCGTCAACGCCGCGTTCCTGTTGGGCGGCATGCACAGCCTGATCGACACCAGCTATGGGCGTCTCCTGCTGCTCAAGGTCGTGCTAGTCGCTGCCATGGTCTCTCTGGCCGGCGTCAACCGGCAATACCTGCTGCCGCGGCTTTCCAATAGCCCCGCAGACGAAGCCTCCGGCATGGCTCAAAGGCTCATTCGCAGCGCGCTGGTCGAGATAGCGTTGGGGCTCGTGATCGTCTGCATCGTCGGCTTGCTCGGCATCATGGCGCCCGCGAACGATATGGCTGCGCACATGCATTGAGGCACGCTCGGAGCCGCCCGGACCGCCCCCGGATCAGCCCTTCAATAGACTACCGAAATACCGCAATTTGAGTTTCAAATGCCGAAATTCCATTCATTTCACAGCATGCTGCAATTTTGAACAATCGTTGCCGAAGCGGATGACACGGCTGGGATTATGGTCTACGACTACCGGCCTCAGACCGGCCGCAAGGTCAATGTCTGGTGGTCCAAGTCTCGGGAGGAGCCCTGACGCGCAAAAGCAGCGTCGCCCCGTCAATCAAGATCAATCAACGATACGGGAAAACAGGGTCGACACAATTTTTGGAGCAGGGCTTTCGAAGCCCTGCTCCTTTTTTATTTCCATTAGCCGGAAAATTCCGAGCGCCGATTACTCACGCTCGAGGAAGTTGGAGCCGATATTGGCTTTCTTCTTGATCGGATCGAAGTCGCAATATTCGCCGTCGGCAAACAGCGTGTAGCTCGAGACGATGTTGTACTTGTCTGTTTTCACCGAATTCAGGCCAATCACCCTGGTATTGGCGCCGCCATTCCATTTGAAAGGCGTGGTACCTGATGCTTTTTCACAGGCCGCAACGGCATCGGCGAACACGTAGCCCTCGACAAAGCTCTTCATCGTTTGAAGCTGGGTGTTGATTCTGAAATCCAGATACAACGCGACCGCAAGCCCGGCGATCGCAAGCACCAGCAGCCCGGAAATGATCCGCTGAAACCACATCGTTTCCCCCCAATAACGAATAGTGCGCCTGCACAGGACGTTCAGAATGACACGCCCATCATTTTCGACAATCGATCGATGTTCAGAAAACCCTCGTAGTAAGCGGCCATGCCGACGGCATAAAACACAGCCGACAACAGCGTCGTCCAGATCAGCTTGCGGCCCATCTGACTCGAGACCGGCGCGCCCGGATCAGTGCCGGGACTGCCGCCGCCGTCTTCATGCTGGCTCCGAATGCCGAATGGCAACGTCAGGAACAGCACGAGCCACCACAGGACAAAGTAAATCGCAAACCCGGTTGAGATGGTATAGACCATGGCTAGCGCTCCGATTCCGAAGTTCGCAAGCAATCGCCACGGACCTCCGATGCGAACTTCGGAATCAAAGGAGCTCTAGCAACCTATTCGTTCTAGTGCGGCTTTGAATTTGAAGTTCCTATCACGAATTTGCCGCGATACTAATAGGAACTTCAAATTCGCCGCACTAGTCAGGCCTGTTCGATTTCGACGAGCGCGCCGGAAAAATCCTTCGGGTGCAGGAAGAGCACGGGCTTGCCGTGCGCGCCGATCCGGGGAACGCCGTCGCCGAGCACCCGCGCACCCTCCTTGATCAGGCGGTCGCGCGCGACGATGATATCAGGCACGTCGTAGCAGATGTGGTGAATGCCGCCGTCGGCGTTGCGCTCGAGAAATTTGGCGATCGGCGACGCCTCACCTAGCGGCTGAATGAATTCGATCTTGGTGTTGGGCAAGGTGACGAAAACGGTGATGACGCCGTGCTCCGGCAACGGCACCGCCTGAGAAATCTCGGCGCCGAACGCGGCGCCATAGATCCTGGCTGCCTTCTCGGCGTCCTTGACCGCAATTGCCACGTGATTGAGCCGGCCCAACATCGTGCTTTCTCCGGCTCCGTTATAGCTTGGCACCGCCGTCTTCGCAAAAACTGGTTTACACCGTGAGCACGTGAACGAAGCACAGCGGCTTCTTTCCCCATTGCTCATTCACGGCGGCACGCACGGTCCGCCGCACCGATTCCGCCAGCGCGTCCGGATCGCGCCGCCGCACACGCGGCAGCCCCTCCACCGTCGAGACCACGGCATCGAACACGATTTCGTCGATGACCTCTCCCGCCATGTTCTTTTCGGGAATTCCGATCAGGTCGATCTCGGGATCATCGGCGAGCTCGCCTTTTTCGTCCACCGCAATGGCAACGAAGGCGCATCCGGCGAACGCCATGCGCCGCCGTTCGACGACAGCGCGCGATTTGGAGTCCTCCAGAATATTACCGTCTTTGTAGAGCCGGCCCGAGGGCAACTCCTCGATAATTCCGGGCTCACTGGGCCCGAGTTTGACCAGGTCGCCGTTGCGGCAGATCAACACTTTGGGAACGCCGACCGAGCGCGCCAGCTTGGCGTGCTCGAACAGATGCAGCGCTTCGCCATGCACGGGAATGAGCAGTTGCGGGCGTACCCAGCCGATCATGTCCTTCAATTCGTCGCGGCGCGGGTGACCGGATACATGCACGAGATGGGTCCGGTCAGTGATGACTTCGATCCCCTGCGTGATCAGGCCATTGATGATGGAGCCTACCGCCTTCTCGTTGCCGGGGATGGTGCGTGAGGAAAAGATCACGCAGTCGCCCTTGTTGAGCGTCACTTGCGGATGATCGTCGTTGGCGATGCGCGACAGCGCCGCGCGCGGCTCGCCCTGGCTGCCGGTACACAGCGCCAGCACCTTGTCGGGCGGAAAATGGCCGTAGAGGTCGGGCCCACGAAAACTCTGTACCCCGTCGAGATAGCCGGTCTCCCGCGCCACCTGAACGACGCGCTCCATCGCGCGTCCGACCACCACCACCTCGCGACCGGAAAGCCGCGCCGCATCGGCAACCGCGCGCAGCCGCGCAACATTCGACGCAAATGTCGTCACGGCGACCCGGCCCTTGGCCGCCTTCACCAGTTCGGTGATGGTCTTGGCGACTTCGGTTTCCGATGGCGAACGGCCGTCTCGCACAGCGTTGGTGGAATCGCCAATCAGAGCCAGCACGCCGGCGTCACCGAGTTCGCGCAACCGGCGCTCGTCGGTTGGCGGGCCGGTGACCGGCGTCGGATCGAGCTTCCAGTCGCCGGTATGCAGGGCGACCCCCGCCGCCGTATGAATGGCCAACGCGTGCGATTCAGGAATCGAGTGCGCCACCGGAATGAACTCGACGCCAAAGGGACCCAGCTCGATCCGCCCGCCGGAGGGCACCACGGTAACCGGGATTTTCGGCGGATTGCGCTCCGAAGCGCATTTGGCCTCGAACAGTGCCGCGCTGAACTTCGTGGCGTAGACCGGGCATTTCAGCTTTGGCCAGAGGTCGATGATGGCGCCAAAATGATCTTCGTGCGCGTGCGTCAGCACGAGCCCGACCAGATTCTTCCGCTCCTTCACGAGAAAGGAGATGTCGGGCATGATGGTGTCGATACCCGGCAGATGCTCCTCGTCGCCGAAGGAAACGCCGAGATCGACCGCCAGCCACGCGCGCTGACGGCGATTGCCGAAGCCGTAGATCGACAGGTTCATGCCGATCTCGCCGACGCCCCCAAGCGGGGCAAATGTGAACTCGTCGTCCTGCGCCACCGATGCGGTGGATTTGACATTCGCTTCAGTGTTCCCGCGAGTTGTCATGGCGAATGTCAAATCCCAAACCGCATCAAAATATTGGATTTTAGTGTCCCATTGGTTCGAACATTCGCAAAACAAGGCGCCGCAACTGGGTGCGAATGTTCGAACCGGGACACTAGGCCGCTCCCGCAGAAGCGGCCGCGCCGAAATGCACGTCGCCGGCCGAAATCGGGACTCTGTCGCCGGTTGAAGTTCTTACGATCATGCAGCCCGTGTTATCGATGGTGTCGAAGATGCCGGACACCGTGGCATTGCCGTTATGGACGGCGACAGGCTGTCCGAGTTCCGCCGCGAGCGCCAGCCAGCGCCGGCGAATTTCGCCAAAGCCGCGCCCCTGATCCCAGATGCCCCGGCATTCGGCCCAGCTGTCCGATAGCGCTGAAAAAAGCTGCTCCGCGCCGGTCTCAACGCCCATCGCTCTAAGCGAGGTCGCAGGCGTCGGCGTCCCTTCCGGCGCAGCAATGATATTGGTCCCCATGCCGACCACCACGGCAAGCCCCTTACCCGGTATCGCCTCCGCCTCCAGCAGGACACCGGAGAGCTTCGCCTGCCCGGCCAGCACGTCGTTGGGCCATTTCAGTGAAAATTTAACGGAAGCCGGGCCGGCCACGGCCCGAAGTGCTGCCTCCAGCGCGAGGCCCGCGGCAAAGCCGAGCGTTGCCGCAACCGCAGGCGCAACCTCGATGGTTTCGAGGACACTGCTGGCGAGGTTACCGCGCGGCGCGATCCACGGCCGGTGCCGTCGCCCGCGGCCGGCGGTTTGCTCGGCCGTGACAAACCATATCGGTCCGCGTTCGCCCGCGCGCGCTTGCGCCATGGCTTCGGAATTGGTCGAGCCGATCTGATCGAAGCTTGCTAGTCGATAGCCGGCCGATTTGGCGTGCGGTCCGAGCGTGAATGCCATCTAAAAAAGTGATTTGGCCGCTGCTGAAGCCATGCTCACCAGCGGTCCGGGATAAACAAAGAAAAAGATATTGAAGAGGCCAGCAACCGCCAGCACCGCGCGCAATTCCACGCGCACCGGATCGAGCTGGGCCAGCGGCTCGTTGAAATACATCACCTTGATAATCGAGAGGTAATAATAGGCACCGATCACGCTGGTCAGGACGCCGATCACCGAGAGCGTGAACAGGCCGGCCTTAATCGCTGCGACGAACACGTAGAACTTGCCGAAGAAGCCAGCGAGCGGCGGCACGCCGGCCAGCGAAAACAGCAGCATGGCAAAGAAGAAAGCGAGCAGCGGATTGGTGCGGGAGAGGCCCGCAAAATCGCTGATGTTTTCGACATGGTGACCGTTGCGCTTCATCGCCAGGATGACCGAGAAGCTGCCGAGCGTCATCGCCACATAGATCGCGATATAGACCAGCACGCCCTGGGCGCCTTCGGCCGTACCGGCAGCAAGGCCGACCAGCGCAAAGCCCATGTGCCCGATCGAGGAATACGCCATCAGGCGCTTGATATTGGTCTGGCCGATCGCCGCGAACGACCCTAGCGCCATCGAGGCGATTGAAACGAACACCACGATCTGCTGCCACTGCAACGTGATGCCCGGGAAAGCCGTTAGCGCAACGCGGGTAAAGACCGCTAACGCCGCGACCTTCGGGGCGGAAGCAAAGAATGCCGTAACCGGTGTCGGCGCACCTTCATAGACGTCGGGCGTCCACATATGGAAGGGCACCGCCGAAACCTTGAAGCAAAGCCCCGCGAGCAGGAATACGATGCCAAACACAATACCGATGCTGCCGGTCTTGGCCACAGCCGCGATGCCGGCAAAGCTGACCGTGCCGGTAAAGCCATAGATCAGGGAGGCGCCGTAGAGCAGCATGCCCGAGGACAGCGCGCCCAGCACAAAATACTTCAAGCCTGCTTCGGTCGATTTGGCGTCGTCGCGGTTAGAGGCGGCGACCACGTAGAGCGCGAGACTCATCAGCTCAAGCCCGAGATAGAGCATGATGAGATCGCCCGCCGAGATCAAAACCATCATGCCGAGCGTCGAAAGCAGCACCAGGATGGAATATTCGAAGATGCGCCGGGACGGGTCGGCCAGAAACTCGACCGAAAGGAGAAGTGTCGCGGCCGAACCGATCAGCGCCAGAATCTTCAGGAAGCGGGCGAAGTCGTCGACGATGAAGCTGCCGTTGAAGGTCGTCAACTTGCCGACCGGCAGCGTCAGTTCCAAAACGCCAACGATCACGAGTAGGACGAGCGCAAGCCCGGTGACGAGGCCCGTCGTGCGCACGCCGCGATAGGCCCCGAGCATCAACAGCGCCATGGCGCCCACCGCCAGAACGAGCTCCGGCAGTACGGGCAGCAATTGATAACCTGCGCTCTCAAAGCTCATGGCACTCTGTCCAGTCTTAGTGTGCTAGCGATGCAGCCTTCACGGCCGTCACTGCGGTATTGTAGTTGTTGACGAGTTGCTGCACCGAGGTCGCCGACATGTCGAGCACCGGCTTGGGGTAGAACCCGAACAAGATGGTGAGCGCAACCAGCGGCATCAGCATCAGGCTCTCGCGGAATGTGAGATCCTTGATGGAGGCCAACGACGGCTTGACCAGCGCGCCGAACACCACCTTGCGATAGAGCCACAGCGCATAGGCCGCCGACAGGATCACGCCAGTCGTCGCCAACGCTGCGGTCGGAATCGAGACCTTGAACGTGCCGATCAGTGTCATGAATTCGCCGACGAAACCGGAGGTACCGGGCAGACCGACATTGGCCATGGTGAAGACCATGAACACCAGCGCGTAGAGCGGCATGCGGTTGACCAGTCCGCCATAGGCGGCAATTTCGCGGGTATGCATGCGGTCGTAGACGATGCCGACGCAGAGGAACAGCGCGCCGGACACGATGCCGTGCGAGATCATCTGGAAGACGCCGCCCGCAACACCTTGCGTGGTGCCGGCGAAGATTCCCATGGTGACGAAGCCCATATGGGCCACCGACGAATAGGCGATGAGCTTCTTGATATCTTCCTGCATCAAGGCGACCAGCGAAGTGTAGATGATCGCGATCACCGAGAGCGAGAAAATCAGCGGCGCGAACTCATGCGACGCCAGCGGGAACATCGGCAGCGAGAAGCGCAGGAAGCCATAGCCGCCCATCTTCAGGAGAATGGCGGCTAGGATGACCGAGCCGGCGGTGGGCGCTTCCACATGCGCATCCGGCAACCAGGTGTGAACCGGCCACATCGGCATTTTCACCGCAAAGGACGCCAGGAACGCGAACCACGCCCATGTCTGCAGCGAGCGCGGAACCGCCGTGTGCATCAGGGTCGGGATGTCGGTGGTGCCGGCGTTCCAGTACAGCGCCATGATCGCGAGCAGCATCAGGACGGAGCCGAGGAACGTGTAGAGGAAGAACTTGAAGGAAGCATAGACCCGGCGCGGTCCGCCCCACACTCCGATGATCAGGAACATCGGGATCAGGCCGCCTTCAAAGAACAGATAGAACAGCACGAGGTCGAGCGCCGAGAAGGTGCCGACCATCAGCGTTTCCAGAAGCAGAAACGCCATCATGTATTCGCGAACCCTCAACGTGACCGACTTCCAGCTCGCGATGATGCAGAACGGCATCAAGGCCGTGGTCAGAATCACAAACGGCAGCGAAATGCCGTCTACGCCCATGTGATAGGTGATGGCGTTGGCAAGCCACGGCGCCTTCTCGACGAACTGAAAGTCCGCCTGCGCCGGATCGAAGCGCATAACCAGGATCAGCGACACCGCAAACGTCACCAGCGTGGTCCAGAGCGCGATCCAGCGCGCATTGCGCCGCGCCGCGTCGTCGTCGCCCCTGACGAGATAAATCAGGAGCGCGCCGACCGTAGGCAGGAAGGTAACGACCGAAAGAATGGGCCAGGTCGTCATCGACTAGCCTCCCACGCCAAAAATGAACCAGGTGATGAAGCCGGCCACGCCGATCAGCATGGCGAAGGCGTAGTGATAGAGATAGCCGGTCTGAAGCTTGATGGCGTTCCGGGTCACGTCAAGCACCCGCGCCGATACGCCGTCCGGACCCAACCCATCGATGATCTTGCCGTCGCCGACCTTCCAGAGGAAATGTCCGATCCACTTCGTCGGGCGAACGAAGATCAGGTCATAGAGCTCGTCGAAGTACCACTTGTTGAGCAGGAACTGGTACAGCAGCGGCTGCTGTCTGGCCAGTTCGACCGGCAGATACGGCCGACGGATGTAGAACAGATAGGCCACCGCCAAACCAAGCAGCATCATCACGCTCGGCATTTGCCCCAACAGATACGGCATGTGCTCCATGTCTTCGAGGATGTGCGGATTCATCTTCACGGACTCGCGGAAGAATTCTTCGACGCCATGCGGGCTGGTGAACAGCTCCTTGAAGGGAAACCCGGCGAGAATGGATCCAACGGCAAGCACGCCGATGGGGATTAACATCCACAGCGGGCTTTCATGTGCTGCCTCATAATGCTCCTGATCATGCGGCTCGCCGAAGAAGGTCTTGAAGATCAGCCGCCAGGAATAGAACGACGTCAGGCCCGCCGCGACCACCGTCAGGAAGTAGGCGTAGGTCGCGAACGCGTTGTGCGAGGCATAGGCGGATTCGATGATCGCATCCTTGGAGAAATAGCCGGCGAACATGGGAAAGCCCGTCAGCGCCAGCGTGCCAATGCACATCACCGCGAACGTGTAGGGAATCTTGCGCCACAGCCCGCCCATGTTGCGGATGTCCTGCTCGTGATGCATGGCGTAGATCACCGAGCCGGAACCCAAGAACAACAGCGCCTTGAAGAAGGCGTGGGTGAACAGGTGGAACATGCCGACGGAATAGGCGCCTGCTCCCATCGCCACGAACATGTAGCCAAGCTGCGAACAGGTCGAATAAGCGACAATACGCTTGATGTCGTTCTGGACCAGACCAATGGTCGCGGCGAAGAAGGCTGTCGTCCCGCCGATGAACATGATGAAGGCCTGCGCGTTCGGCGCCAGTTCAAACAGTGGCGACAACCGCGCGACCATGAACACACCGGCAGTGACCATAGTCGCGGCGTGGATCAGCGCGGAGACCGGCGTCGGACCCTCCATCGCGTCGGGCAACCAGGTGTGCAGCAGGAACTGCGCCGACTTGCCCATCGCCCCCATGAACAGCAGCAGGCAGGTCAAGGTCAGCGCATCGGCATGCCAGCCGAAAAAGTCGATGGTTTTGCCAGTGAGGCCTGGAGCTGCCCCAAAAATGGTGTCGAAGTCGATCGATCCGATCAGCATGAACACGGCAAAAATGCCGAGCGCAAAACCGAAATCGCCCACCCGGTTGACCACGAAGGCCTTGATCGCCGCCGCATTCGCCGACGGCTTCTGGTACCAGAAGCCGATCAGCAGATAGCTCGCCAGACCCACGCCCTCCCAGCCGAAGAACAGCTGCACGAGGTTATCAGCGGTCACCAGCATCAGCATGGCGAAGGTGAACAGCGAGAGATAGCCGAAGAACCGCGGCCGGTACGGGTCCTCGTCCATGTAACCGATCGAATAGAGGTGGACGAGCGAGGACACGGTATTGACGACAACCAGCATCACCGCGGTCAGCGTGTCGACGCGCAATGACCAGGATACCTGAAGGTCGCCCGAATTGATCCATGGGAACAAAGCGATCCTGGCATCATGGTGATAGAAGCCGACGTCGATCAACGTCGCCCACGACAGGCCGGCCGCCAGCAGCAGCAGGCCCGTGGTGATCAGTTCGGCGGCGCGTGACCCCGCCGCCGCTGGCTCGACCGCATGATGATCGTCGTGACCGTGATCGTCGCCATGGCCTTCCGTAGCATGCACATCGCCGCCGTGTGCGTCACCGTGATGCTCGACCTCGTCGCCACTGGGATTGCGCGCATGCGCGCCAAATATCGAGATGGCTCCCGCAATGATGGCGCCGATCAACGGCAGAAAAACAATTGCCTGGATCATGTGGAGGGTTAGCCCTTCATCAGATTGACGTCTTCAACCGCGATGGAGCCGCGATTGCGGTAGTAGACGACGAGAACCGCAAGTCCGATTGCGGCTTCGGCGGCCGCCACCGTCAGCACCAGCAGCGCGAACACCTGGCCTACGATGTCGCCGATGAACGTCGAAAACGCCACCAGGTTGACGTTGACGGCGAGCAGGATCAGCTCGATCGACATCAGAATGACGATGATGTTCTTGCGATTGAGGAAAATGCCGAGAATCCCTAACGTGAACAGGATGGCGCCGACCGCGAGATAGTGTCCAAGACCGATTGTCATTGCACCCACTCCGCCGAGTCTGCGTCCTGCAAGCCCTGCCCGGACGCCACCTTACGGATGCCCATGGCAAGTTCGGGGGTCCGCGCATTCTGTACGTTGATATCCTGCCGCTTGACGCCCGCCTTGTGCTGCAGCGTCAGCACGATGGCGCCGATCATGGCGACCAGGAGCACCATGCCGGCAATCTGGAAGTAGTGGATGTATTTCGTATAGAGCACGAGGCCCAAGGCTTCGGTGTTGCTGACATTGGCCGGGATTGCCGAGGTGATCGACTTGGCGACGTTCGGGCTGATCACCCAGCCGCCGCCAACCAGCAGCAGTTCGGCGAGGAATATGCCGCCGATCACAAGCCCGACCGGCAGGTATTCGATGAAGCCCTCACGCAGCTCGGCGAAGTCCACGTCGAGCATCATGATCACGAACAGGAACAGCACCGCGACGGCACCGACATAGACGACGACCAGGATCATCGCCAGGAATTCCGCGCCCATCAGCACAAACAGGCCAGAGGCGTTCACGAAGGCGAGGATCAGGAACAGCACCGAGTGCACGGGATTGCGCGAGACAATCACCATCACCGCGGAGGCCACGCAGATGCCCGCGAATAGATAGAAGAACAGGGCCGGAAGGATCATGCGAAACTCCCGTCCACGAACGCCGCTGCGTTCCCTCCCCCCCTGTGGGGGAGAGAGCAGACTGTGCGCATGGCGAATAGGTGCATCTCCAAAACCACGTTCCTCACCTCACCGGTACGGCGCGTCTTGCGCGATCGACTGGGCGATTTCACGCTCCCAGCGATCACCATTGGCGAGCAGCTTCGCCTTGTCATAGTAGAGTTCCTCGCGCGTCTCGGTGGCGAATTCGAAATTCGGCCCCTCGACGATCGCATCGACCGGACAGGCCTCCTGGCACAGCCCGCAATAGATGCATTTCACCATGTCGATGTCGTAGCGCACCGTGCGGCGGGTGCCGTCGTTGCGCCGCGGGCCGGCTTCGATCGTGATCGCCTGCGCCGGACAGATCGCCTCGCAGAGCTTGCACGCGATGCAGCGTTCTTCGCCGTTCGGATAGCGGCGCAGCGCATGCTCGCCGCGAAACCGCGGCGAGATCGGTCCCTTTTCGAACGGGTAGTTCAACGTCGGCTTCGGCTTGAAGAAATATCGCATGGCGAGAAAGAACGCCGATACGAATTCCGACAGCAGAAGCGAGCGGGCGGTGGCGTTGATGTTGATACTCATAGCGACCTCATTTCGGCGCAATCCCCGCCAATTGCAGCACGCCCGCAACGATGACGACCATAGCGAGCGACAGCGGCAGGAACACCTTCCAGCCAAGACGCATCAACTGGTCGTAGCGGTAGCGCGGCACGATGGCCTTCGCCATCGCAAACAGGAAGAACATGAAAAACAATTTTAGCGCGAACCAGATGATCCCCGGCACCCAGGTAAAGGGCGGCAAGTTCACCGGCGGCAACCAGCCGCCGAGGAACAGAATGGTCGCCATCGCGCACATCGTGGTGATCGCGACGTATTCGCCGAGCATGAACAGAAGATAGGGCGTCGAGCCGTATTCGACCATGAAGCCCGCGACCAGCTCGGACTCCGCTTCCACGAGATCAAACGGCGGACGGTTGGTTTCCGCGAGCGACGAGACGTAGAACACGACGAACATCGGAAACAGCGGCCACACATACCAGTTCAGGATCGTGAGCTGTGGCAGGCCGATCAGGCTCGCAAGGCCACGGGTGTTCTGCGCCTCGACCACCCCCGACAAATTGAGCGTGCCGGCGCACAGCAGCACCGTGATGATCACAAACCCGATCGAGACTTCGTAACTCACCATCTGCGCCGCCGAGCGGAGCGCCGCGAGGAACGGATACTTCGAGTTCGACGACCAGCCGGCCATGATGATGCCGTAGATCGACAGCGAGGAGATCGCGAAGATGTAGAGAACGCCGACATTGATATCGGAGATCACCCAGCCGAGACTGGTCGGGATCACCGCCCAGGCCGCAAGCGCGAGCACGCAGGAAACCAGCGGCGCCAGCAGGAACACGCCCTTGTTGGCGCCCGCCGGAATGATCGGCTCCTTCAGGACGAATTTGAGGAGGTCGGCGAAGGACTGGAACAGGCCCCACGGCCCCACCACGTTGGGACCCCTGCGGATCTGCACCGCCGCCCAGATCTTGCGGTCGGCGAGCAGGATGTAGGCGACTGCGATCAGGAGCACCACGAGCAGCAACAGGCTCTCGGCGACCATGATGATCAGCGGCCACAGCGTGGAGGTCCAGAATTCGGCCATCAGTTCACTCCGCTGCCGTCAGCACGTGCCCGGAAGCAAGACGCGAGCATTCCGCCATCACGGCAGACGCCCGCGCAATCGGGTTGGTCAGATAGAAGTCCGCAGTCGAGGCTTTGAACGGCACCTTCTCGACGTTGCCGGCGCGGCCCGCAAGCGTCTTGAGGTCAGCCGCGTTGCCGGCCTCGATCTGATCGAGCCGCATCAGGTGCGGTACCGCCTTGAAGATCGCCTGGCGCAGCGCTGCAAGAGAATCGTAAGGCAGCTTCTTGGCCAGCACATCCGAGAGCGCGCGGATGATCGCCCAGTCTTCCCGCGCCTCTCCGGGAGGAAAGCCCGCCCGGTTGGCCATCTGGGCCCTGCCCTCGGTATTGACGAAGATGCCGGACTTTTCGGTATAGGCCGCGCCCGGCAGGATCACGTCGGCGCGGTGCGCGCCGGCATCGCCGTGGGTGCCGATATAAACGACGAACGTGCCGTCCGGCACCTTCACTTCATCCGCGCCAAGCAAGAACAGTACGTCCAGTGTGCCGAATGTCGTCATCTGCGCTGCGTTCAGGGCGCCGGCGCCTGCAGCAAAGCCGATATCGAGCGCGCCGGCGCGCGAGGCGGTGTTTTGCAGGACCGCAAAGCCGTTCCAGCCGTCCTTGACCGCGCCGACGTCCAACGCCAGCTTCGCGGCCAGCGCCAGCACCGCTGCACCGTCATGCCGCGTGAACGCATCGGCGCCGACCAGCACGATCGGTTTCTCAGCGTTCTTGAGGACCTCGGCAAAGGAATGTTTGCCCGCGGCGAGATCGCCAAGCAACTCCGTCCCCGCGCCGATATAGTCGTGGGCATAGACCAGATCCGCCCGCGCGCCGATCACACCGACCTTGAGCTGACCGGTGCGCCAGCGCTTGCGGATGCGCGCATTGAGAACGGCAGCTTCCTTGCGCGGGTTCGAACCCACGATCAGAAGCGCGTCCGCCTGGTCGATGCCTGCAATGGTCGGATTGAAAATATAGGACGCGCGTCCCGCGTTCGGATCGAAGGCGTCGCTGCCCTGCACGGCCAGATTGACCGAGCCGAATTTCGCCAGCAGCTCCTTCAGCGCAAACATCTCTTCCACCGCGGCGAGATCGCCGGCGATGGCGCCGATCCGCTTGCCGTCGGTCCGGGAAATCCTGGCGGCGATGGCGGCAAAGGCCTGCTGCCAGGAGACGGCGCGAAGCTGACCGTTTTCGCGAATGTAGGGACGGTCAAGCCGCTGCGCGCGCAGGCCGTCGACGATGTGGCGAGTCTTGTCGGAAATCCATTCCTCGTTCACCGCTTCGTTGACGCGCGGCAGGATCCGCATCACCTCGCGGCCGCGGGTATCGACGCGGATCGCCGAGCCCACGCCATCCATCACGTCGACGGATTGGGTCTTGCCCAACTCCCAGGGCCGCGCGGCGAATGCGTAAGGTTTAGAGGTCAGCGCGCCCACCGGGCAGATATCGACGAGATTGCCCTGCAACTCCGAGGTCAGCGCGCTTTCGAGATAGGTCGTGATCTCCATGTCCTCGCCGCGGCCGGTCGCGCCCATTTCCGGCGCGCCGCAGACTTCTGCGGAGAAGCGAACGCAGCGCGTGCACTGGATGCACCGGTTCATCGAGGTCTTCACCAGCGCACCGAGATATTTGTCCTCGACCGCGCGCTTGTTCTCGGCGAAGCGCGAGGTGTCGACGCCGTAGCCCATCGCCTGATCTTGCAGATCGCATTCCCCGCCCTGGTCGCAGATCGGGCAATCCAGCGGATGGTTGATCAACAGGAATTCCATCACGCCTTCGCGCGCCTTCTTCACCATCGGCGAACGGGTGGAGATTTCCGGCGGCTCGCCCTTCGGACCCGGACGGCAATCGCGCACGCCCCAGGCACAACTCGCCACGGGCTTCGGCCCGCCTTTCACCTCAACGAGGCACATCCGGCAATTGCCGGCGATCGACAGCCGCTCGTGGTAGCAGAATCGCGGAATTTCGGCGCCTGCAGCCTCACACGCCTGCAGCAGCGTGAATTCGGCGGGAACATCGATCTCTTTGCCATCGACGATGAGTTTGGTCATTGCTGTCTCAAGTCTTTCCCAGCTTGCAGTCCGGCGGCGTGACGCTGGCGGTTTTTAGGGACATCTTGACCCATTCCTGAGTCACGGTGCTGTAGGTCGCGAGGTAGCCCGGCTCAGCCCGGCTTTTCTCGCACAGAAACGGCAGATGCGGCTTCAAGTCGTAATCGCAGGAGGCAAGCCATTCGCGCCGGTCGGCAAACGCAGCAGTGGCTTCCTCGCACGCATAAAGGAAGTAGGATACGAAGCTTTCGTATTGGACGAGCTGGTCGCGGCTTCCGGCCTTGATTGCATCGTAATCGGGCTCGGAGAACTTTGGATTTTTAAACGCAAGATCCGTGTAAGCCAGAAATGCCTGTCGTGCGCTGACGGCGCGGTTGTTGGAACGGATTTCGTTGATCTGGAACAGGATCGCCACAAAGCCGAGCAGCGCCACGCTCGCCTGCGCCATCTGCGCCAGCGTCCCGTATCTCTGCCAAAATGCGGCGGGCTGCGACATCGGTCCTACTCCGCCGCGACCATATGCGCGGGGTCGAGAATCCCCTGATCGTCGAGATCGGCCTTGTGCGTGTATTGAGCGATCCGCTCTTCAATCTCATGACGGAAATGCGCGATCAGGCCCTGGATCGGCCACGCGGCGGCGTCGCCAAGCGCGCAAATTGTGTGGCCTTCGACCTGCTTGGTGACTTCCAGGAGCATATCGATCTCGCGCTTGTGCGCGCGGCCTTCCGCCATGCGCGTCAGCACCCGCCACATCCACCCGGTGCCTTCACGGCAGGGCGTGCACTGGCCGCAGCTTTCATGCTTGTAGAAATAGGAGATGCGCGCGATCGCCCGGATCAGGTCAGTCGATTTGTCCATCACGATCACGGCGGCGGTGCCGAGCCCGGAACGCAACTTGCCGAGGCTATCGAAATCCATCGGCGTATCGATGATCTGTTCGGCCGGCACCATGCGCACCGACGAGCCGCCGGGAATGACCGCCTTCAGATTGTCCCAGCCACCGCGAACGCCGCCGCAATGGCGCTCGATCAATTCACGGAACGGAATCCCCATCGCCTCTTCGACGTTGCAGGGACGCTCGACGTGACCTGAAATGCAGAACAGTTTGGTGCCGACGTTGTTCGGCCGGCCGATGGCAGCGAACCAGGCCGCGCCGCGCCGCAGGATATCGGGGGCGACCGCGATCGAACTCGACGTTATTGACCGTCGTCGGGCAGCCAAACAGGCCGACATTGGCCGGAAACGGCGGCTTCAGCCGCGGCTGGCCTTTCTTGCCTTCGAGACTTTCCAGAAGCGCGGTTTCTTCGCCGCAGATATAGGCGCCTGCGCCATGGGTCACGTAGAGGTCGAACGGCCAGCCGTTCTCGTTGTCCTTGCCGATCAGTTTGGCTTCATAGGCCTGATCGACTGCGGCCTGCAAATGCTCGCGCTCACGGATGAACTCACCACGTACATAGATGTAGCAGGCATGCGCGCCCATCGCGAAGCTTGCGAGCAGGCAACCCTCGACCAGGAGATGCGGATCGTGCCGCATGATCTCGCGATCCTTGCAGGTACCGGGCTCGGATTCGTCGGCATTCACGACGAGATAGTTCGGGCGTCCGTCCTTGGATTCCTTCGGCATGAAGGACCACTTCATCCCGGTCGGAAAGCCCGCCCCGCCGCGGCCGCGCAGGCCGGACGCCTTCATCTCGTTGATGATCCAGTCGCGGCCCTTGTCGATGATCGCCTTGGTGCCGTCCCAGGCGCCGCGGCGTCGCGCATCCTCAAGGCCCCAGTCGTGAAGGCCGTAGAGGTTTTGGAAGATGCGGTCCTTGTCCTCAAGCATCAGGTAGTTTCCTTCAGCGTGGTCGGTCCGCCGACGGGCGCGGAGAACTGGCGATCGATTTGCGGCCCGGGCTTCGGCCGCTTGCCGGAGGCAAAGCCGTCGAGCACCTTGCCGAGACTCTCCCTGGTCAGGTCTTCGTAGGTGTCCTTCCAGATCAGGACCATCGGCGCATTCACACAGGCGCCGAGACACTCGACCTCTTCCCAACTGAAGTTGCCGTCTTTGGAGAGTTCGAAAGGATCGTGGTGGATCCGGCTCTGGCAGACCTCGATGAGATCGGCGGCGCCGCGCAGCCGGCATGGCGTCGTGCCGCAAACCTGGACGTGCGCCTTTTTGCCGACCGGCTGTAGCTGGAACATCGTGTAGAAGGTCGCCACTTCCAGCACGCGAATGTAGGGCATGGAAAGCAAATCCGCGACAGCGCGGATCGCCACTTCCGAAACCCACCCATCGTGCTGTTCCTGAACCCGCCACAGGATCGCGATCACCGCCGAGGCCTGGCGGCCTTCCGGGTATTTTGCGATCTGCTCTTTCGCCCACGCCAGATTTTCCGGCGTGAACGTGAAACTGGCGGGCTGGACCTCTTTGGGTGCAAGGCGGCGAACGGACATCGTGTTCAGTCTCTCATTGCATCCGGCGCGTGGCGCTGGCGTTCAAGACAGCAATTCGTTGCTGCCAGAACGCGCTCGCGGTGCCGAAGACGTTATATCCGACATGGGATGAAACCTTGATGCGATCCAGGATCGAAAGTTCGGTCACGGTTTCAAGGCGGTTCGAAAGGGGATCGTGGACGATGAGCTTGAGCGGGGTCTGATCGAGAATGTAACGCGACACGGTGTGGTCAGGATCGTTGCCGTGTTCTTCGCACATGATCACGCTGTCGCCCTCGAGCAGCTTCGCGCCGCCCTTGATGGCGTCGATCTCGACGCCCTCGACATCGAGCTTGATGAGATATTTGCCGCCGCGCGCAATCTTGCCTTCCTCCAGGAGATCGTCGAGCGCAAGCACCGGCACGGTCTCGAAGCCGCTTCCAGCGGCACCCGCGATGCTGAACTTCTCGTGCTTGGTCCCGGACAGCTTTGCGGTCCCTTTGGTGGCGCCGATGGCGCACTTCAACGTCTCAAAGCGATTGCCGTTGACCCCAGCGTTATTGGCGAGCTTGGAAAAATTCTCCGACGACGGCTCGATGGCGATTGCCTTGTGCGAACCAAATGGCTTGCTCGTCACCAGCACCGACCAGTAGCCGTAGTTGGCGCCGCAATCGAGCAGCGTGTAGTCGACATCGGTCGAATGTCGGAACAGCAATTCGAGTTCGTCTTCGTAACGATAGGAGCGGTCGAGCAGCTTGCTCCAGTAGCCATCGCCGTAGGGAAACTCGAACGTCGCATCCTCGTTGAGCTTGATCGCGATGTTGCGGTCCGGCAGCGTCTTGCGCAGCAGATTGGCGCAGCCGTTGTAGCCGCGGTGCGAAAAATGCGACGATATTTTCGATCCCGTCACCAGCGCCAGCGCAGCCGTCCGCTCCCACAGGTTGGCCCCTTCAAGAGCCCCCGAAGCGCGGTCGAACTGGATGGGCGGCGCCGCGATCACCGATCGACCTCTCCGAACACGATGTCGAGCGAGCCCAGGATGGCCGAGACGTCGGCGAGCAGATGACCCCTGCAGATGAAATCCATCGCCTGCAGATGCGCAAAGCCCGGCGCGCGGATCTTGCATTTGTAGGGCTTGTTGCTGCCGTCGGCGACCAGGTAGACGCCGAACTCGCCCTTGGGCGCTTCCACCGCCACATAAACTTCGCCGGCGGGCACGTGGAAGCCTTCAGTGTAAAGCTTGAAGTGATGGATCAGCGCCTCCATCGAGCGCTTCATCTCGCTGCGCCGCGGCGGGAAGATCTTGCTGTCCAGAATAGCGACGGGCCCCTGCCCTTCAGGCGCGCGCAGCTTGGCGATGCACTGCTTCATGATGCGCACCGACTGGCGCATCTCTTCCATGCGGATGCAGTAACGGTCGTAGCAGTCGCCGTTCTTGCCGATCGGAATGTCGAAATCCATCTCGGCGTAGCATTCGTAAGGCTGGGCTTTACGCAAATCCCAGGCCGCACCGGAGCCGCGCACCATCACGCCGGAAAAACCCCACTCCCAGGCCTGCTTCAGCGTAACCACGCCGATGTCGACGTTGCGCTGCTTGAAGATGCGATTTCCCGTGAGCAACGTCTCCAGATCCTGGACCACGGTCAGGAACGGATCGCACCAGGCGTCGATATCGTCGATCAGCTTGGGTGGCAGGTCCTGATGTACGCCGCCGATGCGGAAGTAAGCGGCATGCATGCGCGACCCCGAGGCACGCTCGTAAAACACCATCAGTTTCTCGCGCTCCTCGAAACCCCACAGCGGCGGGGTGAGCGCGCCGACGTCCATCGCCTGCGTGGTGACATTGAGAAGATGCGAGAGGATGCGGCCGATCTCGCAGTAAAGCACCCGGATCAACTGGCCGCGGCGCGGCACCTCAATGCCGAGCAGCTTTTCCGCCGCGAGGCAAAACGCGTGCTCCTGATTCATCGGCGCGACGTAATCGAGCCGATCGAAATAAGGGATCGCCTGCAAATAGGTCTTGTGCTCGATCAGCTTTTCCGTGCCGCGATGAAGCAGGCCGATATGGGGATCGACGCGGGCGACGACCTCGCCGTCAAGTTCAAGCACCAGGCGCAGCACGCCGTGCGCGGCCGGATGCTGAGGTCCGAAGTTGATGGTGAAGTTGCGTAAGGCTGGGCTTTGCTCGTTCATGGCTTCGGCTCCGCCTTCGCTTTTTCGTCACCGGGCAGCGGATAGTCCGCGCCTTCCCATGGCGACATGAAGTCGAATTTCCGGAATTCCTGGTTGAGCCGGACCGGCTCGTACAACACCCGCTTTTCCTGGTCGTCGTAGCGAACCTCGACGAAGCCGGTGAGTGGGAAGTCCTTGCGCAGGGGATGGCCGTCGAAACCATAATCGGTCAGCAGCCGCCGCATGTCCGGATGGCCGACAAAGATCACGCCATAGAGGTCGTAAGTCTCCCGCTCAAACCAGTCGCAACCGGGAAATACGTCGATGATCGAGGGCACCTGGGTGGTCTCGTCGGCTTCGGCGCGCAGGCGAATGCGCGCATTCAGCGTCGGCGACAGCAGGTGATAGACGACATCGAATCGCTTCTCGCGGCCGGGATAGTCGACCGCCGTCACGTCTGTCAGATTGACGAAGCGGCAGGCGGGATCGTCGCGGAGATAGCGGACGACATCGACGATGCGCGCGACCTCTACATCCACGGTCAACTGGTTGAAGGCCACGGAGTGGCCGGTCGCCGCGCCCGAAAGCGCGCCAACGATCGTCTGCCCCAGAGCGTCAAGCCTGCCGTCGTCCATACCCTAAAACCCTAGCGTTCGATGGTTCCGGTGCGCCGGATTTTCTTCTGCAGGAGCAGAATGCCGTAAAGCAGCGCCTCCGCCGTGGGCGGACAACCGGGTACGTAGACGTCGATGGGCACGATGCGATCGCAGCCGCGCACCACCGAGTAGGAATAGTGATAGTAACCGCCGCCGTTGGCGCATGATCCCATCGAGATCACGTAACGCGGTTCCGGCATCTGGTCGTAAACCTTGCGCAGCGCCGGCGCCATCTTGTTGGTCAGCGTGCCCGCCACAATCATCACGTCGGATTGCCGCGGCGAGGCGCGCGGCGCAAAGCCGAAGCGCTCGACGTCATAGCGCGGCATCGACACCTGCATCATCTCGACCGCGCAACAGGCAAGGCCAAACGTCATCCACATCAGAGAGCCGGTGCGCGCCCAGGTAATGAGGTCGTCGGCAGCGGCAACGAAGAAGCCCTTGTCGGAAAGTTCGTGGCTGACGTCGAGGAAATAGGGATCGTTCGCGCCGACCGGCTTGCCGGTGGAAGGATCAAGAATGCCGGTCGCGGCGGGCGCAACCGCCGGCGCGAACCCTGGCTTGGCGGGTGATGGGCTCAATCCCATTCGAGAGCGCCTTTCTTCCATTCATAGGCAAAACCGACCGTGAGCACGGCCAGAAAAACAAACATCGACCAGAAGCCGGTTGCTCCCAATTTTCCGAACGCCACTGCCCACGGAAACAGGAAGGCCACTTCGAGGTCGAAGATGATGAAGAGGATCGCCACTAGATAGAAGCGGACGTCGAACTTCATGCGCGCGTCGTCAAAGGCGTTGAAGCCGCACTCATAGGCCGACAGCTTTTCAGGATCGGGCTGCTGGAAGGCCACCACGAACGGTGCGATCAAGAGCACCAGACCGATTAGACCGGCAACGGCGATAAACACCACAAGTGGAAGATAGTTCTGCAAGATGCCGGTCATCGGGAGGGACCTTTTCCGCGGTTATTGGGGGGTCCGCAAATTCGTACATTGGAATTGTTCGAGGCTTAGCGCAGCGCACCAAGGGGCGCAAGACAAGCTATCTTGACGCTCTGCTCCGTCCGATAACGCTTGGGGAAACTCGCCGCTTGGCCCCCGCGGCCTGCGATTTTCACGGCTCAAAATCCTGCAAATCCACAAGCCTTCCGGTCGCAGGTTTTCAGACCGGCGGAACGGGATGAAACCATTTTCCAGGGCCCACGAAACCGGCCGGAAACAAACCAAGGGTACATAGGGAACCAACAAACGGCGCCGAAGACGCCTTGGAGGCTGCCATGAACCACTCGATCCATTCCGCCGACCGTGCGACGCACCTGAAGATCGTGGTGATGGCGCTTGTGGCCGGAATAGCAGTCGCAGGCTTCGCCATTTCCGCTCGCACCAGCTCCGATTACAGCCAGAGCGCCCGGGTGATCAAAGCCGGCAAGCCGGTGGTCCTGACCAGTTCGGATACCTTAGTCGTTCGCTAAACCTCGTCCCCCCGAGGACCTCGTTCCCCCAACGAGGACGTGGAAGGGCCGCTCTCCCCAGGCGGCCCTTTTCCATTTTGGGCAGCCAACCTCAGCGCCTGGCGGCGACCTGACAATCGAGATTTGAGAAGGTGATCGGTGTGCCATCTCAAAGAGATGGCGCGAGAGACGGGACTCGAACCCGCGGCCTCCGCCGTGACAGGGCGGCGCTCTAACCAACTGAGCTACTCCCGCGGATGCCGCAATCCCCCAAGGGATCGGTCCGCAACGAGAGCAGGGATTAAAGGTGCGCCCCACTTTAGTCAAGGTTGTTGCGAATCCACTTGTGCCGCAGGGCTTTTTGCAATGTCGATGCAAAAAATAGGCTATTTACCGGCAGAACAGCGTAGGCAGCCTGACGTCGAATCATTTAAGGCCTGCGGCACCTTGGTTTCTTAAACATCAAACAAATGAGGAGGGCCAAATATGGCGAAGGCAGCAACCCCGACCACGATCACACTCAAGCACCTCGCGGCGGCGATCGCCGAGGAGCAGGAGCTGTCCAAGAAGCAGGCGGAAACCATCCTCACCGACCTGGTGACCATGATCACGAAGCATCTGAAAAAGGGCGAGCGCATCCGTATCGTCGGCCTCGGCATCCTCCAGGTCCGCAAGCGCGCCGCCCGCATGGGCCGCAACCCCGCCACCGGCGAGGCGATCCAGATCAAGGCGAGCAAAAAGGTCGCCTTCCGCGCAGCCAAGGAGCTGAAGGAAGCGGTCTAACAGGAAATCAGCCCAACCTGCTGGTTTTTCAGCCAAATAGCGTCATTCCGGTGAAGTGAAAGCAGCGATCCGGAGTGACGCTACCGTGACGTAGGATTTTCTGTTACTCGCTCGTCTCCATGACGGCGAGCGCACCCTTGACCTTCACCCACACCGTGACCGAGCGCTTCCTGCGCTATGTGGTGATCGACACCCAGTCCGATCCGGCGTCACCGACCTGCCCCTCGACCAAAAAACAGAAGGATCTGGGCCGGCTGCTCGCCGCCGAGCTGCGAGAGATGGGGCTTTCCGACGCCTATCTCGACGATCACGGCTATGTCTACGCGACCATCCCGGCGAATACCGACAAACGCGTGCCGGTCATCTGCTTCTGCTCGCATATGGACACTTCGCCCGATTGCACCGGCGCCAACGTCAAGCCGCAGGTCGTCCGGAACTACCAGGGCGGCGACATTGTGCTCCCGGCCGACCCTTCGCAGGTGATCCGCTTTGCGGAGCACCCGGCGCTCGGCCGCCAGATCGGCCACGACATCATCACGACCGACGGCACCACGCTCCTTGGCGCAGACAACAAGGCCGGCGTCGCCGAAATCATGGATGCGGTGCAATTTCTCACCAGGAACCCTCGCATCAAGCACGGCACGATCAAGATCCTGTTCACGCCCGACGAGGAAATCGGCCGTGGCGTCGACATGGCTGACCTGAAAAAACTCGGCGCGAATTTCGCCTATACGATCGACGGTGAAAGCGCCGGCCAGATCGAGGATGAAACCTTCTCCGCCGATGCGGCCACCATCACCATCGACGGCGTTTCGACCCATCCCGGATTTGCCAAGGGCAAGATGGAGCACGCCATCAAGATTGCGGCTGCCATCGTCGATCGCCTGCCGAAAAATACCTGCTCGCCTGAGACCACCGAAGGCCGGGAAGGATTTCTGCATCCGACCAGCCTGTCCGGCACTTTGGAGAGAGCCACGCTCGGCCTCATCGTGCGCGACTTCTCCGAAGAAGGTTTGCGCGAGAAGGAAGAGTTGCTCGAGAACATCGTCAAAGACGTGATGCTGGACTATCCACGCTCGACCTGGCGCATCGACATCAAGCAGCAGTACCGCAATATGAAGCAGGTGATCGACCGTCACCCGGAGATCGTCGACTATGCCGTCGAGGCGATCCGGCGCGCGGGCCTCGACCCCGTGAAGACATCGATCCGCGGCGGCACCGATGGCTCGCGGCTGTCGTTCATGGGGCTGCCCTGCCCCAACATTTTTGCCGGCGAGCACGCCTTCCACTCGCGGCTCGAATGGGTCAGCCGGCAGGACATGGAAAAGGCCGTGCAGACCATTGTCCATCTCACGATGATCTGGGAAGAACGGGCTTAGGGCTTCCGGTAGTTAGCATCCGCGAATCCGCAAGGCTTTTTCATGGTCGACTTGTCATCGAGAAAGGCTGGGGGCGCAGCCGTTGACGGGGCATATCGGATCTATACGACCCGGTTCGATATGGAGGTTCGTGGCGACCGTCTCTATGCTGCGCTTGGTCCGCTTTCCAGCAAAGACAGCCAGACCCTGGATCAGGCGTGGCACGCTTTCGAAACGGGCATGCTGCCCTGGAAAACCCGACTGCTCATCATCGCGGCTGAGGCGAGCGCGCGAGTAAGGGCCAGCCTTAGAGAAGTTGACCGCACAGACACGGCAGTATCGCTCCTGATCGACCAGTCAGGGTCCATGCGCGGCCAAAAAATGCTATTTGCCGCCGCAACGGCTGACGTCGTTCAAGAGTTCCTGCAATCGTTGGGAATCACCTGCGAAGTGCTTGGCTTCACTACCTCGCGATGGCGCGGGGGCCGTTCGCGGAAGCGGTGGGTATGGCACCTGAGGCCACGCCGCCCAGGTCGGCTGAACGACGTTTTGCACATTGTCTACGAGAGCGCAGATGACCACCGCGCAAGCGCCGGCCGTTGGAATTTTCGTGAAATGCTGCGGCCCGATCTGCCAAAGGAAAATATAGATGGAGAGGCGCTTCTTTGGGCTGCCAAGCGGTTACGGGCGCTGCCTCAATCAAAGAAATACCTGATCATTCTATCTGACGGCGCCCCTGTGGACGATTCCACCCTGCTGGCAAATGGCCTGACTTATCTTTACGACCATCTGCGGATGGTGGTGAACAGCATTGTGGAAGCGCGCGATATTGATCTCAGTGCGATAAGCATCGGTCACGACACCGACGATATCTACCCTGTCATCAGGCATGTCGATGCCCCCGACGAGTTGGGGGTCGCTTCCATCTCGCATCTCGAACAAATCCTGGCCGCAAAGGATCGGCCTGCCTGACGCGACGCTAGGCCTTGGCCGTCACGATCCAGATGGCAGCATCGAGTGGAACCGTTTGTCCCTTCGCAAGCGGCGTCAGCGCCTCGCGCATTGATTGGGCCGCGGCGGCAACGACGTCTGGGGGCTGATCGGCAAGCGCCCGCGCCGCCGGTCCGATTTCGAGCGCGCCCTTCACCGCGGCATCCAGCCCGCCGCCGACCGCAATATCGAGCGCAAGGTTGCACGGCTCCATCGCTACTTCCGAAAAGCCGGCTGCACTTAGAATGCGTTTGACGCGCGCCTGTGACGCGAACGAAAACGGGCCGGGATCTTCGGGCCCGACCTGCGGCATTTTTGGAACGTGCCGGTAGACGGCCTGGAGCGCTGTCATGAAAAACGGATTTTCGCGCGCCTCGCGCCAGCAGGCGAATGCGAGCCGGCCCGATCGCCGTAAGCCGCGCCGCATATTGGCAAAGGATAGCGCGGGGTCGGCAAAGAACATCACGCCGAACCGCGAGGCGATCAAATCGAAATTCTCCGGCGTGAACGAATGAACGGTCGCGTCCGCCAGGACGAATTCAACCGGCGTGCCTTTGGGCGTCACTTGCCGCGCACGCGCCAGCATCGGGCCTGAGATATCGATGCCCATGACATGCCCGCTCGGGCCCACGGCGCGCGCGAAGGCGAAGGTGGTCGAGCCGCTGCCGCAGCCGACATCGAGAATCCGTTCACCCGCCTTGATTCTGGCCCGGTCGATCAGAATGTCGGCGACCGGCTGAAGCAGAATGTCCTGGACCGGTTGGCGATCCGCCCAACGCTTGCCGCCGGCGCCATTCCAGTACGCAATCTGATCGGCGTTTTGGTCGTGGCCTGTGGGTGTGTCCATTGTCGAAACTCGTTGTCACCCCGCGAAGGCTGGTGGGCGGCTACGGATTCGAACCGCAGACCCTCTCGGTGTAAACGAGATGCTCTAACCAGCTGAGCTAGCCGCCCGTACCTCGTGTTTAGCCTTGCCGGCCCTATCCGCGCAAGGTCCGCCGAGCGAGTAGCCCGCATGAGCGTCAGCGACATGCGGGACGGGATAATCGCACGAGCCCCGCATATCGCTCCGCTCATCCGGGCTACGCTCGCTTCGAGGGACAGCGCGCAAAAAACGGCGCCCAAAAAGGGCGCCGCTTTCATTCTAGCCAGCTTAATGGGCCGTCAGGCCACCGGATGCTTCGTCGCCGGCGTCCGGCGTCACCTGCACCTTGGTGGAGTCCTCTTCCCAGACGATCGGCACGGGAGGCCGCACCAGCGCCCTGGAAACGACGTCGTCGAGCCGCGCTACCGGAATGATGCTCATTCCGCCCTTGATCGCGTCGGAAATCTCCGTGAGATCCTTGGCGTTGTCTTCCGGGATCAACACCGTCTTGATCCCGCCGCGCGCGGCCGCCAGCAGCTTCTCCTTCAAGCCGCCGATCGGAAGCACCCTGCCCCGCAGCGTGATCTCGCCGGTCATGGCGACATCGTGCCGGACCGGAATGCCGGTCATGACAGAGACAATGGCGGTTGCCATCGCGACACCGGCCGACGGACCGTCCTTCGGGGTCGCCCCCTCCGGCACGTGGACGTGGATGTCCCGCCGGTCGAACAGCGGCGGCTCGATGCCGAAGCCGACGGCGCGCGAACGGACATAGGACGCCGCCGCCGAAATCAACTCCTTCATCACGTCGCGCAGATTGCCCGTGACCGTCATCTTGCCCTTGCCGGGCATCATCACACCTTCGATCGTGAGCAACTCGCCGCCGACATCGGTCCAGGCAAGCCCGGTGACAATGCCGACCTGAGGCTCGCTCTCGATCTCGCCGTAGCGATACTTCGGCACGCCGAGGAAATCCTCGAGCGTCTTCTCGGTGACCTTGACCGACTTCTTCTTGGAGATCATCAGCTCCTTCACCGCCTTGCGGGCAAGTGTCGACAGCTCACGCTCCAGGTTACGCACGCCCGCTTCACGGGTGTAGCGGCGAATCATCAGCAGCAACGCGTCGTCGTCGATCGACCATTCCTTGGTATCCAGACCGTGCTTGGAGATCGCGTTCGGGATCAGGTGCTTGCGCGCGATCTCGACTTTCTCGTTCTCGGTGTAGCCGGCGATCCGGATGATCTCCATGCGGTCCATCAGGGGTCCGGGAATATTGAGCGTATTCGCGGTCGTGATGAACATCACGTTGGAGAGGTCGTAATCGACCTCCAGATAGTGGTCGTTGAAGGTCGAGTTCTGCTCGGGGTCGAGGACCTCGAGCAAAGCCGACGACGGATCGCCGCGGAAATCGGCGCCCATCTTGTCGATCTCGTCCAGGAGGAACAGCGGGTTCGAGGTCTTCGCCTTGCGCATCGACTGGATGATCTTGCCGGGCATCGACCCGATATAGGTCCGCCGGTGGCCGCGGATCTCGGCCTCATCCCTCACGCCGCCGAGCGACACGCGAACGAATTCGCGGCCCGTCGCCCTCGCGATCGACTTGCCAAGCGATGTCTTGCCGACGCCGGGAGGCCCGACGAGGCACAGGATCGGCCCGGTCAGCTTGTTGGCGCGTGACTGCACGGCGAGATACTCGACGATGCGGTCCTTGACCTTTTCAAGCCCGTAGTGATCGCCGTCCAGCACTTCCTGGGCAGCCACCAGGTCCTTCTTGACCTTGGACTTCTTGTTCCACGGGATCGAGAGCAGCCAGTCGAGATAGTTGCGCACGACGGTTGCTTCCGCAGACATCGGCGACATCTGGCGAAGCTTTTTCAGTTCATGCTGCGCCTTGTCGCGAGCTTCCTTGGAAAGCTTGGTCTTGGCGATCTTCTCCTCGAGATCGGCGAGTTCGTCCCGGCCCTCGTCGTCACCGAGTTCCTTCTGGATCGCCTTCATCTGCTCGTTGAGATAATACTCGCGCTGGGTCTTCTCCATCTGGCGCTTGACGCGCGAACGGATGCGCTTCTCGACCTGAAGCACGGAGATCTCGCTCTCCATCAGCCCAAGCACCTTTTCCAGCCGCGCCGTGACCGACAGCGTCTCCAGGATCGCCTGACGGTCGGCGATCTTGACGGCCAGGTGCGAGGCGACGGTATCGCCGAGCTTGGCGAAATCGGTGATCGCCTGCACGACGCCGACGACTTCGGCGGAAATCTTCTTGTTGAGCTTCACGTAGCTCTCGAAATCCGACACGACCGAGCGCGCGAGAGCTTCCGCTTCGACGGAAGTGGCGTCGGTATCGGCGAGCGCGGCCGCGGTCGCCTCGTAGTATTCGGTCCGGGGCGTATATTTCTCGACGCGGGCGCGCTCAAGCCCTTCCACCAGCACCTTGACGGTGCCGTCGGGCAATTTCAGCAGCTGCAGGACGCTCGCAAGCGTACCGGTCTCGTAAATCGAATCCGGCGTTGGATCATCGTCGGACGCATTCTTCTGCGTCGCCAGCATGATCAGCGCGTCGTTCTTCATCACCTCTTCAAGCGCGCGGATCGACTTCTCGCGGCCAACGAACAGCGGCACGATCATGTGCGGAAAGACGACGATGTCGCGCAGCGGCAACACCGGGTAGGCATGGCTTTCGCCGTGAACGATCGATGGCCGGGGTTTTGGGGTGGTCATGGCCTTTTCCTTTTGTTGTGCCCCCTTGCTCGCCGTCCGCATCGTGCGCAACAGCCACAAGGTGCCGTATGCTCCGGCAAGAGAGACCTCGAAAGGCCGCTTTCGCCGGGATCTTCGTCGGAGCGAATTTAAAGCTGATTTCACACCGCCGACAGCATTAGGTGGCTATCGACCATGGGGGTGTCAAGTCGTCGAAAAGCCCTGTCGCACAGCGCTAAACGTGACTTTCGGACTAAGCCAAAATGGCCGCCGGAAGGCCCGGCAGCCGAGGCAAATACGCCATTTTCCAGCGCCGGAAGGGCCCTTGAGCTCCGATTCCGACGTTCGCAAGATATCGCGGCAACCTCCGATGCGAAAGTCGGAATCAAAGGAGCTCTAGCAACTATTGTTTCTAGTGCCCACTTTCCGAAGTTCGTGCTCCATTGCAGCGCCCACCGTCACGAACTTCGGAAAGTCATGGGCACTAGCAAACTTATTGAATCTAGTACCGCTTTATCGATCTGAAGTCCCTGATCGAACTTGCCGCTTGCGGTGCAGGGACTTCAGATCGGCGGCTTTGAATTTGAAGTTCCTATAACGAAATCACCGCAACACCCGACAGGAACTTCAAATTCGCCGCACTAGGCGCTGGCGCTGGTCTCCACAGCGCGGTCGGAACGGTCGGCGTAGATGTAGAGTGGACGCGCCGTTCCTTCCACAACTTCGCGCGAGATCACGACCTCTTCGACGCCTTCCAGACCCGGAAGGTCGAACATCGTCTCAAGCAGAATGCTTTCGAGAATCGAGCGCAATCCTCGCGCGCCGGTCTTGCGTTCGATCGCCCTGCGGGCAACCGCTCCAAGCGCCTCGTCGGCGAAGGTCAGTTCGATGTTCTCCATCTCGAACAAGCGCTGATACTGCTTCACCAGCGCGTTCTTCGGATCGGTGAGGATCTTCTTCAGCGAAGCCTCGTCGAGGTCTTCCAGCGTCGCCACGACCGGCAAACGGCCGACGAATTCCGGGATCAGGCCATACTTCAGCAGATCCTCGGGCTCGACATGGCGGAAGATCTCGCCGGTACGACGGTCTTCCGGCGCGAGCACCTGCGCGGCAAAGCCGATCGAGGTCGAACGCCCGCGCGCGGAGATGATCTTTTCGAGTCCGGAGAACGCACCACCGCAGATGAACAGGATGTTGGTGGTGTCGACCTGCAGGAATTCCTGCTGCGGGTGCTTGCGGCCGCCCTGCGGCGGAACCGAAGCCACGGTTCCTTCCATGATCTTGAGCAAGGCCTGCTGCACACCCTCGCCCGACACGTCGCGGGTGATCGAGGGGTTGTCGGACTTGCGGCTGATCTTGTCGATTTCGTCGATATAGACGATCCCGCGCTGGGCGCGCTCGACGTTGTAGTCGGCCGATTGCAACAACTTCAGAATGATGTTCTCGACGTCCTCACCGACGTAACCGGCTTCGGTCAGCGTCGTGGCGTCGGCCATGGTGAAGGGAACGTCCAGGATGCGCGCCAGCGTCTGTGCCAGCAGCGTCTTGCCCGAACCGGTCGGGCCGATCAGCAGGATGTTCGACTTCGCGAGTTCAACGTCGTTGTGCTTGGTCTGATGATTGAGCCGCTTGTAGTGATTGTGAACGGCGACCGAGAGCACCTTCTTGGCATGGCTCTGACCGATGACGTAGTCGTCCAGGACCTTGCAGATTTCCTTCGGCGTCGGAATCCCGTCGCGCGACTTCACCAGCGAGGATTTGTTTTCCTCACGGATAATGTCCATGCAGAGTTCAACGCATTCATCGCAGATGAAGACGGTCGGGCCCGCGATCAGCTTGCGGACTTCGTGCTGGCTTTTGCCGCAGAACGAGCAATACAGCGTGTTCTTGGAGTCGCTGGCGCCAACCTTACTCATTCATGTCTCCGTCCGCAGTTCGATCAAGCACGCTTCGCCCCATTCCCGGCAATTGCCGGCCCCGGACTTCTGTCCAAGGCGTTGTAGATAGAGCAAAATTCGTACCAAAAAAGACCCTATTCATTAACCGCCTGCGAGAATCGCGGGCCAACTCGAATTCATGCAAGCACACCCTAAGCGACCTAGCCAACCATGCTCGCACCCGACTATCAAGAATTCGCTAATCGGCGGATGGCGCGCTATCCGTGACAATACCGTGATTTGCGCCGCCACACCCTAGTTAAGAGCGGAAATCAGCCAATCGTTGCGCGATTGCCACGCAAAAAGCCCGGGACGAAAGCGGAACTTTGGCCCCGGACAGGGCAAAAGGGACGCCTTCGGACCTATTTCCCAAGCAAGCAACTGTTAACGCCAGTTGGAACCAAATCGGGCCGACGATTTGGAGTATTTGGCTCAGGTCGATTTTGCGGCGGCGGGTTCTTCGGCCCGCTTGTCGATGACCTTATCGACCAGACCGAACGACTTTGCATCGTCGGCGGTGAGGAACTTGTCACGTTCCAGCGCGTCCTCGATCGCCTTGTAAGTCTGGCCAGTGTGCTTGACGTAGATTTCGTTGAGCCGCTTCTTCAGGTTCAGGATTTCCTGAGCGTGCAGCATGATATCGGTGGCCTGGCCCTGAAAGCCGCCGGAGGGTTGATGCACCATGATGCGCGAATTCGGCAGCGAGAACCGCATGTCCTTTTCGCCGGCGGCGAGCAGCAGCGAGCCCATCGAGGCCGCCTGCCCCGTGCACAGCGTCGATACCGGCGGGCGAATGAATTGCATGGTGTCGTAGATCGCAAGTCCCGACGTCACCACGCCACCGGGCGAGTTGATGTACATCGAGATTTCCTTCTTCGGATTCTCGGCTTCGAGAAACAGAAGCTGCGCCACGGTCAGTGTCGACATGCCGTCTTCGATCGGGCCAGTGACGAAGATGATCCGTTCTTTGAGGAGGCGCGAGAAGATGTCGTAGGCTCGTTCGCCGCGGTTGGTCTGCTCGACCACCATCGGCACGAGGTTCATGTAGGTTTCAACGGGATCGCGCATTTATCACCCAAAGGTTGGCAGGGACGAACATCGGCGGGACGAAACGAACTGAAATCGCAGCCAGGATGAGCGTTCCGTGATGCAGGACGTAGTGCAAGACAGGTTTACAACATAGGCTTGGGTTTTTCGGCTACAAGACCAAGTATCCCAGCCAAAAGACCGGGCGAAGGCTTGGTAACGCCGGCAGTTGAAGCTGATTCTGACGGCCGGGCATAGCGGCTCGCCCACTGTCCAAGCTGCTTTTGCGTCTCAACCTTAACGCTGGACTTACAACCGTTTAGGCAGCGCTCTTCTCCGCCTCATCGTCCTTGTAAAGCTCTTCGCGCGAAACCTTCTTTTCGGTGACGGTGGCAAGCTCCAGGATGAAGTCGACGACCTTGTCCTCGTAGATCGGTGCACGAAGCTGGGCCAACGCGTTGGCATTATTGCGATAGAAGTCCCAAACCTCCTTCTCGCGGCCCGGCATCTGGCGCGCCCGTTCGATCACGGCACGGCCGACCTCGTCATCGGTGACCGTGATCTTGTTCTTCTCGCCGATTTCGGAGAGCACGAGGCCGAGCCGGACGCGGCGATCGGCGATCTTGCGGTATTCCTCTTTCGCGGCCTCCTCCGTCGTGTCTTCGTCGGCGAAGGTCTTTCCGGCCGCTTCCATTTCGGACTTGATCGAGTTCCACATCTGATTGAACTCTTCATCGACGAGGCTCGGCGGCGCGTCGAAGCGGTGAGTTTCGTCGAGACGATCGAGCAAGACGCGCTTGACGCGCTGACGCGTGGCGCCGGCAAACTCGGCGGCGATGCGCTCGCGCGCCGCATCCTTGAGCTTGTCGAGGGATTCCAGACCAAGCGTCTTGGCAAACTCGTCGTTGATGACGGTTTCCTGCGGCGCCTCGATCTGGGACGTCGTTGTCTCGAATTCGGCCGGCTTGCCGGCCAGTTGCGCGTTGCCATAGTTAGCGGGGAACGTGACTTTCAGCGTCCGGGTTTCGCCGGCCGCAATCCCGACCAGCTGTTCCTCGAAGCCGGGAATGAACGTGTTGGAGCCGATCGTCACCGGAATGTTCTCGGCAGAGCCGCCCTCGAACGCTGTTCCCTCGATTGTCCCCTTGAAGGAGACCGTGACGCGATCGCCGCTTTCGGCCTTGGCGCCGTCTGACTTGGCGGCGAAGGCCTTGTTCTGATCGGCGATGCGCTTGACCGCATCATCGACCTCGGCGTCGGTTACTTCAGCGACCGGCTTGTCGACCTTGAAGCTCTTGAAATCGGCGAGCGCAATCGGCGGCACCACCTCGATCGCCACCGTGTAGGTGAGATCGGATTTGCCGGCGAGAAGCTCCTCGACCTCTTTCTGCTCGGTCGGCATGGTGACCTTGGGTTCCGTTGCCAGGCGGAAGCCGCGCTCGGTGAAAAGCTTCGAGTTAGCGTCCCGGATCGTCTGGTCGATCGCCTCCGCCATCACCGAACGGCCATAGACCTTCTTCAGATGGCTGACCGGCACCTTGCCCGGACGGAAGCCGTTGATGCGGACCTTGTCCTTCAGTTCAACCAGACGCGCATCGGCCTTGGCATCGAGATCAGCGGCCGGAACGCTGATCTGAAACTCGTGCTTCAATCCCTCGGCAACCGTTTCTTTTACCTGCATGGCTTCAATCTTCTTCTCGAGAAGTCCGGCAGCGAGCCGGACGGCTTATTCTAAATGGCGCATCGCGTCGTGGCTTGCGCCGGCGGTTTCGGCAGGCTTCAGAACCCTATGAAATTCTTGCCTTATTTCGGCGGTCCGGCTGTCGGGATTCTCAAGGCTCCCAAGCGACCGGCGGCCCACAGGCGACGGGCTGACGCTCGTAACTCAATGGTGACGGGAGATCAACAGTTCCCAAAGAGGATCGCGCCTCAAATGGGCTTATCTTGCCATATAGCAATGCGGGAGGATGGCGGCTAGGCGGAGCGGGTGGAAACGCGTTCGCCGCGGATTTTAGGATCGGGGTGAAAACGGTCCGCTAGGCGGCTCGAATGGATCCGAGGAACCTTTCCATTTCCGATTTCAAGCGGTGGCTTTCGCTGGTCAGAGCCCGGGCCGACAACAAGACCTGTGCGGACGCGGTTCCGGTTTCGCTGGCGCCACGCTGAACGTCGGCCACGCTCGACGATACCTGCTCGGTGCCCGATGCGGCCTGCTGAACGTTGCGCGAGATTTCCTGCGTCGCGCCATCCTGCTGCTCGACGGCCGTCGCAATCGCCGCCGAGATCTCCGACAACCGCGCGATGGTCGCGCTGATATGGCCGATGGCGCCCGCCGATTGCTGGGTTGCGTTTTGAATATCGGAAATCTGCTGGCCGATTTCGCCGGTCGCCTTGGAGGTCTGTTCGGCCAGCGCCTTGACCTCGGATGCGACGACGGCAAACCCCCGGCCCGCTTCTCCGGCGCGGGCCGCCTCGATGGTGGCGTTCAGGGCCAGCAGGTTGGTCTGCCCTGCGATGGAATTGATCAGTTCGACAACGTCGCCGATGCGGCTCGCAGCCTTCGAAAGCCCGCCGACGTGTTCGGTCGTGGACTGGGCCTGATCGACGGCTTCATTGGCGATCCGGGCGGTCTCCTGGATCTGCCGGCCGATCTCGCCGACCGATGACGACAATTCCTCGGTCGCAGCCGCCACCGACTGAACATTGGCCGATGCTTCTTTCGAAGACGCCGCCACCGTCACGCTGAGCTCCTGGGAGCGCTCGGCAGTGGAAGCCAGTGCTCCCGCCGACGTTTCGAGCTCTTTCGAAGCTATTGAGACGGCCTCGACGATTTCTCCAACCGCCGTTTCGAATTTGTCCGCGATCTTGAGCATATCCTCCTTGCGCTGCTCGGCTGCGCGCAGCCCTGCCGCGACCTGATCGGCCTTGATCCGGTCGGCCTCGATCATCCTTTCCTTCAGAATCTGGATGGCGGACGCGACCTGTCCGATTTCGTCGCGCCGTTCCTGTCCCGAAACCGCGGTAGCGGTGTTGCCCCCGGCGAGTTCACCGAGGCTGCTGACCACGCCCAGCAATGGCTGCGAAATGCCCCGCCGCACGGCGATCATGAATGTCGCCGCACCCGTCACGGTCGCGAGTGCCAGAAGCAGCGCAACGGTCCAGCCCGCCCGTTGCGCGGCTTCGGAAGCCCGCTTCGCTTCCTGGTCGGCGACGGTGATGAAGCGCTCTTTCGCCTTGCCCAACAGTTCGGTCGGCGCGCGGTCAATGCCGGCGACCGCCGCATCGCCGGCTGCGCTGTCAAAGCCATGATCCTTGAATGTCGCAAGCCCGCGCCGATAGGCCTCGCCCATTCCCTTGTGGGCGGCGGCAAACTGCCCGATCAGTTGCGCCGCCTCCTGGTCGGCGACGCTCATCTTCATCCGTTCGGCAGCGTTGCGGACATCGCCTTCGCGCCTCTCGAATGCGCCCCAATGCTTGTCGAGGGCTTCCGGCTTCTTGCCGCGAAGCAAGGTGTCCTTCCACTCCTGGACCTGCTTTTTGAAATTAGTCTCGATGACGAGGACATCAACGGCATTAACCTGGCTTGCTTTGACGTTGGTGACGAAGGCGTCAACGCTCGCCGAATACTGCCAGAAGCCGTAGGCCGAAGCCGAAAGCAGGACGGCAATGCAAAGGCCAAACAGCAAAAGAATGCGGCCGCGAATACCGAGCGAAAATCGTTCAGTCGAGACCATTCTCAAAATCCGCTATTCAGAATCGATGTCGTTCAAAATTGAGGCAGTATGCCCCGGTATGCTTTCCCGTTTCTTAAAGTGGAACCGGCGCCGGTGGCGCTGCCGCAACCCATAAGTTGCAAGGCGTTTTGAGATCGTCTTCAGGTGTTGATCGCAGGCGTGGTCGCCGCCTGGGGGCGGTGGTGCGGGCGGAGGGACTCGAACCCCCACAACTTTCGTCACTGGAACCTAAATCCAGCGCGTCTACCAATTCCGCCACGCCCGCAGGAACAACATCAAGAGCAGCATCACGTTTGGCCGGGATGCCAGCGGCGGACAATTATCCGATCGCGGTTATCGAATCCACTCCACTGGACATATCGCGCCAAAAATGGTCCGCATCAACGGCCATGTCAGATCACAATTTCCGGCCGAACCGGCGCGCCGTTGTGGCGGGACTGGCGGCCGCCGCTCTGCAAGCACCCAATAGCGCAACCAGCGCCGAAGAGGCGCCTCGGCTCGCGCTTCGTTGCCGATCCGACGTCCTCCGGTTGCGAGAGAAAGGGCCTGCGACAGAGGTGTGGTCGTTCGGCGATCAACCTCTTCGCTTCAAGCGCAGCGATCGCCCTGAGATCACGCTAGTCAACGACCTTCCCAAGCCGATCGTTCTCAACTGGCGCGGCGTTGACGGTGTCGCCGCAGTCGAACCGCTGCTCGTCCGATCTGCGGTGGCGCCATCGGCGAGCGACAACTTCCGGCTCCCACTGCGCCACGCCGGGACGTATCTGTGCGATCCTGCGTTGCTTGGCGATGGCGCTGCACGGCCTTTTCGGGCCCTGCCGCTGATTGTCGGCGAAAATGAACCAGTCCGGGTCGATCGAGACGAGGTGTTTTTGATCGAGGGCTGGCGGCTCAAGCCGGATGGCAGCGCCATTGCGCCCGGGCTTGATCCCGAGGGCACGGTGCCGGTCTACACCGTGAATGGAGCGCTCACGCCCGAAATCAGGGTGCGCGGGCGCGAGCGTCTCAGGCTTCGCTTCATCAATGGCCTTCCGCGCCATGTGATCGCTTTGAAAATCGAGCACGCTGACGTCACGATCATGGCGCTTGATGGCCAACCGGCGGAGCCTTTCCTGGCGCGTGGCGGCGCGTTGGCGCTGGCACCTGGAAGCCGCGCGGACGTCTTTATCGATGTGCCGCCCAGCCCCGGCAACTCGCCGATCCTGATGCATGATGGCGACGCGGCCCGGCCGATCGCGCAACTCGTCCGGTCGGATCAGGCACCGCTCCGGAATGAAAATCTCCCCTCGCCTGTCGCGCTGCCGTCGAATGGCCTGCCCGCGCGTCTCGACCTCAAGAGCGCGCTGCGGGTCGATCTTCCCTTCGGCGGCGAACAGAAGGATTGGCTGCCCCCTGCGACCTTCGCGTCTACCGCTCCTCCCGCCTTCCGCGCCAAGGCGGGCCGCACGGTGGTGCTGTCATTGATCAACCGCGCCTCGATGACTTCCGTGTTTCATCTGCACGGCCATCACTTCAGGCTTTTGGATCGGCTCGACGACGGCTGGAAACCGTTCTGGCTCGATACGATTGCGATCGATGCCGGACAGACCCAACGCATCGCCTTCGCCGCAGAGTACGTCGGGCGCTGGCTGATGGAGACCGTTGAGACAAATTGGAGCGCACCGCGGCTCCTGCGCTGGTACAGCGTCGAATAAACTCAGCGCTTAATAGTCGACACCGAACTCGTCGTAGAGATGACGTGTCACGGCGGGCAACGTTTCCGGCAAATCCTCCGCGATCAATCCGGGTCCGGCCTCGCGCGCCGCCTCGCCATGCATCCAGACCGCGATGGAAGCGGCTTCGAACGCGCCCACGCCCTGCGCCAACAGGCCCGCAATCATGCCCGAGAGCACGTCGCCTGCGCCGGCGGTCGCAAGCCAGGGCGGCGCATTGGCGGCAATGGTCGCGCGGCCATCGGCGGAAGCCACGACCGTGTCCGGCCCCTTCAACAGCACCACCGCGCCGGCGCGCGCCGCGGCATCCCTCACCCGTTCGAGCTTGGAGCGAAGCGAATGCTTGTTGGAGATATCGCTGAACAGCCTCGGAAACTCGCCCTCGTGCGGCGTCAGAACGACCTTGGCGTCTTGCACCTGCTTAATCGCCCCGAACAGCCGATCGGGCGCCTCCGCAAAACTCGTCAGCGCGTCCGCATCGAGCACCACGGCCCGCTTGGCCGACAGCGCCGTGAGCACGAAATCGCGCGTGCGTTCTCCGACGCCTGCGCCCGGCCCGACCACGCAGGCGTTGAAGCGTGTGTCGCCAAGCGTCTCGGCGAACTCGATCGCGGTATCCGCAGGGCGAACCATGATCGCTATCAGCGCCGAGGCGTTGACGGCGAGCGCATCGCGCGGCGAAACCAGCGTGACGAGACCCGCGCCTGCGCGTAACGCACCTCGCGCAGAGAGCCGCGCCGCGCCGGTCGCAGCCAGCCCGCCTGAGACGACGGCGACGTGGCCGCGGCTGTATTTATGCCCGTCGGTCTGCGGCACCGGATAGGAGCCTCGCCAGAACGACGGCGTGTTTTCAAAGGTTTTGGGCTCGATCTCGCCAAGCACCCTGGCGTCAATCCCGATGTCGGCGACGCGCACTTGTCCGCAGTGCAGACGCCCCGGCAGCAACAGATGCGCGGGCTTGCGGCGGAAGAAGGTGACGGTTTCCGTGGCGCGCACCGCCGTTCCCATGACGGCGCCGGTGTTGCCGTTGACGCCGCTCGGCAGATCGACGGCAAGAACCGGCGCGCCATTGGCATTGATCGCCTCGATCATCTCGAACGGCTCGCCCTTGACCGCCCGATCGAGACCCGCGCCGAACAGCGCGTCGATGATCAGCGCCGGCTTGCCGATCGCCTGCGGATTGAAGGGCAGCACCGGATATTTCCAGCCGCGCGCGGCGGATGCCCCATCTCCCTGCAAGCTCTCCCGCTCGCACAGCAGAATGACCTGGACCTCCCGGCCATGCGCAGCCAGTTCGGCGGCGGCGACAAACCCATCGCCGCCATTGTTGCCGGGTCCGGCGATCACCACGATCGGACCGTCCTCGACCAACTCCATGGCCGCCGCGGCGACGGCCTGCCCGGCACTCAGCATCAGCGCAAATCCGGGCGTTCCGGCAGCAATGGCAAGCCGGTCGGCCCGCTCCATCTCGGCCGTGGTCAGAATTTCCATGCCCAATCCCCTGACAGAAACGCCTTTTCCGAAGGCACTTTTCCCAACTCCTCGCGCGCCAAGTCCGGCCGAATGCCCACCGTTTGATCTATTTGCCTATTTTTACATCTGCCCTATGATTAGACGAGTCTCGCCAAGGGCTTTCCGGCGTCCCGTAAAAGGCTGATAAAATTCAAGAATCTGACATCTTAACGGTTTGGCATAGACCCTGCTTGCGAGGGAGCAGTTTCAAATTGGTAGCTTTGGCAGGCAAATATCAAGCCTGCGCCCGACCACCGGCTCTACGTCATCGCGCACTCCGCGACAAAACCTCAACGTCCTCGAGACCCTGAAAGTGCCGGGAGGCAACCTGTGAAGAAGATTGAAGCCATCATCAAGCCGTTCAAGCTCGACGAGGTTAAGGAAGCGCTCCAGGAGGTCGGACTTCAGGGTATCACAGTGACCGAAGCCAAGGGTTTCGGACGGCAAAAGGGCCATGCCGAGCTCTACCGGGGCGCCGAATACATCGTGGATTTCCTGCCCAAGGTGAAGATCGAGATCGTGATTTCCGACGAGCTTGTCGAACGGGCGATCGATGCGATCCGGCGGGCGGCCCAGACCGGGCGGATCGGCGACGGCAAGATTTTCGTGTCCAATATCGAGGAGGCCATCCGGATCCGGACCGGGGAATCCGGGATCGACGCGATCTAGCTGCGTTAAGCGGCTAGCGCAGAGATTTGATGCCTTCCCGGAGTGGCTGCCGCCACAAGCGGCAGTTCTCCGGTCATTCCGATATTGTGTTGAACATCCCCCAATTGTATTGACCTTAGACCAGCCGCCCGCCGGCCAGTCCAAGACAATCATTCCCAAGACACCAGTAGAGAGGGGGATTCATGAAGACCGCCAAGGACGTCCTCAAATCGATCAAGGACAACGACGTCAAATACGTCGATCTGCGCTTTACCGATCCGCGCGGCAAGTGGCAGCACGTTACCTTCGATGTCACCATGATCGAAGAGGAAACCTTTGCCGAGGGCGTCATGTTCGACGGTTCCTCGATCGCGGGCTGGAAGGCCATCAACGAATCCGACATGTGCCTGATGCCCGATCCGGTCACGGCCACGATCGATCCGTTCTTCGCCGAGACCACCCTGGTCATCACCTGCGACGTGCTGGAACCCACCACGGGCGAGCCCTATAACCGCGACCCCCGCGGCATGGCCAAGAAGGCCGAAGCCATGGTGAAGTCGATGGGTGTTGGTGACACCGTGTTCTTCGGCCCCGAAGCCGAGTTCTTCGTGTTCGACGACGTGCGCTTCCAGACTACCCCCTACAACACCGGCTTCAGGCTCAACTCCTCCGAACTGCCGATCAACTCCGACACCGAGTATGAAGGCGGCAACCTCGGCCACCGCATCCGCACCAAGGCCGGCTACTTCCCGGTGCCGCCGCAGGATTCCGTGCAGGACATGCGCTCCGAAATGCTCGGCGCCATGGCCAAGATGGGCGTCAAGGTCGAAAAGCATCACCACGAAGTCGCATCCGCCCAGCACGAACTCGGCATGAAGTTCGACACGCTGACGTTGATGGCCGACCAGATGCAGATCTATAAATACTGCATCCACCAGGTCGCCCACATCTACGGCAAGACCGCGACCTTCATGCCGAAGCCGGTCTATGGCGACAACGGCTCGGGCATGCACTGCCATCAGTCGATCTGGAAGGGCGGCAAGCCGGTGTTTGCCGGCAACAAGTATGCCGACCTGTCGGAGACCTGCCTCCACTACATCGGCGGCATCATCAAGCATGCCAAGTCGATCAACGCTTTCACCAACCCCTCCACCAACTCCTACAAGCGCCTGGTGCCAGGTTATGAAGCCCCGGTGCTGCTCGCCTACTCCGCGCGCAACCGCTCGGCCTCCTGCCGCATCCCCTACACCTCGAACCCGAAGGCCAAGCGCGTCGAAGTCCGCTTCCCCGACCCGATGGCCAATCCGTATCTCGGCTTCGCCGCGATGCTGATGGCGGGCCTCGACGGCATCAAGAACAAGATCGATCCGGGTCCGGCGATGGACAAGGACCTCTACGATCTTCCGAAGGAGGAGTTGAAGGCGATCCCGACCGTCTGCGGTTCGCTCCGCGAGGCGCTCGAGCATCTCGCCAAGGACCGCGCGTACCTCAAGAACGGTGGCGTGTTCGACGACGACTTCATCGACGCCTATATCGATCTGAAGATGCAGGAAGTCGAGCGTTTCGAAATGACGCCGCATCCGATCGAGTTCGAGATGTACTACTCGCTGTAAAGTACGACATTCTCGGCTGTCAAACAAAAGGGGCGCACAAGCGCCCCTTTTTATTGATCAAACCTATACCGTCCGGCACGCGACGACAGCACCGATGTTATGGCGCTTCGAACTCGACGAGAGGTTTGTAAATCCACCGCCGGCCGTCGTATCGCCGCCACACCCGGCCCCACACGATCGCGCCGTCGATCGCGCGCCGCGGGAAGATCACATGCCAGATGTGCCAGAAGTGAGCCCAGGCGGGACGGAAGCTTGCATCAAATTGATCGTCAAAATCGTTCAGCACGAGGCCACCCTCGCTAATTCCTACAGCTAGAGAAAGGCGAGGCCGCAGCATGTGGCTGCGGCCTCTAATCGCGTGAGTAAACTGAGCGCCTGGGGCACGCGACTGAATGGATGTTATCGCGTGCAAAGACCCCCGCAACTAAACCCCTTTGTTAAGCTGAATGCCGGCCAAAAACATTAAATCCGGAACCGCGAAGAACTCACTGCAATCACTGCGGGCGGGTTTTGATCCGATACCTACGTTGCGAGGTAAGGCATCAGTCGGGCTGACGCAGGTCAGTTGGCCTGTTTTGCGCCCCGTACCGTTGGCGCGAATGAACGTCGCCAGCGCTGGAAGTTAATCACCGTCCCCACGACCAGGATCGGCAGAAGCGTCACAACGATCGCAAGCGGCGATAGCGTTACCGGTGAGATCAGTTCGAGCACCATCCCGGTGACCATCCAAAGTGCCGAGAAGCACACCGCGAAATCGATCCTCGGCACGCCCAACCAGTAAAGCAACGCGGATATCGCGGTCGCAGGCGCCAGCGCCGCTCCGATTGCGTAAACCGTCAGCTCCCTTGGTGTGAGAACGTCAATCACCATCGAGGCGAGCAGCCAAAGGCTCGCAAACATCACGATCGCGTCGAAACGTTTCATGCCAGTTCCCTGAGCGGCAGTCCGCCCCCACTTTTTTCCCGCGGAGCGAGTGCAACGTCAAGGGCTATGAACGACCGCTTCGAGGCGCGACTTCGGCGTCCTACGCCACCTGTCCGGCGGGTGCGCAACGCGCTCTTTTCCAAAGCTGTGCAGATGCCGTTTGCCAGTCAAACGCGTGCTCGCTTGGACCGTGTTGTTTCAGATGTGTGAGGCGCGCGACAGCCTCCTCGACGCTCGGCCGATGTCCGGCCGGGACCCACCACAACACCATGGATGGACCTTCAAAATGCTCGAACCAATCGGGACGGCGGCCATAAAAGCGCTTGTGAACCGTCTGCCAGACAAATTGCTCCAGTGCGCCGATGTTTTCCCAAACCGAAAAATTGATGATGATACGCGGGTCGGCGTAAGGCCGGGTGTTGGTGGCGCTGCCGCTGTCGTCGATATAGCGCCAGACGAATCCGGCGCTACGTTCGGCGATGCCGTTCACCAATTCAAGATTGTTCGTGAAATCCGCCATGCGCGGATCGTCGATCTCGTATCTGATACGGCCAATGTTCAGTTCTGCAAGGTGATAATTGGGTGGCTGTTGCAAGGTCCTGCTCCGTCGCCGATAGGCGCGGCCAATTCACGCCGCCCACATTGGCGAAGAGTTTAAACGGGTTATCGCAGCAATTCAAACCCGGACAATGCAGCGTGGCCAACAAGCGCCTGGCTCCGCGCTGACGAGTCCGCCCCAAGCTGTAAACGTCTCAAACCTTGAACACCTTCGCGTAGTGCGCCTTGAGTTCTTCGCTCGCCGCTTCGACCGCGGCTGGATCGGATTTCAGCATCTTCACTTCCGACATCGGCTTTTGGCCAACGTGCGGCTTCACCTCGTCATGGAAGGAGCGATGGGCAAATTCCGTGACCAGCATTTGCTGGGCTTCGCGGCTAAAGAAGAAGCTCTGGAACAGCCGCGCCGCGTTCGGGTTGGGCGCGCTCTTGAACACCCCGCTTGGAACGATGATCAGCGGCGAGCCTTCGGTCGCATAAACGACTTCCACGGGCTTGCCCTGGTCCTTGAACACAACGAGGTTGTAGTCGTTGCCGTCGGCCATGACCGCGCGTTCGCCGAGCATGACCTTCTTCGGCGGATCGCCCGCCGATTGCACCTGCATCACCTTTTGCTGGGCCAGCTTTTCCAGATACGACCAGCCGAGATCGCGCGAGAGCACGAACGTCGCCGTCAGGATGGCGCCGCTGTAGCTCGGGTGGCCCTTGACGATCTTGCCCTTCCATTTCGGGTCGAGAAGATCGGCGTAGCTTTTCGGCGCGTCCTCTGGCTTGACCAGGTTGGTGTTGTACCCGATCGCTTCAAACCAGGCGCACGCGGTCGCGTACAATCCCTCCGGATCGATCTGGTCGGCCGGGAAATGCTTAACGACATCATCCGGCAGGTAGGGCGCGAGCCAGCCCTTCTTCTTCCAGTCGAGGTAGTGCGAGACGTCGGTAGAGTTGGCGACGTCAACCGCGTGGATGCCACTGTCGTTTTCCTGCGCAATGCGCTGGAAAATCCGCTCGGCGCCGGAACGCTCGACGTGCACGGCGATCCCGGGATATTTCTCCTCGAACAATTTCCCCAGCCGTTCGGCCACGTCCAGCTGGATCGCCGCGTAGTACGAGATCTTGCCTTCCTTGCGCGCGGCCTCGATCAGGTCAGGTGTGACGGCCGAGGGAGCAATCGTGGCAGCCCTGAGAGGCTCGGCGAAAAGCATTCCCGCCATTGAGCCCACCGATGCGCCAAGCATCTCCCGACGCGACCATTTTTGCTTATTCATGACGTTTCCCCTTAGTGGAAGTGGATTTGACATTCGCTACAGCCTAGCCACGAGTTCGTAAAGCGAATGTCAAATCCAAAACTCCACTACAATCTTGTGTTTGCTGGTGGTCCTTAAATTCCAACATTCGCAAGAGTGATTGCCGAGACGGGATGCAAATGTTGGAATTGGACCGCCAGTTGAACCGCTGTTTTTGTTTATTGCGGCGGCCATGTTAGCCGACATCGCCCGCCGCGCCACTATCACTTTGGGCCAATAAATCGCTCTGGCCGCCCTCCCCCGTCATCGCGAGCCAACGGGTCGCGCGAATGCGCGCCCGATGACAGGCTCCGCGAAGCAATCCAGTAGCAAGGCGCCAAGATTTCTGGATTGCTTCGTCGCTTTCGCTCCCTTGCGCAAACGCCTTGCGTTTGTCGCAGGCAATGACGGAAAGGACGCAGCACTTGCCTGGCCCGGCCCCTTTGGCGCTTGCTCATTGCCTTGTGGCGACGTTCACGCCCTTGAGGCTCTTCGCGTCGATCGCTTTCTGCACCACGCCGGTCTGTTTTGCTTCATCGATGAGCGTCGCGAGTAGCGCCTGCGCCGCGGGAGAGCGGCCCTTCGGGAGCGCGGCCGCCACAAGAACCGTTCCAAAGGCGCCCGGCACGATCCTGGCGCCCTGCAGGGCTTCGGCGGCAGGATACCCAACGCCAGAGTCCGCGCCAAAGACGTTCGCCTTGCCGGAGCGCAGCAGATCGGCTGCATCAGCCGCAATGGTCGGGCTCAGAGGAATACGGACGATCTCGGCGGCTTTGATCTCCCGCGTCAGCACGCGGTCGGAGGGAGCGCCGCGGATCGTGCCAATCTTCACACCTGCCTTGTCAACGGAAGCGACATCGGAAAATTCTGTTCCCGGCGCGGCCACGTAGACGAGACTGATGGCCCAAAGGTTCGCCGTGGAATCCGCCTTGTCGGCAGGGGCAAGGACGCGCGGGCCGATGGCGATGTCCCATTCATCCATGCCGAAGCTCTGTAGATAGGCATCGGGGTTCGGATACATGACCGGCTCGACGGCCGCGCCCAGTTTCTGACCAACGAACCCCGCGACCGGCTCGGCCACGCCGCCGAGCACCGTGATGGCAATCATGCCAACGCGCAGTTTTCCGCCAGGTGCAATCTCCGAGGCGGGCGATGTCTGTCCGAGTGCAACGCCAGACAAGCCCGCCAGCAGTGCGATCGATAGAAGAAGCCGTCCCATATGCGTCTCTCCCCTGAACGTTTTGGCCAACTCTACCACCCTTGACACGTTCATCGAACCAACGGGTGATTTGCCCGTCGTGCCAATTGGCCGCACCGGCCCGCGCTAGCGCCAAACAATTTCCCTTGTGCTGTCGGGCAAATCACCTCCACTAGTCTCGGCCGTCCCGCGCTCCTCAAGGAGGGGCGCTTCGCGGTCGTCACGAACGTTGAGCGCGGGATGCGATGGACGCGATAGCACGGCAGACGAACGCAGCCTGTCGCGGACGGTGAAGTCGTGTGGTTCTGATATCTCGACGCTGATATCAAACTGGCGACGATGCTTGCGCATCGCGCCAGTGACGGCGGCAAGAAAGCCCGATCGCCGGGAAGAGCACGAAGGAAGCCGTTAAAACCATTGCGCAGGAAACGCCGGATGATCCGGCCTTGCCTGTAGTGACTACGCTTGTGTGCTTTTTTATTTCGCACACAAGACTGCGGGTGCGGCTAGGCATCCGGCGTTTCCTGCGCCCTCTTCGATTGAGGGCAAATTCCTGGAGAACTCGGGCCGTCAGGGCCGCGGGAATGCGGATGCTTGTCTTTCGCCATTTGAAAAAATCACAAACGCGTGCGCGCATGGCCAATGGTGCGGTGCATGGTTTGCGGGAGGTGGGATCAGGATTAAGATACCCACGAGATGACGCGGCACGCAACGACGTCACCAACATCGGGAGAAAGCAATGGCAAAGTGGATCAGATTCGATCAGCACGGCAAAACCGGCTTCGGCACGCTGGAAGACGACAGCATCACCGTGCATTCGGGCGAGATGTTCGGCGCGGCCAAGCCGACCGGCGAAAAGCTCAGGCTATCGGACGTACAGGTGCGAACGCCCTGCGATCCCTCGAAGATGGTCTGCCTCTGGAACAATTTCCATCAGCTTGCCGCCAAGAACGACTTCAAGGAGCCGAAGGAACCGTTGTGGTTCCTCAAGGCGCCGAACGCCTACCACCCCGCCAACAAGCCGATCGAACGTCCGGCAACCTACACCGGGAAGATCATCTATGAGGGCGAACTCGGTGTCGTCATCGGCAAGAAGTGCTTCAACATCAGCGAAGCCGAAGCCGCCGACTATATCTTCGGCTACACCTGCGTGAACGACGTCACCGCCGTCGATCTCCTGCGCAAGGACAAGTCGTTCGAGCAATGGGCGCGGTCGAAAAGTTTCGACACGTTCGGCGTGTTCGGGCCGGTGATTTCGACCGGGCTTGATCCGATGAAGCTGTCGGTCAAGACCGTGCTGAACGGCAAGGAACGCCAGAACTATCCCGTCGCCGACATGTTCTTCCCGCCGCACCGGCTGGTGGCGGCGATCTCGAAGGATGTCACCTTGATGCCCGGCGACATCATCGCCTGCGGCACCTCGCTCGGCGCCGGCACCATGGGTGATGCCCATAACGTCGTCGACATCGTCATCGACGGCGTCGGCAGCCTCTCCAACGCCTTCGACCAGGTGTTGCCGAGCCCCTATCTGCTGGGCGCGCCGCCGAAGCCGAAGAAAATCTGCGTGGTCGGCGCCGGCGCCATCGGCGGACTGCTCGCCGCCAAATTCGCGCTCGCGGGCGATGACGTCACCGTGATCGACCAGGGCGCACACCTCGCCGCCATCCAGAAGAACGGCCTCAAGCTCGAATGGCACGACGGCAAGGTCCAGACCGCCAAGATGAAGGCCGTGAACAAGGCGACCGAAGCCGGCAAACAGGACATCGTCGTGCTGGCGGTGAAGGCGCATTTCCTCGATCAGGTGGTGCGCGACATCGACAGCCTGCTCGGCCCCGACACCATCGTGCTGACGGTGCAGAACGGCCTGCCCTGGTGGTACTTCCAGAAACTCGGCGGCCAGTACGATAACCAGCGGCTGCAAAGCCTCGACCCCACAGGCGTGCTCACCAAGCATATCGACCCCGGCCGCATCATCGGCTGCGTGGTCTATCCGGCAGCGGCGGCGACCGCGCCCGGCGTCATCCATCATGTCGAGGGCGACCGTTTCCCGATCGGCGAGCTCGACGGCAAAGAAACGCCGCGCGTGAGGGAATTGCACGACGTCTTCATCAAGGCCGGGCTGAAATCCATGGTGCTGCCGGATATCCGCTCGGAAATCTGGCTCAAGGCGTGGGGCAATCTCTCGTTCAACCCGATCTCGGCGCTGACGCATGCCACGCTGGTCGATATCTGCCAGTTCGCCGAGACCCGCGATCTCGCCGCGACCATGATGAAGGAAGCGCAGGACATCGCGCAGAAGCTCGGCGTCACCTTCCGCGTCACGATCGAAAAGCGCATTGCGGGTGCGGAAGCCGTCGGCGCCCACAAGACCTCGATGTTGCAGGACGTCGAGGCCGGCCGCTCGCTGGAAACCGAGGCGCTGATCGGCTCCATCCTCGAAATGGCCAAGCTGACCAATACGCCGGCGCCCGCGATCCAGTCGGTCTACGCGCTGGTGAAGCTGCTCAACAAGGTGATGCTGTTGGAAGGCGGCGGCGTGAAGGTCGAGAAGATCAGCAAGGCGGCGTGAACGGACTAAGCCGGTCCATTATCGTCATTCCGGGGCGCGAGTGAAACGAGCGAACCCGGAATCCATCTCACCTCGTGGCAATTGGACAAATGGATTCCGGGCTTGCGCCTTGTGGCGCATCCCGGAATGACGAGGAGAGAGCGTGAATTTGTATCCGATTCCCGTCCCGCAAGCGGGGAGAGGTGAAGGGCTACGCCACGCGCTTGTGTTCGATGAGCGCCTTGCCAAAGGCTTCGAACAGCGCGCGGTTGATCGGGTTACGTTGCGGATCGTATTCCGCATGCCACTGCACGCCGAGCGCAAACGACGGCGCCTGCGCAATCCGGATCGCCTCGATCGTGCCGTCTTCCGCTATCCCCTCCACCACCACCCGTTCGCCGGGATCGAGGATGCCCTGACCGTGCAGCGAATTGACCCGAATGGTGTCGCAACCGAGCAGCTCGGCGAAGGCGCCGCCGGCGAGCAGACGGACCTCATGCCGGTCGGCGAAGATCACCTTGGGATCGGGATGGATTTCGCCGGTCTCCAGCCGCGGCATCCGGTGGTTCATGCGGCCGGGCAATTCGCGAATCTCCGGATGCAGGGAGCCGCCGAAGGCGACGTTCATCTCCTGAAGACCCCGGCAGATCCCAAACAGCGGGATGCCGCGGGCGACGCAGGCCTCCGACAGGGTCAATGCCACCTCGTCGCGCTTGATGTCGTAGGGTTCGTGCTTGGCGTCGGGTGCGGACTTGAAGCGGGTCGGATGAACATTGGCGCGGGCGCCCGTCAGCACGATGCCGTCGACCACGTCGAGCAGGGCTGCAACGTCGGTGATGTCTGGGCAAGCCGCAAACACCAGCGGCAAGGCGCCGGCCACCTCAGTGATGGCGCGAAGGTTACGTACGCCAACCGCCTGGACGTCAAAACGACCTTCGAGGCGGTGAGAGTTCCCGATCACACCGACAACCGGCTTCCTTCTCATGCCCCTTCCATCTCGCAACCTTTCCAAAGAGCGATAATGCACTTGCATCTGAATCGGATCAACATTTTGGGACCATTTTCCCCGGCTGCCCTGCCCTGCGGTGGATTCATCCCTCAGTGGCTAGCTAGCCGTCAGGTAGATGGCCTCGGGACAAGCCCGCCGGGCGGCTTGATCCGCGAGGCGTTTTGACGAAAGAGTGTGCCTGCAACTTTAGTGGGGCTGAGAAAACGTGCCGCTGTCGCCCGACCGCCGTGAGGCTCGAAACGATCTCGCCTGGGCCATCTCCGTCGGCGGCATCGGCGTCGTCGTCTTCGCGAGCCTCCTGCTGTTTGCCTGGACTTTCGCAACCACGCTGTTTCTGATCTTTGCCGGCGTACTGCTTGGCGTGGCGCTCAACGCCATGACCCAGCTGTTCGGCCGCGTCGTCGGATGGCCGCATTCTCTGCGGCTCGTGATCGTGTGCCTTGTGCTGGCCGGGCTGTTATCCGGCGTCATCTTCCTTGGCGGCACCACCATCGCGCAGCAGGCGACTGCACTCAGCGACACGATCAAGTCGCAACTCGTCAACGTCAAAGCCTTCCTCGACCGCAACGGGATCGATACCAGCTATTTCGAACTGGCCAACCCGGCTTCGGGGTCATCCGCTTCGACCTCGGCAAGCACGCCCCCGACGCATAATCTTCCGAGCGCTGGCGCGCTCGCCTCCAGCGGCGGCGCGATCGTGAGCCAGACCTTGAAGCTGCTATTGGGCACGCTGAGCGCGGTCGGCAACTTCTTCATCGTGATTTTTCTCGGCCTGACCTTCGCGGCACAGCCCAGCGTCTACCGAAAAGGCCTTTTATATCTGGCGCCGGCAAAACACCGCGCCCGGGCTACCGTGATCATCGACCAGATCAGCGAAACGCTGGAGCGGTGGCTGATCGCGCAGATCGCCGTGATGACCGCCGTGTTTGCCGTGACGTGGCTCGGGCTTGCCATCATCGGCATCCCCGGCTCGTTTATTCTGGGCATTCAGGCTGGGCTGCTGGCCTTCATTCCGACCATCGGGGCGATTGTCGCGGGCCTGATTGTCGTATTGGCGAGCCTGGCGTCCGGCTGGGTTGCGGCGGCAAGTGCCCTGGTGCTCTTCCTTGGCGTCCATGCGCTGGAGAGCTACGTCCTCACGCCGATCCTGCAGCGGCAGGCGCTGGATATTCCGCCTGCCACGCTGTTTGCGTTCCAGATCATGCTGGGTGTCGTGTTCGGAATCTGGGGTATTTCGCTGGCCCTGCCGTTGATGGCGATCGTCAAGGTCCTGATCGATCACTTCAAGGCTGAGGCGCCCGCGGCGGGCGCAGCGTCCGCCTGATGTCAGTGTCAGCTCACCACGGTTTGGGTGTGCTCGACCTCGGGTGCGCTCGCAAAATATTGCCCGACCAGCCCGCGCCAGGCCTGAAAGTCTTCGGAGCCACGGAAATCGACAGTGTGGTTTTCCAGCGTCTCCCATTTGACGAACAGCCGGTAGCGCGTCGGCTTTTCGACCGATTTATGAAGCTCCATGCCGCGGCCGCCCTTGGCGCGCAGGAACAGCGGTTTTGCTTTGGCGACGGCGGCCTCAAAGTCTTTTTCGGTGCCGGGTTTAACTTCGATTTGGGCGATTTCGGTGACCATGATGCAAGCCTCTCTTTTTCAAGAAGGCTTGTCTCTAGCCGAGCCAGCAAAAAAGAAAAGGGGCGCTCGCGAAAGCCGCCTGTATTCAGCTGAGGAGCAGGACCGTACCTACAACCATCATCGCGCAACCGGCGAACATGACGATCGGCCAACGGCTCCGTTGCGCACCATAGCGGCCCTGCGCGCGCCGCTCGGTGATCAGAGCCGTCTCATATTCTTCTGCGGTCGAGAACATGCAGGCAAAGCCGCCACGCGCCGATATGGCGGCTGCTTCAAGCGAGCTCAGAACGGCTTCTGGATTACGCCTGCGGATCGACTCCATGGCTTAAGGGTACGGAGCGGATGGTAAACATCGGGTTACCACCCGTCTCCTTGCCCTCACGCCAGGCGTGGCAATCCCGCGACCGCGCGCGCGGAGCCCGCGCTTTTGCGCCGCCAGTGTTCGAGCGACAGCGGCAATTCTTCCGCGGCCTCGACACGGTTGCGGCCGCCGCGCTTCGCCTGATAGAGCGCGGTGTCGGCCGCCGCCAGCAGCACCTCGAGTTCGGTGCCTGCCGGTCCACCGGCCACGCCGATGCTCACGGTAGTATCGACCGGACCTTCCTCGCACGCGATGCCGGAGGCCTCAAACGCCTCGCGTACGCGCTCGGCCACGATCACGCCCTCTTCGAGCGGGCATGGCAGCAGTGCCGCAAATTCCTCGCCACCGATACGCCCCGAGAGATCGCTGATCCGCAAGTTGCTCACGACGACGGCCGAGAACAGCTTGAGGATCTCGTCGCCCGCGGGATGCCCGAAACGATCGTTGATCGACTTGAAATGGTCGATATCGAAGATGAGCGCCGTCACCGGACGCCCGGCATGGGCCTCGCGCTCGATAGCCCGCGCACAGGCCTCCGAAAAGCCGCGGCGGTTGAACATGCCGGTCAGCGGATCGACCGACGCTGCATTCTTGTGCACGGTCACGGCGCGCTCGGAAACGAGCATGAAGATCAGGAAAACCGTGCCAACCGCATAAAGAAACAGTTCGGCGGCGAACATCGTCACCCAGATGCTGTCGGCAAAGGCGCGGTCATGCGGGTGAAGAAGATCGCCCAGCAGGATCGGCAACATCAGCACGAAGCCATGCAACACAGGGACAGCGACCGACGGCCAGCGTTGGCGCAAGGTCCGGCGGCGCTCGGTCCATAATTCGGTGGCAGTGAGAGCTGCATAGACCGCGACGATGCCGGCGCCGATGGTCATCCGCATCGCCCCCTCGCCCGGCGCAAGCGTCATGACGGCAGCGATCCAGACCAGCGCGCCCAGCACCAGTCCGGGAAAATTCGGCTTGCGGCCGTGAAACAGCCGCGAAGCGTTCCAGACCATGCCGCAGGTCAAAAAGCCGACGGCGTTCAGCGCGAGCGCGAACATGTCGCCGAACCTCGCACTGCCGAATGTCCACAGCGCCACAGAGGCTGCGCCGATCAGGTAGGCCGATCCCCACCATTTCAGCGCGGCAATTTTCTCCTGAAGGCCGAAGAACAAAAGCATCATTCCCAGCAGCGCCGCGATCATCGTGGCGACGGTGTAGAGCGTGGAAGTATCGAGCGACATGGTGTCACCGAAGGTTTGTGATGCACAATTTCGAGGCGCAAGGTCGAACCAAAGACCGTTCGCCATCTGCCACGCTATGCCCGTCGTGTTGGCAATCCGTTTGATTCGAAGCGCAAGTTTTCAGGAAAAACTGCGTCAACTCATTATTAAAATGCGAAAAGAAAAAGCGCCCGTGAGCGGGCGCTTTTGTATTTCCGGAAGATGCCGCGTTCGCAGCAAATTTGAACGAAGCAATTAGCGCTTCGAGAACTGGAACGACCTGCGCGCCTTGGCGCGGCCGTACTTCTTGCGCTCGACGACGCGGGAGTCGCGGGTGAGGAAACCGCCCTTCTTCAGGACACTGCGCAGGTCCGGCTCGAAATAGGTCAGCGCCTTGGAGATGCCGTGACGCACGGCGCCTGCCTGGCCCGAAAGACCACCGCCGGTCACGGTGCAGATCACGTCATACTGGCCGGCGCGGGCGGCGGCGATCAGCGGCTGTTGAATCATCATCCGCAGCACCGGACGGGCAAAATAGACTTCGACTTCGCGTGTATTGACGGTCACCTTGCCGGCGCCGGGCTTGATCCAGACGCGGGCGACCGCGTCCTTGCGTTTACCGGTGGCATAGGCACGGCCGAATTTATCGACCTTCTTGACGTATTTCGGCGCTTCGGGCGTTGCCGGCTTGAGTTGCGACAATTGATCGAGCGACTGCACGGTATCAGCCATCTTATGCGGCCCTCATGTTCTTGCGATTCATCTTGCCAATGTCGAGCGTTTCCGGCTGCTGGGCTTCGTGGGGATGTTCCGCACCGGGATACACACGCAAGTTACCGAGCTGGACACGGCCGAGCGGCCCGCGCGGGATCATGCGCTCAATGGCCTTTTCCACCACGCGCTCGGGGAAACGGCCCTCGAGGATCGACTTGGCGGTACGTTCCTTGATGCCGCCAATGAAGCCGGTATGGTTGTAATAGACCTTGTTTTCGCGCTTGCGGCCGGTGAGCACGGCATGCGCCGCGTTGATGATGATGACGTGGTCGCCGCAATCGACGTGGGGGGTATAGGTCGGAAGATGTTTGCCGCGAAGGCGCATGGCGACCAGTGAAGCGAGGCGTCCGACCACCAAACCCTTGGCGTCGATCAGCACCCACTTCTTCGTCACCTCGGCCGGCTTTGCCGAAAACGTTTTCATGTGAGCAATCCGTCAAAAAGAGAAGGCGCACGTCGGGTGCGCCAAACTGCGCTGGTTTCTAGAGAGGTCTCACGGTAACGTCAACGCCAAATGGAAGTATTTATCGTTATAAAATCAATGACTTAAAAATATGGTCTTATAGTACCTCTAAAATCCCTAAGCAACCGGAATGGAATAGGTCGCGGTCACATGGGCGATCGGATCGGACGATGAGCCCGACAGCAGATTCACCTCGCCGACCGCAAGCCGCTTGCCGAGCTTCAAAAGCCGCGCCGCCGCCAGCACATCCTGTCCAGGCACGCCCTTACGAAGGAAATTGATGTTGAGGTTCGTCGTGACTGCAAGGCCTACCGGACCGATCGCCGACAGCAGCACGACATACATGGCGAAATCGGCAAGCGCCATCAGCGTAGGACCGGAAATCGTACCTCCGGGACGCAGCATCAGGTCGCTATAACGCTGCCTGAGCCGGCAAGAGATCCCATCGGCAGCTTCGATCAGAATATCGCCGATCCCGAAAGCTTGCGGAAATTCGGCGCTCAGGAACTCCTCCAACTGAGCCACCGTCATTTTTGCAATAGTCATGCTCCTCCCCTGCCCTCGCATCGCACGGCTTATTACATTAGGTTGACACTTCAAACCCTGCAGCGACAATTTCGATGACCCGCCAAACAGCACGCGCCCCCATTTCACAGTCGCCGATCCTGCTGCGTGAACAGGCGGGTGATGTCGCCGTCCTCACACTCAACCGGCCGGACGCCCGCAATAGCCTGTCGGAAGGCATGATCGAAGCGCTCACCGAAGCACTTCGGGATATCGGTGACGACGCCAGCGTGCGCGCGGTCGTGATCGCCGCCACCGGCAAAGCGTTTTCGGCCGGCCACGACATGAAAGAACTGACGACGCGGCGCAGCGATGCCGACCGCGGCCGGGCCTATTTCGCCGAGATCATGACGGCCTGCAGCACGATGATGCAGGCGATCGTCCATTTGCCCAAGCCTGTGGTCGCCGCAGTCCAGGGCGTCGCTACCGCGGCCGGATGCCAGATCGTCGCAAGCTGCGACCTGGCGATTGCCTCGGAAGCGGCGACTTTCGCCACGCCCGGCGTCGATATCGGCCTGTTCTGCTCCACGCCGATGGTCGCGCTATCGCGCAACGTTCCGCGCAAGCAGGCGATGGAAATGCTGCTGACCGGCGAGCCCATCTCGGCTACAACCGCGCGCGACATCGGCCTCGTCAATCGAGTGGTACCGGCCGGCACCGAACGCGATGCGGCGATTGAGCTCGCGCAAAAGGTCGCACGCAAATCCGCCTACACGATCAAGATCGGCAAGGCCGCCTTTTATCGTCAGGCCGAAATGAGTCTCACTGAGGCTTATCGCTATGCCGCCGAAGTGATGACAGAAAATATGATGGCGCACGACGCCGAAGAAGGAATCGGCGCCTTCATCGAGAAGCGTGAGCCGAAATGGCAGGATAAATGAACCACGATAGTTACGACGACAACTACATCCGCGCGATACTCAACGGGGTGAAATCGATTGCGATGGTCGGCGCTTCCCCAGTCAATGTGCGGCCGAGTTATTTTGCCTTCAAATATCTTGCGCAACGCGGCTACGACGTGATCCCAATCAATCCAGGTCACGTCGGCAAGAGCCTGCTCGGAAAACCTTTCGTGGCTTCCCTGCTCGATATCGATCGGCCGGTCGACATGGTCGACATCTTCCGCAATTCGAGCCACATCATGCCCGCGGTCGATGAGGCCCTGAAAATGACACCCTTGCCGAAGGTGATCTGGATGCAACTTGGCGCGCGGGACGACGCCGCGGCCGAGAAAGCGGAAGCCGCCGGTCTTAAGGTCGTGATGAATCGCTGTCCCAAGATCGAATATGGACGGCTGTCTTCGGAAATCTCGTGGATGGGCGTGAATTCGCGCACTCTGAGTTCCAAACGCGCGCCAATGCCGACACAGGGCATGCGGCTTTCGCTCGGGCGCACGAGCGTTGGCGGCGGAACGACGGACGCGTCCGACCGCGCATCGAAAAATAAGACCGATCTTGCCTGACATCGGTTGAGGCAATTCTTGCGCTGATATTGCCGAACTCGGCAGAACCATTCCAAACAGGCCGTCAACCGCCACCTCCGCCTTGACGCCGGACGCAGCCGACATCAGCATGCCTGCCGTAAATCAGGCAAAACAGGGAACAAACATGACCGATCGTCCTCCGGGCTTTTCCACCCTTGCCGTGCACGCGGGCGCACAGCCCGATCCAACTACCGGCGCGCGGGCAACGCCGATCTACCAAACCACGTCCTTCGTATTCAACGATGCCGACCACGCCGCTTCGCTGTTCGGCTTGCAGGCGTTCGGCAATATCTACACCCGGATCGGCAATCCGACGCAGGCGGTGCTGGAAGAGCGCGTCGCAGCCCTTGAAGGCGGCACCGCTGCACTGGCGACGGCATCCGGCCACGCGGCGCAGGTCGTGGTTTTCCAGATGCTGCTCAAGCCCGGCGACGAATTCATCGCCGCGCGCAAGCTCTACGGCGGCTCGATCAACCAGTTCACCCACGCCTTCAAGAGTTTTGGATGGAACGTAGTCTGGGCCGACCCCGACGACATCGGAAGCTTCGAGCGCGCGGTGACGCCGCACACCAAGGCGATCTTCATCGAGTTGATCGCCAATCCCGGCGGCACGATCACCGATATCGAGGCAATCGCGGCCGTCGCTCGCAAGGCCGGCGTTCCCCTGATCGTCGACAATACGCTGGCGACACCCTACCTGATCCGCCCGATCGACCATGGCGCCGACATCGTCGTGCACTCGCTGACCAAATTTCTCGGCGGTCATGGCAACTCGATTGGCGGCATCATTGTCGATGCCGGCACCTTCGATTGGTCGAAGGACAACAAATATCCCATGCTGAGCGAACCGAGACCGGAATACCACGGCATCAAGCTTCAGGAGACGTTCGGCAACTTCGCCTTTGCAATCGCCTGCCGTGTGCTGGGCTTGCGTGATCTCGGCCCGGCAATCTCGCCGTTCAATTCATTCTTGATCCTGACCGGTATCGAGACTTTACCACTGCGGATGCAGAAGCATTGCGAGAATTCCAAGGCGATCGCCGAGTGGCTCGCCGCGCATCCGGCCGTTGCCGCCGTCAACTATGCCGGATTGGCCAGCGACAAATATAACAACCTCGCGCGCAAATATGCCCCGAAAGGTGCCGGCGCTGTCTTCACCTTCAGTCTCAAGGGCGGCTATGCCGCCGGCGTCAACCTGGTCTCGAAGCTGAAGCTGTTCTCGCATCTGGCCAACGTCGGCGACACCCGTTCGCTGGTCATTCATCCGGCCTCGACCACCCACAGCCAGCTTGACGATGCCGCCAAGATCAAGTCGGGCGCGGCACCGGACGTGGTGCGGCTGTCGATCGGGATTGAGGACAAGGAAGACCTGATCGCCGATCTCGATCAGGCACTGCGCTCCGAGGATTGAAAGTAAGATCGCGTTAACACTCGCTCCGCTTAAAGGTGCTTAAATCATCGGCGTATGATTCGGAGCGGAATGATGTTGCGCTGGATTCTTCCGTTGGCAGCGACGATGTTTGCATTTGGCTTGGCCCATGCCGCGGACATGCCGGACTCAGGCAAGGTCATCTACGGCAAGGCGCCACGCCACGGCCGAACGGTCCCTGTTGCGGAGGAGTCGGATCTCCTCTTCACGCCATCGGAGGCTTTTCCTGAGATCCACCTTCCGCCGCACACGCCGATCTTGTTGGGGTCGTCAACGCTTCCCGGCTACTATGGGTCCACGCATTCCTACGACTATCAGGGCCCTTATTACGGCGGCCCAAATATCAATTATCGATTCCAGTTGCCCTATGCCTGCGGCGTGCTTGGCTATTGCTAACTGATACGTCCACGCCCCGCTTCAGCCATGCTGCGTGACAGCGCCACCGATCGCCTGCCCAATCGGCTCGCGCTGCGATCGGGTCAGACGTTCCGCGTGAGAGACCACAAACGTCAGCACAATGATCGCGACTGCCTGATGGGCGAGCGCCAGGTCCATAGGTGCCTGATTAAGCAGCGTGAGGATACCCAGGGTCGCCTGCAGGGCCACGACGCCCAAGAGCCATAGCGCGCCATCGATCGCCGCCCGGTCGGCACGGGAGCGGGCTGCGTCGACCGCATGCAGAACGGCCAGGACAAACAAGGTGTAGGCCACCATGCGATGCTCGAATTGTACGGTGAGCGTATTTTCGAACAGGTTACGCCACCACGGCACATCGAAGAAAAGCCTCGCGGTCGAGGGAATGAATCCACCGTCAATATCGGGCCAGGTGTTGTAGATCTTGCCGGCGCGAAGCCCCGCTACCAGCGCACCGAGATAAAGCTGCACAAACGTCAGCGCCAGCAGTGCCCATGCGGTAATCTTCAGCCGCAACGGCGCGGCCGAAGGCAGCGTCTCGCCGATCCGTCGCAGCGTCCATACGATGCCTGCAAAAATCAGCAGCGCCAGCACGAGGTGTGTCGCGAGACGATATTGGGAGACCTCGACCCGCTGCGACAGCCCCGAAGCGACCATCCACCAGCCAACGGCGCCCTGCAGCGCGCCGAGACCGAAGATCCCCCACAATCGCCGCTTCAGCTCCGGACCGAGAACGCCGCGCCACAAAAACCAGAGGAACGGCAGCAGATAGGCGACGCCAATCACCCGTCCCAGCAGCCGGTGACTCCATTCCCACCAGAAGATGCTCTTGAACTCGTCAAGCGACATGCCAGCGTTCATTTGCCCGTATTGCGGAATCGCTTTGTAGCCGTCGAAAGCCGCAGTCCACTGCGCCTCATTGAGCGGAGGCAGCGTGCCGGTAACCGGCTTCCACTCCACGATCGACAGCCCCGACTCCGTCAGGCGAGTGGCGCCACCGACCAGCACCATCGCCGCGATCATCACGGCAACTGCCATCAGCCACCAGCGAACGGAGCGTAGATTTGGAGCTTGAGGGACGGAAACAGCGGCCATTGGCGTCACACTTGGATAAGACTAGCGCGCACCTTATAGTCGGCCCCTTCCCGCGCGCAAAGCACGCATTCGAGAGCAAAATACCGATTCCGTCATGAAAATACGCACCCGTAAACTGCTTGGAACCATCGCATTGTTACTGCTGGCGGCGGTGTGGTCGCTGACGGGGATGGTCGTGGCGCAGATGCCATGGCTTGCAAGCTCGGGCAAATTGCAGGCTGTGTTTTATGTGGTCGCGGGAATTGGCTGGGTGCTGCCGGCGATGCCGATCGTCAGCTGGATGTCGCGGCCAGATCCGTCCTGATGCCGCAGGCGGGTCTCAAGGAGATGCAGCCCCGGACAGGACCACGCGCATGGCGCGCAACGAGCGCAGCCTTCCGTCCCACGTCATTCGGGGAAGCGCGAGCAATGGCGTATGCCCCGCCGGCTCGATCACGCCGGGGATGGCCGAGACTGCGCTGACGAAGCCGGCCTCTTCCGCCAACGCCATATGCCGGCGTTGCCAGGATTTCGGATCGCCGAAGGGGTAGGCAAAGTGCCTGACGTCGCGTCGCAGCGCGGTTTCCATGACCGCTTTCCCCATGGTCATTTCCAGCAACGCGGCTGCATCCTTCATGTTCGACAAAACCGGAAAGTTGACCGTTGCGCCTCCAAGCGTCACCAACGGATCGGCCGCCAGTGTCGCCAGGTCGTCCCAGTCGAGCCCAACCTGGCGCGACAGCGCCGCAAGATTGACGGCGTAGCGCGTGCAGAGATCCTTGACGGCGGCGGACAACTCAGCGGCCTCAAGCGAGCGCATCCACCGCGACAGAAAATCGTAGAGTTGATATTTTTCCGCCACGCCAGCGACGTCGAAGTGCATTTCGTTGCGGCCCATCACAAGGCTGATGCGCCGTTCCCGTGCAATCACCTGCTCGAGCGCGAGCCACCAGGCCTCGCCAATTCCGTCGGGAAACGCCGTCGACACATAGACCGTGAAAGGAACGCGGTGCCGCGACAGCACCGGATAGCCTGACGTCACAATGTCCTTGTAGGCCCCATCAAACGTCAGGCACACGAACCGCTCCCGCGCGGCCAGCGTGACCGCCCTGCGGCAGACCTCGTCGATCGAAATGATGTCATAGTTCCAGCGTTTCAACGCGCGGATCGTGCGATCGAGGAATTCGGGCGTGATTTCGCGCGACTGCAGCGGTTGAAACCGCGCCGCAGCGCGAGGCCGAACACGTTCAAAGCGCAGGATGACGCCAGCGCCTCGCCGTTTCAGCCATGCGCGACCGCTGAAATAATCAAGTTCCAGCTTGAGGCTTGTCAGAAGTCCGGTCGCAGATGCCAACGTATCTTCTTTCAACGCGTGTTTCAAAGGGGGCCGCTGACGTCGCAACTTACTCTTTGTTGACACTTCTTTGCAAAGGTCGGCTGAGGCAAAAAGTTAAGTAATCCCTTACACGGATATTTGCGGACAGGTATTGCGATGACCATGGCTGCAGCGATCGAAAGCCGCAACGCAGCCGCGCCGGCATGGTCGGCATCAAGCCGTATCGCCGCTGTCGATATATTCACCGATCTTGACCAAGCTGAGACGGTCTGGCGAAGTTTAGAGCTTCAAGACCACCTTTCCACTCCCTATCAGCGATTTGATTTCCTTCGGCCGTGGCAGCGGATGGTCGGGGCGCGCGCGGGCCTTCAGCCGCTCGTTGTCGTCGCCTATGACGGCGATCGCATGCCGTTGTTGCTGCTTCCCGCTCGTACTCAGGCAGGCGTGGGGCATTCGCATCGCCCATTTCATGGGCGGGAAGCATGCCACATTCAACATGGCGCTGTGGAACCGTGATTTTGCCGCGGTGGTTTCTCGCGCCGATCTGGACGCTGTCTTTGCCGTGATCCGTGAACGCGTGAGCGTCGACGTGCTCGCGTTCGACCAGCAACCCCTCACGTGGCAGGATCTGCCTAACCCGATGGGGTTGCTGCGGCACCAGCCTTCCGTCAACGATTGTCCCATGATGACGATCGCACCGGGAATGCCTGCTACGGTCCGCGTCAACCATTCGATGCGGCAGCGTCTGAAGACAAAGGAACGCAAGCTGCAGGCGTTGCCCGGTTATCGCTATCACGTCGCTGCCGGCGACGCCGACATCAAGCGCCTGCTCGACGCCTTTTTTCGTATCAAGCCGCTGCGGATGGCGGAGCAAAATCTTCCCAACGTCTTCGCTGAGCCCGGCGTCGAGGATTTCATCCGCGACGCCTGCATGACGCCGCTGCCAGGTGGCGGTCGTGTGATCGAGATACACGCCCTCGACAGCGACGGCGAGGTTATCGCGGTGTTTGCCGGCGTCGCCGACGGCACGCGATTCTCGATGATGTTCAACACCTATACCGTATCGGCCATTTCGCGTTACAGCCCCGGCCTCATCCTGGTCCGCCACATCGTCGACCACTATGCCGAACGTGGATACCGCTCTCTCGACCTTGGCGTCGGATCGGACGGCTACAAGAAGCTATTTTGCAAGGCCAACGAGCCGATCTTCGATTGCTTTATCCCGCTCGGTCCGCGCGGTTCTGTCGCGGCCATAGCGATGTCAGCCTCGAGCCGCACCAAGCGTCTTGTCAAAACCAGCCCGGCGCTATTGGGTCTCGCGCACTGGCTACGGCGCGCATTTCGTTAGTCCGGGAAATTACGCCGCAACGACGCGCGGGGTGGAATCGACTACGTCCTGCGGCAGCACCGGCTTGCTCAGCATCGTCACCTCGCTGAAGCCGACCGCCTTGAACTGCTCGCACATCAGATTGCGGGCATCGGCCGCCTTAGAGGCGTCCGGCACCACCACCGCGCGAGCCTGCGACGTCAACAGCTCCGCAGGCAAGTCCGAGGCACTGCCTGCATCCAGCAGAACGTAGTCATAGACCCTCAACAGGGCATCGATGGCGAGGCCAAGCCGTGGCGACTGCAACAAGGCGCGATCGAAGCCCGGCCGCCCAGCACTCACGAGATGCGTCCGCGACAGCCGGTCCCTGGTAATGACTTGCGTGAATGACGCCTCACCCTGCATCAGTTCCGCCAATCCGGGAGCGTTCGGATCGACAGAGACGGCCGAAATGGTCGGCGAGGTCGCCGCGAGGTCAACCACAACCACCCTTGAATTGCGCGCGATCAGGCGCGCGATGCTCAGCGCCGTCAGCGTAATGCTCTCGCTGGAAGCAGTCCCGAGAATGGTCACCTTGCGCGCTGCAGTGCCGGCGGCAAGTAGCTTGCCCACAAGCTGTTCGACTTCGGCGAACTCGGATTCGATTTCCGGAGCGAGCGGGACTGCAACGGGTTCTACCGCAAGCTTGGGTTCGGCGGGAGCTGCGAAGACCACCTCCGCGGCAGGCTCGCGGGCTGGAGCCGGGGCGGGTCCAAACGCGGCTGCCGCGCGCGGGATCGTCATGCGCAGCAACTCCCCAGTTACGATCGTTCCGGTAGACAGCATCAACGCAGCCAGCGTCGCAAGCAACACGATCGGCAGCTTCTTCGGATAGGCCGGGCTGTTTGACACGCTGGCGCGGGAAATGATCCTGCCGTCCGTTGGCGCGGCGTCGATATTCTCGCGGGTGGTGGCCTCACGATATTTTGCGAGATAGGATTCCAGCAGATCGCGCTGTGCCTTGGCTTCGCGCTCAAGGGCACGAAGCTGAACGTCCTGGCCGTTGGCCGAGCTTGCCTGCTTCTTCACCTGATCCAGGTAGGCGCCGAGGTCGTCGACCCTGCCGCTGGCAATTCGCGAATCGTTCTCCAGCGAGCGGGATACCTTGCTCGCCTCATCGCGAATTTGCCGGTCCATATCCGCCAGCTGCGCCTTCAGTTCCTTGATCCGCGGATGGCCATCGAGCAAGGTCGACGATTGTTCGGCGAGTTGCGCGCGCAGCGTCACGCGTTGTTCGCTCAGGCGGCGGATCAACTCCGAGTTCAATACCTCGGAGGCTTCGATCGGTTTGCCGCTCTGAAGCATTTCGCGGATCAGGCGCGCCTTCGATTCGGCGTCGGACTTGAGCGCGCGAGCGTTGTTCAGCTGCGTGTTCAGCTCGCCCATTTGCTGGTTGGACAGCGTAGTATTGTTGGTGCCGACGAACAGGCTGGACTTCGACCGGAAATCCTCGACACGGGATTCAGCGTCGGCCACCTTCTTGCGCAGGCTCTCGATTTCACCTGCGAGCCATTGCCCCGCCGACCTCGCTTGATCCCGTCGGGCATCTTGCTGAAGCACCAGATAACCGTCGGCGATGGAATTGACGACCCGCGCGGCCAGATCAGGATCGCGCGACTGAAATTCAACGACGACCACACGCGATTTATCGACCGCATAGGCCGTGAAGCGATCGTAATAGGCATCCAGCACCCGCTCTTCCGGCGTCAGCGAGACAGGATCGCGACCGATCCCGATGAGAGCGAGCACCGATTTCAGACGGGAAAAACCCTTCAACACCGGATCAAATTCCGGCAATTCTGCAAGCCTGTTCTTCTTGATGACGTCACGCGCCAGGTCGCGCGACAACAGGAGCTGCACCTGGCTGGTGACGGCTTCGGGATCAAGCGCATTACGATCGTCGTTCCGCTCCCCGTTGGGACGCAAAAAGACGTTTTCCCGCCCATCGATGAGAATCCGCACCTCGGACTTGTATCGCGGCGTGATCATGTTCACGGCAGTGATCGACAGCACGGCTGCCAGCAGCGTTGGAACGATGATCCACATTCGCTTGCGCGAGAGCGCCTGACCGATCGCCACGAAATCAAGTTCACCGGCTGGCACCCAGGCCGGCTTGACGGCGACCGGCGCAACTTCGGATTCCGCCGGCGCGATCACCGGCTTGTCCGAATGCCAGAACGCTAAACGCATCGCTCACTCCCCGCGGACGCCACGACCCTACCGGCTGCGGGGCGATTACATTCCATTAAGGTTGCCGCTGGGTTAATTCGACGCCTTCTGCCCGGAGCGGGAAAGCCTCCCCTTCGTTCCGGTCATGTTTTGTTAACCATGAAAGTACTTAATCGGAATCAAGAATTGACCGTGGGTTCTCCGATGCGAGGCGTTCACGCCCAAATAGCCTCTCTCATGGCCGCGCTCGTGCTTGCGGGCTGCATGCAGACGGGCTCGGAGCTGGCGATGGGCCCGCGCAGCGACCTCGACGCCATGGCTTACGGCCAGCCTTCTTATTCCTCGTATCCGACCGCATCTGCCGATTCCGGCGGCGCGATCAGCGCGGTGCGCGCGAACTTTACTGCCTCCCCGCGCAACGCTTATACCGCAACGACACCTGCCGTCTATGCCGCAGCCCACACCACAGCCGCGCATGATGCCCCGTATCACCTCGACGCCGGCGACAAGTTGCGCGTGGTGGTCTTTGGCCAGGAGGGCCTCACCAATACCTATGCGATCGACGCCGGCGGCGCGATCACCATGCCCTTGATCGGCGCGGTCGCCGCGCGCGGCAAAACCCCGGCCGGGCTTGCCGCCGATATCTCGGCGCGCCTGCGCAACGGCTATATCCGCGAACCGTCGGTAGCGGTGGAAGTCGAAAGCTACCGGCCGTTTTTCATCCTCGGCGAGGTCGCAGCTCCCGGCCAATATCCTTACGTACCCAATATGAGCGTCGAAAGCGCAGTCGCGATTGCCGGCGGCTTCTCGCCGCGCGCCAAGCGCGACAGCGTCACGCTGACCCATAACGCCGGCCGCACCGTCGTCCCGTTCGGCACCTCCATCAGTCCCGGCGACACCGTCCTCGTCGGCGAACGCTGGTTCTGACGCATGCCCGAAATTCCAGATCGGCCTCTTCGCATTGTCCACGCCGTGCGTGCGCCCGTCGGCGGAATCTTCCGTCACATTCTCGACCTTGCGAATGGGCAGATCGACGCAGGCCACCACGTCGGCATCATTGCCGACAGCCTGACGGGTGGCGATCGCGCCAGCGCAGCGCTCGCCGAGATAGCGCCGCGGCTGAAGCTCGGCGTTCGACGCCTGGCGATCCACCGCGAGCCCCATCCCGCCGATCTCCTCGTATGTGCGCGCTTCATGTATCTGGTCTCGCACCTGAAGCCGGACGTGGTGCACGGCCACGGCGCCAAGGCTGGCGCCTTTATTCGCATGAGAGGACGCTCAAAGCGCTTCATTCGCGTTTACACGCCTCATGGCGGCTCGCTGCATTATCCGCTCAGCACGTGGAGAGGCGCATTCTACAGCCGCCTCGAACGCGCGCTCATGAACAACACCGAGCTCTTCCTGTTTGAAAGCGCCTTCGCCCGCGACACCTATCAACGCACCATTGGTACGCCAACAGCGGCTGTGGTGCGCTGCGTGTTCAACGGCGTGACCGCGGTCGAGTTCGATCCGGTGGCTCTGGCGCCCGACGCTACCGATATCGCCTATGTCGGCGAGTTCCGTCACATCAAGGGCGCAGACCTCTTGATCGACGCCGTGGCGCGGCTGCGCGCCGATGGCAAGCCGGTGACGCTGACACTTGCCGGTGACGGCGAAGAGCTCGCCTCCCTGAAATCCCAGGTCGAAAAGCACAGTCTGACCGAGGCGGTACGCTTTATCGGCCACGTCAAGGCGCGCTTCGGCTTTTCGAAAGGCAAACTCCTCGTCGTTCCCTCGCGCGGAGACTCGATGCCTTACGTCGTGATCGAAGCCGCGGCCGCCGGAATTCCGATGGTCGCGGCAAATGTCGGCGGCATCCCCGAGATTTTTGGGCCGCATCAAGACGCGCTGTTTGCGCCCAACTCAGTTGGCGCCATGGCCGACGCCATCGGGGCAGCGCTCGACGATCCGAACACCGCCGCAACGCGCGCCAAAACGCTTCGCGAAAGAATCTTCATGCACTTTTCACAGAAAGCCATGGTTGAGGGTGTGCTGGCGAGCTATCGCGAGGCTTTTGCCAGACGTTAACCATTCATTGCTCCGATAACTGTTTCTTCCGATTTGTCATCTAAGCCCAAAGGCGAGGATTTAGGCGTGCCGCGCACTTGCCTATATGCCTTGAAACTTAGACGGATCGGACGACAGTGGAACCGGTTAATGCACGCTCGATGTTAGACGCCGTCGCGACTTCGGCGAGCACCGCAGCGCCGATCGAACGGCGACGCAGGCTTTCGCAAGCCGCCCTCGCCGTCGCCGGTCAGAAGGTCGGCCGGGCCTATTCGCCGATCGTGATCGCCGGCATCGTTCGCATCGCCGACTTCGTCATGCTGAGCCTCATCGGCGTTGGTCTGTATCTCGGCTATGTCGCCCCAATCGCCGGCTTCCGCTGGGAATACGTCGCCGCCATCCTGATGATGACGCTGACAGCTGTAGTTTGCTTCCAGGCCGCCGACATCTACGACGTCCAGATCTTCCGCGGCCAGCTTCGCCAGATGACGCGCATGATCTCGTCATGGGCGTTCGTCTTCCTTCTGTTCATCGGCGTTTCCTTCTTCGCAAAGCTCGGCAACGAAATATCGAGGCTCTGGCTTTCCGCCTTCTTCTTCATCGGTCTTGCAACGCTGATCTCGGCGCGCCTGTTTCTGCGAACGCTGGTCCGCCACTGGGCCCGCCACGGCCGGCTTGACCGCCGCACCGTCGTGGTCGGCGCCGACGAGGACGGCGAGCAGCTGATCGAAGCGCTTAATGTTCAGACAGATTCCGACATCGATATCCTCGGCGTGTTCGACGACCGCAACGACAATCGCGCGCTTGAGACCTGCGCCGGAAAATCAAAGCTCGGCAAGGTCGACGATATCGTTGAATTCGCCCGGCGCACGCGCATCGATCTTGTGCTGTTCGCGCTTCCGATTTCAGCGGAAACCCGAATTCTCGAGATGCTGAAGAAGCTGTGGGTGCTGCCGGTCGATATCCGCCTGTCGGCGCATACCAACAAGCTTCGCTTCCGTCCTCGCTCCTATTCCTATCTCGGCGAGGTGCCGACGCTCCACATGTTCGAGGCACCGATCACCGATTGGGACCTGGTGATGAAGTGGATGTTCGATCATCTCGTCGGCGCCATCGTCCTGCTGCTGGCAGCCCCGGTGATGGCGCTGGTGGCGCTTGCGGTCAAGCTCGACAGCCCTGGCCCGGTGCTGTTTCGCCAAAAGCGTTTCGGCTTCAACAATGAGCGCATCGACGTCTTCAAGTTTCGCTCGCTGTATCACGATCAGGCGGACCCGCGGGCCGCCAAGGTCGTGACCAAGAACGACAGCCGCGTTACGCGCGTCGGCCGCTACATCCGCAAGACCAGCCTCGACGAACTGCCGCAACTGTTCAACGTGGTGTTCAAGAGCAACCTTTCGCTCGTCGGTCCCCGCCCGCATGCGGTGCAGGGCAAGCTGCAAAGCCGATTGTTCGACGAGGCGGTCGACGGCTATTTTGCGCGTCACCGCGTCAAGCCCGGCATCACCGGCTGGGCGCAGATCAACGGCTGGCGCGGCGAAATCGACAACGAAGAAAAAATCCAGAAGCGCGTCGAGTTCGACCTCTATTACATCGAGAACTGGTCGGTGCTTTTCGACCTCTACATTCTTCTCAAGACGCCTCAGGCGCTGATGACCAAGAACGAGAACGCCTATTGATATCGCGCCTCCTAGTGTCCCGATTCCGAAGTTCGTAGCATTTTACGGAGCCAGGTTTCGAACTTCGGAATCGAAAGGACACTAGCAAATCTAGTTTTCTAGTGTGGCTTTGGTTCAGAAGTCCGCTTGACCAACTCGCGGCGATAATGATGCGGACTTCTGAACCGCCACACTAGCGCACCCGAGCGTATGTAGCGTGAGTTTGAGTATTTGATATGTCGATGGCGTACACGGCGATCGTCGGACCTACCCCGGCAATAACGGCTTCGCCGCACCTGTTGGCAATCCAGCGCGCGCTCGTTTGGCTGATCGCGGCAAGCGTCGCCATCGTATTCATCGAACCCAGCCCCTACGAGATCATGACGCTAGGTTCGGCGGTGTTGTTCTGCGCGACCGGCTTGCGAATGCGGCTCGTGCTGGCGCCGCTGTTTTTCCTGCTCGTCCTGATCAACATCGGCTACAGCATCGGCGCCATTCCATTTTACGACAAGCCGGAAGTCCTCAACTGGATTGCAACATCCTGGTACATGGCGGTTACAGTGCTGTTCCTCGCCATGGTCATGTCGGAGGATACTGCGGCGCGGCTCGATATGCTCCGCCGCGGACTTATCGTGGGCGCGGTGATAGCGTCGATAGCGGGTATCGCCGGATATCTGCATCTGGTTCCCGGCGGTGATGACCTGCTCACGCTTTACGGACGCGCGCGCGGCACGTTCAAGGATCCGAACGTTCTCGGCGGCTTCCTGATCCTGCCGGCCTTGTTTGCCCTGCAAAGCGTCGTCTCAGACCATTTTGCAAAAGCGTTCCGCAACGCCGTGGCGCTCGGCATCATTTCGCTTGCCATCTTTCTCGCTTTTTCCCGCGCGGCCTGGGGCCAGCTGGCGATCACTGCGGCTTTCGTGCTGTTCCTGATGATGTTGACCAGCCATACGCGCACGCAACGCCAGCGGATCGTGCTCATTTCAATCGCAGCTGTTGTCCTGCTGGCGCTACTGGTTGCCGTGCTGCTGTCGTTTAATTCCATCGACGAGATGTTCCGCCAGCGCGCCAGCTTCGATCAAAGCTACGATGAAGGCCGCTTCGGCCGTTTCGGCCGCCACATTCTCGGTGCCCAGATGGCGCTCGACTTGCCATTCGGAATCGGACCGTTGCAATTCCACAATTACTTTCCCGAAGACACCCACAACTCCTACCTGAATGCCTTCATGTCCGGCGGTTGGCTCGCCGGCGTTTGCTATCCAGCGCTGATTGCGGTGACGGTGATCATGGGATTTCGACACCTGTTTACGCCGGTGCCCTGGCAACGCATCTACCTCGCGGTGTTTTCGGCGTTTCTCGGCACCGTCGGCGAAGCCTTCGTGATCGATACCGACCACTGGCGTCACTTCTGGATGATGCTTGGCGCCCTGTGGGGCATGTTTGCCGCGGCGCAGCCTTACAAGGCGGCGCCTGATCCCGCTGTCAGCGCCGCGCCTGAGGCGGTTTCTTAGCCGCTCCGCGGTGCTCTTCGGTCGCCGCCAGCATGGTCTCATAGCCATGACGCGACGCGCGGAGCTACGCCTCGACCTGAAACGTCAGGCCAGCATGATCGACAAGCCGCTTGATGAGCTTGTGCTGCATGGCCGCGCCCGGCGTCCATATCCCCGCGGGGACGTCGGGGGTGTCACGCAACAGGCAGATCGCGCATTCGGAGATCATCTTCGACGTCGATCCATAGCCGGGGTCGCGGTCGCCTTTGACCGAGGCGCGAACCTGGCGGCCATCGGGAGCGATGCCGACGAAGAGCAGATCGTAATATCCGCTCTCCCGCTCTTCCTTCGAGGGACCCTCGCCCGGCTTAGGTATTGACGCTGACCCTAAATTATTATTGGCCGCCATGATGCGCCTGGCCCTGGCTTCACCTTCCTCGCCGGGCCCGGCGATCTGCATCTCGTCGTAAACGAAATCCCGTCCGTAAGGAAAGCCCAACAATGCGTTGGAGCGATGCACGTTACGTGTGTTGATGTTCGCCATGAAAAAGGGCGTCAACCAGGTCTGCAAATCCTCGTCGAACACCGGCTTGTTGCCTGGCGGTTGCTTCGGCCCGGTGAAACCTGGCGTCAACGCGAAGGGATCGCGCACCAGCGCCAGCAGGCTCTGATCTTTCGCAGCCGCTTCAAATATCGCCTTACCGCTTGCCGCCGTGCCGCCCGAGAAGGTCCCTTTCATGGCGCGGACCCGTCCCTTGACCCGCGCGACAGGTGCGCCAAGGGTCTTCTTCGCGGTTTCCTCGCACAAGAACACACCCAACTCGAACGGCAGCGAGTCATAGCCGCAGGAGAACATGATGCGCGCGCCGCTGCGTTCTGCTGCCGCTTGATGGCTATCGATGATCCGCCGCATCCACGGCACCTCGCCGCACAGATCAAAATAGTCGGTGCCCGAAGCCGCGCAGGCCGCCGCAAGCTCATTTCCGTACAACAGATACGGGCCCACCGTGGTTATGATCGATCTGGTCTGATCGATCATTGCTTTCAGTGACGCGGGATCACCGGCGTCGGCGACAATCAGCGGCGTGTCGGCAGGCGCGCCGATCGCGTCGCGCACGGATTTGAGCTTGTCCAGGTTGCGTCCGGCCATCGCCCACTTCAACGACGCGTCGTTCTTGTAGTGCGCCGCCAGATATTCGGCCACGAGCTGACCGGTGAAGCCGGTTGCGCCATAGACGACGATGTCGAACTTCGCAGATTTCATTTGCATTCCCTGACAGATAGTTGAGCGGCTTACTTCTTGCCGTAGGAGACACCCATGCCGGCGCGCACGTCGCTCTGGATACCATAAGGCGCGATCGGATAGCGCAAGCCATTCTTGGAAAGCTGCTTCATTCCGACGATGGCCTTGGCGAGATCGGATGGCTTGAGCGCCATCAGCATTTCCTCGTCAGGTACGCCGCCATAACGCCGTTCGGCAAAACACGGCAACGAAAGCGACGGCTCGCCAGTCTTCAGTGCCCGCCCCCACAAATCCGCACACGCGGTCTCGCCGACCACGCCCCACTCGAACTTCTTGTATCCGGTATATTGCAGCCCATTGATCAGAATGATCATCTGGCCAGGCGTCGCGTAAACCAGACAAATATCCGGCGGCTTCAGCCGGCCGCTTGCGAGCGGGCTAACCGCCATCGCCCGATATTGACCGAACGGAACGACATCGAGTGCTTGCTGGCGCTTGCGGGCGTCCTCGGCCGTGCCGTGCCACACCCCGACATAGTTTGCCCCGGCGAGCCATTTCTCATCCTGCGGACCCAATCCAATCACCGCGCGGCACTGTGCGCCGACGAGATCGTCGCCGGTAATACCCACCGTCCAGCCAAGCCGCGAGGCCATGCTGACGATCTGGTCAGTGGTGTGGATCGCAGTCGGCCGCCTGATCTTCGGGATCGCCGTCATTTCTTCGACGGTTGCAAACATCTTCAAACCAATCACCGTCGTCTTGAGACGGAGCAGGCTGTTCAGGTCGTCGACCATACCGGCCGGATCGAATGGCCCCAGTGGTGTTTGCTGCTGCATGGCGTTTGCTCCGTCGTGCGCTTGAACACGCGCTGTATCAGCCGATCCTAGCCCGATCGGCTGGTCGTTGCGACCGTTGCTTTTCGCGCCTATTTCTGATCCGGCCCAGGGAAGAACTGATCGGTCTTGCCGGCTAGCCGGTATGCCGCGAGACCGATCCATTCACGCAGAGCGATATGAGTAAGCTCCAGGCCCTCAATGGCGATGGAGAAGAATGAAAACATGCTGGATTTGCTGGCGCGCCAATCGACGGGATAGGCCTCTACTTTAAATCCCGCCTTGCGGAACAGGCCGACCGAACGCGGCATGTGATAGGCTGATGTGACGAGCAGCCAGCGCTCGCCTTCCCTGGGCTTGGCGACCGCTTTGGCAAATTCCGCGTTTTCAACTGTATTGCGCGAAAGCCGGTCCGCGGATAGTCGCTCTTTCGCGACGCCAAGGTCCTCGAGCATGGATAAGGCGTAGTCGGCTTCTTTTGCCGAAACATCGCCGGTCAAGTCGGCATTTCCGCCGGAATAGACGATGCGGGCATTTGGATACTGGCGGGCAAGCAATGCCGCCGCGACGATACGATCGCCCGAACGGCCGAGGATCGGCCTGTCATGCGCCGCCGATAAATCGGGATCAATCGCGCCACCCAGCACGACGATGCCATCCGGTGCGCCTCGCGAGGCGTCCCACGCTGGAAACCGTTGCTCGAGCGGCAGGATCAACAGCTTTCCGACCGGCGAAAATCCACCTAGCGCCAGAAGCAGAACCGAGGCGGCCAGCAGTTTGCGGCCGCACGCGGCCCACCGCGTGGACAAAAGGATCGCGCCCAGCGCGCCGATCCCGATCAGAAAGTTCACCGGTAACAACATCGCGCCGAGTGTTTTGGAGAGCAAAAAAAACACGACAGATTCCCTCGATTGTCTGATACAGCGTCATACGCGACGTCATGTTGGCTTTGACATCCGCTACCCGCCTGGCCGCGGATTTGGAAAGCGAATGTTAGAATCGGACCATTAGCTCAGTTCAGAAGCCCAGTCATGAAACATCATAACCTGCACGCCAGTCCCGAAACCTGTCATTGGGGCTTCTTCGAAGCCAAACTGAAACCCGTCCTCACCGTTGAAAGTGGCGACGAGATCACCATCGACACCATTAGCGGTGGCCCCGAAGCCGTCCCGGACCGCACCTGTTTTCACGTCCCGCCCGAATTGGCGGACGTTCACGCCAGAAATGAGCGGATGGTGCCGGGTCACATCCTGACCGGGCCGGTCGCAGTCGCGGGCGCCGAGCCCGGCGACGTGCTCGAAGTCGAAATCCTCGACATCCAGCTGCGCCAGGACTGGGGCTACAATCTCATCCGGCCTCTTGCCGGCACCTTGCCGGACGATTTTCATGAACCCAGGCTAATCAACATTCCGCTGGACAGAACGCGGATGGTCGGCCGGCTGCCGTGGGGGCTCGATCTGCCGCTGGCGCCGTTTTTCGGCGTCATGGGCGTGGCGCCGCCGCCGGCCTGGGGCCGTATCACCTCGCTGATCCCGCGCGCGATGGGCGGCAATCTCGACAACAAGGAACTGACGCCGGGCGCCAAGCTCTATTTGCCGGTGTTTGTGCCGGGCGCGCTGTTTTCCTGTGGCGACGGCCATGGCGTCCAGGGCGACGGAGAAGTTTGCGTCACCGCCATCGAAACCGCCTTACAAGGGCGCTTCAGATTGACGCTGCGGAAGGACCTGCGGTTCACCTATCCGCGCGCGGAAACCCCGACCCATTACATGACGATGGCCATGGACCCCGACCTCGACCAGTGTGTCGTTCGGGCGCTGCGCGACATGATCGTTCTTCTCGGCGAAAAGCGAAATTTGTCGCGCGAAGATGCCTATACGCTGTGCAGCCTGGCGGCCGACCTTCGGGTGACGCAGACGGTTAACGGCTCGAAAGGCATCCACTGCATGATCGCCAAGACAATTGTTCACGGGTAACACTTGTCCGGCGCAAAACCGTGCGCTTTAAGCCATTGGATTCGGTTGCCCGACCGCGTACTTTGGCGCCCGCCGGACTAGTGCGGCGAATTTGAAGTTTCTATCAGTTTCGCTGCAAGTACGTTATAGGAACTTCAAATTCAAAGTCGCACTAGAAACCTATATTTACTAGAGCTCCTTTGATTCCGAAGTTCGCATCCGAGGTTGCTGCGATTGCTTGCGAACTTCGGAATCGGAGCTCTAGGACCACAGGAGATGCGCTGAGGATGGAGAGACGCCTGGCCGCCATTGTTTGCGCTGACGTCGCCGGCTACTCCCGAATGATGGGTACCGACGAAGAAGGCACGCATGCGACCTTCAAGGCTCATCGCGGCGCGATCTATCCGGTCATTCTCAACCACGGCGGCCGCCTGGTGAAGAACACTGGCGACGGTTTCCTTCTGGAATATCCCAGCGTCGTTGGCGCGCTCCAGTCCTCCATCGAAATCCAGACGTTGATGGCCGAGCGCAATAGCCAGCTGCCTGCGGATCGGCTCATGCAATTCCGCCTCGGCATTCACATGGGCGACGTGATGTCCGACGAAGACGAGGTTTTTGGCGACGGCGTCAATATTGCGGTTCGTCTTAAATCGGTCGCCACGCCCGGCGGCGTCGCCGTTTCCGGCAAGGCCTATCGGGAAGCCAGCAAGCACATCCGCGTTCCGCTGATCGACGCTGGAAGCCGCCGCTTCAAGAACATCGAAGAAGCGATCAGCGTATGGACCTGGGATCCCTGCGGATCGGAAACCAGCGGCCACGTCCTGCACGACAAATCGAATCTTCCTGCCCAATACCGCACCGCTATCGTGGGCGTGCTTCCATTCGTCAACCTCAGCGACAGCGCGGAAGAATATTTTTCCGACGGCCTGACCGAAGATCTCATCCACGCGTTGTCGCTACAGACGTTTTTCCGGGTTCTCAGCCGAAACGCGACGTTCTCGTTCAAGGGAAAGAATCTTTCCACGCGCCTTATCGCGCGGGAAATCGACGCGACTTATCTCATCCAGGGCTCGGTGCGGCGCGCCGGCAACAAGATCCGGGTCACCGCCGAACTCATCGCGCCCGAGAGCGGCGAGCAACTGTGGGCCAGCCGATACGACAGCGATATCGGCGACCTCTTTGCGATGCAGGACGAGCTTACCACAAATTTGTCGGCCGCGATCGCACCTGAAATTTTTCGCGCCGAGGCATCGGCTCCCGCACGAGCGTCGGCGGATCCAACCGCATGGGACCGTTTCCTGAAAGGTCTCTCACATTATTACAGGCACACCAAGACCGATTTCGAAGCCTCGATCGATCTGTTCCGGCAAGCCATCGTGCTCGACCCCGGGCTTTCAATCGCGCGCGCCTATCTTGGAACGATCATGGTGCAGGGCGTGCAATATGGCTGGATCAAAAGCACGAAAGAACTATGGACCGAGGCGATGAGCCTTGCGGAAAGCAGCGTTCAGCTCGACTCCCGGTCCTCCTTTGCGTTCGGCCTCCTGTCTTACATGCACGCGATGGAAGGAAGTCATGACGCCGCCATGGAGGCGGCGAAGAGAGCGGTCAGTCTCAACCCGTACGACATGGGTGCACGAGGCATCCTGGGGCTATGTCACTTCACTATCGGCGAGCATCAACAGGCCATCGAGCTGTTCTCCACGGCTGTGCAGCGGGGCAACAGCGACCCCCGGTACAAGTGGACTGCGTTGCTTTCCTTCACCCATTATCTGTCGAGACAATATGACGCTGCGCTGTCTTGGACACGCGAAGCCTTGTATCTCAATCCAAATCATCTCCAGGTGCTCTCGGTCAGGGCGGCGACGCTGGCGCAAATGGGACAGGCTGAGGAAGCTGCGAAGGCAACTCAGGTTCTTTTGAACTGCTTCCCCACCCTGACGGTGGAGCGGCACCTGCGGAATTTCCGCTGGAAAAACCCGGCCGACGTCGCCCACTATCGTGAGGGGCTTTTGAAGGCGGGCGTTCCCTTCAGCGAACTCTGCCTCGCCGAGCCCACATCCGAACGCTCCGCATAAACGACATCGGGTCTGAAGCGCCGGAAAAATTGCGCGGTGCGATTTGCCTGCGTAGAGTTGACACCGAATTGGATTCTGCCAAAGCTCCGCCACACCCAGAGGTAGAACTGGCCGGCTTTTCGGCTTTGGCTTCTCCATCGCGCTTCAATTAGAACACAACACCTTTTCGACATTGCCGTATTTTGGGGATTGAAAGCCATGTCTGACCCGCACGCTGCTTCACCGGCCGGCAACAATCCGCTGATTCCCGTATCGCCTGACAATCCGTGTCCCTTTCTGCGCGGGCTCGTCGCAGGCGGTTATGTCGACGGTCATGTCGCTCCGCTGCCAAAGCTGACGGGGAAAATCGAATCTGCGAGCGGCACAACGGGTCTGAAGGAAAAATTCGTCGGAGCTGAAACTTACATGGTCGCCCTGATCGCCAATGGGCTGAGCCCGTTGCGCTTGCTCAGGAGCTGGTGGTCAGGCGCCGTACTTGACGAACTGCGCAACGGACCGCTGGACAAGCGTGGCGCCGGCTCGCGCATCCTTGAAGTCGATGGCCAAGTCGACGAACCCGAGATCGCGCGCCTTGCCGAATTCGGTTCGGATTACACAGACGATAGCGGGGGTAGCGAACGCGGGCTGAATTCGCAGCAAATCACGATCTATATGAACGCCAATTTTGAGCGAGCCAAAGGGCATCGGCGGGCGATCGACCGCTTGCTGATGAACGGCGAATGGCCGGTCCTGCTCAACATCATGGGCAAGGGCGACGGCGATGATCGCTATCTCAGCGTCGCCGAAGTCAGGACGCTGTTCGTGGAGCGGACATTTCCGGCGCGGATCGTGGCGAGACTGGCCGCGGGACCCGTGCCGCCAAGTCGGCTTCTCAAGATCGCTGGCCGCCTGATTGCTGCGTCCGCGGCAGCCATCGTGTTGGCGATTATCGCCATCACTCAATTTCCTGACCAACTCCGCTGGCTTCTGACCAAACTGCCGGGACAGGCGGAGCTGCTTGCGGAGTTACTGCCTCCTCCGCTGCCAGACATGCCGGCTATTAAGTCGGCACACTGGCTCGATCAGAACTGGTCGACCGAAGATCGGCACTGGTTTCACCATGCGAGCCAAGGCACCAAGACTTTTCCGGTGCATTACGCCTGGTTCGTGGCGCTGGAGCAGCCGCGAATTCATCTCTTTTCGCGACCGGCTTTGCTGAGCGATACCGACTATCTCGAGCGCTTCGGCTTCATCCCAGATGCGAAAACCATCCACACCGATAAAGCGACGCTGCTCAACCATGGCTACGCGGACTCCGCCGATGCACCGGCATCGACACCGTCACTGTCCAGCCAGTGGCCCGCCGAGAATCCCGACGGCCTCCCGGTCGGCTTTGCGCGCATGGCTGGTGCGACCAATCCCGCGACCGGCGTCGCACAACCCGATCTGATCGGATTGACTTGCGCGGCCTGCCACACCGGCAGCATTCACTACAAAGGCACCAGCATCCGCTACGACGGCGGTCCGGCGATGGTGAACTTACTGAGCCTCGAAAAGGCGACAGGGCTTTCCATTATTTACACTCTATCGCCGTTATTGCCGCTCCGCTTCGACCGTTTTGCCAAGCGCGTGCTCGGCCCTAACGCTTCTAAGGCGGATCGCGCCGCACTGAAAAAAGGGCTGTTAGACGCGAAGGTCGTCGTGGAGGCCCAGGCGACTGCGCTAGAGAACCTGTACGACAGGGTGCACCAGCAGGACACCGTGGAAGGCTACGGCCGCCTCGATGCGCTGAACCGGATCGGCAACCAGGTTTTTGCGACCGATCCGGCGTTGAGCGGGGTCGCAGGATTCGAAGATAACCTGCATGTGCGCGATGCACCGGTCAGCTTCCCGCCGATCTGGACCGTATCATGGTTCTATTGGGCGCAATACGACGCTTCGATCCAGCAACCGCTCATCCGCAATGCCGGCGAGGCGCTTGGCGTCTCTGCACTTCTTAACATCTCGCCCGACTATGACCCCGAGACGCTGTTTCGCTCCTCCGTCGACGTCGAAAATCTCGCCGCCATCGAGACGTTGCTGAAGGGGCCGAACCCCTTTGAACAAACGCCAAAAGGGTTTGCCGGGCTCAGATCGCCGAAATGGCCCGCACAAATGTTCCCCGACGACGACGCCTGGCAGATCAAACCTGCGCGGGTCGAGAGCGGCCGAAAGATCTACGCCGAGATTTGCGTGGAATGTCATCTCGGGCCGGTCAACGACCCTGTGTTTGACAAAGAATATCCGGACAAGAGTTTCTGGTCGTCAAACGAATCCCATTGGAAACAGGACGAGGATGGACCGGTGCTGGACGAGGTCCAGAAGGGCGTCGGCGGAATGGGCACCGACCCGGCCCAGGCTCACGTTCTGACGTTACGTACGGTCAAGATCCCTGGTTTTATCGACCTCGATCCTGCGCGCGATCTCAAGAAATTCTGGGGATGCACCGATGTCCCTGTCTCTTCAACCGCCGACATGCCATTTTCGCTCGCCTTGATGGACGTTGTCGACCTCACCATTCGGAAATCGATGGATGACAAAAACTTGCTGGAGACGGAACGGCAGAAACTGTGGGGCTCGCGAAAGAATTGTCCGAATCCCGGCAATGCTCAGGAAACCCACTATCGCGTCCGTCCTCTGAACGGCGTTTGGGCCACAGCACCGTATCTGCATAACGGTTCAGTGCCTTCGCTCTATTGGATGCTCAAGCCAGCTGCCGAACGGCCGAAGCAATTCTGCATGGGCACACGCGACTTCGATCCGCAGCAGGTCGGCTTCCGCGTCGAGGCCGGCGAAAAGCAGTCGTGCCGCCACGGTGAAACGCTGTTCTCGACCGTCAACTCAAAGGGATTGCCGATCACTGGCAACAGCAATCTCGGTCATTCCCTGGAAGGCACGCCAGGTCCGGGCAAGCCGGGCGTCATCGGCCGCATGCTGAGCGAAGACGAGCGCACCGACCTGATCGAATATTTGAAGACGCTGTAACCAGTCGAGACAGCTCGCCCGGGCGACGTAAGCTCTCGCTTCCGTCGCCCGGCAAATCCACTAACTGGGGCCGTTGCTACCGCCTGACCGGGGTGGTCGAAGCGCTGCTCGAACCATCGATCGCACGAGCCCCGCCCCACGGATCGGCCGGAGGCTTGTCGGGAATGTTGCCCAGCGACCTCTTATAGGCGCGGTCGGCGGACTTTTCGGCTTGAATCTCGCTGGGTGACTTCGGCGGATCTGTAGGCGCCGGCGGCTTGGCCTGCTGGGCAAGAACCGGACCCGTGAGCAACACGGTCAACAGGGCGGCGGCTCGAATCACTCTCATCCGTAAGGCTCCTTCCGGGATCTTCATATCATTGCGCTCGAAGCGTCGCCAACTGCACGCTTGCCCGGATTCTCGGGCAAATTTGAGCCCAGCGGAGCGCCAATTGCCGCACCCGATCAAACCGCCGGCAAAGGCATAGCCGGCACGGGCCCGCTGAGCTTGGCGGCTGAGTTTATAGGTACTATAGTAGTCTAAACGCTCAGCAGCTACCGCCGAAATAGCCAGAAGCATATTATTTTAAGCATACAGTTGTACCGTCATGCCGTTTTTCGGGGGATTTGCATGACGCTCCAATCGAAAGCGGGCCAATTCGCGGTCCTGCGGCTTAAGCTCGGACCCAAAGCCGTCCTGAGCGCAGCGTTTCTGATCGTGATTAACACAGCGCTGCTGGTCGGCGCCGGCTACTGGTCGTTGACGCACAACTTCAACCTCCGCTCCGAGCGGGACATTGACCTCAGTCTTCGCACGCTCACCCTGGCGTTTGGCGAAGTCTACCCGGAGGCGAAAATCACCTTGCGTAGTGACGGCGTCGTCGAGCGCGTCGTCATCCCCAAGATGCCTGAGTTTACGGATCACAGCATCGTCGATCGGGCCATCTCCTATGTCGGTGGTAACGCCACGCTGTTCGTCTATGACGACGCCAAGGACCAATTCGTCCGCCGCACCACGAATGTGAAAAAGGAAAACGGCGACCGGGCGGTCGGAACCCATCTCGCAGAGGATCATCCCGGACAAGCCATTATTCGCAGCGGCCGCACCTATAAGGGGCCCGCGATGCTGTTCGGAAGCCGGTTCTACACCGCTTATCATCCGGTCTTTAATCCCGCTGGCAAGGTCATCGGCATCATCTACGTCGGCATCGCCACTGCCGAACTCGATGGCATGCTGCGGCAGGCGATTACGGCCATGGCCATTGCCGCCGGGATCGCCGCTTTGTTCGCTCTCATGGCGACGTTGCTGCTGGTTCGCCGGGTCACCAAGCCGCTCAATGCCGTTGCCGACACGCTGACCGCAATCGCCGACGGCAGAACGGATGTCGAAGTGCAGTATGCCGACCGCCCGGACGAAATCGGCGTTATTGCCCGGACTGTCGACATCTTCAGGACCAATCGTATCGAGCGCAAGCAGCTTGAGGCCGAACGGCTGAACGCGGAAAAAGCGGCGACGGAGCAACGCAAGGCGGAACTCAATCAGTTCGTCGAATTTTTCCGCACCAAGGTCGGAGGGATTATCGAGCAGGTGCTGAATTCGTCCCACAGTTTCGAGAAGGATACCCAGCGGCTTTCAATGACGGCGCATTCGACGGCAGAGATGTCCGAGCAATCCGCCGACGCATCCAGACAGGCTTCCGAGCATGTCCGCAGTGCGGCAACGGCCTCCGACGAGCTGTCGCAATCGATCACTGAGATCAGCCGCAGGGTTCAGGATTCCAACGGCGTCGCTGCCGACGCCGTCAAGCAAGCCAACGCCACCGACGAACGGATGGCGGAGCTGTCGGCCGCCGGCGCCCGGATCGGCGATGTCGTGAAACTGATCACGTCGATCGCGGAACAAACGAACCTGCTCGCGCTCAATGCCACGATCGAGGCTGCGCGCGCCGGCGAAGCCGGCCGCGGTTTCGCGGTGGTTGCGCAGGAGGTCAAGAACCTTGCGGGACAGACCGCAAAGGCCACCGACGAGATCAGCTCGCACATCGTCAACATGCAGCGCGCGACAGGCGAGTCGGTCGAGGCAATCAAGGCGATCGGGCAAACGATCGAACGCATCAGCGAAATCACCGCTTCGATCTCGGCTGCGGTTGAAGAACAGGGCGCGGCCACCCAGAACATCGCTCACGGTGTTCAGGCGGCCGCGGGCGGCACGCTTCAGGTCGCTGAAAACATCGAACGCGTAGCTCAAAATGCCGCAGAGACGGAGATGACGTCGGGCCAAATGGTGCAATCGGCCAAGGCGCTTTCCGATGTAAGCATCCATCTTCGGGATGCCGTCGAAGAATTCCTCGATAGCGTTCGCGCGGCCTGACGTCAGGGTTCATTACGGCGAAATCCGGCCGTCCGCCGTCGCGCGGCCGCGTGTTCCCGACGTTTGTACCGGCGAGACGCACCCAGGTCCGCCGGAACCTGCTAGGCTTGGGGCCCGCGGGACTTTTTATCAGGCGCGGGACGGAGCGCTGGCCGCATGGGAAAGAGTGCACTCAAAGCCATCGCGCTGCTCCTGGCGCTCGGGCGTCGTTCGAGGCAGCATGCCAATTGGACGCTCTCGATCGCGGTCCTGTCGACGCTTGTCACCATCGGTCTTGTTGCACTTTATCTGATGCGGGAGACGCCCGAATTCCCGTAGGCCGGCACAGCGCCGTGCGATCAGTTCGGGCCCCTTGCCGCTGGTGCGGTTCCATGAGCCGCATCTTTACGGGCTGATACCCGCTTTGGCCTGCCGACAGGCGCCTCTGACACATCGCTCGACGCCTCCGCGGCGGCGTTCAGCGCCGCCACCATACCTTCAAGCATCGTCTTGTATTCTCCCACCGTCTCCGGCGGCCTGGGTTCCGCTTCTTCGGAAACGGCTTGCTGTTGCGGCGGCGCGGGTACAATCGCGTTGTAATCGAACCGCGCCCGCTCAAGTTTGTTGCCGACAAACCAGGCGCACAATACGCCGGTGACCTTGTCGTCATCGAAGATATCGGCGTTGACCGTATCCACCGTCATCGCGGGGCCGCCGGATTTCAGGACGACGAGATCGCCCGGCTTCAAAACGGTCATCAGCAAAAACCCTTGGGCCGGTGCCAGAGATCGTGTGGCAACCATGCAACAACGATATCAAATCGTGGCAACCTCGTCATCGCAGCGAACAATTGTGGCCGGGGCGGGCCCAAAGGGCGCATTTTGCAACAAGGTCATTCGATGTTCCGTAAACAAACGGACTGACTCGCGCGACCAATGCGTCGTAAAATTTTAGCATAGGTATCACTACGAACTGATTCGCGGCACGAACGTTGCTTTAAACGAACTGGCTGGAAAAACTCAGGAGTGCGGCATGATGCGCCTCGTCCTTTGTACAGCGTTCGGTTTCCTGATGAGCGTAGCGAGCGCCCGTGATTACGGGCAGTGGGAAGCAACCGATCCGGAAGTTCGCCAATGGTATCAGGCGTTGATGCAGCCGGATAATCCTGCTGTCTCGTGTTGTGGCGAGGCGGATGCCTACTGGGCCAACTCCTTTGAAGTAGACGGTGACAGATATGTCGCCATCGTCACCAACTCCCGGCCCGACGAACCGCTACGCCGCAAGCACATTGACGTCGGAACAAAGATCGTCGTTCCAAACCACAAGCTGAAATATGACCAGTCCAATCCGACCGGACACGGCGTGATATTTCTGAGCCGCGGCGATTACGTTTATTGTTACATCGCGCCTGGCGGCGTCTGATTTTTGCGCAGCGGTTGCCTTGCACGCAGCAACGGCGGCGGCTCCCGCCCCGACCGCACTCGACGGTATCGATGATGACGTGATGTCCGTCCGTCATAACAGCAAAGTGGAAGGCAGTTGTTGCCGGAAAATCTTTTGAAACCCTGCGCGCGCTGTGCCCCCTGCACCCTTTCCTAAACTTCATTTTCATTTTTGATAGGGCGCGCGTTGTCTTCCATCGCGAGCAATGGCGCAGCTTCGCGATCGCTTTCCGACTCAGGAGAACGCGATGCAACAAACGATCCTTGCGGCGATCATCCTTCTCGGCATCACAGTGGCCCATGCCCAAACCGCGGCACTAACGACCGCTGGTGGAAACACGATTATGGGGTCGGATTCCCTCAGCGTTCCGACCTCGTCATCGAACTCGACGTTTTCGGCGGCTTCGCCGTCCGGCACGACGGCTGGCGGCACGGTCGGCGGCTCCTCAGCCGGTGGGATCAGTGCCTCGTCACCGAGTTCCCAGGTGCCTCTGGAGTTGCCGGGAGAAGGGCTCGATAGCTCGTCACAGTCGGCAAGCTCGACGGCAGCTGCACCAAGTGCCCCCTCGACCATCTGCCCGCCGCCGATTCCCTCGACCGACGGGGGATCGGCGAACATTACCGAGATCGATGGCTTTTCGCCGGGTGGATGCTGATGGGGGTTAGCCGGCGTAGACCCCGCGCCGCCTGGCAACGTGAATTCTGGCCGCCCGGATCAAGAATTCGGGCTCAGAAATGGTCGGAGCGAGAGGATTTGAACCTCCGACCCCTAGTCTCCCAGACTAGTGCGCTAACCGGGCTGCGCCACGCTCCGATGCCGTTCCCTTAGCTTCGATCAGACTGGCGCGCAAGGAGGGCAATCCGGCGACCGAGCCCGTGGCCGATGGTCAATTACTTAAGCCGATCGCCCTGGATCCTGTCGCAACCGCCTTCAGCCGTCCTTGAGCGCGGTATCAAGCAATCGCCGGCAGGCGATCAGGTCCTCCAGCACCCCCCTCAGGCGCCCTACATCGAACACCGGAACGAGATCGGCAACGCCCGCAATCGCTTCCTCGTCCTCGTCGTCGAAACTTTCGACGTCGCCCCGGCGGCCACGTTCGGCAAAGCGCGGAATTCCGCTTTCTCGGGAGCTGTCATAATCGTCGTCATCGACGTCAATCGGTGGAGCAAGGTCATCGTCGTTTTCGAGGATGCTTTGGCCAACCACCTCCTCGATCGCACCGAACGAGGCAACAGCGGATGCGTCCGCGAGCCGCTGCACGGACCCGATGCCGTGTTCCTTCAAAATGCGCTGCACGCCGCGGATGGTGTAGCCTTCGCCGTAGAGCAGGCGGCGGATCCCCCGCAACAGGTCGACATCGTCGGGCCGATAGTATCTGCGGCCCCCGCTTCGCTTCATCGGCTTGATCTGGGAGAATCGCGTCTCCCAGAACCGCAAGACGTGCTGCGGAATGTCGAGGTCGTCGGCGACCTCGCTGATGGTTCGGAAGGCATCCGGCGCCTTGTCCAAATGCTCGCTCCTCTATCCTCGCGCCTGTGGAGTGACCGCTAGCCTAGTCGGCCTTGCCGTTGTTTCCGGCACCGTGACCGTTGATACGCTGCTTCAAGATAGCTGAAGGCTTGAACACCATCACGCGGCGCGGCGAGATCGGCACTTCGGTTCCGGTCTTCGGATTACGGCCGATCCGCTGGCCCTTCTTGCGCACCATGAATGAGCCAAACGAAGAAAGCTTTACCGTCTCGCCCTTCTCAAGGCAGTCGGTAATCTCTTTCAATACCAATTCGACAAATGCGGATGATTCCGTGCGCGACAGCCCTACCTTCTGGTAGACGGCCTCACACAGATCAACCCGCGTGACGGTTTTTCCGCTTCCTGTCATCGCCTGCCCCACTTCCGGCGAACAAATATTCGCTTCTGAAATTATGAGCTTACGTGCTGATGGTCAACAGCCGTCCTGCCCTCTTAGCATGAAAGAAATCGGCAAAACATCGGGTTTTATTTACCCGTCGCTCACCAACGGATCAGTGCCGACCCCCAGGTGAACCCTCCCCCCATGGCTTCCAGCAGGACCAGATCGCCCTTTTTGATCCGGCCATCGGCCACAGCTACTGCCAGCGCCAGCGGGATCGATGCCGCCGACGTGTTGCCGTGCTGGTCAACGGTGAGCACCACTTTCTGCGGCGCAATATGCAGCTTGTGCGCCGACGCATCGATGATCCTCTTGTTGGCCTGGTGCGGGACAAACCAATTGATGTCGTCGGCGGTCATGCCGGTTGCTTCAAAAGCATCGACGATCACGTCGGTAATCATGCCGACCGCATGCTTGAAGACTTCGCGCCCTTCCATCCTGAGATGACCCACCGTCTGGGTCGAAGACGGGCCACCATCAACATATAACTTCGATTTATGCCGCCCGTCCGAGCGCAAATGAGTGGTCAACATGCCGCGGTCCGAGGGTCGACCCGGCTGCTCCTGGGCTTCCAGCACCACCGCACCGGCGCCGTCGCCGAACAGCACGCAGGTGCCGCGATCGTTCCAGTCGAGAATTCGCGAGAACGTCTCCGCGCCGATCACGAGCGCGCGCCTGAAGGCCCCGCTGCGCAGGAAATTGTCAGCGGTGGCGAGCGCAAAGACAAAGCCCGAGCACACCGCCTGCAAATCGAAAGCCGCACCGTGGTGGATGCCGAGTCCGTTCTGAACCGCGACCGCCGTGGCCGGGAAGGTGTTGTCCGGCGTCGAGGTCGCCAGCACGATCAGGTCGATCGATTGCGCGTCGATGCCGGCATGGGCCAACGCCGACCGCGCAGCATTCGTCGCCAGGTGCGAGGTGAACTCGCCATCGGCTGCGATATGGCGCTGACGGATGCCGGTGCGCTGGACGATCCATTCGTCTGACGTGTCGATCCGTGCCGCCAATTCGGCATTGGTCAGGATCCGCTGCGGCAGATACGAGCCGCAGCCGAGCACGACCGAGCGTATTGCAGTCACGAGACAGCCTCCTGAGTGGCAGACGCCTGGGCCAAACTGCCACCGTCGCGTTTAAGCATTTGATTGATCTTGTTGAGGAGATCGCACCTCGCCATCTCATAGCCAACATCGACCGCATAGGCAAAGCCGTCGGCGTCGGTTCCACCATGGCTTTTGACGACGATTCCGTTCAGTCCAAGCACCACACTGCCGTTGGATTTCGAGGGGTCGAGCTTGTCACGCAGCGCCCTGAACGCAGGCCTCGCTAATAGATAGCCGATCCTGGAAAGCCAGCGGCTCGACAGCGCCTCACGCAGAAACTCGCTGATCTGGCGCGCGGTGCCCTCGGCGGCCTTCAGGGCGATATTGCCGCTGAAACCTTCGGAAACGATCACGTCCGCCAGCCCCTTGCCGATGCCGTCGCCCTCGACGAAGCCGATGTAATTGAGCTGGGACAGGTTCATTGAGCGTAACAATTCAGCGGCCTCGCGGATCTCCTCATGACCCTTGATTTCCTCGACCCCAATGTTGAGCAGGCCGACGGTCGGCCGGTCCAGATCGAACAGCACGCTCGCCATAGCGCTGCCCATCACCGCCAGTGTCACGAGATGCTGCGCGTCGCCGCCGATGGTGGCGCCGAGATCGAGCACAACGGAATCACCGCGCGTGGTCGGCCATATCGCCGCAAGCGCCGGCCGGTCGATCCCGGGCAGCATGCGCAGGCAAAACCGTGCCATCGCTGCTAGCGCGCCGGTATTGCCGGCAGATACTGCCACGTCTGCCTCGCCCTTCTTCACCGCCTCGATAGCAAGCCACATCGAGGAGTTCTTGCGGCCACGGCGCAAAGCCTGGCTCGGCTTGTCGTGCATGCTGACGGCAACGTCCGTATGGATGACAGAGGAGACCGCCTTCAGAGCCGGATGTTTCGCGAGTTGCGCATCGATGGCGCCACGATCGCCAAACAGCAGAAACTCAGCATCGGGATGCCGGGTCAACGAAATCGCGGCGCCGGGAATAACAACGGAGGCGCCGACGTCGCCCCCCATGGCGTCAAGCGCTATTCGAACCTTTTGAGGCATGAACGTCCCGGAAACCCGATCTCTTTTCGGACTAGTGTCCCGGTTCTGACATTCGTACCCTGTCGCGGCGGGCACTTTTACGAATGTCAGAACCAAAGGGACACTAGCAACCATATGATTTTAGTGTGGCTTTGACTTTGACGTTCCTTCGAAGAACTCGCGGCGACACTGAAAGGAACGTCAGAGTCGCCACACTAGTGCTCCGATTCCGAAGTTCGCATGATATCGCGGCAACCTCTGATGCGAACTTCGGAAGCGAAGGAGCTCTAGCAACTTATTAAGTCAAGTGCGGCCTTGAATTTGGAGTTCCTATAACGAACTTGCCGCAACACCGATAGGAACTCCTAATTCGCCGCACTTGAAATGCCGGCCGTGGAGGCCGCCACGATTGCGGCGATCGGCAAGACACAACATCGTACCAAGCCGGGCCGCGACAATAGCGCTTCCCCGTGCCGACACAACCTCTCTCACGCCCTTTGGCCGCAAAATCAAGACGCGGAAATTATTTCAATTACTTCAAACCTTTAAGTCTGAATACCGAGGATCTTGTTCCAGCTCACCGGCCCTTGCCGCCCCGGGGTTCTTGGGGTCCTTCTTCGCGGAGGCGGGCGCATCGTCCGCCTGCAGCGCCTTCAACGCCGCAAACGGATGATCGGAAGGATCGATGGCTTCGACAGGCGGTTCGAACACGGCATCATGCCGCCGCGGGTATGGATCGATAGCGAGAAACAAGACGTCGGTGGCAAGCCGGCCAAGATCGATGACACCGTTGACAATCGGCTCCGGCGGATCAGGAATTTCCTCATCGCCATTGGCCGCCTCGTCGGTCAAAGCCGACAGACTCGGAATTTGCTCGGGAGGTGCAAACATCAGGTCAATCACTTCGTCGATCTCATTCTCGATTGCGTCGAGCGTCACGACGCACGTCTGTCCGACACGTGCCCGCACTTCGCCGGTGAGATGAACGCGCCCGCCACTTTTGAGCTTCAGATCGAACGAGGCACTCGCCGACATTATTTCACGCAAACCGGCGAGATCGGCCATCGCCGCGCGGGTTGCTTCGCCGGCTTCGAACGCGCGATGCAGCCCGGTATCCGGTATCTGCGCCACGACAACCGGGACGCGCCAGGGATCAGCGGGATTCATTGGCCATCACCCCCGGGGAATGGGACCGGCCCGCTTCGGCCGGGGCAGGAAATGTCCATGCGCAAGCCAGAAGCGCTGCGTCGTCAATGCCGCCGAGACGGGCCAACGCGGTCTTCGCATAGGTAGCAAGTCGCCGCGCGTTTTCCATACCCTCCCCGTTCAGGACATTCTTGCACAGCGCCTGGGCCAGCGCCTCGTCACCTGCAGCAAGAGCGGCATCGTAGGCTGCGGCGCGGCCGTAAAAGGCTTCCCCAAAGGCTTGCATCCGCTTGGGAACAGTGAGATCGCCCACGCCCATTTCCCGCAAGTTGGCGTCCATATCCGCGCAAAAGCGATCAAAAAGCGCCTGAGATATGTTGGCCGCTCCCGGCGCGGACCGAAATCGCCGCAGAACCATCCACAAATGCAGTAGCAACAGGTCGAAACGGCCATTAACCGTATCGGATACCCCAAATGCCCGGTAGAACGACGGTTCTCGCGCCTGCGTCACGATCATGCCATAGATGGCATCGATGGTGCCGCGCAGCGGTGCCTGGGGCTTGCTGAAGTGATTGAATGGCCAAAGCATTGTGGGTTCCGCCTCCGAGCCCGGCGGACCCGCTTTCGTTACAAACAAGCGCCCTGCCGGGTACGTCAAGGCCTCGCACGATGCAAGGGGATGGGACCCGTTCCGGGATGATCAAATCCAGTCTGACAAACCCTGCGCGCAATTTCGCGGCGCGGTGGCGCGGGTTCCGCACCACAGCGGCGGTCCTTTTGCTGTGTGCGGTCGTGGCCGGTTGCGGCGAGCAATTCCAGAAGGGATATATCCTGCCGCCCGGTGCACTTGAGCAAATTCCGATCGGGGCGAGCCAGGACCAGGTCCTGATCGTGATGGGAACCCCCTCCACCGTCGCCACGCTGAACGGCGAAGTCTTCTATTACATTTCGCAGCGCTCCCAGCGTCCGATCGCCTTCATGAATGACCGGATCGTCGACCAGCGCGTGATCGCGATCTATTTTGACAAGAACCGCCAGGTGCGGCGCCTTGCCAACTACGGACTGAAGGACGGCATGATTTTCGACTTCATCAGCCGCACCACGCCCAACCTCGGGCCAGGAAATCAATTACGTCGCGCGCCGCTGTTCAAGGCGCTCAAT
>CAVZJE010000012.1:0-91971 GCA_963775545.1 uncultured Alphaproteobacteria bacterium
CATGGCACGTGTTGCATTGGTGACGGGGGGAACGCGGGGCATTGGAGCTGCGATCAGCAAGGCGCTGAAGGCCGCCGGCTACAAGGTGGCCGCGAGCTATGCCGGCAACGATCAGGCTGCGGAAAAATTCAAGGTCGAAAACGGCATTCCCGTCTACAAGTGGGATGTGAGTTCGTTCGAGGCCTGCGCCGCTGGCGTCAAGCAGGTCGAGCAGGATCTCGGTCCGATCGAGGTGCTCGTCAACAATGCCGGTATCACGCGCGACGGCGCCTTCCACAAGATGACGCTCGATCAATGGAACGCGGTGATCAACACCAATCTCGGCTCGCTGTTCAATGTAACGCGTCAGGTGATCGAGGGCATGCGCGCCAAAAAGTTTGGCCGCATCATCAATATCTCCTCCATCAACGGCCAGAAGGGCCAATTCGGACAGGTCAACTATTCCGCGGCAAAGGCCGGCGATATCGGATTCACCAAGGCGCTCGCGCTGGAGAATGCCAAGGGCGGCATCACCGTCAATGTGATTTGTCCCGGCTATATCAACACCGAAATGGTGCAGGCGGTGCCGAAGGAAGTTCTTGAAAAAAGCATATTGCCGCAGATTCCGATCAACCGGCTGGGCGAGCCCGAAGAGATTGCCCGCGCCGTGGTGTTTCTGGCCGCTGACGAAGCCGGCGCCATCACCGGCTCGACGCTGACGATCAATGGCGGGCAGTATTTGGTGTGATTGATTCTTCGTCATTGCGAGGAGCATCAGCGACGAAGCAATCCAGCTTGTGATAACAGGTAACTGGATTGCTTCGTGGAGTCTGTCATCGGGCGGCGCGGAGCGCCGACCCGTTGGCTCGCAATGACGGCCGTATGACCTCCCGCACCGCCACCCTGATTGGACTGACCGCAATCCTGATGTGGTCGCTGTTGGCCGTATTGACGGTTGCGACGGGAAGAATTCCGGCGTTCCAGCTAGCGGCGATCACCTTTGCGATCGGTGGGCTGGTCGGGCTGTTGACTTTTATCGGACGGCCGCAAGCGCTATCGGCACTGGTACAGCCACCGCTGGTGTGGGCCGTCGGCGTCGGCGGACTGTTCGGCTATCATGCGCTCTATTTTCTCGCGCTGCGCTTTGCGCCTCCCGCAGAGGCCGGACTCCTCAACTATCTCTGGCCGCTGTTGATCGTTCTGTTCTCGTCGTTTCTGCCCGGCGAGCGGCTGGCGCCGCATCATGTTATTGGCGCGTTGGCAGGGCTTGCGGGCACCGTGTTGCTGCTAAGCGGCAACGGCCTGTCGGGCTTTGCGCCCGGGCAGTTTCCCGGCCTAGCTGCGGCTTTTGTCGCTGCCTTCGTCTGGGCGATTTACTCGGTGATGTCGCGCCGGCTCAAATCGGTGCCGACCGATGCGGTGGCGGGCTTTTGCCTGGCTACTGCGTTGCTCGCCGCGTCCGTGCATGTGTTGGTCGAAGACACGGTGTGGCCCGAGACGGCAGGGCAATGGCTTGCGGTTATCGCGCTCGGCGTCGGACCGGTGGGCGCGGCGTTCTATGCCTGGGATATCGGCATGAAGCGCGGCGATATTCGCGTGCTTGGCGCGGCGTCCTATGCGACGCCGCTCGCCTCGACCGCGTTTCTGATCCTGGCGGGCTTTGCCAGGCCAAGCGCCAGCATCGCCATCGCCGCCGTGCTGATTGCAGGCGGCGGATTGATTGCGGCGCGGGACATGTTTCGGAAGCGTTAGAGATCCTAATCCGGCTTCCAGCCCTTCGGCGCCAGTTCGAATTTGGCGAAATCAAATCCCGGCGCCACAGTGCAGCCGACCAGCGTCCAGTCGCCGGTTGATTCCGCGGCCTGCCACGCATGCGCCGGCACGATCGCCTGCGGCATTTCGCCGGAAGCCAGATCCGCCCCAAGAGTGACGCTGCGGTTGCCGGCGTTATCGGCGATCTGCAAGGTCAGCGCATCGCCGGCATAGTAATGCCAGACCTCCACCGCATCGATCCGGTGCCAATGCGAGCGTTCGCCACGGGCGATCAGGAAATAGATCGCGGTCGAGCGCGAACGCCCATCGGCATCGCAGCTGGAATCGTGAAATGTTTCGCGATAGTGGCCTCCTTCCGGATGCGGCTTCAGATCAAGCTGCGCGATGATATCGGCGGCTAGCGTCCCGATTCCGAAGTTCGTATCATTTTTCGGAGCCACGTTTGCGAACTTCGGAATCGATGGGACGCTAGTAAACTTATTGATCCAGTGTGGCTTGGGCTCAAAAGTCCGCATGACAAACTTGCGGTAATGCTGATGCAGACTTTTGAACCGCCACACAGAAGGCCGTTTGACCATCAAGATTTCCTTGCGTCAGGATTTATTCTTGCGTTCGCGCAATTCGCCGAAAATTTCAGCGGCGCTACGATCCTTCATCCGGACGTTGGCCGCCACCGACGGTTCGTCCGCGCGCAGGAAAACATTGGCCTTCTTTTCTTCGCCCAGCAGCGTTGGAATCGTCGGTTTGTTCTCGCTTCGAAGACGCTTCACTTCTTCGGCGCGCGCTTTCAGCGCGGCGTTGTCCGGCTCGATCGTCAGCGCGAATTTGATGTTGGAAGCGGTATATTCATGGCCGCAATAGAGTTTGAAATCGTCAGGGAGCGCCCGTAGCTTGAGCAGCGAGTCCCACATCATCGGGTAGGTGCCTTCGAATACCCGGCCGCAGCCGATCGAGAACAAGGTGTCGGCGGCAAACAGCGCCTTTTCATTGTCGAAGACGTAGCTGACATGATCGAGGGTATGGCCCGGAGTTTCGAGCACCCGCGCCAACAAGCTCCCGATCTTCAGGACATCGCCTTGCTTGGTGCGAAGATCGACATTGGCGATCTTGGTCGAGTTGTCGTGGGGAGCCACCACGCGGCAATTGTATTTCTCTTTCAGCTCGGCGACGCCTCCGACGTGGTCGTGGTGGTGATGGGTGATGAGAATATCGGTCAGCTGCCATCCTTCGCGCTCCAGCGCGGCGATGACGGGCGCGGCCTCCGGTGCATCGATCGAGGCGGTCGCCTTGGTTGCGGGATCGTGAATCAGATAGCCGAAATTATCGGACAGGCAGGGGAACAGTCGGATTTCGGCGGCCATGACATCTCCGTTGCGTTCTAGCGGGTGCGATTTCCAGCTCTACATTTCCGGCTCTACCAGGGCATGAAATAGGGCGTTAACGGCGAATGAGCAATGCGCGATTGGCCGCCCAATCCAGTGGAGTGGATTTGACATACGCTAACTCATCCAGCCGCAGACTCGAAAATGCGAATGTCAAATCCTAAACTTCACTGAGATCTTATATTTAACCATTGGTCCTTTCGATTTTAACATTCGCAAAAGTGGCCGCTGAGGAGGGATGCGAATGTTAAAATCGGACCAATGGCCCCCCGCCGTGATAGATTGTGGCTTATGTCTATCGATGTGATCGACCTCCGGGATTTCTACTCGCAACGCCTCGGCATCGTGGCGCGGCGGCTGATCAATCGCGGCATTCATGCCCGTTGGCCCGAAGCCGAAGGCCAACGTGTGCTCGGCATCGGCTATCCCACGCCTTATCTCGGCCTGTTTCGTGACTCCTCCGAGCGCTGCATCGCCTTCATGCCGGCCGCCCAGGGCGTGCTGAAATGGCCGACGGCGCGGCCGACACTGGCGTCGCTGGTCGATGAATTTTCGCTGCCGCTACCGGACGCAGCGGTCGACCGCATCCTGCTGGTTCACGCGCTGGAAATGTCCGATGACCCGGAAGGTCTGTTGCGCGAGGTGTGGCGGGTGCTGGCACCGTCGGGCCGGGTGATGGCGGTCATTCCCAACCGCCGCGGGGTATGGACGCGTACCGACAACACGCCATTCGGCCACGGCCGGCCGTATTCGCGCTCGCAGATCACGCAGTTGCTGCGGCAGACCTGGTTTACGCCGATCGGCTGGGGGGAAGCCTTGTTCGTGCCGCCGCTCGCGGCCGGCTGGTTTCTGCGCTCGGCGGTCGCGTGGGAGCGCGTCGGCGCGGCGATGTCGCTGCCCTTTGCCGGCGTTCATATCGTGGAAGCAACCAAGCAGGTCTACCGCGCGATCCCCGCGCACCGCGAACGCACGCGTCTTATTCCGGCGCTGCCGCCGGTGCTGGTGCCATCGTCATTCCAGCGCGATCAAAGATAAATTTCACCAGTATGGCGGTTCCGAAGTCCGCATCGCTACGAACTTCTAAATCGGACCACTAGATCCGTGCAAGGACGCGCGGCGAGATCTAGTCATTCCCCGGATTGAAATCGTCGCCGGGAGCGGCGGGTGTAGCCGCCACGCCTTCGGGGCGCGGGCCTTGCGGACGGCGGCGACGTCGCGGGAATCGTTCGCGTTCGCCGCCATTGCTGTCGAAGCCGCCCTGTCCGCCGTTGATCTGCGGCTGCGGTCCGGTGATGAAAGAAGGCAGCCTATCAACGCCGCCATCGTCCGGAACCGAAGGTTGCTGCGGCTGCTGATATTGCGGCGGGTTGCGTTGCTCGCGTTGATGTTCGCGCGGCTGGTGCTGCTCGCGCGGCTGGTAAGACTGCTGATGGTCCCGCTGATTATTGTCGCGGGGCGCGAAAGGCTGTTGCTGTTGCGGCACCGGGACAAATCCCGGCTCCTGGCCGAAATTTGAAAAGCTCTCGTCGTCCTCGCCTTCCTCAGAGGTCAACTCGGCATCGGGCCGGGGCTGCTGCTGTGGCTGGTTCTGGCGGAATTGTTCCTGCGCAGCAGCGATCAGGCGGAAATAATGCTCGGCGTGCTGATAGTAATTTTCGGCGGCGACCGGGTCGCCGGAGGAGCGCGCGTCACGCGCCAGTTGCACATATTTTTCCGCGACGTGGGACGCGGTGCCGCGGATTTTGATGTCGGGTCCGTTCAATTCGAACACCCGGGTCATCGGGTTTTGGCCACGCCGGTTATTATTGTTGTTGTTGCTATTATTATTATTATTCCGGTTACGCATCCGCTTGTTGTTCTGACCGTTTCTCATATCGTGCCTTTGATCCAGCCCTGAAATTGCCCTGTCTCGAAACCCCTCGGCCCTAGCATCGATGGGCCTTGGAGCGCCGTTTTCGCTTCTTCGAATGTCGCGCGCCGCCCAATCTGGCTCGCGCGATTCGCTCGCGCACCGGACCCGTCGCCTATTTCCACACAGATTTGCCGTACGTCGCAGTCAGCAAAGACGCGTTCCCCACCAGCCGGGCGTGCGTCGCCGGCCGCATCAAGTCATTTCGCCTGCCAAAACAAGCACAGGTTTCGAGCGTGATTCTTCAAGCGCAATATCTGGCTTTCGTTCGCTTTGCGGTCGGAAGCAGCGCAGCTCAACCTAAGCCATCGCGCTCAAACGGACCTGCGTTTTGGAACCTTTCACTCGGGGCGGGCTCTCGTTTTGAGAACTCTGGCCTCAATCCGTATCTGTCTACGGAGCCAGCAACCCTGGACCGACGTTGACCGGAACGTAGTCGCTCCGGGGGAATATTCCAAGTGCTTTTTTTGCATTCCAATCAGGCTTTATCGGGACCTTTTTTGGAAGGCGACCGCCCTCTGGATACCCGCCAGATCGGCTTGAGGCGGTCCACGAAGCTTTAACCCTGCCGCCGCCATCAAACCCCGGACATCGCCGCTTTGGCCTTGCCCCACCTCCATAATAAGGGTGCCCCCCGGCGCCAGCAGCCGGGCCGCCTCGGGGGCGATCCTGCGATAGGCGTCAAGGCCGTCTGCGCCGCCGTCCAGTGCGGCCAGCGGGTCAAAATCCCGGACTTCGGTCGGCAAACCCTTGATGTCCGCGGAACGGATATAGGGCGGATTCGACACAATGAGGTCGAACGGGCCGGACAGGGCGGTCGCGTAATCACAGGCCACGAACGCAGCCCGTCGTGCGAACCCCAATCTGGCCGCGTTGCGGCTTGCTGTCGTGAGTGCGGCCACGCTGATGTCGGTTCCGATACCAAAAGTATTGGGTAGTTCGGATAGTATCGCCAGCAAGATCGCACCCGACCCGGTGCCGATGTCGACGATTCGCAGCGGGACATCGCGGCGGGGCAATTTGCCCATAACTCTCCACGCCAATTCGACGACGGTTTCGGTGTCCGGTCTTGGCACAAGCGTTGCCGGCGAAAGATGCAAGGCCAGGCCCCAGAACTCCTTTTGCCCAAGAATGCGGGCGACCGGCTCGCCAGCAAGGCGCCGCTGCATGAAGTTCTCAAGACAGATTGCTTCGCCGTGCGTGAGGGTCCGCGTCGTCGCCGTGATCAGCCCGGTGAGGTCGAGGCCGAGCGCAGCACCGGCCAGCATGCGCGCGTCGAGTTCAGCCGAATCGATGCCGGCTGATTTAAACCGCGCCGTCAGCGTGCGCCGCGCGCTCTCGACGGTCGTTTTGGAGAACGGATCGTTCAACGGAAGTGCCTGTCCTGTTCCACTTGCGGTGGATAGGACGGCTTGGGCGCCTGCGTCAACGCAAGCCAGCCGCGTATCGCTGGCGAGAAGAAGCTAGACCCCCAGATAGCGCTGCAGCAGCTCCGGCTGTGCCTTCAGTTCGTTGGCCGGTCCCTCGTGAACGACGTGGCCGTTGTTGATGATATAGATCCGCTGGGCCAGTGCCAGCGTCGCCGCCAGGTTCTGCTCGACCAGCACAATGGTCTGGCCGGCCGCGGCGAGATCCCGGCAAGCCTTGACGAGGTCGCGGACGATGACCGGCGCAAGTCCTTCGAAGGGCTCGTCCAGGAGAATGATCTTGGGGTCGCGCACCAACGCGCGGGCGATAGCCAGCATTTGTTGTTCGCCGCCGGAAAGCTCGGTGCCACGGTTACTCCGCCGTTCCTTCAGCCGCGGGAACATTTCGTAGATGCGCTCGAGCGGCCAGCGCTTTTCGGCCGTGACGCCGGCGATGATGATGTTCTCTTCGACAGAAAGGCTGCCGAAGATGCGGCGTTCCTCGTGAACGAGCTGCATGCCGGCCTGGGCGATCTTGTGGCTCCTGCGCCCGGCGATATCGACGCCGTCGAACATGATGGTGCCGCTGCGCGGTGTCACCACGCCCATCAGGCTCTTCAGGGTCGTGCTCTTGCCGGCGCCGTTGCGGCCGAGCAGGGCCACCACCTCATGCCGCTCGACGCGCATGGCGACATCGAACAGGATGTGGGAATCGCCGTAATAGCTGTTCAGGCCGTTGACCTCGATCAGACTCATGCGTCGATCACTCCGTGAACGCCGCCAAGATAGGCTTCCTGCACAGCAGCATTGGTCTTGATTTCGTCCGGCGTGCCGTCAAGCAACACGCGGCCTTCCTGCAGCACGGTGACCCGCTCGACCAGTTCGAACAGCAAATCCATGTCGTGGTCGATAATGATCATGGTGCGATCGCGCGCGATGGACTTGAGCAGCTTGACGGTCTCTACCCTTTCGTGCGGGCTCATGCCGGCGAGCGGCTCGTCCAGCAGCAACAGGCCGGGCGAAGTGGCGAGCGCAAGACCGATCTCAAGCCGGCGCTTCTCGCCGTAAGCGAGCGCGGATACCGGCGTGTCGGCCCGTTTGGTCAGATTGACTCTCTCCAGCGTATGCTCAACCAGCTCCGGCAATCCCTTGACGTTGTCCACGCTGCGGAACAGATCGAGCCGGAACTGGCCGCGCAGTTGGGCGAGCGCTGCAATCACGAGGTTCTCGCGCACCGTCAGTCCTGCAAACAGCTGGTTGACCTGATAGCTCTTGGTCAATCCCAACTGGCAAACTTCGGTGACGTTCATCCCCGTGATGTCTCGCCCCTCGAACACAATCCGTCCCGAGGACGGAGCGATCTCGCAAGTGAGCATCTTGAAGAAGGTCGACTTGCCGGCGCCGTTGGGCCCGATGATGCCGCGCAGTTCGCCCTGGTCGACGCTGAAATCGATATTGCTGTTGGCGACAAGACCGCCGTAGCGCTTGGTGAGGCCGGTAGCCTGCAGGATCGGGCCGGAATATTCGGCTCGCCTGGCCGCTTTGGCGGGCTTCGGGGCCGGCGCAGCCTGCTTTGCGACTTCGATGCTCGACGCTTTCTGTGCCGGTTCGGCCGCGGGGCTTGGCGGCGCTTCCTCGGCGGCGGCCTTGGTGGGCTTGCGCGTGAGAAAGCCGTAGAGGTCAACGATGCCGCCGACGATGCCGCCCCTTAGGAAGCAGACCAGCAGCACGAAGACGACGCCCAGCACAAGCTTCCATGCGGCGCCAAGTCCCATCGCAGCTTGAAGGAAGTCCTGCAGGAACAGCCAGACGGCCGCGCCGACCAACGGTCCAAACAGTGTTCCCCGGCCGCCGATCGCCGTTTGCATCACGAGTTGGCCGGATGTGTCGAAGGTAAAGGCATCGGGTGGCATGAAGGCCTGCAACACGCCGAGCAAGCCGCCGGCAAAGCCGGCATAGGCGGCGGCGATCACGAAGGCGGTCAGCTTGTAGCCGTGAATGTTATGACCGACCGCCGTGGCGCGGAGCGGGTTATCGCGGATGGCGCTGAAGATGGAGCCGACGGGCGAGCGCACGATGCGCAGCGCGATCACGACACCGATGAAGTAGCACAGCGCGATGAACTGGTAGAGCGACCAGCCATTGTTGAAGTGGAGGGTCGTGAAGCCGAGATTGAAGACCGGTGTAGGCACGCCCGGCAGCCCGTTCTCGCCGCCGGTATAGTCGGACAGCGGATTGAATTCGACGAAGAAGAATACTTCGGCGATCGCGACCGTGATCATCGCGAAATAGATGCCGGTACGGCGCAATGCGATCAGCCCGATCAGATAGCCGGTCGCGGCGGCTGCGATCATGCCGATGACCAGCGCGCCCACCACGCTGCTAAAGCCGGTTTGGGTCAGCAGGTAGGCGGCGACGAAACCGCCGGTGCCATAGAATGCAGACTGGCCGAATGATAACAGGCCGGTGAAGCCAAACAGGATATCGAAGCCGAGTCCGAACAGGCCCCACACCAGAATACGATTCACGGTGTTCGGCGCAAAGCCGAGGTAGGGCAGTACGAAGGGAGCCACGATCAGCCCAATGGCCGTCAGCGTCTCGATCAGGAAGGGCCGTTGCTTGAGCATCAGGAGAACACGCCTTATTCGCGGCCCTGTACGCCGAGAAGGCCATGCGGTCGTACCACGAGCACGAGCGTCATCGCCGCAAACAGCATCACATAGGCGTAGCCGGGGTTGAACATCGAGGTGACGCTGATGATTTCGCCGGCGATCAGTCCGCCCAGAATCGCCCCGGGGAACGATCCGACGCCGCCGATCACCACGACGACAAAGGTCTCGACCAGGATGTCGTCGCCGACGCCCGGCGTCAGCGACACGACGGGCGCGTTGACGATGCCGGCAAAGCCGGCAGCCATCGCGCCGATGCCGAATACGACCATGAAGACGCGGTAAACGTTGATGCCGAGCGAATTCACCATCACCGAGTCCTCGATACCGGCGCGCACGATCATGCCGAGCCGCGTGCGGTAGAGGACGAGAAACAGCGCGCCGAGCGCGATGGCGACGATGCCGACCACCGCGAGGCGATAGGTCGGATAGAGCATGAAGCCGAGATTGGTGATGCCCTGGAACAGCGACGGAGGCGGCACGGTCTGAGATTGACTCGAAAAGATCAGCCGCACGATCTCCACGAAGCAGATGCTCAGTCCGAAGGTGACGAGCAACTGGTCCTCATCGGGACGATGATAGAAATAGCGGATGATGACGCGCTCCATTACGAGGCCGAGCAACATCACAAACAGCGAACCCGCGATGACCGCGACGGTGAAGGATCCGGTGTATTCGTAGGCGACATACCCGGCGTAACCGCCGATCATGAACATCGCGCCATGGGCGAGATTCAGCACGCCGAGGGTGCCGTAAATAATGGTCAGCCCTGAACTGATCAACGCGAGCAGCGCGCCGAGCGCCAGCCCGTTGAACAGCTGGGAAATGAGATTGGGCCAACTAATCATGAAATGAGGTCATCGTTCTCTGAGAATCAGCGCAACACGCACGCAAACGCCGCAGGAAGTTGTAAACTGCCTGCGGCGCCTTGGATAGATCTGCGTTTAGGTATAGTCGCCGAGGTGGCAGCCGAAAGCGTCCGGCTTCTGCATCAGGCCCTCGCCCGGGACGATCTCGACGACCTCCCAGTAGTCATCCTTGTTCTTCATGTCCTTTTCCATCTTGCCCCTGACGATGATGACAGGGCGGACGCACTGATGGTCTTCGGCGCGATAGTGAACGTCGCCGACGAATGAAGGAAGGGTCTCGCCCTTTTCGTAGGTCTTGATGACGTCCGGCGGATAGAACGTGCCGGCCTCTTCCACCATGCGAGCCCAGTGGGCGAAGCTGATATAGGCGTTCTCGGCGCCCCATTCCGGCTTATAGCCGTACTTCTTGTCGAAGGCGTCGTTGAACATCTTGGCGAGCGGGAATTTATCCTCGACCGTCCACCAATAGTCGGTGGAGGCATAGACACCCTGCATCAGGCCCTTCGTCTCTGGCGCGATGAACGGTATCTGGTAGGGGACGACCAGTTTCATTTTGTCGAGCACGCCGAATTGCTTGGCCTGCTGCGTCGAGAGCACGGCGTCATGACCCCAGTTCACGTTGATGAGGACGTCGGAGCCGGAGTTCGCGACGTTCAGGAGATACGACGAGTAGTCCGGAGCGCCGAGCGGCGCGACCTGGTCAGTCGTGGTCGTCCATCCCGCCGTCGCAAGATAATCCTGCATCGATTTCGTGACGGTATGGCCGTACGTGTAGTCCGGCGTCAGATAGGCGGCCTTCTTGTTCTTCCCGAACGTCTTGACCAATACCGGACCAATCGCGGCGGCCGCGGTCTGGCCATAGAAATTCTGACGGAAGCCATAGCGCACGCAGTCCTTGCCGGTGGTGTCGTTCGAGCCGGAGATGCCGGCGACGTAGAGGACCTTCTCTCGCTGGGCGAGCTTGTTCGATGCCACCGCAACCGCGCTCGAGGTCGCGCCGGTCATCAGCACCGCCTTGTTCTCCGTAATGAAACGCTGCTGGGCCTGCACCGCCTCGTTCGGCTTGGCGGCGGAGTCAGCGACGCCGTACTTCACCTCCTTGCCGAGCACACCCTTGGTGGTTTTCGGCGAGATTTTCTTGATCAATTCATGGCCGCTGTTGATGTGCTCTACCGCAAGCTGCCAACCTTTCAGTTCGTCCTCGCCCTGCAGGGCGTAAGTGCCGGTGCGCGGCACCGCGATGCCGATGAATACGGAGGAACCGGAAGAGCCGTCGGGATAGGTTCCAATCGCGGCGTGGTCTGCCGCAAATGCCGGCATTACCGGCAGCAGCGAGCCGCCGATGATTCCCGCGCTGCCCTGCAGCAAGTGACGGCGTGAAATAGAGATATCGAGGCTCGGCCCGCGGCCGACGGCTTTGTTCTTCATGATCGATTTCCTCCCGAGGGGCACTTTATTATTGGGACGCGAATTATGGGGACACGAAGCGGAGCCCGTCGATGGCCAGCCGCGTCACATCCGCGTGTAGTTCCGACCTTAAACATTGCTTTTGATACCCTTCTGTCAATTTCGCCTTTCGTCGAAGAATGAAAATTATCTCGCAAAAACATATCGTGATACGATAAACATTAGCCTTTATGAGTATGTGCTCCCAGCAGCGACAGGCGAAATGGACCGGCAGACGAGCGTGACGGGCGCCGGCAAACGGCATTCCGGGCCGCAACGGGCGAAGACCCCGGCGGCTGACGTGGAATGTCAGCATCCGGCGCAGTCGGGCGGCGAAGGCGCGCGCGCGCCCGATGGGCGCAATCGTGTTGCCGCCCGTCGGATAGCCGCGCCCGTCTCGGCTCAGCCGAAACCGGCGCCGGGCCCGATGAAGACGTTGAGCGTGCGCGCGCAGAATGTCCTGAAGGAGCTTGCGGTCGAGCTGACCGGGGAGCAGCCGCCGAAGGGGACGTGGGCACCGTCTCGCGAATTGCTTTTTGCCTTGACGGCAGAGCGCCTGGCTACGGCGCGCAATTGCGGCCCTCACACAGCGGTTGAGATTATTGCCTGGGCGCAGGGTTGTGGCGTGACGGTCAAGCCTTCGCTCCAGTACGGCCGATCCTTGTCGCAGATGTGGGCAGGGTTGGTTGCCAACGCTTCCGCGGGGGCGCTAACGAGCGCGGAGGTGGTCGGCGCGCTGGAGCGATCGATCCGGCGGAAAAGCGTCCGGATTCCCGTCGCCTTCCAGGTCATCCTGGTGAAGATATTGCTCTCGAATTTCGAGTAACCGGCGCGTCCCACCCAAATCAAGGCCTTTCGTTTTGACTGGATATCTGTGCATCGGCCCGGCCGGCCGATTGGTCGCCGACGGCCATCCTTGCTAGCCTTGCTGAATTCGCAGGCGAACTGAGCGTGGCGGCAGACGCCAGGCAAAGCAACGGACAAGGCATGGCTCAGTCGAAAAGGAAAAGGCGGAGCGGGACGCCGGCTTCGTCCGGTCGGCGCTCAAAGACCGGAGCAATGGGCAATTCCGCCTACGCGGCCCTTGCCCAATTCCGCCTTCAGGTGCGCACCTTCCTCGCCTTCAGCGAGACAGCGGCCCAGCGTGCTGGATTGACGCCCCAGCAACATCAGGCGTTGCTTGCGATTAAGGGCTTTGCCGGCAGGGATGCGGCCAGCATCGGCGACGTCGCGCGCTTTCTGCTGATCAGGCATCATACGGCGGTTGGGCTGGTGGATCGGATTTCGAAGCTTGGCCTGATCAAACGGGTCGCCGATCCGCAGGACGCCAGGCGTGTTCTCGTCAAGCTGACCGCCAAGGGTGAGCAAAAGCTGCGGGCGCTTTCGCGGATCCACCTTCAGGAATTGCGCGCTGCAAGCCCCGCCTTGAGCCGGATCTTGCGAACGTTCCGATCCAACGCGCGTTGAAGCGCCGGTTATGCCGAAGCGCCTTGCGCCGCGAGTTGTGTGGCTTGATGCTCTGTCGTCAACGCGTCGATCAATTCGTTTAGGCTTTCGCCCGTGACCACCTGCGGCAGTTTGTAGAGCGTCAAGTTGATACGATGGTCGGTGACGCGGCCTTGCGGAAAATTATAGGTGCGGATGCGTTCGCTGCGGTCGCCGGACCCGACCTTCTCCTTGCGGTCCGCCGAGCGCACGGCGTTGATGCGCTGGCGTTCGGCGTCGTAGATGCGCGAACGCAGGATGTTCATCGCAGAAGCGCGGTTCTTATGCTGCGATCGGCTGTCCTGCATCATCACGACGATGCCGGTCGGGATGTGGGTGATGCGGATGGCGGATTCGGTCTTGTTGACGTGCTGACCGCCGGCGCCCTGTGCGCGCATGGTCTCGATCCGCAAATCGTCTTGCTTGATGTCGACATCGACATCCTCGACCTCCGGCAGCACCGCGACCGTCGCGGCCGAGGTGTGGATGCGTCCTTGCGTTTCCGTATCCGGCACGCGTTGTACGCGGTGCACGCCGGATTCGAACTTCAGTTTGGCGAAGGCGCCACGGCCCTGCACCTCGGCGACGATTTCCTTGTACCCGCCCACGGTACCTTCGCTCGCCGAGATCACCTCGACTTTCCAACCCTGCAGGTTGGCGAAGCGTTCGTACATCCGAAACAGGTCGCCGGCGAACAGCGAAGCCTCGTCGCCGCCGGTGCCGGCGCGAATTTCCAGCACGACGTTGCGGTCGTCCATGGCATCCTTCGGCAACAAAGCAACGCGGATCTTCTGTTCGAGATTGCCGATCCGGGCCAGCAACGTTTCACGCTCGGCTTCCGCCATGCTGCGCATTTCGGAATCGGTCGCCGCATCCGCGAGCAGGCTATCGGTGTCGGCGAGTTCGCCGCGCACGGCGCGATAGATTTTGACGGCGTCGATCAGCGGATTGAGCTCGGCAAGCTCCCGCGTGATCCGCACATAGTTCTCCGAATTCACCTGGCCCAGCAACTGCGCCTCAAGGGAGGCGTGGTGCGCCAGCAGGATATCCAGTTTGGCTTCGGGGAGCATCGACATCGGGAAGTCTCGAATATGTGCTGTTCGGCGAATGCGGGTGACGGAGCGAGCCCCGCTACAACGCCAGCCCTTCGGCCTCGGCGAATTCGGTCAGCTTCTGACGAATTGACACGCTGCCGGCCGGCGCATCGAGCAGCGATTTCATGACACTCTCGGCCTTTTTGGCGTCGAGGTCGAGGATCAGCGCCTTGACCGGACCGTGCGCAGTCGCCGAGAGCGACAGCGAGCGGTACCCGAGCGCAACCAGCGCCAGTGCACCGATCGGCTTGGACGCCATCTCACCGCACAGCGAGGCGGATTTCTTCGCGACAGTCGCCTTCTGCACGATCTCGCGCAGCACCCGCAGGATCGGGGCCGATAAAGTGTCGAATCGCTCGGAGACCTTGGCATTGCCGCGATCGACGGCGAACAGGAACTGGAACAGGTCGTTGGAGCCCACCGAAATGAAATCGACCTTCTTCAGCAGCTCGTCAAGCTGATAGAGCAGCGCCGGAACTTCCAGCATCGTCCCGATGTCGATGCGCTCGGGCAACGGATGGCCATGCTGACGCAAATACGTCAGTTCGCGTTCGACAATGCTCTTGGCGGCATCGAACTCGGCGACCTCCGTGATCATCGGAAACATGATGCGCAGGCTGCGACCGCCGCCGGCGCGCAGCAGCGCGCGAATCTGGCCGCGCAGAAGGCCTGGCCGGTCCAGTCCGAGCCGGATCGCGCGCCAGCCGAGCGCGGGATTTTCCTCGATCACGCTCTCCATATAAGGCAGCGCCTTGTCGCCGCCGATGTCGAGGGTACGAAACGTCACCGGTTTGACGCCGGCGGCATCCAGCACGGTACGGTACAGAGCGAGCTGGTCGCTGGTGCGAGGCAGGCTCTGGCCGACCATGAACTGCAATTCGGTACGGAACAGGCCGATGCCGCCGCTGCCGGTGTCGTCGATATGCGGCAAGTCGATCGCAAGCCCCGCGTTGATCAACAGCTCGACCGGCTGGCCGTCTTTGGTCACGCAGGGTTTGTCGCGCAAGGCCGAATATTGCGCCTGCCGGCGCGCGCGAAACCGCACCCGCTCCGCATAGGCCTGTTCGATCTCGGTCGAGGGCCGGACATAGATCGAGCCGGACGTGCCATCGACAATGATGGCATCACCGGGGTCGGCAATGCCCGGCGCGTTCGGCACCTCACCGACCGCCGGAATGCCGAGCGCGCGCGCCACGATCGAGACGTGCGAGTTGGCGGTGCCTTCCTCCAGCACCAGTCCGCGCAGGCGCTTGCGGTCATAGTCGAGCAGTGCCGCCGGTCCCATCGCGCGCGCGATCAGGATCGCATTGTCAGGCAGTTGCTCGCGCGAGGGCGCGTGATCCTGTCCGACCAGTTGCCGCATCAGGCGGTGGCCGAGGTCTTCGAGGTCGTGCAGGCGATCGCGCAAATAAGGATCGGTCGAGCGCAGCATGCGCGCGCGGGTGTCGGACTGCACGCGCTCGACCGCGGCTTCCGCGGTCAGGCCGGTGGCCACCGCCTCGTGGAGCTTGTGCGACCAGCCGTGGTCGTTGGCAAACATCCGGTAGGCTTCGAGCACGTCGCGGTGTTCGCCGCCGTCGGCGACGTCGCCGCGCTCCAGCATGCGGTCGAGGTCGGCGCGCAACTTGGCCAATGCCGCGTCCAGCCGCTTGATTTCCTTCGGCAGGTCCTCGGCAATGTAATTGGTGATGACGACGCGCGGTTCGTGCAGGACGACATGGCCAAGCGCGATGCCGTCGGACAGGATCGCGCCGGTCTTGTGCAGTGAGTGCCGCGCCGCCGGCTCGGCGCCCGGCTGCGCCAGGGCCGACAGTTCGCCGGAGGCGATCATTTCAGCCAGCACCATTGCGGTGGTCTGGAGCGCCTCGACTTCCTCCTCGACATAAGTTCGCTTGGCGCGGTTCTGCACCACCAGCACGCCAAGCGTGTTGCCGGCGCGCAGGATCGGCACACCGAGGAAGGAATGATAGATTTCTTCGCCGGTCTCCGGGCGGAACGAGAAAGCCGGATGGCTCTGCGCGTCGTTGAGATTGAGCGGCGTTGCTTCGCTCGCGACGAGGCCAACGAGGCCCTCATGGGCGCTGAGCACGGTACGGTGCACGGCGTCGCGATTGAGGCCCTCGGTGGCGTAAAGTTCGAGCGTATTGTCGACGCGCAGCACATAGACGGAACAGACCTCCGCCACCATGTTGGCGGCGATCAGCACGACAATCTTGTCCAGTCGCTCCTGAGCGCTGACCTGCTCCGCCATGGTTTCGCGAAGCCGTCTCAACAGGACGCGGGGGCCTCCCGACGTGCTTCGCATTGGGTTCAAATCCTCTCCCACCAGGTCAGCCCACCGGGCGGCCCGGAGCAGGCGTTAAGCTCAAAACGCAACAATTTTATTCATTCGGTGATGCTACCGGCCGAAATCAGCTTCGCCAAAACTGTGGCACAGTTCGTAATCGGGCTCATCTTCAGGCCGTATACCGAATCGAGCCTTGTTTTGCCAAGCAAAAGGCCTGCCAGTGTGGCGATTCAGAAATCCATACACAGCGGCTGACACGACCGTGTCAGATCATGTTGCAGCCGCTAAGAGAAATAGCTTCTAAGCTTGATCGAGGCCGTAGAGCGTGTGCAGCGTGCGCACGGCCAGCTCGGTATAAGCGGTGTCGATCAGCACCGAAAACTTGATTTCCGAAGTGGTAATGGCGCGGATGTTGATATTGCGCGCGGCCAGCGCCGAAAACGCCTTGGCGGCGACGCCGGCGTGACTGCGCATGCCGCTGCCGATGACCGAAACCTTCGCAACATCGGTGGCGGTGTCGAGCCGGGCGTAGCCGATCTCGGCTTTCGCCGCCGTGATGGTGTCGCGGGCTCGGGCATAGTCGGAGGCCGGTACCGTGAAGGTGAGGTCGGTGGTCTTGCCGTCCTCCGAGACGTTTTGCACGATCATGTCGACGTTGATGTTGGCTTCCGCCAACGGGCCGAAAATCGACGCGGCAACCCCGGGCTTGTCCTCGATCTGGCGAATGGAAATCTGCGCTTCGTCCTTGGAAAAGGCGATGCCGGTGACGACGTGGCTCTCCATGATTTCCTCCTCGGCGCAGATCAGCGTGCCCGGCGGCTGGTTGGCGTGCGGATCGATATCTTCGGGCTTGTCGAAACTCGAGCGGACGAAGATTGGCATATTGTGGACCATGCCAAGTTCCACCGAACGGACCTGAAGGACCTTGGCGCCCAGCGAGGCCAGTTCGAGCATGTCTTCGAAGGCGATCCGGTCCAGCCGCTGCGCTTTTGGAACCACCCGAGGATCGGTCGTGTAGACGCCGTCCACGTCGGTATAGATGTCGCAGCGGTCGGCGCGGATGGCGGCGGCGACCGCGACCGCCGACGTGTCGGAACCGCCGCGCCCGAGCGTGGTGATCCGGTTGGTCTGCGGAAAAATCCCCTGGAAGCCGGCAATGACGGCGACCTCCTTGCGCTCCTTGAATCGGTTGATCAACTCACTGCCGTCAATGTCGAGAATCCGTGCAGAGGCATGGGCATCGCTGGTCCTGATCGGGAGCTGCCAGCCCTGCCAGGAACGCGCCTGGATGCCGATCGCCTGCAGCGCAATCGCCAGCAGTCCGGCGGTGACCTGCTCGCCGGATGCCACGACGGCGTCATATTCGCGAGCGTCGTGCATAGGCGAGGCTTCGCGGCACCAATCGACCAGTTCGTTGGTTTTGCCGGCCATCGCCGAGACGACCACGGCCACGTCATGGCCGGCGTCGACCTCACGCTTGACGTGACGGGCGACGTTGCGGATGCGTTCGATATTGGCGACGGATGTGCCGCCGAATTTCATCACGAGACGGCCCATGACGAGTGGTGCATTCTCCTGCGAGGATCAGTAGTGTAACCGGGCGTGGGTAGAGCCAACGCTCAGCCTGAAAGGCGCGTATACATAGCGGCGTGGTCGGGGGGAAGCAACCGGTTCCAGCCGCACCCGACGTGGTGCTAGGTCATTGAGATCATTGAGGCTGTCGTATGGGGCGTTATATCGACGATATCCTGCAGCCGGGCGAGAAAGTGCTGTATTCGACCACTCTGCACTGGATTTTCTTTGGACGGGCGATCGCCGCATGGATCCTCGCCCTCGTCCTTCTGGTGCTGTCGCGCATGACGGTTACCGAGAGCGTCGTCCTGCTGTGCCTGTCGGCAACGGCCGTGGTGGCGCTGGCGGCGCTCTACTGGACCGTGATCGCCTGGTTCCAGCGCTGGACCACCGAGACCGACGTCACCAATCTGCGCGTTGTTCACAAGTCCGGATTTATCCAGCGGCGAACCTTCGAAATAAGCCTCGACAAGGTCGAGAGCGTGGACGTTACCCAGAGCATCATGGGGCGCATCCTCAACTATGGCGACGTGACGATTCTCGGCGTTGGCGAGGGCAAGGAAACCATCGCCACGATTGCCTCGCCCTTGAAGTTTCGCACTTTCATCACCGCGCGATAGGAACCGCAGGCATCATGGCCATGCAACCGAACCCGCCTGCCGCCCTCTCCCGCGCCGGGCCGTCCACCGTCGATCCCGCCGAGATCGCGAAATTCTCGAAACTGTCGGAGCAGTGGTGGGATCCCAAAGGCAAGATGGCGCCGCTGCACAAGATCAATCCGCTGCGGCTGACCTATATTCGCGACGCTTCCTGCCGCAAGTTCGAACGCAACGTCAAAAGCCTGAGCTGCCTGTCCGGCCTGCGCATCCTTGATATCGGCTGTGGTGCCGGCCTGTTGTGCGAACCGTTGACGCGGCTGGGGGCGCAGGTGATCGGCGTTGACCCCTCCGCCAGCAATATCGCCGCGGCCAGACTGCATGCCGACAAAAGCCATCTGTCGATCGACTATCGCTGCATCACAGTCGAGGAAATGGATGTGCGCGAGCGTTTCGACATCGTGCTGGCGATGGAAGTGGTCGAGCATGTCAGCGATGTCGGTCTGTTTCTCGGCCGCTGCGCGGCGATGCTCAAGCCCGGCGGGCTGATGGTGGTTTCCACGCTCAATCGCAACTGGAAGAGCTTTGCGCTCGCGATCGTCGGTGCGGAATATGTCCTGCGCTGGCTGCCGCGCGGCACCCACCAGTGGGAGAAGTTCGTCACCCCCGACGAACTCGCACAACACCTCCATGACCTCAGGCTGACGATCACTGAGCAGACCGGCGTGGTCTATAGCCCCTTTGCCGACCGCTGGGGTTTATCGTCCGATATGGACGTGAACTACATGGTGGTGGCGGAAGGCGCATAGCGGGGAGCGACCTCGTTGAAGCGCAGTACAGTCATGCGCGGCTCGGGTTGACCGCGCGAACCGCGACCGGCACGGTGGCTACCGATTTGCTGGTGCTCTTAACTTTCCGAAATTCGCGCAAGAACTTGCCGCGACACCTCCCGAACTTCGGAAAGTGAGCACTATCGTTCACTCCAAACCCGATTTTCCCCAAGATGTTCACCGTCGCTTCGCTCTGGATTCCCTTTACCGTCACAGCGGCGATGGGGCAGGTGGCCCGCAACGCCATGCAGCGTCAGTTGACGGGCCCGCTCGGCACCTGGGGCGCGACCAACATCCGCTTTCTGTTCGGTTTTCCCTTCGCGATATTGTTCTTCCTCGGCGTGCTGGCGGCAACCGGAGACCGCGTGCCGTGGCCTGCGCCTGCGTTCTGGCCCTGGCTTCTGCTCGGCGCGCTGTGCCAGATCGTCGCCACCGGGCTGATGCTGCTGGCGATGAACGAACGCTCTTTCGTGGTGACCACGGCCTACATCAAGACCGAGGCGATCCAGACCGCGATCTTCGGCTTCGTTTTTCTCGGCGATGATCTGACAGTCTCAAAGGTGATCGCGATCGTGATCGCGACGGTCGGCGTGGTCGTCACCGCGCTGCGGCCCGGCGGCGCCAAGGGCTTTTCCGATTGGCGGCCGACCATGATCGGCCTCGTCTCAGCCGCGGCATTCGCGCTCTCCGCCAACGGATATCGCGGCGCGATCATCACGATCGAGGGGACATCTTTCGTGACGGCGGCGACCTACACGCTGGTGTTCGGGCTGTTCGTGCAGACGCTGATCCTGACGATCTACCTGCTGGCGCGCGCGCCCGGTGTGCTGAAGGCCATCATGGGCCTGTGGAAGCCTTCCTTGCTGGCGGGCTTCATGGGCGCCTTCGCCTCGCAATTCTGGTTCCTGGCGTTCGCGCTGACGGCGGCCGCCAATGTGCGCACGCTGGCGCTGGTGGAAGTCCTGTTCGCGCAGGCCGTCGCGTATTACTCGTTCAAGCAGCCGATCTCGTCGCGCGAGCTTGCCGGCATTGTTCTGATCGTGATTGGGGTCGGGCTACTGGTTGCGGTTTAACCCTTGAAAGCAATCAGCACCGCGCCAGCAGCGATCAAGGCGATTCCGATCCAGCCGTAGGGCGAAGGCCGCTCGCCGAGAAAGATCACGCCGAACAACGCCACCAATACGACACTTAGCTTGTCGATTGGCGCCACCAGCGTCGCGGGCCCCAGTTTCAGTGCGCGAAAGTAGCAAAGCCACGACGCACCGGTACCGAGCGCGGATAGCACCAGAAAAATCCAGCTTTTCGGCGAGATCGGGCCGGGGTTCGACAACTGCCCGGTCGCAAACAGGATCAGCGACAGCGTGATCAGCACGATCACGGTGCGGATCAGGGTTGCCAGATCGGAGTTGATGCCCTCGACGCCGACCTTGGCAAAGATCGCTGTCAAGGCCGCGAACACCGCCGACAGCACGGCCCAGACTTGCCAGGACGACAGCGAAATGGGGGACATAACGATGTTCAACTCCACGTCATTCCGGAGCGCGCGCTAGCGCGAATCCGGAATCTCGAAATTCTAGCACACGGCGCGAGATTCCGGGTTCGATGCCGGCGCATCGCCCCGGAATGACGCTACGCGTCAATTCCGGTCGTCGGGCAGCGTTGGGAGCGGCATGACCTCGACGCCTTCGTCGATCAAGGCCTTTGCTTCGTCCGGTGAGGCCTCGCCGTAGATCGGGCGATGTTCGATATCGCCATAATGCATCTTGCGGGCTTCGTTCGGAAAGCTCTCGCCGACATTGTCGGCGTTCTTGACGATGTGGTCGCGCAATTCCTTGAGTTTGGCCCGAAGCTCCTGCTCCTGCGCCATCAATAAAGGCGTGGGCGCCGGCGCAGCAACTTCGGTGGTCGTCGGCGCAGGCAGCGGCTCGGACACCGCCTGTTCGCGGCCCTTCTTACTCACAACCTGCGGGGCCATGATCGCGCGTTCCACCTTGGTCGAGCCACAAACCGGGCAACTCACCAGCTTGCGCTTTTCCTGTGTCTCATAGGCAGACGAACTCTGGAACCAGCTTTCGAAAGCGTGGCCTTTAGCGCAACGCAAATTGTAATGGATCATGCCGATCCCCGGACGAGATGTAAGTGCTCGGGGCCAGATTTCGGATCGGCAACGGAAAAGCGCCGGCCATGTTGCAGCGATGGAACGGTCTTGCGCGCGGTCTCAACCAGCGAGGGATCGATCTTCGCCATGAACACGCCGGGCTCGACGCCGCCCTCAGCCAGCACCTCGCCCCAGGGGGCGATAATCAGCGAATGCCCGAACGTCTCGCGCTTGTTCTCGTGCAGGCCGGCTTGCGCCGCGGCGAACACAAAGCAGCCGTTCTCGATGGCGCGGGCACGCAGCAGCGTGTGCCAATGGGCCTCGCCGGTTTTCCGGGTGAAAGCGGATGGCACCGTGAGGAACGAGGCGCCGCCTTCGGCAAGTGCACGATAGAGCGACGGAAAGCGGACATCGTAGCAGATCGTCAAACCGAGTCGGCCCCAGGGCAGGTCGGCGAGCACGGCGGTCTCGCCCGGCTGATAGTTGGCGGATTCGCGATAGCTCTCGCCGCCCGGCAGATCGATGTCGAACATGTGGATCTTGTCGTAGCTCGCGATCACATGGCCGTCGGGTCCGATCAGGAAGGAGCGGTTGACGGCGCGCTCGGAAGACGCGCGCAGGGCCAGCGAGCCGATATGCAGATAAATTTTCAGCTCGGCCGCGAGCGCACGATAGGCCTTCAGCGAAAGATCGTCGGCTTCGTCGGCCAGATGCTCGAACAGCGCCTTGCGGTTCAGCTGCATCATGTTGCTCACCTCGGGCGTGAGCACGTAGTCGGCGCCCTGGGCTGCCGCTTGCCGGATCAGTTTTGTGCCCTGCTCGAGGCTCGATTCGGGCAATAGTCCGGTGCGCATTTGCACCATCGCGGCGGTGAAGGAGCGGTCGGCGCTCATGAATTAGCCCCTTCACCAACGAGCAGTGCGTCGAGCTGTCCGGCACGGTCGAGCGCATACAATTCGTCGCAGCCGCCGACATGGGTTTTGCCGATAAAAATCTGCGGAAATGTCGATCCGGCGCCCGCGCGGTCCCACATAGCCTGACGAAGCGTCGGATCGGTCGCGACATTGAATTCGGTGAATGCGGCGTTCTTGCGCGCCAACAATGACTTCGCGGCGGAGCAATAGCCGCAGCCGGGACGGGTGTAGATTTCGATAGCAGCGGCCATGATGCGCCTAGTGCCCACTTTCCGAAGTTCGTGCTCCGTTGCCGCACCCACTTTCCACGAACTTCGGAAAGTCATGGGCACTAGCAAACCTATTGATTCTAGTGCCGGTTTTCTATTTGAAGTTCCTGGATCGAATTGGCCGCTTGCGGTGTAGGAACTTCAAATAGGCGGCACTAGAGCTCCGACTCAGAAATTCGCTAGCTGATGAGATGGCCGATTATATGGGAGTTCGCTGCCCATCCACAACCCGGGCGAACACCAGCACGTCGACAGCGGCTGCTTTCGCGCGCAACAGCGCCCGTGCACAGGCATCCACCGTCGCGCCTGATGTCAGCACGTCGTCGATCAGGATCACGCGGCGGCCACCGATGAGGTGTTGCCGGTCGGGCGCGACCTTGAATGCGCCCTGAACGTTGCTGGCCCGTTGCGGCCGCGACAGGCTGATCTGCTGTTCGGTTGGCCGGATCCGCCGTAACGCCTCGGCGGCGACCGTAACGCCGCTCTCGCGTGCAATGATGCGTGCCAGCGCGCCGGATTGATTGTAGCGGCGGCTCCATCCCCGCCGCCAATGCAGCGGAACGGGAACGAGCACGTCGGCGCCATCAAGCAGTTCTCGCCCGGCCCGCGCCATCCAGCGGCCCATCGGCGGCGCCAAATCCGTGCGGTCCTGGTATTTCAAGGCATGCACCAGCGTCCGCGCCACGTCGTCATAGCGCACGGCCGCTCGCGCCCGCGTATAGGCTGGCGGGTTGGCAATCGCCTCCATCGACAGCATGTCGGGTCCGGGATCGTACACAAAGGGAATGCCGAGCCGTGGACAGTACGGCGGCGCGATGAACGACAGTTTGGCCCAGCAACCGGCGCATACGCCTTCGCCTTCGACCGGCTCGCGGCAAGACACGCACAATGTCGGCAGCGCGACATCGAGCACCAGTTTTGCCGCGTGCGACCACGCGCCCCGGCACGCGGCAAGCGCGCCGTAAAGCTGCGAGGAGAGGGAGCGGGATAAGGAAGGCTCGGCGTCCATGCGCAACAGGCTAACGTCGGGGCCGCCAACGCTCAAGCGGCAAGAAGGTGTTCGGCGGCCTTGTCCAAGCCGTCATCCGTCGCTAGCTGAATAGGGTTACGATTTGCGTCACCCGATCATGAAGCCGGATCGCCATGCTTCAAATTCTTTTTCCGTATCGGTACCAAATCGAAGTTTCCAAACTTCGTCAGCAGCTCAATGAAGCTCATCTGGCCTGGGCGAGGGAATGGAGGGCGCGGCAAGAAGAATTCAGGCTTGAGAATATTCGCTTCTCGCATGATCCCCTTTGGAACAAGCGAATTTTCAGCATTCAGGCCGCCCATGACGGTAAAATCTGGTTCTGGCGCGCCACACGTGTATTTGTCGGATGGGCCGCGACATCGATTTAGCGGTGGCCGACGCGAACTACCCCCGCGCGGTGCGCTGGCGAGAGCCGGCCTGGTAAGCAAGCCGGCTATGGCCGGCGCAATAGGGCAGGCCTTCGAGCGGCCGGTTGCCGCAAAAGCAGAAGTCTTTCTCGCCGGGGCTGCTGATCGGCCAGCGGCACCTCTCTTCGCTCAGTTCAAGCAGCGAGCAGTGCTGCTCGCTGTGAATGGTCTGGTCCGGTTCAACCGGCTCCGCCTCCGTGAACAGTTTTCGCAGCATCCGGTATTGCAGCCGTGGCACGGATTTCCGACGGCTTTTGCCGCCGTCGTCCCTTCGCAGCTTGATGGTTTTTTCACGGGTCAGGTTGAGACGGGAGAGCTTGCCGATGACGGCGTTGCGGCTCACCCCGATTTCACAGGCGATTTCGCGGCACGAGAGCCCGGCGGCGAAATGGCTTTTGAGGAGTTCGATGCGTTCGGTGGTCCAGGTGTTGTCGGGCATTTGAAAGTCCCAAAGTATGAGCCGTCACTCCGGCTCCCCCATAGGCCTCACAGTCGCCAATCCGTCCCGAACGTCGCCTTACGGAGTCTTTCCGTTGTCGCGTATCGAAAGCAGCCCGTCCTTGATGGCGAGGCGAATACCTTCCTCGATCAAGGTCCTGGCAACGCCCGGTACGCTTGTCCCGTGGGTACCCTGTCTGACCAGCTTTTCGAGATAGGTGATGGTCGAAAGGGCCAACGTGATTGGAACTCGGTCGGTTTCGGCTTTTTCTGTGGCCATACAAAAACGCTAGCCTTTAAAAAGGATTCAGAAAAGTATCTATTAAGAGTCTATTTACACCAGAAAGGGGTAGCTTGTCAGCCCGGGATCGCGGGCATAACAACCCGCATGGTTTACGCGCCAACCACGCCCCCCGTTCTGTTCGACCGCTATTTGTTGCGTTCCCGCATTCGTCGGGCGCAACAGCTTGGGCCTGCGACCTTTCTGCTCGACCGCATCGCCGAGGACATGGCGGAACGGCTCAGCACCGTATTGCGGGATTTCAAGAATGCGGCCGAGGTCGGAACGCCAGGCGATCGGGTCGGCACCGCGCTCGCGGGGCGCTTCGATCGATATGTGTGGATCGATTTGCCGGAGCAGGAATCCGAGCCGCTGTCGCTTCCTGCTGAATCGCTCGATCTCGCGATCTCCGCGCTCGCCTTTCAGTTCGTCAATGATTTGCCCGGCGTGCTCGCGCAAATTCGTCGCGCATTGCGCCCCGACGGATTGTTGATGGCAGCCATGGTCGGCGGCGACACGCTGACCGAATTGCGGCAGTCGTTTGCGGCGGCGGAAGCCGAACTGGAGGGCGGCGTGTCGCCGCGCGTCGTGCCGTTTGCCGATCTGCGCGATGTCGGCGCGCTGCTGCAGCGGGCCGGTCTTGCGTTGCCCGTTACCGATGTCGACCGCATTGTGGTGCGCTACGACAACGCGTTCGGTCTGATGCGCGATCTAAGACGGATGGGGGCGACCAATATTCTCGTGGAACGGCGGCGGAAGCCGACGCGCCGCGCCACGATGTTGCGGATGGCGGAAATCTACGGCGACCGCTTTGCCGATCCCGATGGCCGCATTCGCGCCACCTTCGACATCATCTGGCTGTCGGGCTGGGCGCCGCACGAAAATCAGCCAAAGCCGCTCAAGCCGGGATCGGCGCAAGCAAGCCTCGCGGATGCTGTGAAAAAGCACAGGCCTTAAGCCGCCTCCTCGGTTATGGCGGGGGCTCGTCCCGGCCACGTCTTTTGCGAGCAAGAAAGTCGTGGATTCCCGGGTCTGGGCTCCGCCAAGGCTAAGGCGCACGGAGACAAAGATTAACGCGCCGTTAACGAGACCTGCGACCCCGCGCCGTTGCCGCAAACATTTCGACAATGATTCTTCACTATTGTTCGATGACCGGCCAACCGCCAACTGTGCGAGTTCTCTCGATGTCGTCGCCCGCTGCACCAACAGCCTTTGCCAGAGATTTGCTTCGCCGATTTGGCCGCAACCGCCGGGGATCGGCGGCGGTCGAATTCGCGCTGGTTGCGCCAGTCTTCTTCGCGCTGCTGTTTGCGATCGTTGAGACCGCTCTAATGTTCTTTGCAAGTCAGATCCTCGAAACCGTTGCGCAGGAATCGGCACGCCAGATCATGACCGGACAATCCCAGGCAGCGGGCTATAATGCCGCGACGTTCATAACGAACGTGGTCTGTAACCAGACCCAGCCTGTGCTTAACTGCAACAACATCGGCGTCGACGTTGAGAGCGATCCGTCCCAATTCTCGAATCTAAGCATCGCCTATCCCGTGACCAACGGCGCTTACGACCCCGCGAAGCTTAAATTCAATCCCGGCGGATCTTGCAGCGTCGTTACCGTCACGCTGTATTATCAATGGCAGATGTTCGTCACCGGGCTCGGCTTCAACATCTCAAATCTGAACGGCAACGTTCGCTTGCTCAGTGCAACCGCGGCGTTCCGCAACGAGCCTTACTCAGGGGCTTGCGGAACATGAGCGCTGCGAAAGAAGCGATGAAAGCCGGTATTTGCCCGCGTTCCGCGATTGCCGCATTCTCCCAGGATTGCCGCGGCATCGCAGCGACCGAGTTCGCCGTGATAGTTCCCATTATGCTCGTGCTGTTGTTCAGCACGGTCGAATTTTGTTCTGGCCTTGCCGTTGATCGCAAGGTTTCGCTGGTGGCGCGTACCATCGCGAACCTGACGTCGCAGGGTGTGAACGTCTCCGATGCCGATCTGACAAATTTCTCCGGCGCGGCCAACTTGATAATGGTGCCGTATGTGCAACCCAGCTATCCGGCGGCGAATATGACGATTTCGGAGTTGTACATCGATCCGTCATCCGGCAATGCACGGGTTCAATGGAGCAAGGGAACCGCACCGCGCGCCGTCAGCACCGTCGTTCCGATTCCGTCGAGCATGATTGCAACGGATCCGACGACGCATGCGATAATTCCGAACCAGTATATCATTTTCAGCGAAGTCAATACCGTCTACACGCCGACGCTTGGCAATTACGGGATGATGAATGCGGCCGTGACGCTGAGCGATACCGCCTATTCCCTACCGCGACAATCGACCTGCGTGTTCTATCCGTCGACGCCGTCGCCTGCGACCTGCCCGACATCGTGATTGCAGCCTGAAATGAAGCCATCAACTAAGGTGACCCAAGCCGTCATTGCCGGGCTCGACTGGGTAATCCATCCGCTTCGAAAGAATCTTTTGGAAGTTTGACGGATGCCCCGGGTCCCGTCGCCGCCAAGGCTTCGCCGGGGCCACTAGTGCCGCCTATTTGAAGTTCCTGCACCACAAGCGGGGAATTCGATCCAGGAACTTCAAATAGAAAAGCGGCACTAGAATCAATAGGTTTGCTAGTGCCCATAACTTTCCGAAGTTCGTGGAAGTGGGTGCAGCGATGGCGCACGAACTTCGGAAAGTGGGCACTTGCTCGCTCGGCCGCCGAAGCTTCAGCGAAGGCGGCAAGCCCGCGGATAACGAGAACCTTTACATCAACAAATCGGTCAGATGCGGGATCAGCGGGATGTCCGCTGGCGGCATCGGATAGTCGCGCAGTCTGTTGGCGCGCACCCAGGCGAGGTTCTGGCCCTCGCGCGCGGTCAAATTGCCTTCCCAGCGCCGGCATATATAGAGCGGCATCAAGAGATGGAAATCGTCATAGGCGTGGCTAGCGAAGGTGAGCGGCGCCAGACATGCTTCCTTTACGTCGATGCCGATCTCCTCGTGAAGTTCGCGAATGAGCGTTGTTTCCGGCCGCTCACCCGGCTCGACCTTGCCGCCCGGAAACTCCCACAGCCCCGCCATCGCCTTGCCTGCCGGGCGCTGCGCGATCAGAACGCGCCTGTCGGCGTCGATCAGGGCGCAGGCCACGACCAGGGTCAGTTTGATGTCAGTCATTTCTTGCCGGTGTTGAGTCTTGCCGGGGTTGAGGAGAGCGGAGGGCTTGCGAAAGGATTTGTTAACTCTATTAGGCCGGCAATTCTTTCATCGCAATAAGCCGAATTTAATCCCCAGCCGATAAACCAGTGCGTGGATCAATCCACATAGGCGGACCCATGCGCTTTTTTTCCGGACTAATGAACCGTTTCCGTCGGGATCAGCGTGGCAATATCGCCGTGATCTTCGGTATCGCCTGTTTACCGGTCCTCTCTGCGATCGGCTGCGGGGTCGATTATTCGGAAGCGTCGCGGATGAGGGCCAAGCTGCAATCGGCGGCGGATGCCGCGGCGGTTGCTTCGATATCGCAAAACTCCCAGGGCTGGCTTGCCGCATCGCAGATGACCGGCAACGGCGAGGTCACAACCGCTGAGACCGACGCCATGAATATCTTCAACGGCAACATCAACACGGTCTACAATCCCAACACTACCGGCACTAATCTGTTCTCCCTCAACAACTCGCTGACCAAGGCCACCGTTACAAAGACGGGTGTGGGCCTGACCTCGGTTGTGGCGTTCAATGCCACTGTCCCGACCATTTTCATGAACGTGGTTGGGTTCAAGTCGCTGACGGTAGCGGGCAGCTCGAGCGCGAGTTCGTCGCTGCCCATGTACCTGGATTTCTATGTCATGCTGGACGTTTCGGGGTCGATGGGGTTGCCGTCGACCAACGCGGAACAAACGCGGCTGGCTGCGGTCAACCCGGATGACTTTAACGTTTACCCCGCTGGTTGTACCTTTGCATGCCATTTCCAGGCGCAAGGCTCGTGCACCAATCCTCCCATAGGGCAGCAGGTTAATGCCGGTGTGCTCCCTGCGTACTCATCCTATCCAACGAGTAATCTTGGCCCTAGCACGGCGAGCTCTCCTAAGGCGGGCTATTGTCTGGGCTATCTGATCTCGCGCGTCAGTCAATCCGGGTACCAAAGCCTCCTCAACTCAGCAGTTACGAACACGACAAAAACCCAATTTCCCATGAAGACCGGTCAGGTGTTGCCGCCCGCGATGCTCGCCGCCGGCGTAACCTCGTCGCTTACTGGCGCGAATGCGCTCCTTACCGGCAACACGGCCAGCCAGTCGAACAGCCTGACGGCGGTTACGTCCTGCCCCACCGAAGGCACCGACGCCTGCATCCAGTTGCGCGCCGACGCGGTCGGCACGGCCTTGAACGCCACGAAGACCGCGAACGGCGTGGACGGATTGTTCGCGGTGGCCAATGATCCCAAGAACCAGCAAGTGACCGGTCAATTCCGGATCGGACTCTACCCGTTCATCCGGAACCTGATTACTTATTCTCCGCTCACCTCTACGATCGGCCCCGGCTCCGCGATCCAGACCGCGGCGCAAAATCTTGCCCAGCTGCTTGATACCGGAAATAGCCCGAACGTGGGCCTCGGCTCCGGCGGGACACATTTTGAAAATGCGTTTCCGACCATGAACTCGACTATCCCGCCCGTCGGCGGCGGCGCCGTCGGCGACGGCAGTTCAATAACTAACACGAAGCCCTTCGTTTTTCTCCTGACCGACGGCGCGCAAAACTTTCAAACCTGCTGCAGCTTTAGCGGAAGCAACAGCGCCACCGTGATGGCTTCGGGGACATCATCTCCCTGCCAGGCACTCAAGAGCCGCGGCATCACCGTTGCCGTGCTCTATATTCCCTATGAGCCAATTCAGAATCCAACCACCATCTACAGCAACGAAGATGGCGTCGCGAACGCCAATATTCCCAATATTCCACCCAGTCTTACGTCCTGCGCATCGCCGAACTTCTTTTTCCAGGCCACTTCGACCTCGCAAATCGCTGCGGCCCTGGCCGCCATGTTCAACCAGGCGCTCATCACCGCGCATCTCACGAACTAAGGGCGCGAGGCCGCATCAGCCGGTCGTGAAGCTCACGACCGGTAGTCGCCATTGATGGCGATATATTCCTTGGTGAGATCGCAAGTCAGCACCCGGTCGCGGCCCTTGCCAAGCCCGAGCGCGACCTTGATTTCGATCTTCGGCTGCTTCATCGCAGCCGACACTTCCGCCTCGTCGTAAGAGGGGTCGCGCGCGCCGCTTTTAGCGACGCGAATGCCGTTGAACGAGATTGAGAGCTTGTCGCGGTCGGCGGGCTCGCCGGCCTTGCCGACCGCCATGACCACGCGGCCCCAGTTGGCATCCTCGCCGGCGATCGCGGTCTTTACCAGCGGTGAATTGGCGATCGACATCGCAATTCTGCGCGCTGACGCCTTCGAGACCGCGCCTTCGACGATGATCTCGACCAGCTTGCGGGCGCCTTCGCCGTCGCGCGCCACCTGTTCGGCGAGGTTGGCGAGCACGGCGTGAAAGGCTTTCGTGAACGCCTTCAGGCGGGGATCGCCGGCGCGGCTGATTTTCGGCGCGCCGTGAGCGGCCGCCGCGCCGGTCGCAAACGCAAGCAGCGTGTCCGAGGTCGAGGTGTCGCCATCGATGGTGACGGCGTTGAACGTATCCGCCACGCCCGCCTTGAGGAGCGATTGCAGGGCGGGTGCGCTGATCGGTGCATCGGTGAAGATGAAGGACAGCATCGTCGCCATGTCCGGCGCGATCATGCCGGCGCCCTTGGCCATGCCGTTGATCGTTACCCTGGCCTTGCCGAGCTTGACGGTTGCGGTCGCGACCTTCGGGAAGGTGTCGGTGGTCATGATCGCGTGGGCCGCATCCATCCACCCATCCGGCGTGGTCTGTGCGGCCAGACCACCAAGCACGCCGTCGAATTTGGTGGCGTCGAGCGGTTCGCCGATTACGCCGGTGGAGGCCAGAAAGATTTCGCTCGCCTGACAGCCGACCGCCTTTGCGGCGATCGCGGCGGTCATGGCCGTAGACTGCCGGCCGGTTTTGCCGGTGAAGGCGTTGGCGTTACCGGAATTGACCACGAGCGCGCGAGCGGATCCTGCCTTGGAAGGTTTGCCTGCCTTGGAAGATTTGCCGCGGCCGAGCCTGGCGCGGCACCACTCGACCGGCGCGGATGGGCATTTCGACTGGGTGAAGACACCGGCTACCGTCGTCCCCTTGTCCATGATGGCCAGCAGCACATCGGTGCGGCCCTTGTAGCGGATGCCGGCAGCCGCAGTCGCGAGCGTTACGCCGGCAATGGCGGGCATGTCGGGAACGTTGGTGGGAGCGAGCGGGGAGATGGTGGAAGACATGAGATTTTCCGGCTTGATCTTACCCTCTCCCCTTGTGGGAGAGGGTGGCGAGAGCGAGCGTCAGCGAGATCGAGCCGGGTGAGGGGTCTGTTTAAGACGAAACCAAGCGAAAAAGTTGCGCGGGAAGCGACCCCTCATCCGCCTCGCGCTTGTTGCGCTCGGCACCCTCTCCCACAAGGGGAGAGGGAAGCGAAGATCGACGACGTCACTTCTTCGCGGGCGCCATCTTCGAGTCCGACGGCTTGGCGGCGTCGGGTGCAGGCGCCGGCGTATTGGCGGCCTGATCCATGCGCTCGACCTTCGCGCTCTCGCGCAGCTTGGCCACATATTCGGCCTGTGCCTTGCGGATCACGTAGGTCTCGATCTGCGGCTTGACCTGCTCGAAGTCGGGCGCCTTGCGGTTGCGCTTTTCCTCGACCTTGATGATGTGCCAGCCGAACTGCGATTTCACCGGATCGGAAATCTTGCCAGGTTCGAGGGCAAAGGCGACGGCGGAAAATTCCGGCACCATCTGATCCTTGGTGAAGAAGCCGAGATCGCCGCCGTCGGCCGCGCCAGGATCTTTCGACTTGGACTTGGCGAGCTCGGCGAAATCGGCGCCCTTCTTCAGCTCGGCCTCGATCGCCTTGGCCTCGTCTTCGGTTTCGACCAGGATGTGCCGCGCGTGCACCTCCTGCTCGCCCGAGATCTGCTTGGCGGCTTCGTCATAAACCTTCTTCATGGCCTCGTCGGTGGTCGCAGCCTTGCCTTCCGACGCCAGCAGGCTGTCCATCAGGAGACGGTTGCGGGCGAAGGCGAGGCGGGACTTGAAGTCGGGGCGATCCTCGATCTTCTTGTCTTCCGCGGCCTTGGCGACGATCTTCATGTCGATCAGAAACGCCAGCACGTTTTCCTTCTTGGTCGCGGGATCCATCTGCGCGAGGCTCGGCCCCAGCTCTTCCTCGGCGAGGGCTACGTCGCTCTGGCGGATTTCAGCGCCGTTCACCTTGGCAAGCACCGGGTTGGCATCTTCAGCGCGCAGCGGCAGGCTCGCGAACAGTGCAATCGCAAGTACGCTCGCTGCGGCGGCAAAGCGGACGTGCGCACCACGTTTCGCGTCTGATGACGAAGTAGTCATGGAAAATCCTTATCTCCAAAGCCATATGGCTGTTGCGGCAGGGCCCTTTAAAACCGCGCGACACTCGCCCAATCGCGTGGCCTTGGCAACGCGAAAAGTCTGTCAAAATGATGAAATCCCGGAAAGGCGGCCTTGCCGGATGAAGCCTCGCCGCTCGCAGGCCGAGGGCCTTTTTCCGCCAATGGTAAACGCCGGTCCATCCGTTTGCGAAACAATCCGAAAACCGGGGTTGGCCAGCGGCTTCAGGCCCTGGATCGCCAACCCCTTCGCGGCGTTGACAACCCTTTGGGCCAGCCATATCTCTGCCCAACCTGAGTCAATGGCGATAGCGCCCGTTTTGCTGCGTTTTGGCCGTTGAACCCGGGATTGCTGAACTCCCACTCATTCGGCGGACGATCCCGGTCAGGGCCGGTCATTGGCGCGTCACGGTGAGTTGATTAGCAATCCCATCTCGCGGCAGCTTTGCCGAACGGCTGGTGCGGCGAATTTGAAGTTCCTATCAATGTTGCGGCAAGCTCGTTATAGGAACTTCAAATTCAAAGCCGCACTAGAGATTGAAATTGCTAGCGTTCCTTTGATTCCGAAGTTCGCATCAGAGGTGCCGCAACAGTTTGCGAACTTCGGAACCGGAACGCTAGACAGGAATTTGGCATGATCGGCGCGCTCGCCCGCAAGTTTTTCGGTTCCGCAAATGACCGCCGGGTCAAGGGATACCAGGGCCGCGTCGATGCCATCAATGCGCTGGAGCCGGAGGTGGCCGCGCTGTCGGACGATGCGCTGAAGGCGCGCACGGCAGAGTTCCGCCAACAGCTCGCAGAAGGCAAGGCGCTCGACGACATCCTCGTTCCGGCGTTTGCGACCGTCCGGGAGGCCGCCAAGCGGACGCTCGGCCAGCGGCATTTCGACGTGCAGCTGGTCGGCGGCATGGTGCTGCACGAAGGCGATATCGCGGAAATGAAAACCGGCGAAGGCAAGACGCTGGTGGCGACGCTGGCGGTTTACCTCAATGCGCTCGCCAGCAAGGGCGTTCATGTCGTCACCGTCAACGATTATCTCGCCCGGCGCGACTCCGCCTGGATGGGACAGATCTACAGCTTCCTCGGCCTGACCACCGGCGTCATCGTGCATGGCCTCGACGATGCCGAGCGCAAGGAAGCCTATGCCTGCGACATCACCTACGGCACCAACAACGAGTACGGCTTCGACTATCTTCGCGACAACATGAAATACCGGCTGGAGGACATGGTCCAGCGCGGGCATTTCTACGGCATCGTCGACGAAGTCGATTCGATCCTGATCGACGAAGCGCGAACGCCGCTGATCATCTCCGGTCCGCTCGACGACCGGTCGGATTTCTACAACACCATCGACACCTTCTTCCCCAAGCTCGACAAGGCCGACTACGAGGTCGACGAAAAGCAGCGCACCGTGACGCTGACCGAAGGCGGCATGGAGAAGCTGGAAACGCTGCTACGCGACGCCGGTCAGCTCAAGGGCGAGTCGCTTTATGACGTCGAGAACGTCTCGGTCGTGCACCACGTCAACCAGGCGCTGCGCGCACACACGCTGTTTACGCGCGACAAGGATTACATCGTCCGCGACGACGAGGTCGTGATCATCGATGAGTTCACCGGCCGCATGATGCCTGGCCGGCGCTATTCGGAAGGCCTGCATCAGGCGCTGGAGGCCAAGGAGCATCAGACGGTTCAGCCGGAAAACCAGACGCTGGCTTCGATCACCTTCCAGAACTATTTCAGAATGTACGCGAAGCTCGCCGGCATGACCGGTACGGCAGCGACCGAAGCCGACGAATTGTTCGACATCTACAAGCTCGACGTGCTCGAAATCCCGACCAACCTGCCGGTGGCGCGTCTCGACGAAGACGATGAGGTTTACCGTAGCCAGAACGAAAAATACGCCGCGATCCTCGCCGAGATCGAGCGGGCGAATGCGCGGTTCCAGCCGGTTCTGGTGGGCACCGCCTCGATCGAGAAGTCCGAAGTGCTGGCCGAATACCTCAAGAAGCACGGCTACAAGCAGATCGACTTCGGCAACGAAAATGCGATGGATAAGCTTTACGCGGCGGCCCGCGCCGGCAAGCCGGCCAAGCTGTTTGCGGTGTTGAACGCGCGCTTCCATGAACAGGAAGCCTACATCGTGGCCGAAGCCGGCGTGCCGGGCGCAATCACGATTGCGACCAACATGGCCGGCCGCGGCACCGACATCAAGCTCGGCGGCTCGCTGGACATGCGCATCGAGCACGAGACGGCGGGCATCGCCGACGAAGCCGAACGTAATACAAAGATCGAACAGATCAAGGCCGATGTTGAGCGGTTCCGCGAGATCGTGCTGAAGGCGGAGGAGACGATCGAGATCGAGCCGGCGAAGGGATCGAAGCCGGCCAGGACCGTGACCAAGCCGGGCGGGCTCTACATCATCGGCTCCGAGCGCCATGAATCGCGGCGCATCGACAACCAGCTTCGCGGCCGTTCCGGCCGCCAGGGCGACCCCGGCCGTTCGAAATTCTTCCTGTCGCTGGAAGACGACCTGATGCGGATTTTCGGGTCCGACCGGCTCGACAGCATGCTGACGCGGCTTGGCCTGAAGGAAGGCGAGGCCATCATCCACCCCTGGATCAACAAGGCGCTGGAAAAGGCGCAGCAGAAGGTGGAGGCCCGCAACTTCGACATCCGCAAGAACCTTCTGAAGTTCGACAACGTCCAGAACGACCAGCGCAAGGTGATCTTCGACCAGCGCGTCGACCTCATGAAAGACGAAAGCGTCGCCGAGACCGTTGCCGACATGCGCCGGGCCTTTGTCGAGGACGTCGTGACCAAGCATGTGCCCGAACATGTCTATGCCGAACAGTGGGATACCGCCGGCCTCAAGGAAGAGCTCAAGCGCGTGCTCGACGTCGACCTGCCGGTCGACGAGTGGGCCAAGGAAGAGGGCATCGCCGACGAAGAACTGCTGACCCGGATCGAAAACCGCGTCGACGAGCACATGGCAGCCAAGGTGGCCCAATGGGGTCCCGAGGTGATGCGCTATGTCGAGAAGACCATCCTGCTCCAGACGCTCGATCACCTGTGGCGCGAACATCTGGTGATGCTTGATCATCTGCGTCAGGTGATCGGCCTGCGCGGCTACGGCCAGCGCGATCCCTTGCAGGAATACAAGTCCGAGGCGTTCACCCTGTTTGAAGCCATGATCGCCCATTTGCGCGAGGCGGTGACGGCGCAACTGATGCGCGTCGAAATCGTACCGCCCGAGCAGCAAGAGCCGCAACCGCTGCCGGCGATGGAAGCGCACAAGTTCGACCCCAATACCGGTGAGGACGAAATGGCCTTCGCCAACGCCTCGCTGGTGCCTGCGGCCACCGCCGATCGCGACCCGAAGAATTCGTCGACATGGGGCAAGGTCGGCCGCAACGAGGATTGCCCCTGCGGCTCGGGCAAGAAGTACAAGCACTGCCACGGCAAATATGCGTGAGGGCGTAAGCTCTCACGGCCGTCGACCAGACGGCAGGCCGTTCTTTCATTGCGAATTTCAGCGCGTCGTCTTGAGCAGCGGAATGCTGTTCGGGTCGCGCGGGGGCGGCATTTGCCTCACGTAGGCGTAGATGTCCGCCGCGTCTTTATCTGAAACGACAGCGGCCTCGTAAGGCGGCATCTGGTTGGCGGGATGGCGGAGCTGATTGAGGAAGGCGTCGAACGGCAATTCGGTGCGTGACACGTGCGGGCCTGTCATGACAGCGCCTTGACCCGCCAAGCCATGGCACTGATAGCACCCGGTCTCTCGAAACAGCGTCTTGCCGTTGTCGGCATTCCCGGCCGGCGCGGAGATTTGTTGGCCGCCGGCCGGCTCGATTGCCGGGAGCATTACCGTGATCAAGGCTGCAACTGTAAGGAGATGCTTCATGACTCCTTCCTCAACGCGGCTGCGTGACGACGTCGATCAGCGCGGGCTGGCCGGCCTTGACGGCGGCGATGCCCTTGCGGAAAGCCTCGGCGAGGTCGTTGGGGTCCTCGATCGGCCCGATGCCGAGCGCGCCGTAGCCCATCGCGACCTTCGCATAATCGATATTCGGATTGTCGATCGTGGTGCCTATGATTGCGTTGCGCACGCCGCGATCGTGCCGGTTCGCCATGCGCTGGACGTGCATGAGCTCCTGATGATAGGCGCGGTTGTTCTGGATGATCGTCAGGTAGGGAATACGGTGATGTGCGGCGGTCCACAGCGTATGCGGCGCCATGTTGAATTCGCCGTCGCCGGTGACATTGACGACGACGCGGCCGCCGGCGTCGCGGTGCGCCAGTGCCGCGCCAAGGGCTGCGACCGGTTGATAGCCGACGCCGTAGCCTCCTGAGCCGCCGATAAAGCGATAGTGCTTGTCCAGCGGCCACAACCGATGCGGCCAACGGGACGAAAAGTCGCTATCGGAGACCAGCGCCCAATCTTCCTTCTGCAGCAGCGCCCAGAGTTCCATATAAAGCCGGGCCGTGGTGATCGGGCTCGCGTCCCATCCGAGCGCCGCCTCGGCTCGCGTGCGTTCGACCGAGCGCTGGTAGGCCTGGCGCAGCTTCTCGCTCCGCATCTCGTTCGCGTTTTTTCCGCTGGCGGTTGTCTCACGCTGCACGGCCTCGATCAGGAATGGCAGCGTCGTCTGGGCGTCGGCTGTAATGTTGATGTCGGCGGCGGCGTAGCGCTGGAAGTCCTGATAGTTGGAATGGACCAGCAGATCGTGGGTCGAGATGCTGATGACTTTCACTCCCGCTTTGACCCGCGGGATATCCGTGCGTTCCAGCTGATCGCGCATGGTGTTGAGTTGGCCGAAGAGATCGACCGGCTCAAGCGACAGGATGCAATCGGCCTGTGCGACCAGGGTGCCGGCGCGCTCCGATTGGCAAAGGTAATGTGTGTTCGGCATGTTCATGCGCGACCTGACGTCGATGACCGGCGCTTGCAGGAGTTCGGCCAACCGCACGAGATCGTCCATGCCCGCTTGCGAGCGCGCATAGCGATCGGCGATGATCACGGGACTTTCCGCGGCTACCAGCATTCTGGCGGCTTCGCGCAACGCATTCGGATCGCCTGCGGCCTGCGAAGGCACGGTCAGACGCGGAATCCTGAGCCTGCGCGCGTCGCGCTCCTCAAGCGGATCCTCCTGTAGCTTGGCGTCGGCGACAATGAACACCGGTCCGGGCGGCTGCGCGCAGGACAGCGCATAGCCACGTACCGCCAACTCGGCAAAATGTTGCAGCGACATCGGATAGTCGTCCCACTTGACGAAGTCGCGCACGGTGGCCGCGCCATCCTGCACGCTGTGGAACCATTCGACGCCGGGCCGCCGCTCGTTGGTCGCGCCGGCATTGCCGGTAAACAGCATCATCGGAACGCGGTCGCAGTAGGCGTTATAGATCGCCATCGCCGCGTGCTGCGTGCCGACGGTGCCGTGCATGATCGCGGCCATCGGTTTGCCGGCCACCTTGGCGTAGCCGTGCGCCATTCCAACCGACACTTCCTCGTGCAGGCAGGTTAGCCATTCCGGGCGCTTGTTGGCGCCGTAATTGATGAAGCTTTCCTGCAAGGCCCGAAACGTCGAGCCGGGGCAGGACGCGATGTAGTCCAGGTTGAGCGTCTTGCAGACGTCGACCATGAAATCGGAGCCGGTCTTTTCCGTCGTCAGCCGCTCGACCTCCGGCGGCCGTTCGCGCTCCTTGGCCTGGGTGGTCGCGGTCGGAGTTGGCGCGGGGCCTTTGGGCGGCTCCGGGGTTTGCGCCCGCGCGGTCGGGGGAGCGGCCATCGTGGCCCCGCCGGCCGCAACCACACCTTTAAGAAATCGACGGCGATGCAGGCCGGACGTTTCCGACTTGACCATGAGCCTTCTCCCGCTTTTTTTGACGCGCCATCGACGAGAACGGCCCGGCGTCTTTGTTTGCTTCGAAGAAGACTAACGCATTGAAAACCCCGAGGCGAGGAGGTCGCTCGTCAAGCGGTGGCCGGTAGCGTAGGGCGACGGACGCGGTAGCAATGCTGGGAGGCTAGGCTTACTTGGCTGCCGAGAAGCGGTTCTCGAACGAATTCGTCGAGACGATCGGTTGGGCGCCGGCCACCATGCTGTCCTTTGCGGCGGGCGCTGCTGCTTGCGTCTCGGCTGCGGTATCGGCGGCTGCCCGCTTCGACGGGGGCTTGGCGGAAGCTTGTTTGGTTTCAGCCTTCGACTTGGGAATCGATCCCTCCGGCCGCGGCGGCCTGGCCTCGGCGGTTCGCGGACGAGCCGCGGCCGTTGGCGGCGCAGTGGTAGCGGTCGTGTCGGCAGAAGCGCTGCTCAGGCCGACCTTGCGGGCAAGGCTGGAAAAGAAGCCATCCGATTCGCTGCTCTGCGCTGGCGGAGCCACCGCAGCGACGCGCGTCGAGGGGGATGCCGGCGTCAGGGAGGCCGTCAGCGGCTCCGCCGGCGAGGTGACGGGTCCGTGGGGCGGATTGACGGTGTTGGGAATGGTGCCGGGCGCCTTGTCGGTGTTGAATAGCGCGAGGCCCGAACCGCCCTCGGAAAGACCGGTATTGCCGTTGGGCACTCTGGCGGCGAACACCCTGTTCATGCCACCGTCGATGCCGGTATTCATTTGGGCCACCGATGTGCCCTTTGCGACCAGCTTGGCGAATTCAGTATCGTCGGCTTCCTGCTTTTCGCGAACGGCTTGCGCAAGCTCATCGGGCACAACGTAAGCAGGACATTTGGCCGAAGCCTCAAACACCGGCTCTCGCTTGGCGTCGGGCGCCTTCACCGCGTCGAACACGTATTTCTTTTCGCAGAAGTCGACCTTCGGCTCCTGGCGCGTCACTTCGAAATGATCGTTGCCTTCCTTGATCATCTTCCAGAACGCCATGTGCGGGCTGTTGCGATGGCGGGCGAAGTTGAGCGGCGTCATCCGGAATGGATAGGCCTGGAACTGGAACGACTTCTGGCCGCCGAAAAAGGACTCTCGCCCCAACGCATAGATTTCCGAAATCTGCTCGTCGGTCATCGCGTAGCAGCCGCGTGACGAGCAGTCGCCGTGCACCATCAGCTCCGAGCCGGTATGTCCGAGCGATCGGTCATACGCGTTCGGATAGCCGGTGTTGAAAGAGAGGTAGTAGGCCGATGTCGGGTTCATCTGCGCCGGCGTGATCGCATAGAAGCCTTCCGGGGCCTGGCGGTCGCCTTCGCGAACCTTCGGTCCGAGATCGCCGGACCAGCGGCAAATCGGGTAGGTCTTCAACAACTCGAAGCGACCGGTGCGGTCCTGTTTCCAGACCTCGAGCTCGGCCTCCTGCTTGAACAGGCGGACCAGGATCGGCGACTGCAGATCCATGTTCTTTTCGACCATCGCCGCGAGCAGCCTGGGCGGGACGGGCTGGTTGGCTTTGGCGTTGGTGGCGAGCGAACCAAGCTCGTCGCTATTGCAGCCAGCCAACAGCACGGCTGCCGACAGCGCAGCAGACGTCAGGAGCGCGCGAAACAACGAGCGGCCGATCAATGCAAAGCTCCACACCCAACGGGCAAATCTCGCACCCCAAAGTCGCGTCGACGCCCTGAAGCCATTGAATAAAATATTATCCTTAAAGCCCCGTTTGTCGCAAGCCGAGGCTGGCTCCAAGGCCCAGGCCCGCTTGGGCATGGTGAACAGAGTTTAAACCGGCCGCCAAGGGCTTAATTGCGGCCAAAATGGCAGAAATTTGAAGAGAATGGGGCCTTCGGAGCCGGGCTGGCTCATCGCCGCAAAAGGTGGATATCTCAGAATGCTTTCCGGCCGATATCGAGGAATTTTTGTCGCCGCTGTGTGCGGATCGCTTCGGCGTCCAGAGGCTTCAGGTCATTGAGCGTCTGGGCGATGGTATCGCCCGTGGTTGCAATCATGGCAGTGGGATCGCGATGCGCCCCCCCGACCGGCTCTTTCAGGATCTGGTCGATCACGCCAAACCGCAGCATGTCCTGCGCGGTGATCTTCATGCTGGTCGCGGCTTCCTGCGCCTTGGTTCCGTCACGCCACAGGATCGAGGAGGCGGCCTCCGGCGAGATCACGCTATAGATCGCGTGTTCGAACATCAGCACGCGGTTGGCGGTGGTGATGGCGATGGCGCCGCCCGACATTCCCTCGCCGGTGATGATGGCGATGTTCGGCACGCCTAGTGACAGGCAGGCATCGGTCGAGCGCGCAATCGCTTCGGCCTGTCCGCGCTCCTCCGCGCCGATACCGGGATAGGCTCCGGCGGAATCCACGATCGACAGCACGGGAATGCCGAAGCGGTCCGCCATTTCCATCAGCCGTACGGCCTTGCGATAGCCCTCGGGGCGCGCCATGCCGAAATTGTGCTTGATGCGGGATTCGGTGCTGGCGCCTTTCTCCTGGCCGATCACGCAGATGCTCTCGCCGCGAAAGCGTCCGAAGCCGCCGACCAGCGCCTCATCCTCGGCGAACTTGCGGTCGCCGGCGAGCGGCGTGAATTCCGTGACCAGCCCGCCGATGAAATCGGTGAAATGCGGCCGCTGCGGATGGCGCGCCACCAGCGTCTTTTGCCATGGCGTCAAATTGGCATAGAGATCGCTCAACGCCTGCGCCGCCTTGTCCTCGATCCGTGTGATTTCCTCGCCAATGTCGCTGCCCGACGCCGCGAGCACCCGCAATTCGTCGATCTTGGAATCAAGTTCGGCGACGGGTTTTTCGAAATCGAGGTAGCTGCGCATGTGATCCGGCATCAAATCAATATAGGGACAAAGCCACCCTGGGGCGAAGCGGCTCCTCGGGCGTGAGAAGAAAGCACGCATCTTCAGATGGTTAGCGTGCGGGCGTGTGGGCCTCCCTTTGGCCAGCCTTGCCTTGGGGAGTGAGAGGAAATCGCTCTTTCGGGGGAGAAAGCGCCGAAGTCAAGCAGGCTTACCAGCCGACGTGATTCGCTATTTCTCCGCCAGCGGATGCAGGTCGCGCACCAGACTTTTCAGGCGCTCCTCGACGACGTGGGTATAGATCTGGGTCGTGGATATATCGGTGTGGCCGAGCAGGGTTTGCACGATTCTGAGGTCGGCGCCGTTGTGCAACAGATGGCTGGCGAAGGCGTGGCGCAGCACGTGCGGTGAAACCAGCCGCGGCGCGAGGCCCGCAGAGGCAGCCAGTTCTTTCAGGTCGCGCGCAAAATGTTGCCGCGTCAGATGGCCGCTTTCACCAAAGGAAGGAAACAGCCATTTCGAACTGGCGGCGTTTATCTGTTTTGTCGCCTTGAGCGTCTCTCGCGCCGCGAGATAGTCGGCCATCGCGCGGCGCGAAGCTTCGTTGAGCGGCACCAGTCGTTCCTTGTTGCCCTTGCCGCGCACCACGATCATGCCGGCGCTGCTGCGCGATGCCGATAGCGGCAGTGAAACGAGTTCGGAGACGCGCAAACCCGTGGCGTAGAGCACTTCAAGCAGGCAATAAAGCCGCAGGGCGCGAAGCCGCTCCTGCGGCGAAGTCTCGGCCTCTTCAGTCAGCGCCTTTGCGCGCACGAGCAGGCGATCGACATCCGATATCGACAGCACCTTCGGCAGGCCACGTCCGCGCCTGGGGCCTGACAGGATGGCCGCCGGATCGTCGGTGCGAATCCGCTCATTGAGCAGGAATCGAAACAGGTGCCGCATTGCCGACAGCCGGCGCGCGGCGCTCGACGATTTGAATCCGCGGCTGTCCAGCTCGGTGAGATAATCGCGCAAGGATTGCGTCTCGGTGCCGGCGAAGTTCTGGCCGTTGGCCGCTAGAAACGCTGAAAAATCGGCTAGATCACGGCGATAGGCATCAAGCGTATTGTCGCCGGCGCCCTGTTCGGCCGCGAGCATATCGAGGAACAGGTCGATCAGTTTGGCGTCGGAGGGTTTGGCCCGCATTGGCAAACCTTAGCTTTCAAATCCTTGACGAACTCTCTCCGGCTCGCGCCGGCATCGTGCACCTTATTTCTTGAGGAACTTGTCCTGATGTATGTTGATGGTCATCTCCCGCGGTTTCGGATTGACGAAATTCGCCAGCGCAAAAATCGCGCCGTAAACGACCCCGACGATCACGGCAACGACGGTCAGAAAGCGGAACAGGCTGGGCATGCGAAAGCCTCAGGCGGCAAATTAACCATTGAATTCATCGGGGATAGCCTAGTCTGACTACCACCATGTTCGACATTTCGTTGCAAGGGCTTATGGCTCTCCTGGGCGGACCACTAGCAACGGTGTCGGCGCGGGTAGTATGGTCGCCCAACAGTCACATGCCACGGCCGTCGATTGAGGAAATGTCCGAAATCATCCTGCCCAATGCTGTCAGCACCACAACCCAGGAAGCCGAGATCGCGGCCGCCCTGCGCGGCCGTTCGATCGTGCTGGTGGGGATGATGGGGGCCGGCAAATCCACCATCGGACGCAGGCTGTCGACCCGGCTCGGGCTGCCGTTCCTTGACGCCGACGTTGAAATCGAGGCGGCGGCCGGCATGTCGATTCCCGACATTTTCGAATCACGCGGGGAAGCCGATTTCCGCGACGGCGAGGCGCGGGTGATCGCGCGGCTGCTCGACAGCGGGCCGGCGGTGATTGCCACCGGCGGCGGCGCCGTCATGCGGCAGGAGACCCGTGATCGCATCCGCGACAAGGCCGTCTCGATCTGGCTCAAGGTCGATCCCGATATCATCATGCGCCGGGTGAAGCGGCGATCCGATCGCCCGCTGCTTCAAACCGCCGATCCCGAAGCGACCGTCGAACGGTTGATCAGGGAACGCGAGCCGGTCTACGGCCAAGCCGACGTGACGGTATGGTCGCGCGACGTGCCGCACGAGAAAATCGTCGATGAATGCCTGGATGCGCTGCACGGGAAGCTTTGCGGCGGCCATATCGAACCGAGCCCCACCCCATGACCGCGCCGTTGAAACATACCGATCCCGTCACCGTCGATGTTGCGCTGGGCGATCGCGCCTATGACATCGTGATCGGCCGCGACGTCCTGCCATCGCTGGGCAAGCACATCGCTGCGTTGAGGCCCGGCGCGCGCACCGCTGTTGTGACCGACCGCAACGTCGCAAAGCACTGGCTCGCGAAGACCGAGGCGTCGCTGGCGGAGGCCGGAATCGCTACCTCCCATGCCATCGTCGAGGAGGGCGAGGGTTCCAAAAGCTATGCCGTGCTAGAACGAGTGAGCGAGGCGTTGATTTCGGCCAAAATCGAACGCGCCGATCTCGTAATAGCCCTTGGCGGCGGGGTGGTCGGAGACCTCGCCGGATTTGCCGCCGCGATCCTGCGCCGCGGGGTCGATTTCGTGCAGGTGCCGACCTCGCTGCTGGCGCAGGTCAACTCCTCCGTCGGCGGCAAGACCGGCATCAACTCGCCGCAAGGAAAGAATCTTATTGGTGCGTTTCATCAGCCGGTGCTGGTGGTTGCGGATACTGCCGCGCTCGATACCCTGTCGCCGCGCCAATTCCGGGCCGGTTACGCCGAAGTCGCCAAATACGGCCTGCTCGGCGATGAAGCCTTTTTCGCCTGGTTGGAAAAGAATCACGCCGATATTTTCGCAGGCGCGGCCGCGCGCGAGCATGCGATTGCAACTTCCTGCCGGGCCAAGGCGGCGATCGTTGCACGCGACGAGCGGGAGAATGGCGAGCGCGCGCTGCTCAACCTTGGCCACACCTTCGGCCACGCGCTTGAAGCCGCGACCGGCTTCTCCGACCGCTTGTTTCATGGCGAAGGCGTTGCCGTCGGCATGGTGCTGGCCGCGGAACTGTCGGCGCAGCTCGGGATGATCGCCGAGCAAGACGCCGCGCGTATCAAGCGCCATCTGGCCGATGTCGGCTTGCCGACCGCCTTGCAGGACATCGCCGGTTTCGCGCAAGAAGGACTCGCGGATGCGGACGCCCTGATGGCATTGATGGGACAAGACAAGAAGGTCAAGCGCGGTCGGCTCACCTTCATCCTGCTCAAGGCGATCGGCCGCGCCGTGATTGCTCCTGACGTCGAACCTTCATTGGTTCGGGATTTTCTGAAAGCGAAACTCGAACGCCGGTCCTGATCCGGACAAGTGAATAGACGCGCATGGATTGGATCACGTTTTTCGTCGTTGTGATTTGTCTGCTGGTGTCGGCGTTTTTCGCCGCCAGCGAAACCGCGCTGACCGGTGCCTCGCGGGGCAGCATGCTGCGGCTCTCAAAGCAGGGCAATCAGGACGCCGCGATTGTCTCGAACCTTTCGGCGATGCGCGAGCGGCTGATCGGCGCGCTCCTGCTAGGCAACAATATCGCCAATATCGGCGCCTCGGCGCTCGCCACCGGCATCTTCACGGTTTGGTTCGGCGCTGTCGGCGTGCTCTATGCCACCGTCTTCATGACGGTCCTGGTCGTGATCTTCGCGGAGGTGTTGCCAAAGACGATCGCCATCAATGCGCCGGATCGCGTCGCGCTCGCCGTGGCGCGGCCAATGAAGATCACGATGTTCCTGCTCGGGCCGCTGGTTACGGTCCTCGAAGCCGTCGTGCGGCTATTGCTGAGGTTATTCGGCATCACGGCGCACCACAATCAGCCGATCCTGTCGCCGTTCGAGCGACTGCGCGGGGCGGTCGATCTGCTTCATCACGAAGGCAAGGTCGAAAAACAGGACCGCGACATGCTCGGCGGGCTGCTCGACCTGCGCGAGCTTGAAGTCTCCGACGTGATGGTCCATCGCACCGAAATGGTGATGATCAATGCCGATCTGCCGGCGGAAGAGCTGGTGCGGGAAGTGCTTGCGACCGAGTACACGCGGATCCCGCTATGGCGCGAGAAGCCTGAGAACATCGTCGGCGTGCTGCACGCCAAGGACCTGCTGCGCGCGATCCGTGCTTCCGACGGCGACACGTCGAAGATCGATGTCTCGACCATCATGCTGCCGCCCTGGTTCGTCCCGGAAATGCGCCCGGTCTCCGAGCAGCTCAAGGCCTTCCGCCGCCGCAAAACTCACTTCGCGCTCGTGGTCGACGAGTACGGCGAGGTCGAGGGCATGGTGACGCTGGAAGACATCCTGGAAGAGATCGTCGGCGACATTTCCGACGAGCACGATGTGGTGGTCGCCGGCGTTCGCGCCCAGCCTGACGGCTCGGTGGTCGTCGACGGCTCGGTGCCGATCCGCGATCTCAACCGCGCGATGGATTGGCGTCTTCCCGACGGAGAGGCGACCACCATAGCCGGTCTCGTGATCCACGAAGCACGCTCGATCCCCGATCGGGGCCAGAGTTTCACCTTCCACGGCTTCCGTTTCCGTGTGTTGCGACGTGAGCGCAACCGCATCACCGCGCTTCGGATCGTAGCGGTACCGCGCGAGACGGAAGTTGCGGAAAAAAAGCCGAGGCGGGCCGGCAAGGCTTTTTAATACCCGCCCCTTGACGCCGGACTACCGGATTTCATCGTCAGGCTAGCCGGCTTCTCCCGGCGCCTGTGCCTTGATCGCCAGCGCATGCACGCCGCCCCCGAGTTCCGCAGCCAACGTCGAATTAATCATACGGTGGCGCTCGATCCGGCTCTTTCCTTTGAAGGCGGCAGACACAATATAAAGCCTGAAATGAGTCTCGCCGCCCGGCCTGTGGCCGGCATGGCCTTCATGAAGATATGATTCATCTGAGACGTCGAGGCTTTCCGGCGAGAAAGCTTCACGCAACTTGTTTGTGATAATACCTTTAGTGTTCATGGTGGCGGCAATACGTCCGCTGCTGCAACTCGTCAATGGTGTCTCGGGGAGTGAAGCGTTTCGTAATGTCAAGACTTGAAGCCTTGCGCGTTGCGTAGTCAAAGACAACATGCCGATTGATTCATCCAAATTCTTCGATTCTATTCGAATCAAGCCCACCAAGGTGAGCGCGAAGCGCAAGGCGCTGGCGGGCAGCGAAGCCATGACCTGCGAGTGGGCGGGGTGCCAGAACAAGGGCGCGCACCGCGCGCCGAAAGGTCGTGAAAATTCGCGTGAATATTGGCATTTCTGCCTCGATCACGTCCGCGAGTACAACCAGTCGTACAATTTCTTCCAGGGCATGAATCCGGACGACGTCGCGCGCTACCAGAAGGATGCGCTGACCGGCCATCGCCCGACCTGGAAGATGGGCGCCAATAGCGGCGCCAAGAAGGGGGAGGGTGATTTCGACACGGCGGCCGACCCCTTCCAGATGTTCAGCGAGCTTAACGGTCGCGGCCGGTGGCGGCCCGGTCCGGGCGCACAGCAGGCCAAGCCGGAGACGCGCAAGATCATGAACGCCGAGCGCAAAGCGCTGCAGGTGATGGGGCTCGGCGCCGGCGCAAAGCTCGATGACGTCAAGACCAAGTACAAGGCGCTGGTGAAGCAGCATCACCCCGACGCCAATGGCGGCGACCGCTCGACCGAAGATCGCCTGATCGAGATCATCAAGGCGTATAACTATCTGAAGACCGTGGTGCGCGCGTAATCGGCCCCTATGCCCGCGCCGATCGCCTCAGAGCTTGCCGCGATCCGACTGAACCGCGGGTTTAATGACTGCCCCCTCGCGCCTGCGGCGAGCGATCCAGGTCCACAAGGCGATCAACAGCGCTCCGGCGATAACAGCCAAAATCCAGCAGTACTTGGCGATTCCCGCGTGGGACGCGAAGCCTCCGTACCGGTGCAGCGCTGAAACCGCGAGCACCCCCGGCAGTACGTGAGCCGGCGCCCATAGCAGGATCGCCGGAATGTTGACGGCATAGAATATCGGTGGCGACATTCCGAGCGCGCCGGCTGTAATCGGAACAAACGCCCTGATCGGCGGGACGAAGCGCGCAAAGAACACGGCGAGCGTGCCCCAGCGACGAAAGAACGCTTCGCTCCGCGCAACCAGGTGGGGATAGTTCGAAAGCGGCCAGCAATTGAGGATCTCGCGTTGCTCGCGATGTCCAAGCCAGAAGGCGGATCCGTCCCCCAGCAAGGCGCCGGCGACCGCGGCTGACAATACCCATTCGAGTTGCAGATCGCCGCCGGGCACCAGCGCGCTCAGCGCAAAAATGATGGTTGAACCCGGGATCACGGAGCCGAGGATGGGAACCGCCTCCAGCAGAGCCGCCAGAAACAGCGTCAGATAGGCGAGCCACACGTGGGCCGAGACGAACTCAATCAATGGATCAATCAGGGACGCCACGAACATCCTTCGGTTTGGGGCCGGTCGCTCGGCGCGCAGACCTACCACAACTCGTCGAAGGGGTGGAAAGTGCCGCCGTGTCCTGATCGGGGGCAGACACGGTCCCGATTTGCGGCAGGCGCGGCCCCGGATGAAAACCTGCCGGGATTCGCAGGGCAGCCTTCCAAAAACTGCGACTGATGCCTATCTTCATGAAAATTCAACGGAACTTTGATTGCGGCGTGGGCTTCTTCCTATCGCTGCTCTCTGATAGGTTTCGCCCGCTAACCATCCGCAGCCACGCCCTTAAATCTGGTTTCGGGAGCGCCCCGAGACCTCGGAGGACTTATGACGACCGCCGCCATGACCAAAGCCCAGGAACCCGCTGGAATGCCCGACATGAAGGTGTCGGTGCGGCAGGTATTTGGCATCGACAGCGACCTCGAAGTGCCGGCTTATTCGGGAGTCGATCCGCATGTGCCGGACGTCGATTCGGATTATCGCTTCGATCGCGCCACCACGCTCGCCATTCTCGCCGGTTTTGCGAAGAATCGCCGCGTCATGGTCACCGGCTATCACGGCACCGGCAAATCGACTCACATCGAGCAGGTTGCGGCACGGTTGAACTGGCCGTGCGTGCGCGTCAATCTCGATAGCCACATCAGCCGTATCGATCTCGTCGGCAAGGATTCCATTGTCATCAAGGACGGCAAGCAGGTCACCGAATTCAGGGACGGCATCCTGCCCTGGGCGCTTCAGAACAATATCGCGCTGGTGTTTGACGAATACGATGCCGGCCGCCCCGACGTGATGTTCGTGATTCAGCGTGTGCTGGAAGTCTCCGGCCGCCTGACGCTGCTCGACCAGAACAAGGTCATCAAGCCGCACCCGGCGTTCCGCCTGTTCTCGACCGCCAACACGGTGGGCCTCGGCGACACTTCGGGCCTCTATCACGGCACCCAGCAGATCAACCAGGGCCAGATGGATCGCTGGTCGATCGTCACCACGCTCAACTATCTCGCGCATGACGAGGAAGTGGAGATTGTGCTGGCCAAAGCCCATCACTATCGCACCCAGGAAGGCCGCGACATCGTCAACAAGATGGTGCGGCTCGCCGATCTCACCCGCAACGCATTTGCCAACGGCGATCTGTCGACGGTGATGAGCCCGCGCACGGTGATCACCTGGGCGGAGAACGCCGACATTTTCGGCGACATCGGCTTTGCTTTCCGCGTCACCTTTCTCAACAAGTGTGACGAGCTGGAGCGGCCGCTGGTGGCGGAATTCTATCAGCGCTGCTTCAACGCGGAGCTTGCCGAATCCTCGGTCAATGTGGCGTTGAGCTAGCGCATGCCATCGATTTCGGTCGAGCGCACGATCGGAAAGACAAAGAAGGCGGTGCTCGGCGGATTGATCCGTTACAACAACGAGAAGATGGGCAAGCAGAAGTACAAGCGGCTTGCCGTCTCGCTCCGTGAGAAGAAAAAAATAGTCGGCGGTATCGTCGGCGAAGTCTGGATGACGGTGCTTTTCATTCAGCTGTTCTGGATCGATGAGCAATTCCGCGGCAAAGGCGTGGGGACGAAGTTGATCCGGAAGATCGAGGACGAGGCTCGCCGCTTCGGCGCGGTGCGGTCCTACGTCGATACGATGAGTGTTCAGGCGCCGGGCTTTTATCGCGCCTGCGGCTACAAGGCTTTCGGTTCGATTAACGGTTATCCTGACGGCGTGACACGCTACTGGTTGACGAAGACACTATGACCACATCCAACAGCAAGTTTCGCACTGGACCCAAGGAAGCGCCGACCGAGCCTTTCAAGCGCTCGGTAACGGCGTGCTTGCGCGCGATTGCAAAAAAGCCGGAACTGGAAGTGTCGTTTGCTGCCGAGCGGCCGGGCCTGTCGCCGGGCAAGGCGCGGTTGCCGGAGCCGCCGCGCAAGATGTCGAGGCGTGACGCCGCGATCGTGCGCGGCCATGCCGACTCCATCGCGCTGAAGCTCGCCTGTCACGATCCGAAGGTTCACCGCAAGCTGATGCCCGGAAATCCGCAGGCGCGCGGCGTGTTCGAAGCCGTTGAGCAGGCCCGCGTCGAGGCGCTTGGCTCGCGGCGTATGGCGGGCGTTGCGAAGAACCTTACCGCGATGCTCGACGATCATTTCCACCGCGGCAAATTCGACGAGATCACCGACCGCGCCGACGCACCGCTGTCGGACGCCTTGGCAATGCTGGTGCGCGAGCGGCTGACCGGGCTCGCGCCGCCGGCGGCGGCGCGCAAGATGGTCGACCTCTGGCGCCCGATCCTGGAAGACAAGATCGGTGTGCGGCTCGACCGGCTGGATCGTTTCGCCGAAGATCAATTGAAATTCGGCGATGCGGTGCATGACCTGTTGTCGGCGCTTGAACTGGGTGACGACCGTAACGCCGAGGCCGATGAGGACGAGAACCAGGACGAAAGCCGCGACGGCGAGAACGATCAATCCGGCGCCGACGGCTCGCCGGAATCCGACGCCGCGCAAGAGATGAGTGCCGATCAGGCGCAGGCCACGACCGAAGAGATGTCGGACAGTGCAATGGAGAGTGCGCAAGCCTCGACGTCCGATACGTTCGACGACGGCGAACTTGGCGACGACGAGACGCCTGGCGAGGCGACGCGGCCGAATGCGGGCGGCCGGAATGAGCCGCGCGGCCCCGAATACCACGCCTTTGCGCCGAAATTCGACGAGATCATCGCGGCCGAAGATCTTTGCGATCACGACGAACTCGAGCGGTTGCGCAGCTATCTTGACAAGCAGCTGGCGCATCTGCAAGGCATCGTCGCGCGGCTCGCCAATCGCCTGCAGCGACGCCTGATGGCCCAGCAGAATCGCGCCTGGGAATTCGATCTCGAGGAAGGCATTCTCGATCCCGCCCGCCTGTCGCGGGTCGTGACCGATCCCTATCACCCGTTGTCCTTCATGCATGAGAAGGAAGCGACCTTCCGCGATACGGTCGTGACGCTGCTGCTCGACAATTCCGGCTCGATGCGCGGCCGCCCGATCACAGTCGCGGCGACCTGTGCAGATATTCTGGCGCGCACGCTCGAGCGTTGCGGCGTGAAGGTGGAAATCCTGGGTTTCACCACACGGGCCTGGAAAGGTGGGCAGTCGCGGGAGTCATGGCTTGCCGCCGGCAAGCCGGCCAATCCCGGCCGTCTCAACGATCTCCGGCACATCATCTACAAATCCGCGGATGCGCCGTGGCGGCGGGCCCGCAAAAATCTCGGCCTGATGATGCGCGAGGGTCTGCTGAAGGAAAACATCGACGGCGAGGCGCTCGACTGGGCGCATAAGCGCCTGCTCGGCCGGGCCGAGCAGCGCAAGATCCTGATGATGATTTCCGACGGCGCGCCGGTCGACGACTCCACGCTGTCGGTCAACGCCGGCAATTACCTGGAGCGGCATCTGCGCCATATCATCGAGGAGATCGAGACCCGCTCGCCGGTCGAGCTGATCGCGATCGGCATCGGCCACGATGTCACGCGATATTATCGCCGCGCGGTCACCATCGTGGATGCCGAGGAGCTTGGCGGAGCCATCACCGAGAAACTGGCTGAACTCTTCAGCGAAACACATGGCGCCGCGCCGGCCGCAACAGCTCCCCGGCGCCGGCTGCACTCCTGATCCCGGTGTGATTCTGCACGGAAAAAGCCCGGGCTTCGGCAGTTCGCGGCGCGGTTTCCTCCAAAGAATGGCGGCGGCGGGTCTTTCGACCGTGGCCGCTTCCGGCATCGCCAAGGCGCAATTCGTACCACCTCCGGTATCGCCCGGCTCGGCCGGCGAGGCCTCGACAGACGCCCCCATATCGATCGAGGTCGAAGCCCGGCCCATCCCCTGGTTCGATCGCCACGACCACGATCGCGTGCGTTTCGGCGCGCTGGAATATCGAAGCGGGCTGGTCCTGACCTCAGCCTTTCCGCGTTTCGGCGGCTTATCGGGATTGCGGCTTGATCCAAAAGGTGAGCGCTTCATTTCATTCAGCGATCGCGGCCACTGGTTCACCGGCCGCATCGTGTATGAGGGCCGCGCGATGATCGGGCTCGCCGACGTCGAGTCGGCACCCATGCGGGGGCCTGACGGCAAACCCATCACCGCCCGCGGCTGGTTCGATTCGGAATCGATCGCGCTGGATGGCTCGTTCGTGTACATCGGCCTCGAGCGCGTCAACAAAGTGCTGCGCTTCGATTTCAGCAAAGGCTTTACGCGCGCGCGAGGCGAAGTCGTGCTGCTGCCGAAGGCGGCGAGCAAGCTCCCCAACAACAAGGGACTGGAAGCGCTGGTGTTCGTGCCGAAAGGCCAGCCGTTGGCGGGCACGCTGATTGCGATGTCCGAGCGCGGCCTCGATGCCAGCGGCAATCTCATCGCGTTTCTGGTTGGAGGTCCGACGCCGGGACAGTTCAGCGTCCGCCGCAGCGAAGAATTCGATATCAGCGATGCGACGCTGCTGCCCACCGGCGATCTCCTGATTCTGGATCGGAAATTTTCCTGGTTGTCTGGAATTGGTATCCGCATCAGGCGCATTCCGCTCGTGTCGGTGGCCCCGGGAGCCGTGATCGACGGTCCCTCGATTTTCGAGGCCGATCTCGCTGATGAGGTCGACAACATGGAAGGTATCGACGCCCACGTGACGGCGGAGGGCGAGACCATGCTGACGATGGTGTCCGACGACAACTTCTCGCCAATCCAGCGCACCTTGCTGCTGCAATTTACACTCGTGAAGTGATATTCCCCATGGGCCGAGAATGGGGGGCGAATGCGATTGGAGTGGTGGATGTATCGTGTGAAACGTTGGGCGATGGTTGCGGCAGCTTTGGTGGCGGGTTCCGTCGTGCAAGCCGAACCCTGGCCATCGCGCCTGATCAAGGTGACGATCCCGTTTGGCGCCGGAAGTGCAGCCGATGTCGTGCCGCGTGTGGTGTTCGACCGGCTGTCTGCCGAACTCGGCCAGGCCATCGTGGTGGAAAATCGGCCTGGCGCCGGCGGCACGATCGGCACCGCGGCCGTCGTGAAGGCGGAGGCGGACGGCTACAACGTGCTCGCCCAATCCTCGGCGCTGTCGATTTCGCCCGCGATCTATCCGAAATTGCCCTTCGATATCACAAAAGACCTGTCGTCGGCCTTGATGATCGGTGTCAGCGCCAACGTGATGATCGTGCCGGTATCGCGGCCATGGAAAACCGTGCAGGACTTCATCGCGGACGCCAAGGCCAGACCCGGCTCGATTGTCTTTGGCTCGGCCGGCGTCGGAAGCGCGACTCATATCAGCGCGGAAAAATTCCGTCTCGCAGCCGGGATCGAAACCACCCACGTGCCCTATCGCGGCGGCGCCGAAGTCGTTGCCGATATCTTGGGCGGCCGAATCGATTTCTACTTTTGCCCGCTCGCCACCGCGCTGCCCCTGATCAGGGAAGGCCGAGTACACGCGCTCGTGATCTCGACGCCGAAGCGCTCGGCCGATTTGCCTGAGGTGCCGACCCCGGCGGAAGCGGGCCTGAAAAATGCGGAAAGCGTATTCTGGCTGGGCGTTTTCATGCCCGCAAAGACGCCGCGCGACGTCATCGAGCGGTTTCATGATGCGGGAATAAAGCTTCTGGCCGAGCCGTCTATACAGGAGAGCCTCACGAAGCTGGGTGTCGAGCCGCTCCCGATGACGCCGGCGGAGATGGATGCGTTCGTGGCGCGCGAGATTGCGGAGAATCTCGAGCTGATCCAGGCCGCGGGTATCAAACCTTAAGACCGTTGCGTTTACGGAAGCCCGTTCTACGCATTCGACATTCGACGTTCGTCATCGGGGTGAACTATAGATCGTTGCAGACGACTTATTCCAATGCCGGATGCCGTTTATGAGCGCCCTGTTTTCCCCGATCCGTCTCCGCGACCTGGCGCTTCCAAACCGGGTCATGGTTGCGCCGATGTGCCAGTACTCGGCTGAGGACGGTAAGGCGAACGACTGGCATTTCACCCATATCAACACCCTCGCTTTGTCGGGTGCGGGAATGTTCTGCATGGAAGCAACCCATGTCGAGTCGATCGGCCGCATTACGCCGGGATGCCTCGGTCTGTGGAACGACGCCACCGAAGCGGCGCTGCGGCCGGTACTCGCGTCGGTCCGCCGGCACTCGACCATTGCGATCGCGATTCAGTTGGCCCACGCCGGCCGCAAAGGGTCGAGTCACAAGCCCTGGGATGGAGGGCAACAGATCCCGCTTGCCGAGCGAGGATGGCAGACGGTAGGGCCCTCCGAGGCCGCGCACAAAGACGGCGAGCTGAAACCGGTCGTGCTTGATGCCGTGGGGCTCAAGCGCATCCGCGACGCCTTCGTCGAGTCGGCGCGGCGGGCAAATCGATTGGGCATCGACGCCATCGAACTGCATTGCGCGCACGGCTATCTGTTGCACCAGTTCCTGTCGCCGATTTCCAATCGGCGTACCGACAAGTATGGCGGCTCCCTGCAAAACCGGATGCGTTATCCGCTGGAAGTGTTCGACGCCGTGCGCGGGGTATTTCCCTCGAAGAAGCCAGTGGGCATCAAGGTCTCCGCGACCGATTGGGTCGAGGGCGGCTGGGACATCGAGCAGACCATCGAGCTTGCCAGGGAATTGAAGAAGCGCGGGGTCGACTGGATCGACGTTTCCTCCGGCGGCGTATCGCCGCAACAGAAAATTCCGCTGGCGCCCGGCTATCAGCTGCCGTTTGCGCAAGCGATCAAGGAGGCGACCGGGGTGACCACCATGGCGGTCGGCCTGATCACGGAAGCGAACCACGCCGAAGATATCGTCGCTTCCGGCAAGGCCGACATGGTCGCACTCGCGCGGGGCATGCTTTACGATCCGCGCTGGGCCTGGCACGCCGCGGCTCAGCTTGGCGGCGAGGTGTACGCCCCGCAGCAATATTGGCGCTCGCAGCCCGCTTCGCAAAAGGCGCTGTTCGGCGAAACGCGATTCGGCGCACGGTAGAATTGTGCTAGTCGTAGCTCGACCGATCATGGTCGTTCGTTGCCTGGCGGTCATGGCGGTCATGGTTTTGATGGCCGGAAAGACCGTGAGCGCCGAACAAGCGAGCGGGAAAGACGCGAGAATGTCTGCGTTCGACATCGAGGCCCATCGCGGCGGCCGCGCGCTGTTTCCGGAAAACACGCTGGTCTCATTTGCCAATGCGCTCGCGATGGGCGTCGACACGCTGGAACTCGATGTCGGCGTGACGCGGGATGGCGTGCTGGTGATTTCGCACGAGCGCGGGTTGAATCCCGATCTCGCGCGCGGCGCCGACGGCAAATATGTCGCCGCGGCCGGCATCCCCTTCGTTCAGCTCTCGCTCGACGAGGTGAAGCAATTCGACGTCGGGCAGATCCGTCCCGGCAGCACCTATGCCGCGCAATTCCCCGACCAGCATGCGGTGCCGGGAACGCGAATCCCCACATTGAAGGAATTGATCGACCTGGTGCGCCGGTCCGGCGATGGCCATGTGCGCCTCAACATCGAAACCAAGATCGATCCGAACCACCCCGACGAATCGCCATCGCCGGAGCGTTTTGTCGCGCTTTTGCTCGACCTCCTGCGCACCGAGAAGTTCGAAGACCGCGTCATGGTGCAGTCGTTCGATTGGCGGACGTTGCAGCTGGTGCAGAAGCTCGCATCCGAAATCCCGACCGTCTATCTGACGGTGCAGGGTGGCAGGGATCCGACGGTTTTTTCCGACAGGGCGTCGGAATGGACCGCGGGCTTCAACCCGGCCGAGCACGGAAGATCGATCCCGCGCACGATCAAGGCGGCGGGCGGCGCGATCTGGTCGCCTTATGCCCGCGACCTCACGCCGGCGCTGGTTGCCGAATCCCACGCGCTCGGTCTCAAGGTCGTGGTCTGGACCGCGAACCAGCCGGAAGATATCGCGCACCTGATCGAGATGGGTGTGGATGGGATCATCTCCGACCGGCCGGATCTGCTGCGCAAAGTCGCCGGCGAGCAGGGCATCGCTTTGCCGGCGGCATTCCCAGTGACGCCATAACGCACAAGAGATCGGGCCTCATCCTTCGAGACGCGCGCTTCATTCGCACGCTTCGCATCCACCTCGCTGACTTCCAGCCCGCTCGGGTGAGCGCGCTCCTCAGGACGAGGTGAAACGTAGTTCCTCATGGTGAGGAGAGCAGCCTCGCTGCCCATCTCGAACCACGAGGCCACTGCAAGAGTCATCGCCGTTAGCGTCACGCCTTTTTCGGCATCTCCGCGAGCGCACGCAAAGCCGCGACGTAGCCGTAAGGCCCGAGCCCGCAGATCACGGCGGTCACCGCGTGAGAAATCTTCGAGTGCCGGTGATGTTCATCGCGGGCGTGGATGTTGGAAATATGCACTTCCAGCACCGGGCCCTCGAACGCCTTGATCGCATCGACCATCGCAATCGAGGTAAAGGAATAGGCCGCCGGGTTGATGATGATGGCGTCCGCGCTCTCGCGCGCTGACTGGATCAGGTCGACCAATCCGCCCTCGTGGTTGGACTGGTGGAAGGTAATGACGAGGCCGAGCGCGACGGCCTCGCGTTCGCAATTCGCTTTGATCTGCTCGAGCGTGGTGGTGCCGTAGATATGGGGCTCCCGCACCCCGAGCAGATTGAGATTCGGTCCATTGAGGATCATCACTCGTTTCATGGCGTGCCTTTCAATGAAATGGCTTGGTTTAGATCTTCACTCCATCAGCGAGTTCACTTCACCTCTCCCCTTGTGGGAGAGGTCGAAGGCAAAGGCTTCGGGTGAGGGGTATAGTTTTCACGATAGACCTGGACCCCTCACCCCAACCCTCTCCCAATCGAAGTCGGATTTATTCGGCTTCGATAGTTTGAAGACGCCCAACTCGGGTATACCCGAGTTGGGTGGGGAGAGGGGGCTCACTGCCGATGCCGCTACAGATTGGTTCAATCGCAACGTCTCATCCTGCCATCACCTAGCTCATCTCACATCCCGAACACCGCGACCGCGCGAATCGGCGAGGCGGTACCGCCGCGCCATTTCATCGGCAGGCCGATGAAGGTGAAAGGGCCCGCGCCCAACAACGTCTCGAGATTGCACAGGCTTTCGATATGGGTGATGCCGAGTTCGAAACAGGCCTTGTGCACCAGCAGGTTTTCTTTGCCTTCAGGCCCCGGCCGCATCGAATCGATGCCGAAATGGACCACGCCCTTTTTGGCGAGCCATTCGGTGGCTTTCACGTTCACGCCGGAATTTTCCGTCGCATATTCCTTGCGTGGAAAGGTTCGCTCGTGATGGCCGGTACAGAGCAGCACGGTGCCGCCTTTCGGCACCGGATGACCTGATTTCGTAACCGCCGCTTCAAGATCGGCTGGGGTGATCTCGATGCGCGGCGCGATGTGGCGCAGGTCAATGCAGATACCCGGCACGATACATTTTTCCAGTGGATATTGATCGATCGATTGGCCGCGCTTGTCGAAATGCAAGGGCGCGTCGATATGGGTGCCGCCATGGTCGGGCATGGCGAAATACATCGACGCGAGCCCGTGCACATTGCCGCTGTCGGTAAAGGATTCCTCGTGCGTCTTCCACATGCCGTGAATGATGGCGGAATGGCCGGGATAGGTCGGCGTGCGGTGATAGAGCTCGCGGCTGAGGTCGACGATCTTCACAGGGGTCCTTTCTTTCTATTTAGTTCGTCATTCCGGGGCGATGCGAAGCATCGAACCCGGAATCTCGAGATTCCGGGTCTGGTGCTTGCGCACCATCCCGGAATGACAGTGTCTCAAACCGGCTTGATGCCGGCCTTGGCGATGACATCGCGCCATTTCGGCACTTCGGTCTCGATGTACTTGCGCAGGCCGTCCGGGCCGTGGGCGACGACTTCATACCCGTTGTCGCGCAATTGCGCGATAACCGCGGGCTGCTTGAGCACTTCGAGCGATTTTGCTGCAAGTTTTTCCACAATGTCCGATGGCGTCTTGGCGGGTGCAAAAAAGAACTGAGCGGTTTCGGCGATAAAATCCTTGTAACCAAGCTCGATCATGGTCGGCACATCAGGCAGATCGGGCCAGCGGTGCTCGCCGGTGCCAGCGAGCGCCTTGATTTCGCCGGATAGCACGAAGGGCAATGCTGCCGGTAAAGCTGCGACCGCCATTTGCGTGGTGCCGGCGAGCAGCGCCTGGATCGCGGGAGCCGCGCCGGAAAACGGCACATGGGTGATTTCGACGCCGCCGACGATCTTGAGCAGTTCGGCGGAAAGATGCGGCGTGGTGCCGGCGCCTGGGCTCGCATAGTTTAGCTCGTCGGGCTTTGCCTTGGCGCGAGCGAACAGCTCGGCGATCGAATTGATGCCGAGCTTCGGCGAAACCACAATCATATTGGGTGTGGTGCCGAGTTCGGTGATCGGCGCAAAATCCTTGAAGGGGTCGTACGGAATCTTGGCAAAGAGGCTCGGGTTGACGACATAGGCGCTGGAAGAGACGAGCAGCGTATAGCCGTCGGCTTCTGCATGCGCCACGTATCCGATTCCGATGTTGCCGCTGGCGCCGGGACGGTTCTCGACAATGACATTGCCCGGCAACGCGGTGGCGAGACTTTGACCCAGGATGCGCGCCATCACGTCGGTCGGGCCTGCCGGAGCAAACGGCACGATGATCTTGATCGTACGCTCCGGGTAAGGCGCCGCCGCGGCCCGTTTCGTTCCAAATGTCGAGAAGGTCGCCGCACTCGCCGCAAGGCCCGCGGTTCTCAGGATCTGGCGGCGCGTGGGCAGGGGATTTTTGTGATTTGGCACGATTTTACTCCCGGACGTTTTCTTCGGTTTTTTGCATCACATCATAGTTGGCGGGTTTATTCGAGCCCTTCAAACTGCTCTTCGTCATTCCGGGATGCGCCGAGAGGCACAGGCCCGGAATCCATCGCGCCGCGATGACGCCGGGAGACATGGATTCTCCGATGTGCAACTGCACATCGTAGCTCGCGCCAAGGCGCGCCCCGGAATGACGGTGATCTGGCGCATCGCAGCATTCCCGCGACGCAAATGCGCCCGAGTGATTGCTGAACCTTGTCCCTCCGAAAACTGAGGGCGCAGGGAATGCCGGGCGCTCGCTGCGCCCGCAGCCTCGGGTGCAAATGAAAAAAGCACACCGAGTAAGTCCACCACAGTCGCACCGGAGACGTCCGGCATTCCCCGCGCAATGGTTTTAACGGCTTCCTTCGTGGTCTCCCCGGAGAGCCGGGCTTTGTCGCCTCCGTCGCAGGCCACGATGCAACGCATCGTCGCCTGCTTGATACCAGCGTCGGGGTATCAGGACGCCACGACTTCGCCGTCCGCGACAGGCGCATTCGTCTGGTGCGCTGTCGCGTCCACCGCATCTTCCGTCCAACGTTTTGTGACGATCGCGAAACGCCCCTCATGCGGGCGGAAGACGTGCGGAAAAATGCCCGTGATTTGCCCGACGCCACAAGCAAAAGGAGCTGCGACACATTGGCACGACGGGCAAATCAGGTGATGTTACAAAGTTTATTGCGGCGGAATGTCAACCCCGCCGTCATGGCGAGCGTTAGCGAAGCAATCCCGTACCCTCTTGCTTTTCTGGATTGCTTCGTCGCTTAGCCCCTCGCAATGACGTCTGCTTTGCCGCCTCTCTCGCACGCCGGAAAAACGACTCAACCCTGCTTGAGGATTTTCTTCGTCCGCTCTTCCGGCCAAGGTTCGCCAAGCGGGCGGACACGAACGCGCGTGCCGTCATCGGCATTGATGAGCGCATGCGAAGCGATCTCGTCGTTGATCTCGAACAGCCGAAGTTCTGACGTCGGCAACCAGGTCAGCGTCTGATCGATATCCCCGGGAAAGATTTGCCAGGCCGATCCATCGTGCAGTTTGACGATGTGGCTCTCGGAATGTTCGACAATTTTCATGAGCTTGCGACTTTCATCAGCCCGCGGACGGTGCTTGCTTGGCCGGCGCATGGCCGTTGCCGGGGTGGACGAGCGGAATGCGCGCGGGAGAAACTTCGCCGTCGAGCCAGTCCTGTTCGTCGGCGAGCGCACGCCACGCGGCCTCCATCCGCTTGTAGCGATGGAAGGCAGGTTCGTTGGCCGCGCCTTCGGCAAGATGCGCGCAATTCTCGGCGTTTTCGCGGAAGATTTCGGATTGCTTCATGGCGTCCTTCCTTGTTGGAAAGATACGTATGAGCGAGATGCGCGATTGCAACGAAGTTCCAATGAAGGATCGGCAAGGGTCGACAAAGATCGATCGCATCACGTCTGGTCACAGGATCGCGACCGAAGCGTTCAATTCAGCCGCGGTTCATTTTTGGAAGGTGACGCCCGAAAAATCCTTAATGACGATGTTAGGCGCAACAGTGCCGCGCGCGGGTCGCTAAATCATACGGGATTGGCCGGTTCCGGCCGGTACGACAAAACAAGACCAAAACAAGACCGGGACTTCGCTGCCGATTGAGCGTAGAGCCGTTGCAATCGTGGCGCCGGCCGGCTCTTGAGCGATGGGCGTGAATAGCGGAACTGCATATCTGAGGGAGAATATCGATGGTTTCGCTAGACCACTACACTCAAGAACTGAACGCCCAGCTTGGGCGTGCAGCCAACCGAGGCATGCCGCATATTCTCATCAATGTGCGCGAGCTACATTCGTCGCTTGGCGACTTTCCGGGCTCGAACGATAGACTGGTCTCATGCCGTTTGGTGATGCGAAACGAGATGAAAGCTGGTGACGTCATGGTAGTGGCGGAAGACCACCTGGTGGGCATGACGGTGCGCTACGTATTGCCAAGGGCGGCACATTGATCGTATGGCCGAACTGGAACGTTAGGCCTTCTCCAAGGTCGATATCCGCGATTAAAAGGCACCCGCCCTACGTCAGAGGTTCTACCCAAGCCTCGGTCACGGTGCTTGCGATGACGTGCCGCTGAGGTTTCTTGCATTGAGAGCAAGCAAACGTTCGCAGGTCTTGGCCCCATATCTGGCTCCACATGCTCGGCTCAATCACCGTCAACCTCATGGGAGAGCCGCAAGAAGTGCATGGCGGACCCTGGTTTTGTTTGTCGAGCATATGCTGCTCCCTGAAGTCGGCCCTCAGTTTGGCGCCCTGAGTTCGCCAGCGAGCCAGCCAACCGCATTCGATTTGAGAGGGTCTGATGCAATAACTCTTAACTCAACCTGGTCGCACCTGGGACATTCGAACAGCCGGTGCTCGAAACCGGTTGGCCCCGCCGAAACGCGTTCAAGCATCATCCGCGTGTGGCAACGGGAACAACGAGGGCGTTCAATAGCGGTCAGGAATTGCTGGCGCGAGGTCATGGCTCTCCTCCGTAGGGGCGGGAGCGTTACCGAACTCTCTGTCACCGATGGCAGCCAATACGGTACGGTGATGAAAGAAACATGCTCTCCCAAGCTATGGGAGTCTGATCAATACGGCTCACATTCCGAAAATTTAATAATGGCTCTAGTGTCCCGATTCCGAAGTTCGTATCATCTTGCGGCCCCACGTTTACGAACTTCTGGACCGTCACACTAGTCACGCTCTTTGAGCACGGGCTTCTCGTGCAAAACCGCAGATAGCAGCGAATTGTTGACTTCGATATGGCCATTGTAGCTGATGAGCCCCAGCTTGCGAAACTTGTTCATGAAATGGCTGACCCGGGATCGGGTGGTGCCGACCATCTCGGCCAGTGTTTCCTGGCTGATATTCGGGCTGATCCGCTGTGGGTCGCCTTCCTTGCCGAAATTCGCGAGCAGCAAAAGCAGCCGGGCAAGCCGCCGCTCGCTCGAATTGAATAGCTGGTCGATCAGGTCCTCCTCGATCCGGCTGTTACGGGTCAGGAGATAGGCCATGAACAGCTCCGAGAATTTGGGCTGATCATGAAGCGCTGATATCATCGCGGCCTTGGTGATGGAGGTGATCAGGCAATCTTCCATCGCCGTTGTCGTCGATATGCGCAGCTTGTGGCCATTCATGCAGCCTTCGCCGAAGAAATGTCCGGGCTCAAGGATTGCAACGACGGCCTCCTTGCCCTGTTCGGACAAGACAGTGAGCTTGACCTTGCCCTTTTGGATGTAAAAGATTGTCTCCGCGACGTTGCCTTGCTCGAAAATTTTCTGGTTCTTGTTAAATTCGAGGATCGCTTTCCCGTCACCGACTTTGGCGAGAAAGATCTTGGCGTCAAAGATGTCCTTAGGCGGATTGCTCATAACAGGCCTCCTTTGGCCCAGACGACGGCTGTCAAATCGCGGGCTGCTTGACCGGCGCGCCTCACGGTTTGCGAATTAGGAAAGGGAAAACATATCTCGCGTCAGCCGTCCAACGCATGGCTTTCGAGCCATGTTTTATTCCTGAACAGCCTGCGAAGCGAGAGCGCAATTTGCCGGTGCTGATTACGTGCGCCTCCCGGCGGGAATGTGCGGGCGTATCGCAACACATTGCGCCGCATCTCGATAAAGTAGGCCATCTCGCGGCGGCTGTCGGGTTCTGGCTTTCTGTTAGGAGAAGGCATGATGCCCCCTTTGGGTCAGGCAGGGAGCTTTGCGCTCGTCACCGATAGGGCCGGGTGCGGTGCGGTGACGCCCGACCATGACTCGGTTTCGTTGCGAGCTCGTGGTCAATTTTGCTCACATTTGGAAATAGAAAACGGCCTCAGCGCGGGGGCGGGCTGAGGCCGTCATTTCATCGGATGCTTGGGGGCGCCATGCATCCGGTCGCCTATCACAAGCTGCCACGGCGACATCGGTTCCAGGGATTCAGGCCGGCGCGACGAGCGACGTCATGGGAACGTCCAGCGCGTAGACAAGGCCGGTCGGAGCATAGGCCAGTTTGACCTGGCCCTTCAATTGCTGGCCGAGAGATCCAATCAGGCGTGTCCCAAAGCTCTGCCGGGAAGGCGCAGATACCGCGGGGCCACCTTTTTCGGACCACGTCATCTGTAGCCGTTGCTTTCCCTCGTCGACGCTCCACGCGATGTCGATGCTTCCCCCCGGTACCGACAACGCGCCGAATTTCGTCGTATTGGTGCAAAGCTCGTTGAGCGTCATCGCCAGCGCAATCACCGCGCCCGATGTAATTTTGATATCAGGTCCCGAGATCGAGAATCGGCCTGCGCCTTCGCTGTCATACGGCGCGGTCGCGCCCCGAATTGTATTGGCGAGGTCCGCGTTAGCCCATCGGGCCTGCAAAAGCAGATCGTGCGCTCGCCCCAGCGCGATCAGACGCCCTTCAATGGCCTGCTGGCCGTGCTCAATGCTTGTCGCCGTCCGCAGGCTTTGCGACGCAATGGCGCTGACGGTGGCAAGCGTATTCTTGATCCGGTGGTGCAATTCTTCCAGAATGAGCTTCTGCAATTTATCGGCAGCTTCACGTTCCTTGGCGTCGATGCCCGCCTGCGCCAGTAAAACCTCTGCGTCGATGCCCGCCTGTTCAAGCAACAGGCGAAGACTGTCGTTTTCTGCCGTCAGGAATTCATTGGAAGCATGACCGTTCGTCGTCCGCGGCGCGCGATAGCCCAGAATTTCAACCGGGGCCGCGGCTGGTACCAGCAAGGAGATATTGGGGGGTACGATTTTGAGCGCGCCCTGACCGATCATTTCCTGTATTTCCGCAATCATCTGGTTCACTTCAAGCGGCTTTCCAAAGAAGCGGCTGTCGGTGGGTCTTTCGCCGTCCGTCGGCGTCAATTTGCCGGACACAAGGATGATCTTGATGGATGGCCACCGTTCATGGACGGCGTGCGCCAGCTTCAGGCCATCCATACTCCCGGGCATCTGAATATCCGTGAACAGAAGATCGACATCCGAGCGGGATTCAAGAATGGCGAGGGCTTCGTCGGCGTTCACGGCTTCTATCGGGGTGAAGCCCGCGTCCTCCACGATATCCACCGCGCGCATGCGCAGCAGCATCTCGTCTTCGACGACGAGAACTTTGGGTGGCAATGGGACCTGATGCAAAACCATTGGAAGGCCTCGGTACTTTCTTGGTGAGTTAAAATGTTGGTCCGTGCCGCCCACTCATCGCCTCGAACACGCGATCACGCTCGTCAAAAACTGATCGTGCACCCGCTTGTAGCACAGTGCCGATGGCAGCACGGGCTGAGGGCCGATCTAAATGTGAGCACTTTTGCTCACTCCTCGGCGGATGGGGTTTTTCGAAGCAAAAGGGACCGCCGGAAAGAGCCGCGGCTTCATTTACGAAACCCTGCCGGGCGGATTGTGTTATCTCAAGATCGGGCGCCAGTCTCGCCCAGCGTGAGTTTGGAACATCCATGACATTGAATGCCCGGAATAACGTGCACGTCAGAGGGACGGGCATGAAAGCGATGCTGTTTGCCCATGGCTTTGGCTGTGACCAGAACATGTGGCGCTTTGTGGCTCCCGCTTTCGAAATGGAATTCAAGACCATTTTATTCGATCATGTCGGCGCGGGTGGCTCCGACCTCTCGGCTTACGATCCCGTCAAATATTCCACGCTGGCCGGCTATGCCGACGATGTCGTCGAGTTGGGGCGGGAGCTTGGACTGCAGGGCGCCGTGTTTGTCGGGCATTCTGTCAGCGCCATGATCGGCGTGCTCGCATCCATCAAGGCTCCCGGCATGTTTTCCCGCCTCGTGCTGGTCGGTCCCTCCGCGCGATACATCGACGATGGGGATTACAAAGGCGGCTTCAGCGAAGCGCAGATCGGCGAACTCTTGGAGTTTCTGGACGCAAACCACATGGGATGGTCAGCTCAAATGGCCCCCGCCATCATGGGAAACGCGGATCGGCCAGAACTGGGCGAAGAGCTGACCAACAGCTTTTGCCGCACCGATCCGGACATCGCCAAGGATTTCGCGCGCGTGACCTTCACGTCCGATAATCGAGCGGACCTGTCTAACGTGAAGATCCCAACGCTGATCCTGCAATGCAGTGAAGACATCATCGCCTCAGCTGAGGTGGGCGAGTTTGTGCATCGTGCGATACTTGGCAGCAAGCTAGTCATTCTCGATGCGACCGGCCACTGCCCCAATTTGAGTGCGCCAGAGGAAGTCATTTCGGCGATGCGCGCCTTTGTCTGAAATTTTGCAAAATCCACCAAGGGCCTCGATTATCGAGGACCTCGAAGATTTGTACGAAAACGCACCCTGCGGCTATCTTTCGCTGGACCCCAGCGGGCGGATTTTCAAGGTCAACAAAACGCTGTGCAACTGGGTGGGCTATGCCCCTGAACACCTGGTGGGCAAGCGCCTGGGCGATCTGCTCAACATCGCCGGCCGCATGTTTTACGAAACCCATATTGCGCCGCTGTTGCGGATGCAGGGGTTTTTCAACGAGGTCGCGCTGGACCTGGTTGCCCAAAACGGTGAGCGCCTGCCGGTCATCGCCAATGCGGCCGAGCGCCGCGCCGCGGATGGCAGCGTCATCTCGACACGTATCACGCTGCTCAAGGCTGCCGACCGCCGGCGTTATGAGCAGGGCCTCCTCAACGCGCGGGATCAAAGCCGTTCATCGGAAGCCGTCGCAAGGGCTATTTTGAAAGACGAGCGCGAGACGTCTCAACTCCGCGAGCAATTCATCGCTGTCCTCGGCCATGACCTGAGAAATCCTCTCGCCTCGATCAGCGCCGGCGCTCGAATATTGCTTCGCCGGACAGAAGACGAAGCCGAAGTCCGCGTGCTGGACATGATGCAGACGACGGTCACGCGAATGTCTGGGCTGATCGACAACGTCCTCGACCTTGCGCGAGGGCGACTGGGTGGCGGAATTAGCTTGGGCCGCGACGCCGACCTGCCGCTGCAGCCGGTGCTTGCGCAAGTCGTCGATGAATTGCGCACGACGATGCCGGACCGCGTGATCGAGCGCGATTTCAGGATTATCGATCCGGTTGATTGCGATCGTTCCCGAATCGGTCAAATGGTCTCAAATCTTCTCGGCAATGCGCTGACCCACGGCGCCGCCGATAAGCCCGTCAGGATTGGTGCCTCGACTGCGAATGGGATGTTCGAGCTATGGGTCGCTAACTCAGGCGAACCGATCCCGGATGCGGTGATGGCTCATCTCTTCCAGCCGTTTTTCAGGGGGGAGGTGCGCGCCAGCCTTCAAGGGCTGGGTCTCGGTTTGTATATCGCCTTCCAGATCGCCGAAGCCCACGACGGCACGCTTACGGTCGCATCCACAGCGGAGGAGACGCGTTTCACGTTTCGGATGCCGCTGCGGTGATCGACACTTCTGCGAGCCCATCCGCTGTCATTCACGGCTGACAATCAAAACGCGACGGTCGACGCCGCCTAACCAGTCTGCTTGTCGTCGTCTTCGAGCCTGAGCGCAGCCAGTCCCACATTGCGTAATCGCATCACGTCGCGCTCGCCGCCCCTCACCGCATCAATGATGCGCTTGGCGATCACCTCGTACACGATCTGTGGCTGCCCGCTATCGTGAAGCTCCTTGCAGGCGCTGTCGAAGGCTTCGCCCATGAGGGCGGTCATGCGATCGTCAAAGACGGTGCCGGTCTTTCGGATAAACGGCAGTATGGACGCCACGTGTGTTTCCTTTGTTGCTGCGTTTATTTGCATGGTTACGATGCCAAACGCCCGGGCTTCACAAGCCGGGCGCAAACACCAAGACAGCTGTGTTCAAATTCAAGTTCTGCGTTGAGCCCGTTCGCGAGCGCCCGCATGAGCTGAAAGCCGAGCCCACCATCGGTGGTGGGATCGAAATTCTCCGGGAAGCCGACACCGTCATCCGCCACTTCGACCATGAATGAGCCGTCGTCCCTGGTCTCGCAATGGACCTGCACGATCACAGGCAGGCCGGTGGGGTGCGCATATTTGATGGCGTTGGTGAGAAGCTCGGCGGTGATAAGCCCGGCGTGAAGCGCATGACGCGGCTCGATATAGCCTTCGCCGGAGCATTCGACGGTCAGGTTCATCTTTCCGTCCGGGCCGAGCGTGCCAATCATCTCGGCGATGTCTCGCAGGAAGTTCCCGAGGTTGACGCCATCGCCGTTGACGGCGAGCGCAAGCGATTTGTGGAGTTTCGCCGTCACCTCGATCCGCGAGCTGATATCGTCGAGCAGGCGGCAGACCTGGCCCGCGTCGAGGGTCTTGCCGTTTTTGGAAATGGCCCTGCGCTGCAGGCGAATGGCACTGCTCAGGCTGGCGAGGTTGTTCGCTATCCGATGATCGGCCTCGGCCAGCCCGACGTTGCCATGTTCGATCAAAATTGCCATTTTTCTCTCCCGTCAGCGCAGATCGTGCGCTCCACGGAGCGGACAATCAAGAAAATAGTAATAAGATCAATGTGTTGTTAGCAAATTGGACGTGGTTGCAGGTCTATTTGCCAAAACCTCAAAATGGAGTTAATGAGTATAAATAGTAAGGAACTCATTTTGTGCTTCTTGCGTTGAAGGAGTGAGTTTTTAGGGGAGTGTCAGATGGGCGAACTCAATCGAGGCGAACGGCTCCAGATCATGTTGACCCACGCAGAACTGCGGATCGTCGATACCTGGCGTTTTGCCAAGCGGATGCCGAGCAGGGCAGCGGCCATACGGGAATTGCTCAAGCGCGGCATGGCCGCCGAAGGATTTTTGGAAGTCACTGACGGCCAGAAGTCGAAGGACTTCTCTGTTTTTCCGGACGAACCGGCTTCTCTGGACGACCCCGCCGAATAGCTCGCGCGGCTTTGCCGGCGCGCCGAGGCGGTCGCGGCGTGATTTTTTTGCGTGCGATTTTTAGCCTGACAAACCCCAAAACAAACGGCCGGGTCTTTGCGACCCGGCCGTTCTAAATTCCGAAAAAGTTTTGCGAAAGCTTTAGCTCGCTTTGGCGACCGGCGCGGTGCCGACCTTCTTCTCGATCGCCCGCTTCAAATCAAGCGCGCGGGGCGAGAGGTTGGCGGCGCGGGCCTTCAAGAGGAAGGCATCGAGGCCGCCATTGTGGTCGACGCTCTTGATCGCGTTGGTGGAGACGCGCAGGCGCACGTTGCGGCCCAGCGCATCCGAAATGAAGGTCACGTTGCACAGGTTCGGCAGGAAGCGCCGCTTGGTCTTGATATTGGAGTGGCTGACCTTGTGGCCCACTTGCGGGCCCTTGGCCGTAAGTTCACAGCGCCGCGACATCGCGATAAATCCTCTTCCATCCCGGCCTCCATCCGCGTCATGCGGGTCGGCGCCAAGGGTCAAAAACACGTCCATCTCGGGAACCGCGGACGTATAGGGGCAGATCGGCGGGGCGTCAAGGTTAGGGAAGCCGTAAAAGTCCTGAAACGCCCGTTCCGAAAGGCCTTTTGCCGCATCAGCTATCACATAAACGGCGTATTCGGCGGCTGATATCGGAGGCATTCAGGGTTTCATGCCAGCGCCAAGCCCCCTGATCTAATCGCCCTTGATTTGACTAAAGGCGAGTGAAGGCGTCGTTCGCCGTTTTTGGTTTAAATGAAACAACCTTTCCGCTCTTTTTTGAGGACTGCGGCTTCCGTGACCGATCTGCGTATGACGCCGCCCCGGCGGACCCGTTGGTTGCTTCCGGCGCTGGCAGCGTTTGCCTTCGTTGCCGTCTCGGGCGCAACGCCGGCTTTCGCGCAAGGCAAGTTAGAGGCGCAATACGAGGCCACGCTTGCCGGAATTCCCGTCGGTCGAGGCGCCTGGAACATCGAGATATCGGAAGACCAGTTTTCGGCCTCCGCCGTCGGCGGCACCGCGGGTCTTCTGAAGGCATTTGCCTCCGGTTCGGGCGCGGGCGCCTCGCAAGGGCGTGTCGTCAACGGAGCGCTGGTCTCGACCAACTACAGTGCGTCGACCACGACGTCGAAAAAGACCGAGGCGATCCACATGGTGCTCAGCAACGGCACCATCAAGGAATTTGCGATCGAGCCTGAGCCGCCGGTCGATCCCGACCGCATTCCGGTGACGGAAGCGCACAAGAGGGGCGTGTTCGATCCGATGACCGGGTCGATGCTGCGGGTGCCCGGCACCGCCGATCCGCTCAGCCCGGAAGCCTGCCGCGCGAGTGCTGCGGTCTTCGACGGCCGGATGCGCTACGATCTGAAGCTCGACTTCAAGCGCATGGAGACCGTGAAGGCCGAGAAGGGCTATCATGGTCCGGTCGTGGTCTGCGCGATCTATTTCTTACCGGTGGCGGGCTACATCCCCGACCGCCCGGTGATCAAATATCTGACCGCGGCGCGCAACATGGAGATCGCGTTTGCGCCGGTCGCGGGAACCCGCATCCTGGTTCCGTTCCGCATGTTGATCCCGACGCCGCTCGGCATGGCGATGCTGGAGGCGACGCAGTTCATCACCACGGCCACCCCGCCGCGCGTGGCCAAGACGAATTGATTTTCCCGTGTCGTCCCCGCGCACGCGGGACCCATAACCACAGGCCTTCATTGTTGAGGCAGGCGTCAGCCATTTTGTTCAATCGAAAAATCACGCGGTATGGGTCCCGGATCGCGCTCGTTCCACTCGCTTGTCCGGGACGACGAAGAACACGAATCCCTGTTGACTCTTCCCCGGTTCTGATTCAACTCGAGACCCCCTTGAGTTTTAAGAATTTCGTCGTCAAACCGTCGCTTGAAGGCGCGCGCCAAACTTGATCTAGTGCCGCTCGAGGCTATCTGCGCGATATGTTGCGGTGAACGAAGCAGGACGATCCCATGAGTTAGCGATTCGGGCGCGATTCGTTCCGTACCCGTTCCGAAACTTAAATCCCGCCCTCACAAGCGTCACATTGTGGCACACATTTCAACCGTCGCGGCGCGGTAACGCTCGCGCCAACCGCACAGAAGCCCAATAAAACATGGCTCTTTCGTCACCTCCGCCTTCGCTTAGGGCTCCAGGCTCCGGCGTCACCGCCGTGCTCGGGCCGACCAACACCGGCAAGACGCATCTGGCGATCGAGCGCATGCTGGCGCATTCCTCTGGCGTGATCGGGCTGCCGCTGCGGCTATTGGCGCGCGAGGTCTACAACAAGGTCGCGGATCGGGCCGGGCCCGAGGCCGTAGCGCTGATAACAGGCGAAGAGAAGATCAAGCCGCCGAAGCCACGTTTCTGGGTGTCGACCGTCGAAGCGATGCCGCGCGATCTCGACGTGTCGTTTCTTGCGGTCGATGAAATCCAGATCGCGGCCGATCTCGAACGCGGCCATGTGTTCACCGATCGCATCCTCAACCGGCGTGGCCGCGACGAGACCCTGCTGCTCGGTGCGGCGACCATGCGCGGGATGATCGAACGGCTATTGCCCGCCGCCAACATCGTGACGCGGCCGCGGCTGTCGCAGCTTGAATTCGCCGGCGACCGCAAGATCACGCGCCAGCCGCGGCGCACTGCAATCGTGGCCTTCTCGGCCGACGAGGTCTACGCGATTGCCGAATTGATCCGCCGCCAGCATGGTGGCGCGGCGGTCGTGCTCGGCTCGCTCTCGCCCCGCACGAGAAACGCGCAAGTGGCGATGTTCCAGAATGGCGACGTCGATTACCTCGTCGCCACCGATGCGATCGGCATGGGCCTCAACCTCGACGTCGACCATGTGGCGTTCGCGTCCGACCGCAAATATGACGGCTACCAGTTCCGCCGTCTCAACCCGGCCGAATTTGCCCAGATTGCGGGCAGGGCCGGCCGCGCCACCCGCAATGGCACATTTGGCACCACCGGTCGCTGCGCGCCGTTCGAGCCGGAACTGGTCAATGCGTTGCAGAAACACACCTTCGAAAGCGTGCGGGTGCTGCAATGGCGCAATTCGAAGCTCGATTTCTCCTCGCTCGGTGCGCTGCAGGTGTCGCTCGCGCTCTCTCCGACCCATGAGGCGCTGACCCGCGCGCCGATTGCCGAAGATCTGCGCGTGCTCGATCACGTCGCGCGCGATGCGGATATCAGGGACATGGCGCATGGAGCGGCCGCGGTGGAGCGGCTGTGGGATGCATGCCAGATCCCTGATTACCGCAAGATCGCGCCGGCGGCTCATGCCGAGCTTGTCACGAGCCTGTTCGGATTCCTGATGCAAAAAGGCCGGATCCCGGATGCCTGGTTTGCCGCTCAGGTCGATCAGGCGGACCGGGTGGACGGCGATATCGACACGTTATCGGGCCGGATTGCACAAATCCGCACCTGGACCTTCGTCGCCAATCGCCCGGACTGGCTGGCAGATCCGGAGCATTGGCAGGGAATTGCGCGCGAAGTTGAAAATAAATTGTCCGATGCACTGCACGAACGGCTCACGGAGCGTTTCGTTGATCGCCGTACCAGTGTATTGATGCGCCGCCTGCGGGAAAACGCGATGTTGAATACGGAAATCGGCAAGACCGGCGAAGTGATCGTAGAGGGCCATGTGATCGGCCGTCTGGACGGATTCACGTTTGCGCCTGATACGGCGGAAGCCGGCTCCGAAGCCAAGGCGTTGCAGGCCACCGCGCAAAAGGCGCTCGCCGGCGAAATCGATGCGCGCGCCGAAAAGCTTTCCGCCGCGCCCGACGATCAGTTCGTTCTGACATCGGAAGGAACCATCCGCTGGACCGGCGACGCGGTCGGCCGGCTGATGGCGGCCGACGATGCCTTGCATCCACGGATTCGCATCATCGCCGACGAGCGGCTGACCGGCGCGCCACGCGATGCCGTGCAGGCGCGGCTCGATCTGTGGCTGAAGACCCACATCGAAAAGCTGCTCGGGCCGCTGTTCGAGTTGAGCAAGGCCGAAGATATCACCGGGATCGCCCGTGGCATTGCCTTCCAGTTGATCGAGGCGATGGGCGTGCTCGAGCGCTCCAGGATCGCCGCCGAGATGAAGGATCTCGATCAACCGTCGCGGGCGAGCTTGCGCAAATACGGCGTGCGCTTTGGCGCCTATCACATCTACGTCCCCGCGCTGCTCAAGCCGGCGGCGCGTGCGCTGGCCTTGCTGCTGTGGGCGATGAAGCAGGCCAATACCGACATGTCGGCGCTATCGGGCGCGCAGCATCTGGCCGCCTCGGGCCGCACCTCGTTCCCGGTCGACAAGACACTGCCGCGCGATGCCTATCGCGTACTCGGCTATCGCCAATGCGGCGAACGCGCGGTGCGCGTCGATATTCTGGAACGGCTCGCCGATCTCATTCGTCCGGCGCTTGCTTGGCGTGAAACCTCGGCCGGCGAAAGGCCCGCCGGCGCGTTCGATGGCCGCAGCTTTGTGGTGACGCAGGCGATGACGTCATTGACCGGATCGGCCGGCGAGGATTTCGCCTCGATCCTGCGCGCACTCGGTTACCGCATGGAGCGCCGTCCACAGCTCGCGCCGAAGCCGGCCGTGGTTGAGCCTGCAGCCGCCGAGGCTGTGGCGGCAGAGGCCACTTCCGAGACGACAGTTACTTCCGAGACGACGGCTGAGCCTGTTGTGGAGGCAATCACCAGCGAAGTCACATCGGTGACCGATGCCGTACAAACCGCTGAGGTCACTCAGGAGCCGTCGCCGGCCGTCGAAGAAGTTGCCGCATCGTCGGCGGCGCTGCTGCCCAATATCGCGTTCGCATCCGAACCGGCCTCTCATGAGTCGGTGGTCGAGAGTGCGCCCGTTGCCGTCGAAGCGAAGGCTGAAGCGGAGGTGGTCTCGGAGATTGTCGCCGCGCCCGCTGCGGATGCGCCGGTGGATCAGACTTCTTCTGAAGCAGTCCCTGAAGCCGCTGCGAGTGAAGTAGCGCCAGCAGCTCTGGATGCAACGGTTGCCGCAGCACCTGCCGAACCCGAACTGGTTGAGGTCTGGCGTCCCGGTGGACGTTCCGACGAGCGGCGGCCGCCGCGTCACGATCGCAACCGCCAGCATCATCGCCGTCACGAGCGGCCCGCCGAAGGCGCGCAACCAGCTGCGGCCGGCGAAGCCGTAGCGGGCGAGGCCGCAACCGGCGAAGGCGATAAGCGCCAGCGGCACGGCCGGCGTGGCCGTCACAAGGATTTCCGCAGGCCACAGCCCGCAGTGCCCATCGAAGGCGCGCCGCCCGTTGCGGCCGATGGCGCGCCCGCGCGCGAACCGCGCGAGGATAGGAAAGATCGGCCGCGCGAACGCTTCGAAGGCAAGGGACGCAGCGGCGACCAGAACAAAGGCAAGTTCCGTGATCGCGACGACGCCCGCAAGGGCGGCCGCGACAAGGGGCGTGACAGGGGCGACCGCGGTGGCCGCGAGAGTGGCCCGTCGCATCGGCAATATGCCTCGAGCGCGAGCCCGCGCGAGCGCGATCGTCCGATCGATCCCAATTCGCCGTTCGCCAAGTTGGCCGCGCTTAGGGAGCAGCTGACCGCCAACCGCAAGGACCCATAGCGTTTTCAAGCGAAGCAGGACCCAAGAAAACGCGTCAAAAAGATCTAGCTCTTCTCGCCCGGGTGTTGCTTGGAGCGCCAGCGTCTCGACAAATGGCTGTGGCATGCACGCCTGGTCAAAGCCCGCACCAGCGCGGCCGCGCTCGTGGAAGCCGGCCACGTGCGCGTCAACGGGGTGCGCGAGAGGTCTCCCGGTCACGCGGTGAAAGCCGGCGACGTGGTCACGGTCGGGCTCGACCGGTCCGTGCGCGTGCTCAAGATCGTCGGATTTGCCGAGCGGCGGGGCGATGCGGCGTCCGCCCGAGCGCTTTATGTCGATTTGCAGGGCCGCGCAGAGTGACTATCTGCCTCCATGCAGGGTTGCCTTCTGGGCCATAGCTTCCCTTGCAGCGCAAGGTTTCCTGCGCTAGGCAACCCGCTTAAACCGCTCAAAATCGACCCGTTCCGGAGACCTGGATGACTTACGTCGTCACCGAAGCCTGCATCAAATGCAAATATACCGACTGCGTTGAGGTCTGCCCCGTGGATTGCTTCTACGAGGGCGAGAACATGCTGGTGATCCACCCGGACGAGTGCATCGATTGTGGTGTGTGCGAGCCTGAATGTCCCGCCGACGCCATCAAGCCGGATACCGAGCCGGGCCTGGAAAAGTGGCTCGAGGTGAACACCGAATATGCCAAGACTTGGCCGAATATTACCCAAAAGAAGGATTCCCCGCCCGACGCCAAGGAATTCGAGGGAAAAGAAGGCAAGTTCGAGAAATATTTTTCTCCCAACGCGGGCACCGGCGACTGACCGCCCGCCCAAACCGGATTTTGAGCCTTCCCGGCCGGCTTGCCGGCGGCCGCGGATGGTCGATCCGCTTAACCCTACTTGCGATTCGGATGCGAAAAACGGCGTCCAGGTGGCGCTGGGAGGGCATAAACCATTGATTTTTGCGGGAAATGTGCTATATTGGTGCATTAACTAGCCGAACCCGTCAGCCCGCTTGTCCGGCCCCATGGGTTCCCGTGAAAACATCGAACAGGGGCGTGGCAGTTCCGCGCGCAGGCTGTGTCACAAAAAACGCGTACAAAGAGTTCTTCTAAGGCTTCAAAAAAAGCCGCCGCGGCCATTAGTCGGGGCGCAACCAAGGGCCGTGCCCAAGCTTCCACGAAGAATACGCGGAAAGCCGCCAAGGCATCGGCTGCAAAGCCCTCAAAAAACAAAAGAAGCTCAATGCCAAACAAGACTGCAAAAACCGCCGCGAAAGCGACCGGTTCGAAGACCGCGGCTTCGAAGGTTGCCTCTTCCAAAACTGCCCACAAGACCGCTCCGAAGGCCGCTGCCCCCAAAACTCCGGTCAAGACTCCCGTCAAGGCCCAGGCCGTCGCAAAGCCCGTTGTTACCGCCAAGCCGGTGGCGCCTGCGCCGCGTGTCGAAGACAAGAAGCCGCTGACCCAGCGTCAAGGCTTCAAGACCAACGAGTTCGTGGTCTATCCGGCCCATGGCGTTGGCCAGATTCTCGCCATCGAGGAGCAGGAGATCGCCGGCGCGCGGCTTGAGCTGTTCGTGATCAATTTCATGAAGGACAAGATGACGCTGCGGGTGCCGACGGCGAAGGTCGCCAATGTCGGCATGCGCAAGCTGTCGGAGCCGGTGCTGGTGAAGAAGGCGCTGGAAACCCTGAAAGGCCGCGCCCGCGTCAAGCGTACGATGTGGTCGCGCCGCGCCCAGGAATACGAAGCCAAGATCAATTCGGGCGACATCGTCGCGATCGCCGAGGTCGTGCGGGATCTCTATCGCTCCGAATCGCAGCCCGAACAGTCCTACAGCGAACGTCAGCTTTACGAAGCGGCGCTCGATCGGCTGTCGCGCGAGATCGCCGTCGTACAGCACGTGACGGAAACGGAAGCTGTGAAGGAAATCGAAAGCCAGCTCGCCAAGAGCCCGCGCCGCGGCGCCAAGGCCGAGACGGATGCCGAAGCGGACGCTGAGGCCGACGGCGAGACGGATGCCGACGCCGATGGCGACGATGCCGCTGTCGCGGACGAAGCCGCGTAAGCTGCTCCATCAAGCGAATTGAAAAAGCCCGGTCGAACAGGCCGGGCTTTTTTGTTTGGGCATAGCCTGTCGCGAGAGGGAAGCGACGCGGTCTACTTTCTTCCCTCTCCCCTTGCGGGAGAGGGTGGTTTCGAACGAAGTGAGAAACCGGGTGAGGGGTCAATCGCTCTCCGTAGACTGCAACCCCTCACCCGGCTCGAATTTCGCTTCGCTTATTCTCGCCACCCTCTCCCACAAGGGGAGAGGGAAAAAGAGAGTTCGCCTCTCGAGATCCCCGGTTCGCGGCTCAAGCGCGCCCGGCGATGACGCGCTTTCGCAGGTCAATCCACGACGATCTTGACGCGGTCGCGGGCCTTGACCTGGGCGTGGGCCTCAAGCCCGTTGATGATCCGGAAGCGCTCGGCCGGCCGGTCGACGCCCGCCATGCGGTGCGACAGCAATTCCACGGTATCGCCGGGTTGCACGTTGATCACCTTGACGCGCAGCGGCCGCGCTGACTGGATTTCATCGAGCGTCAAGCGGCGGAAGGAGTTGACGGTTTCCCGCGCATTGCGCTCGCTTTCCGTCGTCTTCTGCTTGGTGGCGAAGATGAAACGATAGACGTCGCTGCCGAAGCGCAGCGCGTAGACCTTGAACTGCCACTGGTCGCCGGTGGCCACCACGGAAGCCGCCGGAAAACCGTTGATGGTGAGGTCTTCGGTGGATGCCTTGTCGACGTTATCCATCCAGCCGGAATTGAGATAGTCGCCCAGCGTCTGCTCGGCCGTCACCCGCACCACGTCGAAGCGCATCGCCTGCGAACCGCCCTCGCGCACGCCGATCACCGCCTGCGCGGTATTGTCCAGCGTGAAGTTTTCCGGTGCCGTAAAGGTGAAGCCGAGCTTGGGATGCAGGAATCTGCGTCCGCGGACAAAGCCCTCGCTCGGGTCTTCGCCGTAAACAATGTTGTCGATTGCGGCGAGATAGCTGTCGCGGTCGCGTTCGCTCGCCTCAGACGAGGTGTATAGCCGCGCGGTGTTCTGTGCGTTGGCGACGCGCTCCGGCGTTGCCGGATGCGATGACAGGAAGTCCTGCACGCGCGGATCGGCCGAAGTCTTGCCCGCCTTCAGCTCGGCATTGCGTTCCATCGCAGTCAAAAACCGAGCCGCGCCGTAGGGATCGAAATGCGCGTTGGCCGCGATGGCGACGCCGATCTTGTCCGCCTCGACCTCCTGCTGGCGGGAGAAGGTTGCCATCGTCAGCTTGTTTTTCGCCAGCGCCAGCGCCGTAAAATCCGGATCGTTGGCCACGTCGGCGACGGCGCGGGTCGCGTTCGCCGCCATCTGGCGCGCCTGGTCTTCGCGAATGGCGGCGTGCTTGGCCAGCACATGCGCCATTTCGTGGCTCAGCACCGAGGACAGTTCGGAGGTGTCGCAGGCGAGCGCGATCAGTCCGCGCGTCACATAAAGCTGACCGTTGGGAAGCGCGAAGGCGTTCACGGCGCCGGAATTGAGGATGGTGACCTTGTAGGCCTGGTCGGGCCGGTCGGAAGCCGCCACCAGCCGGTCGACGGTCTTGCCGATCAGGGCCTCGAGCTTCGGATCGTCATAGGCGCCGCCATAGGACGACAGGATCCGCTCGTGTTCCTTTTCGGCCGCCGCACTCTGGACGAACGTGCTTTTGGGCTTGGCGACGGGGGCGCTCGGCGCGGGGCCTGCGGTTTGAAGTCGGCCGATCTCGCCGCAACCGGCGAGCAGGAACGTTGCGCCCAGCACAAAGGCCGTCGCCAGCCGTCCAGCCCAAAGCCGGTCGCCCCTTACTGCCTTGCGATGTCCCACACCGTCCACCACGACTGCTACTCTTAGACGTTTAGACATTTCAGCGAGCTAATTCCCGCCCAGTAGCTCAATTTGTCCCGCCCGAAACACCTCAATGCGCGGCCCGGTACGCGCTTCCACAAAGCCCCGGACACGAATACGCTTGCTTTCCAGTGACTTAGGATCAAGACCCGCTGCCACCAAATTGGCGAGCGCCCGCCTTGGAATAGTCACAGCGAAGTCCCGTGTCCAGTTTCGTCCAAAATTCAGGTAGGTGGTTGCCCCTGCTTGGCGGACGGACAAGACCTTGCCCTCCACCAGCATAAAACGCCCGATCCCGGCCAAAATATCGCCCGGACTTTCGGTGTTTTTTATGACCGTTGCGTCAGCCCAGATGCCTCTTTTTGCTTCACGCGCCGCCGCCTCGGCGGCCAGAAGGGCAGCGGCGCAGTCTTTGTTACTCACGTCAGGGGCAACGATAGCCTCGCCCTGCGCCAGAAGTTCGTGCTGCACCAGCGTCTCGTCCGGTAGCCGCCAGACAAAGGCGACCTGACGGCCATAGCGGTCCGGCGTGTCATCTTCGCCACCCAGGCGGACGTCGCGCCCAGCAAGCATGGCGGCGAGCGCCTGCGTGTGCGCAGCGCCAGCTTCTCGGCGAAAGCCGCCTCAATGCCGGCAAGACGCACATCGCGTCCATCCTCCAGGTGGAAACTGCGCGCATCGATCACCGCACTCACATGGCCTTCACCCTGCGCTTCGAACGCGCACGGCGCCGCCGATGCCGGATCGGCAGCGATGCTTGCGGTTGCGGCCAATGCGATCGTCAGCCGCCGAATTCTGTTTGATAATGCCGAAATGTGCACGCTGCTTTGGCTCACACCTGTTGTTCGTTCCACCTGACGGAAAGACGTTAATCCGATCCGCCAGTGCGGCGGTTCAGAAGTTCGCATCATTACTGCCGCGACTTCGTCATGCGGACTTCTGAACCAAAGCCACACTGGATCAATAGGTTTGCGTGTGTTCCTTTGATTCCGAAGTTCGTAAGCGTGGGGCCGCAAGATGATGCGAACTTCGGAATCGGAACACTACCTTGCCGCTGCGGGATGCTTGCGGCATGATTGTCGTAATGGCAATTGCGGCTTTACCGCAATGCGATAGGGAGGGTTTCATGGGACGGGTTCTTTCCAGCTTGCTTGGCGTGATGTTGGCTGCGGTTTCGACCGCCGCGCTTGCGCAAGGCAAACCTCCGCTCAAGCTCGGCGGCATTCTCGATATGTCCGGCCTTTATGCCGATATTACCGGCCCGGGCTCGGAGACGGCTGCGAAAATGGCGGCAGAGGATTTCGGCGGCGAAGTGTTAGGCCGCAAGATCGAGATCCTCGCGGCCGACCACCTCAACAAGGCAGACCTGGCCGCCAACATCGCCCGCGACATGCTCGACAACCAGGGCGTCGAGATGATCTATGACGTCGCCGCGTCCGCGACCGCGCTCGCCGCCGGTGAGATCGCCAAAGCCCGCAACAAGATCGTCATGTACTCAGGCCCCGGCTCGATCCGTCTCTCCAACGAAGCCTGCGGCCCTTACACTGTCCACTACGTCTTCGATACCTATTCGCAGGCCAGGGTCACCGGCCTTGCCGCGGTCAAACAAGGCCTCGATAGCTGGTTCTTCATCACCGTCGATTACGCCTTCGGCCACGACCTCGAGAAGGACACGGCCAACGTCGTGAAGAAGGCCGGCGGCAAGGTGCTCGGCGAGGTTCTGCATCCGCTCAACACCTCGGATTTTTCGTCCTATCTGCTGCAGGCGCAGGCTTCCAAAGCCAAGGTGATCGGGCTTGCCAATGCCGGCGGCGACACCATCAACACGATCAAGCAGGCGGCGGAATTCGGCATCCTGAAGGGCGGCCAGAAGATCTCGCCGTTGCTCGCCTTCATCACCGATATCGACGGCGTCGGGCTTCCGACCGCGCAAGGCCTGCTGGTGGCAGGAGCCTTCTACTGGGATCTCAACGACGACACCCGCGCGTTTTCCAAACGCTTCATGCAGCGGATCGGCCGGCCGCCGACCGCAGCGCAGGCCGGCGTCTATTCCTCGGTGATGCATTATCTCCAGGCGGTGAAGGCCGCTGGCACGACTGACGCCGCGCCGGTCATGAAAATAATGAAGGAAACCCCGATCAACGACATGTTCACCAAGAACGGCCATATCCGCGAGGACGGCCGCATGGTGCATGACATGTATCTGTTCGAGGTCAAGAAGCCCCAGGAGTCGAAGGGGCGCTGGGACGATTACAAGCTGCTGGCGACCATTCCCGGCGACGAGGCCTTCCAGCCGCTCTCGGAATCGCGCTGCCCGCTGGTGAAGAAGTGACGAAGTCACGCAGCCATTCCGGAGCGCGAGTGTAATGAGCGAACTATGGTGCGCGATTGCGCACCTGAGAATCTCGAGATTCCGGGTCTGGTCCTTTCGGACCATCCCGGAATGACGTAAGCCAATAATAACAAGCGACGAAGGCGACACCATCATGAGCAACGAAACCGTCCTGCAAAATCTCGAATCCGGGCTGCTGACGATCACTATGAACCGCCCTGAGCGGCGCAATGCGCTCAACGTAGACATGACGCTCGGTCTGGTGGCTGCCGCCCGGCGCGCCGCCGAGGATCAGGAGGTGCGCGCCGTCCTGCTGAAAGGCGCGGGCGGCACGTTCTGTGTCGGCGGCGACGTCAAGTCGATGGCGGAGGGACGCGCACCGCAGTCGTTTGAGACCAGGATGGTCAACCTGCGTCGCGGCATGGAAGTCTCGCGGATCCTGCACGAGATGTCGAAGCCCGTGGTGGCCCAGCTCGATGGCGCGGCGGCGGGCGCCGGTCTTTCGATCGCGCTCGCCTGCGATTTTCGCGTCGCCTCCAGTTCCGTGAAAATCACCACCGCCTTCGCCAAGGTCGGACTGTCAGGCGACTACGGCGGAACCTATTTCCTGACGCAGATGCTCGGCAGCGCCAAGGCGCGCGAGCTTTATCTGCTGTCGCCGCTCTTGACGGCGCAGGAGGCGCTGGCGCTCGGGATGGTGACCCGCGTCGTTCCCGACGGCGAGGTCGGTGCGGCCGCGCATGAACTCGCGATGTCGCTGGCGCAAGGGCCGTCGATCACGCTCGGCTACATCAAGCGCAACATCAACAATGCCGAGCGGCTGTCGCTGGAAAACTGCTTCGATGCGGAGGCTTTCCACCACTCGCGCGCCGGCGAGACGGCCGATCACAAGGAAGCCGCGAAAGCGTTCGTCGAAAAGCGCAAGCCGGCGTTCCAGAACCATTGAAGCAAAGGTGGGTGAGGGGTCTTCCGCGGATGGAAACCCCTCATCCGGTGGGACTACGTCCCCACCACCTTCTCCCACAAGGGGAGAAGGGAAATATCTCACCGCCCCCTAAAGTTGGCGATCCGCCGCTCCTCGGTCGCCTTGACGCCTTCCTTGAAGTCTTCGGTGGCGCGAAGCCGCGTCTGTTCGGCGAGTTCGTGATTGGTGGCGGCGAGCACGCGGTCGGCAAGCCCGGCGCGCATGGTGGCGCGGGTCGAGACCAGGCCGAGCGGCGAGCACTCGGCGATTTCCTGCGCCAACCTCATCGCGCGCTCGCGGACCTGATCCTGCGGCACGCATTCGTTGGCAAGGCCCATCCGGCAGGCCTCCTCGCCGGTCACCCGGCGGGACGTGTAGAAAATCAGTTCGGCATTGTTCTTGCCGACCAGTTCGGGAAGCGTCACCGTCAGCCCGAAGCCGGGATGGAATCCGAGCTTGGTGAAGTTGGCGGCAAAGCGCGCCTCCGGGCAGGTGACGCGGAAATCCGCCGACACCGCAAGCCCCAGCCCGCCGCCGATCGCCGCGCCGTGCACGGCAGCGACGATGGGCTTCTGGTTGCGGAAGATGCGCACGGCCTGGACATAAAGATGGGCGATCGGGCCGAGACTGGATGCCGGATCGGCCTTCGCACGCGCCTCCTGCTCCTGCCGCGCCGGATCGTTGAAATTGGCGCCGGCGCAGAACGCCCGGCCCTGGGCGGCAAGCACCGACGAGCGGATTTCGATGTCGCGGTCGAATTCTTCCAGCGCGTCCGCAATCTGGTTGATCAGCGAGATGTCGAAGAAGTTCAGCGGGGGCTTGCCGATTTCGATCAGGCCGACATGTCCGATCTTCTCGACGCCGATATCCTTGGTGGTGCTCATCTAGACTCTCCGTAACTTACAATTATCCCGCAACGGTGCTTTCTTCCCTCTCCCCTTGTGGGAGAGGGTGGCGAGAATGAGCGCAGCGAATTCGAGCCGGGTGAGGGGGTTCTTCAACGTTTACCCCTCACCCGCCCTCGCTATGCTCGGGCACCCTCTCCCGCAAGGGGAGAGGGTAATGCGAGAGCGCCGCCGTAGCTGTTTACAGCCACGCGTTACCGCAAGCCAAGCCCGCGCGCGATGATGCCGCGCAGTACTTCAGTCGTACCGCCCTGAATGGTGAGTTTCGGCGCCGTCTTGATCGCGAATGCTAGCTGATTTTCCAGCGTCTCGCGGTTGGAAGCATCCGCATCGACAAAGGCGGCGAGGTCGCGGACCCGGTGCGGCAATTGCTGTTCCCAGATGGTGCCGATGTCCTTGACGATCGAGGCTTCGACGACCGGCTCCTTGCCGGCCTGCAACATGCCCGCTACCGAGACCGACATTCGCCGCATGGTGTGAAGCTGCGCGACCAGACGCCCGATGCCCTCAGCGGCGCGTGTATCGGGCGAAGGCCCGACCGCGCGGACGAGCTCGGTCAGCACATAATAGGTTTCCAGAAAACGTTCGGGGCCCGAACGCTCATAGGCGAGTTCGGATGTCGCCTGTTTCCAGGCGCCGTCAATTTCGCCCAACATGTGATCGTCGGGAATGAAGGCGTCGGTGAACACGACTTCGTTGAATTCGAATTGCCCGGTGATCTGGCCGATCGGGTTGACCTGGATGCCCGGCGTCTTCATGTCGACCAGGAATTGCGTCAGGCCGTGCCGGCGGTTTTCCTTGGTCGGCGGTGAGGTGCGGAAGATCGCGATCATGTAGTCGGCAATATGCGCCGACGACGTCCAGATCTTGGTGCCGTTGATCAGAAACCCGCCGTCGGTCCTGGTCGCCCTGGTCTTCGCCGCGAACAGGTCCGAGCCGGAATTCGGTTCGCTCATGCCGATCGCAAAGCAGACCTCGCCGCGGCAGATCCGCGGCAGGATGTCCATCTTGATGCGTTCGTTGGCGTATTTCAGCAGCACCGGCCCGCTCTGGCGGTCGGCGACAAAGAAACGCCGCGTCGGCGCATTGGCGACGCGCATTTCCTCGGTCACCACATAGCGCTCGAGAAACGTACGCTCGTGGCCGCCATATTTCTTCGGCCAGGTCATGCCGAGCCAGCCGCGTGCGCCGACGCGGCGGGAAAATTCCGGCGCGTCACTGTCTTCTCGGTTGGGATGGTGTGGATTGAAAGTGCCGGCAGCGATCTCTTCCGCCAGGAAGGCCCGCACTTCCTTGCGGAGCGCGACGCATTCGCTCGGGAGGCGGATCGGGTCAAAACGAAGAGCTGCGGTCATTGCTATGCGTCCGGAATTTAAGATGTCAGGATTCAGCGCGAAGCCACCAGCGGCCACAATTCGTCAGCGCCATTCGCAGCCACGCGTTTGCCGAGTTCGACCGCCCAGTAGCTCTCGGAGCCGAAATCGTCGCGCCATGCCAGCGCCCGCAGCGTATAGCGATGCAAAATGTGTTCGATGGTAAAGCCGATCGCACCATGAACCTGGTGGGCGATGGCGGCGGCCTTCTCGGCGGCTTCCGAGCAACGGATTTTTGCCGAGGCGGCTTCCAGAAACATGGCGTCTCGGGACGCCGTGCCGCTGGCAAAGGCATCGGCTGCCGAAGTTGCGGCCGCAAGCGCCGCCGCCGATTCGCCGGCAAGCTTCGCCAGATTGTGCTGGACTGCCTGAAACTTCGAAATCTTCTTTTCGAACGCGACGCGTTCGTTGGAATAGCGCACGCTGATCTCGAGCATCAATTCAAGGCTGCCGGCGATCTGCAGGCTGCGCATGACCGCGCCCATCAGAAGCAGCGAGGTAACGTCGAAGCCGTCCGGCGCGGGCTTGACGGCAATGGCGGCCACGCGATCGAACGTCACGGTGTCGTTGCTGTCGCCGCCGAGATTGAGACTGGATTCGATCCGGCAATGGCTAGCTGCGACCAGCGCGATCGACGGCTTTGCTTTGCCGTCCTGCGCGAACACCGCGATGTGTTTGGCTTCGCGGCCAAAGGGAATGCCGCGCGCACGGCCTGACAAAGTTCCGTCGGTGTTGATCGTGATGCGATCTTTCGGGCCCGCGGGCGCCACCGTCATTTCGCCTTCAGGGCAGGCGAGCTTGGCTTGCGACAGCAACCAGCCCGCGAGCATGGTTTCCGCCAGCGGCACGGGAAGCGCAAAACGGCCTGCCGCGCTCAGCACGCCAAAACCCTCAGCCAAGGTGACGCCCGAACCGCCATATTCTTCCGCAACCCAGGACAAAGGTAGGCCGGCTTCGCTCAGCGCCCGCCACAGCGGCGCTTTCCAGCCGCCGTTCTTGTCGCGATTGATGGTTTGCGCATCGGCCAGATCGGCAAATATCCGCTCGGCGGTTTGCGCGACGATGTTCTCGGCTTCTTCCACGGCGTTCCTCGTCGCAACCGGCGCCAAATCTCGCGAAAACGCGAGGATTCGCAGCTAGCTTCTCAACAGTCTCTTGTTGCCGGCCATGATGGGGAAAAGGGGTCTTGCTGACAAGCGCTAGTGGCCTGCAAACGCGGAATGTAGCGATGCGTGGCGGAGCGAGGGTTATTCCGCGCAATGGAGTTTCTTGAGGTGCAACCGTGTGGTAGACCACCGCGGCTTTTCGAAAATGGTCAATGACGCGAGGAAAATGCGATGTCGAAGGATGGTCTGTGCGCCGTTATAACCGGCTCTGCCTCGGGACTTGGCGCCGCGACCGCGGCCATTCTGGCAAAGGGCGGCGCGCGCATCCTCATCAATTATTCCTCGAGCCAAAAGGAAGCCGAAGAGACCGCCGATCTCTGCCGCAGCGCCGGCGCAGACGTCGTCGTGGTTCAGGGCGACGTCTCGCGCGATGAGGATTGCCGGAAAATCGCCGCTGCCGCCGCTCCGTGGGGACGGCTCGACGTGCTGGTCAACAATGCCGGCACCACCAAGCACGTCCCGCATGAAAATCTGGACGGGCTGTCGTCGGAGGATTTTCAGCGCCTGTTCGGCGTCAACACGATCGGGCCGTTCCAGATGGTGCGAGCCGCGCGGTCGCTGCTGGAAGCCGGTGCGAAGGCGTCTAGCCGCGCATCTTCGGTCGTCAACGTGTCGTCGGTTGCGGGCATCAGCGGGATCGGCTCTTCGGTCGCCTATGCCGCAAGCAAGGGCGCGCTGAACACCATCACGTTGTCGCTTGCGCGCGCGCTGGCGCCGCTGATCCGCGTCAACACGGTATGCCCCGGCTATATCGACACGCCGTGGTTTACCAAGGGCCGCGGCGTCGAAGGGGCGGCGAAGGTCCGCGATTCCGTCGTCGCCAAGGTGCCGCTCAAGCGCGCTTCCACCGCCGAGGACGTTGCAAACGTGGTCTGCTTCCTCGCTTTGCCGCAGTCAGGCAACATGACCGGCGAGATCGTCCGCATCGACGCTGGCGCGCATCTCATCACGTAAGGTAAACATTCAGGGGCGCCGTTGATATCGGCGCCCCTGAATGATGCGGTCTACTTGTTGAAGTCGCTGAGCACGCCGCTTGCCACCAGCCGGTTCCAGATGAACAGGATCACCAGCGCGCCGATCGTCGACGTGATGATGCCTGCGCCTTGCCCCAGCTCATAGTGACCGATGGCCTGGCCGATCCAGGTGGCGAGGAACGCGCCGATAATGCCGAGCACGGTGGTGAGGATGAAGCCGCTCGGATTGTTGGGGCCCGGCGAAAGCAACCGCGCGATAATGCCGGCGATAAAGCCGATAACGATGATCCTGATCATGAGTGTCTTTCTCCCCTAAAAAGCACGTATGAAAATTTTTCGTATAGCGGCTCGCTCAGAGCCGCCCCGCCACTTCGTCTTCCGTCGGCAGCCGTCCGTCCGGCGTCAGATGGTTGACGACTTCGGGCAGATGCTGGCTCAACCCGTTCAGCAGATCCTCGCGTGACAGGCCGCTTTGCGACATCAGACTGTTGATCTGATCGGCGCCGAGCGCGTTGGCGAGATCGCCCGCTGCTATCTGCTTGTTCGGCCCGGGGCTCACCCATGAATTGGCGGTCTCGCCGTGGCCGTTCTGCTGCAGTTGCTTGAGCAGGTCGCCCAGTCCGCCGCTGATGGCGCTGCCGGCCGCACCACCCGCAAGTATGCCGCCCAGTCCGCCCTTCAGCACGTCGCCAAGTCCACCTAGACCGCCACCGAGGCTTCCGGCCAATCCGCCGCCGCCGGGCGCTGCCGGGGTGGGTGCCGGACTGGTGGTCGAAGAACCGCCGCCGATGTGCTTGACGGCTTTGTAGGCAAGCAACGCCAGGATCGCCATGGTCATCGGCGACATCCCGCCACCGGATTGCGCGCTCGGCGTCGAGGGGCCGCGCGGACCGTTTTGCATTCCGTTCAATACATCGAGTAAGCCCATCGTCATCTCCTGCCGATTGTCCGCCCCGCTAGTTCGAAACCATAATCACGCGGTATGACGGTTACAAGGCGACAAGCCGTCCGATGTCGGCTACCAGAGGCTATCTGCTTGAAATCTGCGGGTAGGGATGGTGCAGGACCGACCGATTGTCGTGGCGGGCGCCGGCAGCATCGGCTGCTTCGTCGGCGGCGTCTCGGCCAGCGCGGGCCGCCGCGTATCGCTGTTGGCGCGTCCGCGTGTGATGGCGGAGATCGAGCAATTCGGACTGACCTTGTCGAGCCTCGAAGGCTCGTCCTGGCATGTGGCATCTCGGCAGCTGACGCTGTCCGAGGATCCTAAAATTTTAGCCGATGCGAGCGTGATATTGGTCGCCGTCAAGAGTGCGGACACGGCCGAGATTGCGGACGCCATTGGACGGTACGCGCCGCCCGATGCGGCCGTTGTCAGCCTGCAAAACGGCATCGCCAATGTGCCGGTGTTGCGCGGCCGGCTACCCGGGCGAAGGGTGCTCGCGGCGATGGTCCCGTTCAACGTGATCGCGGCGGGGCAAGGGCGATTTCATCGCGCCACCTCCGGCGATATCGTGATCGAGCGCGATCCCACCGACATCGCCGCGCAGCTTTCGGTGCCGGGGCTTGCGATCCACGCCACGGATAACATCGCCGGCGTGCAATGGGGCAAGCTGCTCGTCAATCTGAACAATGCGATCAATGCGCTTTCCGGCCTGCCGTTGCGCGAGCAGCTTGCCCAGCGCGATTGGCGGGCGCTGTTCGCCGACCAGATCGCCGAAGGGCTGACGGCGGTGCGGGCGGAAGGGATTCGGCCGGTATCGCCGACGCCGCTGCCGCTGAGCTGGACGCCGCATCTGTTGCGGCTGCCTGATGCTCTTTTTGCGATCGCGCTGGCGCCGGCCATGAAGATCGATCCGCAAGCGCGCTCCTCGATGTGGGAAGACCTGGAGCGTCGCCGCCGCACCGAGATCGATTATCTTCAAGGCGTGATCACCGGGATTGCCGAGCGGCGCGGCTTGAAGGCGCCACTATCGCACCGCATCGCCGCATTGATCAGGGATGCCGAGGCCGCTGGCGAGGGGTCTCCGCGGCTAACGGCGGAACAGATCCGCTCGGGTGCTGCGGAAAATTGAGCCGTAGAATGCCTGTGCGCGTCAGGCTTGATGCGCGCATCAGACTTGGCGAGACTGTGACTGCAAGGGCAACCAGCAGCGCACGATGGTTCTGCCTCCCTCTCGCAACAAATCCAGTTTTCCATCCAGCGCGCGGCTGCGATCGGACATTCCGGCCAACCCTCTGCCAAGCGAGGCGTCGTCGGGAATTCCAACGCCATCGTCGGAAACTTCGATCGTCACCGCAAAATCGCGTATCGCAGCGGCAACGTTTAACGTGGTTGCCTGCGCGTGCCTGACGACATTCGTCACCGCTTCCTGAATGACGCGGTAGATGGTTTGCGACAGCAGGCCGTCGAGGGAATCCAGCCGCGGATCAAGCTGAGAAGCTGTCGCGACGGTCGGCAACGTGGAATGCGCGTTCTGAAGCAACGTTTGAATGCTTTTCTCAAGTCCGAGTTCTTCGAGATAAAGCGGACTTAACCCTTCGAGAATGCGGCGACTGGCGTGCTGGACGGCCTCGGCGGCTTCAAGGAGCTGGTTGGATGGCGCCTCCGCACCGCTTGCCGCGGCGTCCGTCACATATCCTGATAGCGCAATCGCGTTGGCCCTGATGGCAAACAGCAACGGGCCCAATTCATCGTGCAGCTCGTTTGCGAGTTCGCGGCGCTCATCGTCCTGCAGCGATACGATCTTGCGCAACATGCTTCTGTTGTCGTGGGCCAGTTGCTTGAGCCGCAGCGCAAGCTGGTTGGCCTTTTCACAGCTTTTACGGACTTCGGGCGGGCCGAGCAGCGGAATGGCGCTGTCGTAATCACCCTGTTGCATCCGCGCCAGACCTGCGCCGAGTTGCTCCAGCGGCCGCAACGCCAGCGTCGTCGTCAGATAAGCGCTGAGGGCCGCCAGCACCAGCAATACCGACCCCGACAACACGATAGCCAGGAAACCAAGCCACTTCTCGAGCAGATCGGCTGAAAGATCGGGGACAAAAAGGATATCGCCGACGCGCCGTTGCCCGATGAGAACCGGGTAAGCCGAAGCGACGTTGGGTATTCGCAGCAGGCTGATAAACCATTGAGGAACCCCGTCGGTGGTCAGCCTTATCCTGGGGCTGTCCGCGGAAGCTGCAGCCTTGCGGAACCGAATGGCATCTCCGCTCTCGATGCTTTCAGCAAAGGCATCGAGCGTCGCCTGGGGGTTAGCGGTCACTGCAAGGGCTGCGTTGAGCGCTTTGGTCACGGCGCTCGCCTGAGCCATATCCTGCTGGTTTTCGTTCTCAAATTGTTCAGGCGAAAACATTTGCAAGGCAAAAATGCCGAACAGCAGAGAGGCTGCGATCAACGCCACCGTCGGCAGAAAAAGCCGAGCCCGCAGAGGAAGCCTTTTCCACATGAACACGATCCCGATTATCTAGTGTCCCGATTCCGAAGTTCGTAGCATTTTACGGAGCCACGTTTCGAACTTCGGAATCGAAGGGACACTAGCAAACCTATTGATCTAGTGTGGCTTTGGTTCGGAAGTCCGCATGACGAGCCCGCGGCAGCAATGATGCGGACTTCTGAACCGCCACACTAGAGAAGTTCCATTCTATTGAACTTCGATCCGCGTTTCGATGCCGATTTTAGCCCGGATCGCGGTGACTGCTGCAAACCAGGCCACCCCGTACCTGCCAATACTCTACATGCAGCCTCCTCCCACCATGACCCACGCGCGAACTCATCAATTTAAAATGTAAACAGCGTGCCAGGAAACCCGGCGGGTCTCGTTGATATTCTGGATTCCGCGACTGACATAGTCGGGAAGATGGTAGTTATCGTTGGGTCAAGCGCGGCTTGGAAATAAAGTTCGGACGCTTCGGAGTTAAGGGTACCTGGATGGATCAAGAAATCGAACGCAGCAAGGTCCCTGAAGTCACCGCTGTCTTCTGGTTCATCAAGGTACTCGCGACGACGCTCGGGGAGACCGGCGGCGACGCCGTTTCGATGTCCATAAATCTCGGCTATGCCGTCAGCAGCCTCATTTTCATCGGGATCTTCGTTGTGGCGATGGTTGCGCAGATCGCTGTGAAGAAATTCCATCCGTTCCTTTATTGGCTGGTCGTGATCGCGACCACGACCGCAGGCACCACCATAGCGGATTTTGCCGACCGCTCGCTGGGGGTCGGTTATCCCGGGGGCGCCTTGCTGTTGTTCGCGCTGCTGATGGCCTCGCTCGCTGTATGGTACTGGTCGGCGGGATCGATCTCGGTCGACACAGTCTCGACGCCGAAGATCGAGAGGTTTTACTGGGTGGCGATCCTGTTCTCCCAGACGCTCGGCACGGCCCTCGGTGACTGGATGGCCGACACCAATCGTCTTGGCTACGAAGGTGGTGCAATGGTGTTTGCCGTAGGCCTGGTATTGATAGCCGGAGCTTACTTTTTCACCTCCATCTCGAGAACGCTGCTGTTCTGGGCTGCTTTTATCCTGACCCGCCCGCTGGGGGCCACGCTCGGAGATCTTCTCGACAAGCCGCTCGACCACGGCGGTCTCGCCTTCAGCAGGTTCTCCGCATCTGCAATTCTTGTGATCGTCATCATCGCCTGCGTGGCGCTGCTGCCGCAACGCGACGGTGTGCACGCGGGCAAGCAGGCCACCGATGTTCCAGTCTGAATTACTTCAGCCGCCGCCCATTCGACAAAGTCAAAATCGATCGCTCAATCGCTCATATGATAACGACATGACTACCTGAGTAATGCCTTATCCGTCGTTCGGACAATTACCTCGCTCGGTGCGGACACAATCCGAATTATCTAGAGAAATTCTACTCTGTTGGACTTCGATCCGCGTTTATATCAGCGAAATGGGTGCGGTTTCGATGTCGGAAAGTCTGAAGTTGGCAACAAAGGTATTGATCGTCGATGACCATCCGGTGGTCGTATCGGGATGCAGGTCATTGTTTGCTTCGGATTCGACCGTGGAAATCGAAGGTGCCGGAGACGCCAAAGCCGGCTATCAGGCCTTTGTGCAAAACAAGCCGGACATTACCGTTATCGATATCAAGCTTCCGGACGTTTCCGGCTTCGAGTTGATGCGGCAAGTCCGTAAGGAAGACCCCGACGCCAAGATCATCATGTTCAGCATGAACGACGATCCGGCCTTCGTGGTGCGGGCGATTGAGATGGGTGCGCAAGGCTATCTCTCCAAATCGGACGACCCGCGGCTTTTCATTCAGGCCGTCCACAAGGTGGCCGCTGGAGAAAACTACATTTCGCCGCACCTGGCGGAAGCCGTCACCTTTTCGTCCGCCGCTGTCAGGGCCAACCCGACAACCAAGATGACGACGCGCGAGTTGGAAATTCTGACGCTGCTGAGACGAGGCGACAAGATCGCTGAAATAGCCGATGCGCTCGGCATCTCCTACAAGACGGTCGCCAACACGACTTCGCTGCTCAAGCAAAAGCTGAACGCGAAAAATCATTCCGACCTGATCCGCATCGCGGTGGAGATGAACCTGGGTTGATAGGGCGGGAGCGGCTGCGCGTCTGTCGCTGCCATCCGACGCATTGGCCCAACAGCTCAAGAGCAGCTCAAGAGCCAACAAGGCTCGGAGTTCCCGCATGTTCCTTCCGTCTCAATGTTCCTTCCGCCTCAAACCTGGCGCGCAATGACATGCGATGCTGCGCGCGCGGAATGCGGAAACGCGCCGACGTGGGCAGCGAAACGGCGGACGAACGACACGGCGCTGCCGGTTATTCCCGAACGGTTTGGTTAAGGATTCCCGTATGGCTTGGTCGGCCGGTCCCGACCATTATGCCGACTATTCCCTGTCTTGGTATACATTATTCCTAACTGTTGCCGTGAGGACACATTGTTTCTCGCGCTGCAACAAAGCTCCGATAGCGGTGCTATCCTACTGAAATAGAATAAATTTAGTTTAATTATTGGAACCTTCTATCTCGCGCTTGCGGGAGGTTTTCCGGTGCACCGCCCATTTGACGGTATTAACCTGCCACGACAGGCTGGACCTCGAAATCATTCTAGGGGGCAAGACGATGAGAAAGTTGGCATTAGGCGCTGCATTTGTCGCAGCGGGCATCACGTTCCACGCACTACCGGCTTCGGCCGACAAGCTCGACGACGTGCTGGCGCGGCTCGATAAGATCGAAAAAAACAACGCCAAGCTCGCAGGCGAAAATGCGGCGTTGAGGTCGCAGATCAACAAGCATGATGCTGCCGCCGTCAGGAACGCCACGCCCGCCAAGCCTGGCATGTCGCCAGCTGCGGCGGCTGTGCTCGCAACGCGTACGCCGACGCCGCCGCCGGCCCTCGTCGCGCCTGAGATCGATGCCAACGGACACGGCTTCTTCGAGCACAAGAAGGGCAATCCGCTCACGTTCTACACGCCGGGCGGCGAGATCACCGGTTACGGCAATATCGACGTCTCGGTTGATGATACGACCAAGGCGCTCAGTGGAAACATCAACAACAACCCAGTTTTCACCGGCCAGAGCGAGCCCTTCCCGTCCGGCAATTTCGGCTGGTTGCCGGCGATTTCAAGTAACGCTTCCTTCCTAGGCGTGCGCGGCTTCCAGCGCATGCCGAATTTCCCGGCCAACTTCGTCTATCAGCTCGAAGTCGGCTTCGATGTATCGAACACACCCGGCGCGAAACAGAGCAACGCCGCCCTCAGCAACAGCGTCAACGGCGCGTTGTTCAACCGTAATACCTATATCGGTTTTGCAAATCCCGAATGGGGCGCGATCAAGATCGGCAAGACGAACACCCCATATGCAAATTCCACAGGCGGCTTCAACCCGTTCTCGGGCGAGATCGGCAGCATGAACGTCATCATGGGCAACACCGGCGGCGACAACCGCGTCGAATTCGGTGGCCGTCTCGATCACTCGATCTGGTACGAATCGCCGACGATTGGCGGCTTCCAGTTCAACGCCCTGTTCTCGCCGGGCCAGAACCGCTCCGATATCAGCGACAATATCGCCGCAGGCAAATCCGATTGTACCGGCGGTAACGATCCGACCAGCGGCGGGCTTTTCCCGAATGGCTGCGAGGACGGCGCGTTCTCCAACGCGGTCAGTGCCGACCTGAGCTACACCAGGGGTCCGTTCTACGCCACGGTCGCTTACGAGCGGCACTTCAAGGTCAACCGGCAAAGCGACGTCTCCGGCATCTATGGCGTCGGAGCCCAAAACCAGACCAACTTTGCGCTGGTCAATTGCCCTGTCGGCGGCGCCGGATGCTTCCCCAACGCCGCGCAGCTCGCCGTCTATAACGCCGACGTGGCCGACGAAGACGCCTTCAAGGTCGCGGCTCTCTATACGTTCTCGACCAAGACCACGGTCGGCGGCATCTTTGAAATGATGCACCGCTACGTGAGCCCGCTCATCGCATTCCAGAACGAGCGGACACGAAACGGCACCTGGCTGTTCTTTACCCAGGAGTTGAGCCCGGTTGACAGCTTCAGCGGCGGTTGGGCTCACGCGTTCAAGGCGCAGGGCGATCCCGGACAGCACAATACGCCGTTCGGCACCACTCCAATTCCTGGATCAACAGGGACTGATTGCGGCAACGGTTGCGGCTTGTTCGCGATGGACAACGACAACGAGGCCGACATGCTCACCGCCAACTACAAGCACAAGTTCGGATCGAACCTGACCTGGTACACGGCGGTCGCGATGACCATCAACGGACCGAGCGCGCACTTCGACCTCGGCGCCGG